>JACKEH010000007.1 GCA_020633125.1 Sandaracinus sp. | reverse complement strand
GCGGAACGAACTTACGACCGGGGGTACTCGCTCTGGTCGTGTGGGCGACCCTCGTCGCGAGCGCGAGCGCGCAAGGCTTCCGCGACCTCGGCAACGACATCGAAGCCGCGCGGGAGACGCAGGTCGTCTCTCACGGGGCGATGCGCACGCGCTTCGAGACCCTGACCAACCTCGACCTCGACCGCGGCCCGCAGACCAACGGCGAAGCCATCTTCCCGGTGCCGCTCTCGGACCTCGACGCGCAGACGCTGACCCACGCGGACTTCCGTCTTCGCACCGACCTCGCGCTGCTGGTGCCGAAGGCCGGCATGGCGGTGAAGCTGCGCATCGACGCGCTCGACAACCTCGCGCTCGGGTCGCAGCCGGACGGGGTGCCGAGCGTCGCGGTCTCGCAGCGCCCGGCGAACCAACCCTTCGTCGTCCGTCGCGCGTACGGCGAGGTGCTGACGCCGCTCGGCATGTTCGCGGTCGGTCGCATGGGCAACCATTGGGGCCTCGGCATGCTCGCGAACGGCGGCGATTGCTCCGATTGCGACAGTGGCGACGCGGCGGATCGCGTGGCCTTCGTGACGCCGCTCCTCGGCCATGTCTGGGCCGTGGCCTTCGACTGGACCTCGATCGGGCCGACCACGGATCGCGCCGCGCCGAACCGCGTGGTGGGTCTCGATCGCGCGGACGACGTGCGCACCTTCACCTTCGCGTTCTTCGATTTTCACACCGACCTCGCGCGTCGTCGTCGCGCCCGCGCGAACCGCATCAGCGTCGAATACGGCGCGTACGTCTCGCACCGCTGGCAAGACCGCGACGTGCCGGCGGACTACCTGCCGGCCGCCAACCCGGTGCCGCTCACGCGCGCGCAGTCGCAGCACCGCGGCTTTCGCGCGACCGCGGTCGACGGCTGGTTGAAGGTGACGCTTCCCACGGCACGCATCGAGCTCGAGGCGGCGTACCTTCACGCACGCATCGACCAGCCCTCACTGCTCGCGGGCGTGGAGCTTCGCGACGCCTACACCTCGTCGCAGTTCGGTGCGGCGCTCGAGAGCGACTTCGGTCCCGGGGTCGGCGCGGGCACCTCGCCCTGGAGCCTCGGCCTCGACGCGGGCTTCGCGAGCGGCGACCCGGCGCCCGGCTTCGGCGCGCTCTACGGCCGCAACGATCGCGGCACGACGGCGAGCGCGCCCCAACCCGGCGACCTCGACGGACCGCAAGCGAACGCGCCCTTCGACACCCGCGTCGACAACTTCCGCTTTCACTCGGACTACCGCGTCGACCGGATCCTCTTTCGCGAGATCATCGGCACCGTCACCGACGCGATCTACGTGCGGCCCCACGGGCGGGTGCGGCTCGCGGACCTCGGGCCCGGTCGTCTCGAAGCGCAGCTCGCCGCGATCGCGAGCTTCGCGGTCGAGCCGAGCAGCACGCTCTCCGGCGAACGGGGTCTCGGCATCGAGCTCGACCCCACGCTCGTCTACGCGACGACGCAGGGCTTCCTCCTCTCGCTCGAATACGCCGTGCTCTTCCCGCTCGCGGGCTTCGACAACCCCACGCTCGGCTTGAACGCGAAGCCGGCCCAGCTCTTCCGGGCTCGTCTCGGTCTGCAATTCTGAGGAGACGACATGCGCACTTTCTTCTCGCTCCTCGTCTTGCTCTCGCTGGGCCTCGGCTGCGGCGACAACCAGACCTTTCCGATGCGTGAGCCCTACCGTCCTGGCGATCCCGGGCCTCTCGATTGCGTGCCGAACCTCGACGGACGCATCGACGCGACGGAGCTCTCGCCGGCGCTCGGTGTCAGCGTCGGTCTGCTCGTGAGCCCTTCGGGGACCGAGCGCGGGGTCGACCTCGTCGGCGCGGTGATCGACGAGCGCCGCGTGTGGGACTTCTCGATCGACTACGCCGACGATCAGCTCGCGCGGCTCTCGGCGAGCGCGCTCGAAGAACATTGGTTCGCGGACGCCTTCGCGGAGATCACGGCCGGCCTCGGGGGTGAGATCTTCGTGACGCCGCTCGACGCCGGCGGGCGCACGCTCGGCGTCTACCACCACGACGACAACACGCTCGCGTTGCTCGGCACCGCGAGCGCGGACGAGAGCCCGCCCGAGGGGCAATCGCTCTTGATCTACGGCGCGCCCGTCGCGCTCTACCGTTTCCCGATCGAGCCGGGCTCCGAGCACGTGAGCGTCGGCGAGGTGCGGGGCGGCACGTTCCGTGGCCTGCCCTACGCGGGGCGCGACGTCTACGAGGTGCGCGTCGCGTCGGCGGGGCGCCTCGAGCTTCCCGATTTGGCGTTCACCCAAGCGATGCGCGTCGACGTGCGCGTGACGGTGGAGCCTGCGGCCGGTGCGTCGACGACGCAGCGCCAGACCAGCTTTCTCTTCGAGTGCTTCGGCGAGGTGGCGCGCGCGACCTCGCGTCTGGACGAAACGAACCCGGATTTCACGACCGCGGCGGAGCTGCGGCGTCTTTCTCTCGAGTGATGGAGTAGAGCGATGAACCCCTTCGAGCTCGGTTGGAGCCTGTGGAAGAAGAGCTTCGACGCGTGGGAGAACGCGTCGACCGGCGTCTTCGAGACGTGGATGAAGTCGCCCTTCGTGCTCGGGCCGGCCGGCGGAATGCTGTCGGCGATGAACAAGCTGCAGGCGCAGCAGAAGCATCTGGCCGCGCAATGGTGGAGTGGCGTGGGGCTCTCCAACCGCGAGGACCAAGAGCGACTGCTTCACGCGCTGCACGACTTGCAGACGCGTCTGCTCGATCTGGAGGATCGCCTCGCCGACGCGGAGAGGGGGAAGTGATGGACGTCCAGAAGTACTTCGGCGCGCTTCGAACGCCGCCGCAGATCGTGTTCGACTTCCTGCCGGAGCGGGCGACCCGTCCGCGCTTCATGATCAAGGAAGGCCAGGACTGGCGCGCGGTGACCTGGCAAGCCTTCGCCGACCAGATCCGCGACGTGGCGCTCTACCTCGGCACCGAGATGCAGACCGGCGACCGTGCCTGCATCTTCGCGCCGAACCGCGTGGAGTGGATGAGCGCCGCGCTCGCGATTCAAGGCATGGGCGGCGTGATGGTGCCGATCTACGGATCGAGCACCGCCGACCAGGCCGGCTACGTCATCGAGCACAGCGATGCGAAGGTCGTCTTCGTCGACACCGAGGGCATGTTGGCCCGTCTGCTCGAAGCGTGGCCGATGCTCGACGCGGTTCGGCGTGTCGTGCTCATGGACGACACGCTCGACCCGCAAGCGCTCGCCGCCGAGCTGCGCGGCAAGGGCAAGACGGCGCCCTCCGCGAAGGAGCTCGACCAGCGCTTCGTGACGTGGTCGCGCGCACGGGCGCTCGGCGCGGCGCGGCATCGGGAGGACGAAGGCGCGTTCGCGCGGGGGCTCGAGGCCATCTCGCTCGATCAGCCCGGGGTGATGCTCTACACGAGCGGCACCAGCGGGCGTCCGAAGGGCGTGCCGCTCACGCACCGCAACGTCGGCACCAACGGACGCGATTGGTTCGACGTGCTCGCGCCCTTGCTCGACGAGGGCATGGTCGACGTGCTCTGGCTTCCGATGAGCCACATCTACGGCTTCGGCGAGGCCGGCATCGGCAACCAGCTCGGTTGGGTCACCTACCTCTCCGACCCGCGCGACGTGCTCGACGAGCTTCCGAAGGTGCGGCCCTCGGTCTTCATGAGCGTGCCCAGCTATTGGGACAAGCTCGCGTCGCAGGCGCTGGCCGCGAGCGTCGAGCGCAAGGGCCAGATCGCGAAGCTCCGTGAGCTCACGGGCGGCCAGTTCCGCTTCTGTCTCTCGGGCGGCGCGGGGCTCAAGCGTGAGGTGAAGGAGCTCTTCCACGAGGCGGGCTTGCTGATCGTCGAGGGCTACGGCCTGACCGAATGCTCGCCCACGCTCACGATGAACCGGCCCGACGCGTTTCGTTTCGACAGCGTGGGGAAGCCCTTCCCCTCGGTGGAGCTGAAGCTCGCCGAGGACGGCGAGATTCTCGCGAAGGGGCCGAACGTCTTCGGCGGCTACCACAAGGATCCGAAGGCGACGCAGGAGTGCTTCACGGACGACGGGTGGCTCAAGACCGGCGACATCGGGCGATGGACCGACGACGGCTTCTTGCAGATCGTCGATCGCAAGAAGGACATCCTCGTGACCGCGGGTGGCAAGAACGTCGCGCCGGCCAACATCGAGGTTCGGTTTCGCGACGACGCGTTGATCGATCACGTCGTGGTCTACGGCGACGGTCAGAAGTTCCTCGTCGCCGGGGTGTGGCCGAACCAGCCGGCCATCGAAGCGGCGCTGAAGGAGCAGGGCGCGACCTCGAGCCCCGAGGCGATTCGGGCGTTGCTCGACAAGCGCATCGAGCGCGTGAACGCCGAGCTCGCGAGCTACGAGACGATCAAGAAGATCGCCGTGATGGACGAGCCGTTGAGTGTCGAAGGAGGGTTGCTGACGCCGACCCTGAAGGTGAAGCGCAAGGCCGTCTACGAGCGCTACGGCAAGGTCTTCGCCGGCCTCTACGAGGCCAAGCCGTGACCGCGAGCGAGCAGGTGCGGACGTGGGTTCGCGCGCGTGCCAACCTGGCGACGACGGTCGCGGAGCGAGCGATGTCTTCGCGCGATCCGAGGCCGGAGCCGCCGCACGCCGCCGCACCGCGAGGCACGGAGCCGCCGCAACGCTCGGGAGAGCCGCGATGCTGAAGACGATCACCAACCTCGTGAAGCTCGTGCGTCACCCGGCGCCCGAGGTCGGGCGCACGCCGCACGTCGTGGTGCACTCCGAGAACAAGTGGCGGCTGCTGCGCTTCTCCGCGCCGAGCGGCCGCACGCCGACGCATCGGCTTCCGCTCGTGCTCGTCCCTTCGATGATCAACCGCTGGTACGTGCTCGACCTCCTGCCCGGAAAGAGCCTCGTCGAGTGGCTCGCGGAGAAGGGCTGGGACGTCTACGTCGTCGATTGGGGCACGCCCGGACCCGAAGATCGGCACCTCAGCTTCGACGACGTCGTCGGTCGCTACCTCGGGCGCGCGTTGCGGCGGGCGTCCGAGACGAGCCACGCGCCCGCGGCGCACGTGCTCGGGTACTGCATGGGCGGCACGCTCGCGGCGATTCATGCGTCGGCGTTTCCGGAGCGGGTGGCGTCGTTGACCACGCTCGCGGCACCGGTGGCCTTCGCCGACGACGGAATCCTCGCGACGTGGACCCGCTCGCCGGCGTTCGATCCCGATTCGCTCGTGGACGCGTTCGGCAACGTTCCGTGGCCGCTCTTGCAGGCGAGCTTCTTGATGCTTCGCCCCACGCTGACGCCGAGCAAGCTCGCGTTCCTCGCCGACAAGCTCATCACCGGGCGGGGGTTCGACGGCAACTTCCTCGACTCCTTTCTCGCGAAGGAGAAGTGGGCGAACGACAACGTCGACCTTCCGGGTGAGGTCTTTCGGACGTGGGTGCGTGCGCTCTACCGCGAGGACCAGCTCGTGAACGGGCGCTTCACGCTGCTCGGAAAGCCTGCGCGGCTCGAGGGCATCACGATGCCGCTGCACGTGCTCTCGTTCGAGCACGACTACATCGTCCCCAAGGAGAGCGCCGTGCCGCTCGCGGAGCGCGCGGGAAGCCGCGACATCACGCACACGCATCTGCCGGGCGGTCACGTCGCCGCGGTGGTGAGCGAGAGCGCGAAGGATCGGCTCTGGCCGAAGCTCGAGACGTGGTGGGCCGCGCGGGATCGCGCGCTACGTGCGGTCAGCGCCGCGGAGTGAAGGACGCATGAGGACGAGCATGGTGGGGTGTGGGGTGCTCGTCCTCGTCGCGTGTGGCGGCGGAGGCGGCGCGGGATCGGACGCGGGCCTCGACGCGTTCGTCGAGCGGACCGACGGTGCGATCGAGGCGGGGCCCGTCGACGCGAGCGCTACCGAATCGGAAGACGCCGAGGTCGTGGACGCGGCGGTCGCCGATGCGACGTTCGACGCTTCGCGTCCGACGCCGCTCTGCGAGGTGAGCGAGGAACGCATCGCGTGTGTTCGGCGCAGCCTCGTGCTTCGCGCCGCGGGTCTCGACCGCGCGGTGCACTTCCAATGGCCGAGCGGAGATCCTCCAGAGGGTGGCTTTCCGGCGGTGCTGCTCTTTCAAGGCACGGCGTCGCCCGCCGGCCTCGCCTGGGTAGGCGAGCGCGACGGAGCGTACGGTGCGTACTACCAAGCCGACGTGATTCGCGCGTTGCTCGAGGCGGGCTTCGCGGTGATCACCCCCGAAGCGCAATACGACGGCGCCGGTGCGTGGAACACGAACGTCGCGCCGTGGAACTACGCGTGGGAGAGCTCGCCCGACCACGCGTTGATGCTCGCGATCTTCGAGGCCCTCGAAGCCGGCGACTTCGGCACGCTGGACGCCGACGTGCTCTACGCCGCCGGGCTCTCGAGCGGCGGGTACATGAGCTCACGTGTCGCCCTCGCCTACGAAGGACGGTTTCGTCGCCTCGCGATTGCGAGCGCGTCCTACGCGACGTGTGCCGGCAGCTTCTGCTCGGTGCCCACGCTGGAGGCGACCCACCCGCCGACCCTCTTCTTGCACGGTGGGCTCGATTCGATCGTGCCGCCGTCGACCATGCGGCTCTACGCGGACGAGCTCGAGCGCCGGGGCGTGGTGCATTCGGTCGTGGTCGATCCGGCGGTCGGCCATGCGTGGATTCCGGCGAGCGCCGACGCGATCGTGACGTTCTTTCGTGGCGACTGACGCCCGACGGGCCGTCGTCTGCCGGGAATCGCCGGCAAATGACGGCGGAACCACGACGGGCCTTGCCCCGGACGCGGGTCGTGGCCAACCTCGGCCCCCGTGAGCGAAGAGATCCACGCGGAAGGGATCGTGTTGAGGGCGACGGCCGGCTTCTTCGAGGTCGACACCGATCGCGGTTTGTGGACGTGCAAGCTGCGCGGCCGCCTCAAGAAGGAGAAGCAGCGCACGGATCTGTGCGTGGTCGGGGACCGGGTTCGTGTGCTGCGCTCCGACGAGGGGCTCGGCACCATCGAAGAGGTGCTTCCGCGACGTCAGGTGCTCTCCCGCCAGCATCCGGCGCAGGCGCGACGCGAGGACGTGCTGGTCGCGAACCTCGACCAGCTCTTCGCGGTCTTCGCGTTCGGCGATCCGCCGCTTCATCCGCGCATGCTCGACCGCTTCTTGGTGGTCGCCGAGCACGCCGGATTGGACGCGGTCATCGTCGCGAACAAGCTCGATCGCGAGAGCGACGCGCAACGTGCGATCTTCGAGACCTACGCGAAGCTCGGCTATCCGGTGCTCTACACCTGCGCGCACCGGGGCGACGGCATCGCGAGCTTGCGCGAGCGGATCGACGGGCACGTCAGCGCGTTCGCGGGGGCGAGCGGTGTCGGCAAGAGCAGCCTGCTGAACGCGATCGATCCGGACCTGGCGCTGAAGGTCGGCGCGACGAGCGACCACACGACCAAGGGGCGACACACCACGCGTGTCGCGACCCTGCATCGGGTGGGTGAGGGCTACGTCGCGGACACGCCGGGCATTCGTGAGCTCGGCGTCTGGGAGCTTCCGGACGAGCAGCTCGACGCGTGTTTCGTGGAGATGCGGCCCTTCCTCGGCGGGTGCGGTTTTCGGGATTGCCGACATCGCAGCGAGCCCGACTGCGCGATCAAACGTGCGGTGGAAGAGGGGGTGATCTCGGCGGAGCGCTACGAGAGCTACCGACGGCTGCTCGAAGGCGACGAGCGCTGAGGCGGAGCTTTGAACCGCTCTCGTCAGGGCTCGAGGCAGAGCTCGACGTTGCGAAGCGCGAGCGAGCCCGAGCCGCCGCTCGCGTTGAGCTCGATCGCGGTGAGGCTCGGGGAGTCGCTGGGCGAGAGCGAGTCGCTCCAATCGACGGCGTACCAGTCGTACGTGAAGTCGTTGTCGACCGGGCCGAAGGTCTTGCCGCCGTAGATGGGCGACCACGCGGCGACGTTCGTCGACGAGGACGTCGAGTAGCTGCGGGCCTGCACGTAGAGCGTGGCGCGCGAGAACGAGAGGCCAGCCACGGAGTAGCGCACGCGAACCGTCGCGGAGGACGTGGTCACGAGGACCGCCGAGCCGCTCATCACGCTGCTCGTGCCGCTTCCGAAATACGCCACGCTGCACGCGCTGAAGGGCGCGTAGCTGCAGGTGGGATCCCAGACGTCGATGCGAGGCGAGGTGGAGCCGGTGTGAAAGCCGAAGCGGAAGAGGGTGGATCCGGGGCCTTGGCCGCACGGCGTGTCGAGGCCGACGACGCCCGGACGCCCCGCGTCGATTCCCGCGTCGATTCCCGCGTCGATTCCCGCGTCGATTCCGCGTCGATTCCCGCGTCGATTCCCGCGTCGACGCTGGCATCCGTTCCGCCGTCGGCCCCGCGTCGCGATCGGTTTCTCCGGCGTCGACGTCCGTGCTGCCGCCGTCGTCGGCGGCACCGTCGTCGGCAGCGCCGCCGTCGAGGTCGAGTCGCCATCGAGCGCCGCGTCTCGCGGAGACGCGTCCGACGTCAGGTCTGCGTCGTCTCGCTGCCGTCGGGGTCGCGTCGACGGTGCTTCCGTCGAGCGATGCTCGCGTCCGACGACGCGTCGCCGCCCCCGCCGGATCCACCGCAGGCAACGAGAGAGAGGCCGAGCAGCAGGGGGAAGCGAGGCATCGCGCGGAGGATACGTCGCCGCGCGCGTGGAACTCCCCGAGCACCGACCCGAGCTTCAACGCGCGCGCGGAATTCCCCGACCACCCGAGCTTCAGCCCGCGAACACGAGCTTCAGATTGAACGCGCCCGTGCCCTTCACGCCGTAGAGCCGCACCCAGAGCGGCAGGTACATCTCGGTGCCGCGGGCCGTCGTGATGTCGCCGAGGTCGACGACCTCTTCGTCGCGCCATCCCATGCTCTTCAACAACGCGACGACCTGCGCCTTCGCGTCCGCGTCGTTGCCGCTCACGAACGTGTGGTGGCTCTCCGGCAGCATGCGCGGCGCGACCATCAAGCCGCACCACATCGTGTTGAGCGCTTTCACGATGCGCACGCCGGGGTGGTTGCGTTGGAGGAGCTCACCGAGCGAGTCGTCGTTCGAGATCGTGAGCGTCGGCGGCATGCCCTTCGAGAAGTCCAAGGGGTTCGTCACGTCGATCACGACCTTGCCCGCGAGCGTCTCGTCGGCGTTTGCGAGCGTCAACGCCGCGGCCGTGTGCTCGCCCTTGGTCGCCACGAAGACGAGCTCGCCGTGTGCGGCGGCCTCCGCGAACGTGCCCGCCCTTCCACGGCTCGCCTGTGCCCACTCGAGCGCGGCGGCGTTCTCGGCGCTGCGCGAACCGAGCATCACGTCGTGGCCGAGCTCGACCATCTTCGTACCCAGCGTCTTGCCGACCATGCCCGTACCCAGGATTCCGATCTTCATGGCTGCTTCCTTCGTATCGTGCGGGGCCGCGGACGCCGTCGGGCTTCGCGACCGGTGAGAAGAGCCTGAAGCGTGTCGTATCGAAGTACAACGACGCCGAGGGTGGACACGATGTGTCCTCAGGAGACACATTTGTGACGTGGACTCGGTCTCGCTGGATCTCTTCGACGATGTCCCCGTCTTCCTCGCGGTCGTCCGCGAAGGCGGGGTGAGAGGCGCCGCGCGTGTGCTCGGTCTCGGCGCGTCCGCCGTGAGCAAAGCGCTCACACGCCTCGAGACGCGCCTCGGGACGCGGCTGCTCGACCGAAGCGCGCGTGGCGTCGCGCTGACGGATGAAGGGCGCGCGATTCACGCGTCGTTCGCCGTCGCCGCCGATCGAGCGTTGGCGGCGCGCGAGCTCGCGCGCGGATGCCGCCTCGCGACCGCGAGGGACGTTGCGGGTGAGCGTGTCTCGCCCGGTGCTCTCCGGGCTGCTCGGCGAGGCGGTGGCGCAGTTGGTGGACCGGCATCCGGAGCTCGAGGTGCGGCTCTCGGTGAGCGACCGCGTGGTGCGCTTCACCGACGGTGAGGTCGACGTCGCGGTGCGGCTCGGCGACGACGCGCCCGAGGGGCGCGGTGAGACGTCGGCTCGGAACCACGCGTTTCGTGCTCGTCGCTTCACCCGTGTACCTCGCACGCGTCGGGCGGCCGCGGCGCTTCGCCGAGCTGGCCGGTCATGCCGCGCTTCGATTCGTGCCTCCGACGGGGGGGCCGCAGCGTTGGGGCCCCGACGGCATGCACGAGGTCGCCTTCGCGGACGAAGGAAACGCCGTGGTCGCGCTGGCCCGCGAGGGAGCCGGCGTCGCGCGGGTGTTGGACTTCATGGTTCGACGCGAGCTCGCGGACGGCGCGCTCGAGGCGTTGCTGCCCGAGCAGGACGAGGCCGGGCCCGACGTCTTTGCGCTCGGTACCTCGGCGCGAATGCGGACGCCACGAGCGCGTGCGTTCGTGGCGTTGCTGCTGCGTACCCTCGGACCGAAGCTCGGCGCGGGTCAGAGCAAGAATCCGTTGCACTGATTCTTGCTCTTCCTTCTTTTCGAGGGGGCGCCGCGCCCCCCCCGACGGGCAAAGCCGGATCGGGGCCCCCTCCCACCTCCGAGCATCCACCCACTCGCACGGATGGAATCCGTGCAAGTGGTGGCTGCTCTCAGTAGTAGTAGGTCGCGCCGACGTAGGGGTAGAGGAAGAGCTCGTTCTTCCCGTTGCCGACGTCGTCGACGAAGACTTCGTTGACGACGCTGAAGATCGCCGTCGCTTGCACGCCGACCTCGAGCCCGAAGTTCGGGGTGAGCTCGATCGCGGCGCCTACCGCGCCGGTGACGCCGGGCTCGAAGGTGTAGTCACTGCCGGTCGAGAAGTCGGGGTCGTAGACGGAGAACCACGTCGGGCGAAACGCGGCCGAGACGAAAGGCACGACGTTCGAGTAGTTGAGGAACTGCACGCGCAGGCCGAGGCTGAACCAGATGCTCTGGAGGTTGTCGTTCCCCGGACCGTCGAGCAGGTTGAGCTGCCAACCCAGCGCCACCTCGGGGACGAGCCAGCCGAACTCCCAACCGCCGCGGACGTGAAGCCCGAAGCCGGGCCGCAGGGTGTCGCGGTCGGTGAGGAAGAACGGCACGCCGAGGTAGACGCTGGTCTGACGCACGAAGCGCTCGGGCGCTTGCGGTTGCGCGGGCGCGGCGACGTAGACCTGCGCGACCGATTCGGTGGCCATGAGCTCGGCGGCGAGGTCGTCGGCGGATTCTCCTTCCGAGTTCGCGGGCGCGGCGAGGGCGGTCGCGGCGAAGGAGAGGGAGAGAAGGGCGGAAGCGAGCGAGATGCGCATGGATGGACTCGGGCCGAGAGAAAGAGGGACGTGAGCGCCTCGCGCCGACGTGCTCGGCACCACCTAGCACTCGAAAGGCGTCGGAACAGGCCAGGGGACGTACGGGCCGGCCGCCTGCTTCATTCCTCGGGCGGGACGACGCTCGACGGCATGAAGATCTCGGGCACGGGGAGCTCCCACGCGTTGTCGACGTTTTCGATGACGACGCCGCGCTCGTCACGCACGCGGACCGTCAGCTCGACCACGACGTTCGAGGGCGTCGTCGCGCGCAACCCGGCGCGAAAGCCGACGAGCGCCGGTACGACCGCGGGCACGAACGGCGTCGCGCGGGGATCGAGCGACGATTGGCTGTCGGGGTGAACGATCAGGTTCGCGTTGGTGACGCCGTTGACGACGGTCGCCAGGTCGACGGCGACCTCGTCGAGTTGCTCCTCGCGAATCGTGCCGTAGCGGCGCTCCTGCGGCTCCAGAATCATCGAGCGTTCCCACTGCGCGAACTCCGGGATGACCTCGTTCTCGTCGATCGTGAAGCCCGGCAGGTACTCGTGGAACTCGTTGATGCCGTTGATCGTGAAGGCGACCTCGCGCTCTTCGTCGTCGAGGTTGATGACGACCCAATCGACCTCGAGCTCGTAGTCGTGGCGCTCGACCCAGGGGCGGCGGGCCCACGGCAAGCCATCGACGTCGGTCGAGAGCTCGGCCATCTGCGGGTCGGTGGGCTCACGCAGCGGCAGCTCGACGCGTTGTTCGACGATGTAGAGGTTCCCGTCGTCGGTCGCGACGAACGGCGCCGTGTCTTCGGTCAGCGCGAAGGTCTGAAAACCGCCTTCGCCGACGTATTGCTGATCCGAGCATCCCGTCGCGCCGAGGGCGACGAGAACACCCAATCCCCACAGGCCCGTCATCCGCATGGGAGGGAGTGTATCAGTGAGCGCGGCTCGCTGTCAGGGGGGGCCTGACGGTGTGCAGGGCTGCGGTGCTCGGCCTACGGCCTGCGCGCCTACCGCCCGCGTGGGGAGGCTCTGCCTCCCCCTTCCCCTCCGTGCCTCGGAGTCTCCCTTCGCTTCGCTTCGGTCGGCTCCTGCGGTGCTCCGCGGCGAAGGGGCTGGTCGCCCCTTTCGAAACCCTGACCATGATCGGGCCGCGGGAGTGACGCGAGTGCCTCGACGGCGTGGCGTCGATGCAGGGGCTAGGCCTCGGAAACCCTGCGAGCCGTGTCGCATCGGGAGTGACGCAGGTGCGGATCCTGTACGGCCTCTTGGCCTTCGGCCTCTTGTACGGGGCTCGGCCTTCGGAGTCGTGTACGGGTCTCGGCCTATCGGCTCGTGTACGGGGCTCGGCGTTCGGCCTCGGTGTCGTGCGCGGGCTACTCGCCGGTGGGCGGGGCTTGGGTGTCGATCTCGATGGGACCGATCTCCATGGCCGGCGCTTCTTCCGGGGAGGGCGGGGGCTCGTCGACGAGCATGCCGCTGACCCAGAGGGCGGCCCCGACTGCGACGGCGGCCACCACGACGCCGATCGCGATGGTGGCGATCGGGGGCTTCGTGGGGGCGGGAGCGGCGCCTTCGGGGGCGGGCGTCGTGGCTTCGAGGGTGCGCGGCGGAAGGGGAGGGGGCGCGACGGAGCGCGGGGAGTCTTCGACGTCGCCTTCGTCGGCGTCGTAGAGCTCCACCTGATCGCGGAACGCGTCGATTTGCATCGTCACGTTGCCGGCCCGCTTCGGCGGCGGCTGTTGTTCCTCGTCACTCATCTCGAAGTCGACCCGAAGCGTATCACTCGCGTTTGGCGAGCGTGGCCTTTCCGACACGCGTCAGGGAACGAAGCGGCCGCAAGCCCGATTCGTCGACGGGGAGCCCGGCCGGAGCACCAGGCCGACGGCCGAAGGCCGAGCCCCGTACACGCCGTCGAGGCACTCGCGCCACTCCCGAGGCCCGAGCATGGTCCGGGTTTCGAAAGGGGCGACGAGCCCCTTCGCCGCGGAGCACCGCAGGAGCCGAACGGAGCGAAGCGAAGAGAGGCTCCGAGGCACGGAGGGGAAGGGGGAGGCCCTCCCAAGCGGGCGGTAGGCGCGCAGGCCGCAGGCCGAGCACCGCAGCCCTGCACACTGAACAACGACCGCGACGGCCGCTCACGTGCCGTGGTAGCGTCCGTCCCGATGCGTGGGCTCGTCGCGCGTTTCGCTGGCATCGCGTCCCTGGGGGCGCTGGTCCTCCTCTCGTCTGGCGCGTTCGGCGTGAACCGCGTCGCGGCGCAGGAACCCGTCGTCGAGGAGCCCGATCCGACGCGCTTGGACGTCGAGCGCCTGCCGCCCGAAGCGATCGAGATCACGCGCGACCTCTACAGCCACGGCTTCTACTTCGAGTCGCACGTCGGCGTACGCGCGTTCGTGGGTGGCGTGGGGCGGCTCGCGGGTGCGGGTCCGGTCTTCCGGCTCGGCTTCGGCTACGAGGTGACGCCCTGGTTGCTCGCCGGGCTCGCCGCCGAGGGCTCCGTGCACCGCACGAAGGCGCCGAGCCCGCCGAGCGCGACCGCCTTCGAGGTGCTCGACTTCCTGCTCGACCTTCGGGTGCAGGCGAACGTCAGCGCCCGCGCGGCGCTCTGGCTCGGTGGCGAGGTTGGTCTCGGGTTCTCGACGTCCGAGGTGTTGCGCACCTACGGGCTGCAGAACGCGGACGAGCTCTCGTTGCTCTACGGCGGTCAGGTCGGCTTCGACTGGCACGCGCGAAACCGTCACCACTCGTTCGGCCTCGCGGGCGGAGCGCGGGTGTTCCCCGGGCTCGAGGGCGCGGACGGAGAGCTGGCGATCGGCATCCACGGCGCGCTCTACCTGCGCTACGTGCTCTGACGCCGTCTCGACTCGCTCGCAGAGTCGAGCGCGTCCCGGACGACGGCTTCAGCCGACGCTCTTGTCGAGCGCGCGACGTGCGAGCGCGACGAGCGTGTACGAGTCGACCGGCTTCACGAGGAAGCCGTCGGTCCCGAACTTCTGAAGCACCCGCCAATCGGCGCTCCCGCCGTGACCGGTCACGACCAGGATCGGAACCTTCTCGAGGTGCGGGATGCCGCGCAGCGCCGCGGTGAGCTCCACGCCGTTCATGCCGGGGAGATCCAGGTCGAGCACCACGAGGCTGGCGCCGTGCCGCTCGAGATGTGCGAGCGCTTCCGCGCCGTCCCGCACCTCGGTGACCTCGGCCTTGGGGAACGCGAACCGAAGCGTCTCGGACACCATCGCGCGTGCGTCGTCGTCGTCGTCGACCACGAGAACGCGGCTCGCGAGGGCGCGTTTGCCGAGCTCGCTTCGCGCGCGAAAGAACGCACGGCGTAGCTCGTCGGGGGTGCTGAAGCGCTGCGAGACGTCGCGCTCGAGCGCGCGCAGCACCACCGCGTCGAGCGCCGAGGGCAACTCGGGGCGCACCTCGCTCGGCGGGATCACGGGCACGCGCTTGGAGTGGACGTCGAAGAGCGACGGGACGTCCTCGATCGGGAGAGGCATGCGACCCGTCAGCATCTCGTAGGCGATGACGCCCACCGCGTACACGTCGGCGCGCGGATCGAAGACGGGCGCGCGTGAATAGACGACCTCGGGCGCGATGTAGGCCGGGGTTCCGACCACGAGCTCGCTGAGGTCACGCTCGCCGAGCGCGCGAAAGAGACCGAAGTCGGTCATCGCGACGCGGAACGACGGACCGATCAGGACGTTTCCGGGCTTCACGTCCGCGTGGACCACGCCGCGCTCGTGAATCGCGCCGAGGCCGCGGCAGGCTTGGTCGAGAATCCCGAGCGTCTCGTCGATCGAAGGCGACACGCCGCGCGTCGCCCGCTCGTCGATCCAAGTGCCGAGGTCGGTGCCCGGCACGTACTCCATGACGAAGTAGGGGAGGCCCTCGAACTGTCCGTACGCGTAGAGCTGTACGACGTTCTCGTGCCTCACGGAGGCCATCGCGCGCGCCTCGCCCAGGAAGCTCTCGTGGGCCTTCGCGTTGCCCATGCGGTCGGGGGCGATGACCTTGATCGCCACCTCTCGTTCGAGGCGCTCGTCGGTGGCGAGCAACACGACGCCCATGCCGCCACGGCCGATCACGCGCTCGACGCGGTACATGCCGTCGAGCACCGTGCCGGGCGGCGGAGCATCCATCGCCGCGGGCGGCTGTGATCTCCAACGCGGCGTCGCCGGGCGCTCCTCCCCCAGAGCCTCCTCGCCTTCCTCCATCGACAGGGATGCTGCCAAACCTGCGCGCGGGTGGGAAGGAAGCGTCCGGTAGCGCCGGGCGGGGTATGGTTGCGTGGTGGCGGACGAGGACGACCCGATCGCGGCGCTCGAGGCTCGACTGGAGGCCGTTCGTCGACGTGCACAGGCGGGAATTCCCGCGCGGCTCGCGGGAATCGAAGACCTGCTCGGGCGTCTGCTCGAAGGCGAGTCGGTCCACGACGAGCTGCGGAGAGCCGCCCATCAGCTTCGTGGGATCGCCGAAGACCCGGCCTTGAGGGCACACGCCGAAGCGGTCGAGCAAGCGGCGACGGAGCGGCGAGCGGACCTCGGCGACGCGGTGCGTGGGCTCCTGCGCCACCCGCTGGGAACACCGCCCGAGCCGCCCCGGGCGACGACCCCCCAAGCCTCGCGAACGCCGCCGAGCACGCCCGCGCTTCGCATCTTGGTCGTCGACGACACGGAGTCGCTTCGCAAGATGAACCGCATCGCGCTCGAGCGTATGGGGGGGCATCACGTGGACGAGGCCTCGGGGCTGCGGGAAGCGCTCGAAGCCGTCGAACGCCTCGCCTACGACGTCGTCTTGTTGGACGCGATGATGCCCGACGGCAGCGGCATGGAGCTCAGCACCGAGCTGCGTCGCCGTCACCCGCGGATGCGGTTGGTGATCTTGAGCGCCGCGTCGGAGGCGCAGTTGGCGCCGGGCGGGCACGACGCGGACGCCTGGTGGCAGAAGCCCCTCTCGCCGAAGCTGCTCGTGGAACGCATCGCCGAGCTGCTCGAGCCCTGACGCCGTCCTTCGTGGCGTGGGCTCGAGCGTGGGGCCGTTCCTCGAGGGGCCGACGGCGATTCAGCCGCCCGTCTTCTCTTTCTTGCGTCGTTCGGCCTCGGCCGAGAGCCGTGCCTTGATGCGGCTCGCGTAACCCTCCTTGTTCACCTGCTTCGTGCGCGACATCGCGAGCCCGTCGTCCGGCACGTCCTTGGTGATCGTGGAGCCGCTCGCCACGTACGCGCCCTTGCCGACGCGAATCGGCGCGACGAGCTGGGAGTCGCTGCCGATGAACGCGCCGTCTTCCAACACCGTCGTGTGCTTCTGAAAGCCGTCGTAGTTGCAGAAGATCGTGCCCGCGCCGACGTTCACGCCGACCCCGAGCACGCCGTCGCCGACGTAGGCGAGGTGGTTCACCTTCGAATCCCGCCCGACGATCGTCTTCTTGGTCTCGCAGAAGTTGCCGACCTTCGCGCCTTCGTGAAGCTCGGTCTGCGGGCGCAGGTGCGCGAAGGGGCCGACGTCGGCGCGCGGGCCGATGCGGCTGTCGCTCGCCACGGTGTAGGGCTTGAGGTGCGCGCCTTCGTCGACGAGCACGTTCGTCAGCACACAGCCCGCCTCCACGTGCGCGCCGCTTCGCACGACACACGACCCGCGCAGCATCACGCCGGGCTCGAGGCGTGCGTCGGGCTCGACCAGGCAATCGGCGTCCACGTACGTCGAGGCGAGGTCGACGATGCCGACGCCCGAGCGCGCGAGCGTCTCGTTGATGCGGCGTCGAATCACCTCGCCGCAGAGCGCGAGCTCGTAGCGATCGTTGACGCCGCGAAGCTCGGCCATGTCGCCCGCGACGTCTGCGACGCCCCGTCCCTTCGCCGCCGTCGCGACCACGTCGGTCAGGTAGAGCTCGCCCTGCGCGTTGTTCGTCGAGAGCCCGGCGATCGCGTCCCGTAGGAACGCGGCGTCGATCGCGTAGAGCCCCGGGTTCACCTCGCCGATCGCGCGCTCGGTCGCGGAGCAGTCTTTGTGCTCTCGAATCGCGACGACGGATCCGTCTTCCCGAACGATGCGCCCGTAGCCGGTCGGGTCGTCCAGGTGCGCCGTCAGCAGCGCGAGGGGGAGGTCGCCGCGCGCCGCGACCAGCTCGGACAAGGTCTTCGCGGTGACGAGCGGGCAGTCGCCGTAGCTGACCACCACGGCGCCCTCGTATCCCTCGAGGGCTTGCTCGAGCGCACACCGCACCGCGTGCCCCGTGCCTTTCTGCTCTTCCTGCACCGCGAAACGCACGCGGTCGCCGAAACGCGCGTGAAGCGCGGCTTGGACGGCGTCGCGACCGTGGCCGACGACCACGACGCACTCCCGCGCGCCCGCGTCCAACGCGGCGCCGACCGCCCACGCCACGAGCGGTCGCCCCGCGAGCTCGTGCAGCACCTTCGGCGTGGCGCTCTTCATGCGGGTGCCTTGTCCCGCCGCGAGCACGATTCCCACCCAGTCTTGGCTCATGCGGCGGACGATAGCAGCGACCGCGGCTTCCGGCTGGGGAGCCGGTGCGCGTGTGTCCGTCGGAAGCGTTTCACTCGAGGCAGACGGGCGTCGGCGTGCCGTTGCCGCGACCCCAACACCAGAGCGAGCCGTCGCCTCGTCGCGCGCAGGTGCGATCGGCGGACGCACGCACGTCGACGTAGCCTTCGCCCAGCGAACGCATCGGTGTCGGGGTCGTCGGGCCCGCGTCCATGCCGAGGCCGAGCTGCCCGGCGGCGTTCGAGCCCCAACACCAGACCGACCCGTCCTCGGCCACGATGCACGCGTGGGAGTCGCCTGCGTCGAGGCCTCGTGGAACCACGGCGTCGTCGAGGGGGACCACCGTGCGGCCCACCTCGCGGGTGGGCGCTGCGCCGCATTGCGAGCCGCGGTTGTCGCCCCAACAGACGGGACGGCTGTCGGGGTCACGAAGGACACACGTGAAGCTCGCGCCGGCGGCCAGCGAATACGCGCGAATGCTCGCCGAGCGGGGCGAGCCCGTCATGTCGACGGTGGACGACGAGACCGCGAGCTGGCCGTAGTCGTTGTGTCCCCAGCAGACGACCGAGGGAGACGTCGTGCGGGCGACGCAGGTGTGTCGGTCACCCGTCGTGATGGCGAACGCGGAGCCGAGCATCACCGACGCCGCGGGAGCGACGAGCGTGTCGCCCGGCGTGCCGCCGGACTGGCCGTAGTCGTTGCGGCCGAAGCAATAGACGTTGGGGGGATCGCTGAAGCGTGGCGCGCAGCCGTGGCCGGCGCCGATCGCGACCCGGCGGAAGAGGGTGGTGCTGCCGGTTCCGGTCACGCGTTGGGGCACGGTCGTGTCGCGGGTGTCGTCGGCGAGCCCGAGCCGACCGGGGTCGTCGCCCCAACAGAAGAGCGCGTCGCCCACGTCGATGCCGCAGCTCGCGCGGTCGCCGACCACGACGTCGCGCCAGGGGCCGCCCGCGACCGGCTCCGCGAACCCGACCACGGCCCGACGATGCCCGACGCCGAGCGCGCCTCGACCGTTCGAGCCTTCGCAGCGAATGCTGCCGTCCGCCAGCAAGACACACGCGTGGTTCGGCGCGAGGTCGAAGCCTGCGATGGGCGCACAGCTTCCCGCGTCGGGGGGAGCGTCGACGCCACTGTCTTCCAGCGCCGCGTCCTCGCCCGCGTCGGAGCCGGCGTCGGTGCCCGCGTCCAGCCCGGCGTCGAGACCTTGGCAGGGCACCGGTGGCGTGCGCGTCGCGGTCCGCGTGGCCGTCGGGTCCACGCACGCGTCCACGCAACGGCCTTCGACGCAGGTGCGTTGCGCGCCACACTCGACCTCTTCGCAACGGGCCGTCAGCCGCAACGTGACGTGTCGACGCTCGCCCGCGACGTATCCGCCCAACGCGCGCTCGGTCACCCTCACCGTCCCGTCGGAATCCAGGAGCTCGGCGACCACGTGAAAGCGACGGGTCGCGTCGCCGTTGCGAGGCTCGAGCGGGAGCGTGGTCGGCAACGTCACGGACGCGCCCGTCGGACCCAAGGGTTCCGTGCGCTGCCAGTCGGCCGCGTCTTCGCGAACCACCCGCAAGCGCAGCGCGCTCGCCGCGCTCACCAACGCTTCTTCGCCTTCGACGTGCACCAGGACCTGGGTCGCGAGGTCGGGCTCGCGGCACGCGCTCACGAGGAGCACGAGTCGAACGAGCCAGCGACGGGCGAACGGCGGAGCGCGACGCATGGGAGGGAGGGCAGGATAGCGCGTGGCGCCCTCGTCCGCTTCGCGCGTTGCCGATGGCGCGCCGACGGAAAGGAAAAGGCCGCCCGGAGGCGGCCTTCGTCCCGTGGAACACGTTCGATCAGTTCGCGGCGAGGGCCGCGTCGATCTCGCGCTTGAACGCCTCGAAGGGCTGCGCGCCCTGAAGGAGACGGCCGTTGATGAAGAAGCTCGGCGTACCGATCTGGGCGCCGGCCGTGCGGACCGCTTCCATGTCGGCGTCGACGGCGGCCTTGTGACGCTCGGTGTCGAGCGCCTGGCGGAACTGCGCCATGTTCAGGCCGAGCTGCTCGGCGTAACGCTCGAGCGCCGGGCGCTCCATGTCACGCTGGTTGGTGAAGAGAAGGTCGTGGTAGGCCCAGAACTTCTCGTTGCCGCCCTGGCGGAAGGCCTCGAGCGACGCCTGCGCCGCGAGGTGCGCCTGCTGGTGGAAGGGGAGCGGGTAGTTGCGCCAGATGATCTGGACGCGGTCGCCGTACTCCTCGAGGATCTGCGCGATCGTGGGGTTCACGCGGCCGCAGAAGGGGCACTGGAAGTCGCTGAACTCCTGGATGACCACGCGGGCACCACGCGCCGCACCCTTGGTCGGGGCGTTGCGGGGGACCGGGATCTCGTAGCGCTCGGGCGCCGGGGCCGGAGCCGCCGCGCCGGGCTGCGCGCCACCGGGCGCCGCGATGAACTGCGGGCTCGTCGCGCCGTCCGCGATGATCGTCGCGTACACGCGGTTGCGGGGGGTGCCACGCTCGACGAGCGCGCGCGCCTTGGCGAGCTCCTCGTCGACCATCGCCTTGAAGCGCTCGTAGGGCTGCGCGCCACGAAGGTTGCGGCCGTTGATGAAGAAGCTCGGGGTGCCGGTCGCGCCGACGCCGCGAGCGACGCCCTGCTGACGCTCGATGACCGCGTTGTGCTCGTTGTTGTCGAGCGCCGCGCGGACCTGCGCCATGTTCAGACCCGCCTCTTGCGCCCAGCGCTCGAGGTTCTCGCGGGTCAGCTCACGCTGGTTCTCGAAGAGCTTGGCGTGAATCGCCCAGAACTTCGCGTTGCCACCCTGCTCGAAGGCCTCCATCGCGAGGTTGTGCGCGGGGCCGGCGTTGCGGTGGAAGGGGAGCGGGTTGTTCAACCACACGACGCGGACGTCACGCGGGTACTCCTCGAGGAGACGGTTGATCGTCGGCTCGACGCGGCTGCAGAAGGGGCACTCGAAGTCCGAGACCTCGACGATCGTGACGAGGGCGTCGTCCGGACCGCGCTGCGGCGCCGGCGCCTGAATCTCGACCTTGTAGACCGCGTTCGGGTCCGGCTGCTGCTGCGGCTGCTGCGGCTGCGCGGCGGCTGGGCGGCGGCGGGCTCCGGCGCGGGCGAGGTGCGGCCGTTGCGGATGATCTCGGCGTACACGTTGCGCGCGCGGGGTGCCGCCCTGAACGAGACGACGCGCGTGCGCGATCTCGCGGTCGATGACCTCCTTGAAGGCCTCGAAGGGCTGCGCGCCCATGAGCTGCACGCCGTTGATGAAGAACGCCGGGGTGCCACGCGCGCCGAGGCTCGCCGCGAGCTGCTGGTCGGCGGTGATCTTCGCCTGGTGCTCGTTGTTGTCGAGCGCCGCGCGGACCTGCGCCATGTCGAGGCCGACCTGCTGCGCGTAGCGCTCGAGGTCGGCGCGGGTGAGCGCACGCTGGTTCTCGAAGAGAAGGTCGTGCATCTGCCAGAACTTCTCGCTGCCGCCCTGCTCGAAGGCCTCGAGCGAGAGCTGCGCCGCCGGACCCGCTTCCTGGTGGAAGGGGAGCGGGTTGTTGCGCCAGACGACGCGGACCTGGCCGCGGTACTCGTTCTGGATGCGCGAGAGCGTCGGGCCCACGCGGCTGCAGAACGGGCACTGGAAGTCCGACCACTCGACGATGGTGATGAGCGCGTCTTCCGGGCCCTTGCTCGGCTGATCCGCGGTCACGGGGACGCGGTAACGGACGACCTCGCCGGGGGCGGGGCGCCCTCGGGGGCGCCGGCGCCACGAGCGGCCTCGACGGGCGCTTCGACGCGAACGTCGGCGACCTCGGTCTCCTCGCCGCTTCCACCGCCGGTGACCTGCCCAATGGCAAAGCCGCCGACGAACGCGATCATGATCGCGATGATGGCTGATCCTCGACTCATGAATGACTCCTAGGGCGTGGGGGGATCCCACGCGAAGCTGAACGGACACTCCACGACGCACCGCGCGTCGTGGTTTCGCGCCGACAGGGCGCTTCTCTCGGGGCGGCGCGCCGTGGGGCGTCGCCGCGTCGCTCGCGAGGGCGAGCGCACGGTTCACACGTTCGGGGCACGTCGGCTTCGAACGTGCCCCGACGACGTTCCTCGCTCCGACGGACGCAGCGCCGTGACGGGGCGTACGACGTGCGGGGTCGAGGAGGTGGGCTCGTGCGAGGCGTTCACCTCGCAGAAGCGCTCTTCTCGACCTCGCTTCGACCGAGCTCCGAAGAGCACCGCCGAGCACGGGCCGAGGGTCGAACACGCGCGTCGAAACGGAACGTCGCGCTCAGACTCGCGGGGGTCGCTCGAGCGACGCGAGAAGAGCGGCGTGAGCCGAGAGTCCGAAGTGCGCGTGGCGATGGGTCGCTCGCGGGCGACCTGACGGCGCGTGAAGCGCGTGAGTGAGGGCACCCGGGGGACCGCTCGCGACCTCCGCGCTCACGGGGGCGGGCGTGCCGGGGGTGCAACGCGGATCGTCGCTTCCGTCGCACCAGAGCACTCGCTCGGCTGGCGGGGCGGGCGGGAGGCTGGCGATCTCGTCGAGCGGCCGCGAGAGCGCGTCGTCGAGGCGCGCCGCCCGAACGACGTCCGCTTGGGCCTGCCCGACGAGGCGAAGCGCGGTGCGCTCCTGCTCACGCGACATCTGCGCGCGGGCCTCGACGAGGCGACGCAGAAGGTCGGGCGACATCTCGCTCACGGGCGCATCGAGGCCGGTCCAGCAGACGCACGTCTCCGACGCCGACGCCATCGAAGGCGCGAGCAAGAGGAGGACGCCGGTCAGCCATGCCAGGCGCATCGTGGGCGCGAGCATAGTCCGATCGCCCCAGACCGCAATGGGGGGCCCTGCCACGTTCGTGACGCGGCCAACCGTGCGGGTGGCCGTCCAACGACGCGGGTCCGCGGTTGACCCCGCGGACCGGTGGGTGGAGGGGGGCCCCACTCGGGCTTTGCCCGATGGGGGGAGGGGCGCCGGAACGCCCCTCCGATCAAACCGAACGACGGCGGGCGGGAGATCCGGCCGGGGTGGGATGGGGGAGATGGGAGAGGACGGGAACACCGTGGGAAGGATCTCCGCGCCCGAGCCGCGTTCGGGCAGGACAACGCCCGCGCATGGCCACCATTCCCACGCTCGTGCATTTTCCGCAGCACGGGAGCGACGCGTGACCGTGGAACGTTCCGCTACGTCGCGGCGAGCAACGCGGCGACGACCTCGCCCGCGGTTCGGAAGCGGTCGTCCTTCTTGGGCGCCATCGCCTTCGCGACGGCGTCGAGCACCGCAGGCGAAAGGTCCGGGCGATGCCGCGCGAGCGGGACGCCTTGCCCCATCACGATCTGGAAGAGCAGCTTGCCGGGGTGTCGCTCGGTGAACGGCGGCGCGCCCGCGAACGCCTCGTAGAGCAAGACGCCGAACGCGTAGACGTCCAAACGCGTGTCGAGCGCGCCGTCACCGGTCAGGAGCTCCGGCGCCATGAACGTGGGCGTGCCGACCAGCTCGCCGGTGCGCGTGAGGCGTTCGAGGCCGTGCACCTTCGAGGTGCCGAAATCGACGAGCTTCACCTGGGTGTGCCCCTCGCCTTCGAGCAGGAAGACGTTGGCCGGCTTGAGGTCGCCGTGCATCACGCCGTGCGCGTGCACCGCGTCGAGGGCGGCCCCCAGCTCGCGCGCGATCGCGACCGTCTCCTCGAGCTCGAGCCGTCCTCGGCGCTCCAGGCGCTGCAACAAGGTCTCGCCTTCGAGCAGCTCCATCACCGTGAAGAGCCGATCGCGCTCGTCGTGACCGACGTCGAGGATTCGTACCACCGACGGGTGCTCGAGCGCGCGAAGGACCGCCGCCTCGCGCCGAAACCGGCGCTGCATCTCCGGGTCACCGGCGAGCTCTGGGTGCAAGAGCTTCAGCGCGACCGGCCGGCCCCCGTCTTCTTCGTCGCGCGCCGCGAGGACGAGGCCCATGCCGCCCGCCGCCAGCTTGCCGACGACGAAGTAGCGGCCTGCGATCCGTTCGCCGGCTTTCGGGAGAGGCCCCACCATCGCCACCAGCCTACCAGTCCGATGGAAAGCGCTTCGAGTCTTTGCACGGGGGACCGCGGGGCGACGAGCGGTGACCTTTCGACCTCTTCCGCCTCCTGGTCGCGCCTTCGCATGATCCCGGCGCGGTTCTTTGGCATCCTCCCTCGGGTGCGTGGGGCCCTCCTCCTCTTGCTCGCGGCCTGCGGTGCGAGCGCGAACGTCTCGGTGATGCCGGGCGACGCCGACGCGATCCCGAGCATGGAGTGTCTGCCGGGACGCGGCGTGGACGACGCCGAGCTCTCCGAGCGCGCGCGCTTCGCGTGGCTCCTCACCGAACAGAGCTTCGAGCTTCCGCGGCCTCATCCCGCGCCTCGCGGCGGCACGCACGCCGAGCTTCAGGAGTGGGCCGACACGGAGCTGCGCTCTTGGGTGCGCGAGAAGTCGCGG
This sequence comes from Sandaracinus sp., assembly GCA_020633125.1. GTDB lineage: Bacteria > Myxococcota_A > Polyangia > Polyangiales > Houyiibacteriaceae > JACKEH01. The sequence goes on along the minus strand of JACKEH010000007.1, from coordinate 140,635 downwards.
CTGGTCGAAGCGGCGCGCGCGGAGCTCGACGTCATCGCCGAAGAGACGCACCGCCAGCGGGTTTGGGCTGGCGGCTTGGTCGGGTTGATGTACGAGGATCTCGCTCGCACGCTGCTCGACGTGCCCCTGCCCCGAGAGCTCTTGGACGAGCCCGAGATCGCCGACGCCTTTCGTGACGTCGTGCGCGCCGAAGCGGCGCCCTACCTCGAGCACGCGCACCGCGCGTACCACGCGTGCCGTCTCAACGGCCGCAACCGCGACGGCGGTTTGCAGGCTTGGGCGGAGTTCTGTGGGGACCGCGAGGACCGCCTCCCGCTCTCCCAGGAGCTCGCGTCCGGAGAGTCGACGCTCGAGGTCGAGGTCGTCCGCGAATGAGCGTCGTCGCGTTTCAACCGGCCCGCGACGCCCAGGCGGTGGACGCGGTCGCCGAGGTACTGGGCGTCGAGCTCGGCGAGGCCCGCGCGGGTTGGCTTCGCTTCGCGGAGCTCGTGGGCCAATGGGGCCAGCGCACCGACTTGGTCGCGGCCGAGAGCGCCCAGGCGTTGGCGGAGATCCTCTTCCTCGATGCGGCGGCCCTCGTGAACCTCGTGCCTTCGGGCGCCACGGTGCTGGACGTCGGCGCGGGGGTCGGGGCGCCCACGATTCCCCTCGCGCTGTTGCGTCCGGACCTGCGCATCGAGCTGCTCGAGCCGCGACGTCGTCGGGTCACCTTCCTGCGAACGGCCATCGGCTCGTTGGGGCTCGCCTCGCGCGCGAAGGTGGTCGAGGGAAAGCTGGGCGACGAGGGGCACGCCCCCGTGGACGTGGCGCTCTCCCGCGCGACCTTCGCCCCGGACGAGTGGCTGCGACGTGCCTCGGGGTTCGCGGGGCGGGTCGTCGTGTTGCTCGGTCGCGGCGAGGAACCGGCGTCGAACGGGTGGAAGGTCGAGGGCGACCGCGCGTACGAAGTGCCGTCCAGCGGCGCCCACCGGCGTGCCGTCGTCTACGCCCCCGACGCATGAAACGCGACCCATCTCCCGAAGCTGCTACCCTCGCTCCGATGCGACGCGGGGGGCCGAGTCCGGACCGAGGGAGAGCGCCGTGAACGAGCCGATTCCGTCGCCCGTCGACGTCGCGCGCGCGATGGTGGCGCGAGGGGCTTTTCGCGAAGCCGAGATCGTGCTGCGTGGCGCGTTGGCCCGCGGGGGTCACGACGGGGATGCCCACTTCGCGCTCGCCACGTTGGAGCGTGGGGGCTCGTTGCCGCCGGGGGCGACTCCGACCCTCGACCTCGAGCTCGTCGACCGCTGGATTCGTGAGGGCTGGCTGGTCGAAGCGTCGGCGCTGCTCGCCGGGGTGGACCTCGGACAGCTCGCAGAAGAGTGGTCGAACCTGCTCGGCGAGCTGCTCTCGCCCGTGCCCGCCCACGCCGAAGAAGCGCTCGTGCACATGCACCGCGAGTTGCTCAGCGGCGGGGCGTCGGTCGCGCTCGCGATCCTCGAAGACCGGCTCCGCGAAGGGGCGTTGCCCGGTTGGGCCGAGCGTCGGCTCGCGCTCCTGCGCTGGATGCTGCTCGACAACGCGGGCTCCGCGCCCGACGACGACGCGCCCACGGGCATGGCGCCTTCCGCGCTCGCCGCGGTGCTGCGTGTGCCGCTCGCGCAACGAAACCTCGAAGGCGTGCACGAAGCGGCGGAGGCCTACGCGAGGAGTCGACCCGACGACGTCGACGCGCGGGCGCTCTTGCCGATGACGGCGCTGCTCGCGCGCGAGATGACGACGCAGCTCCAGACCGAGCTCACGGGCTTTCAGACCGTGCCGGTCGCGGGCCGGCCGGCGGCGGCGATGCAGCTGCGCATGGGCAACCTGGACGGAGCGACGTCCATCTACCGGAGCTTGGCGAGCAAGAGCCCTGGCGACTCGCTCTTGCAGCAGCTCTTCGACGCCGTGCGCGGGTTGCAGCGGGTGCTCGAAGGGCGCCCGGTCGTCGATCGGAGCTTCGCGCCGCCGCCACGTGAGACGACCCGCGAGAAGGTCGACTTCGACGACCACACCGAGAACGAGGGTGTGGACGAGATGCGCGAGCCCACGCGCATGGTCGACAACCCGCTCTTGGTCTTCGAAGAAGAGACCGCGGTCCGCCCCTCGGACGAGATCGTCGTGCCGCCGACCACGATCTCGTCGCCGCCTTCGCCTCCCGACGACGACGACGACGAAGCCACGCGCGCCCTGCCGCGTGAAGCCGTCGAGCAGGCGCTCGGGCAGACGAAGGGGCCGATTCTGGGGAAGGGGCCGCGTCCCACGATGCCCTTCGGCTCGCGGCCGCCGCCTCCGCCGGACGTGCCGCGCACCGAGGCCGAGATGAAGCGCGCGGACGATCCAGATCCGACCATGCTCGGCGGTCCCCCGCCCGTGGTCGTGCACGCGATTCGACCGATTGGCGTCCGTGGCAAGGGAGACGACTCGTGAGCGACGTCGCACGGTCTCCGGCGCCCGGGTGGACGGCGCTGCCCACGAACGAAGCCGACGGGCGCGCGCTCGTTCTCTACGTCGACGTCGACGATCAGAGCTGGAGCACGGCGAGCGAGCGTCTGCGTCGCGCCTACCGACTGCTCCGTGCCGAGAACGACCGCGAGGCGTGCGAGCTCGTGCGCACCTACGCGAACGACCTGGTCGCCGTCATGCTCGACATCGACCTTCCGGGCTCGGTGCTCGACGGCATCTTGCTGACCCGCATCTTGCGGCAACGCGTGCCTTCGCAAGCGCTGCCGCCCTTCGCGCGAAACCTGCCGCGGATCGACGTGCCCATCCTGCTCACGGCGCGCACGGGGGCGTACCCCGAGGACGAAGTGCGTCGCTACGGCGGCGACCGTCTCTTGCGAAAGCCGATCGACATCGGTCGAGTCACGCTCGCACTCACCGAGCATCACCTGCGTCGTCGCTGACGCGACCCGGCGTCAGCCGTCGGATTCTCTCCGACGTCAGCCGTCGGAGAGCAGAAACCACGCCGCGCCGACGAACGCGCCGAGCGCCGCGATGACGGCGACGACCCAGAGCACGACCTCGGTGCGACTTCCACCGGCCGGCTTCTTCTCCGGCACCGGCACGGGCACAGGCTCCGCCGGAAGGATCAGCTTTCCGGTCTCGTCCCGGCGCACGCGTGGGATCGTCGGCTCGACGAGATCGATGCCCGCGGCTTGCGCCAGCTCGGGCGGCATCGCGCGAAGGCTCGCCAACAGGGTCTCGCCGAGCACGTCCTGAATCAGCGCCGAGAGCGCGCGTTGCCCGTCGAACTCCGGAGGAGCGTTGCGAAGCACCTCCTCCAGCTCGTTGCGCATCACCTCGGCGGTCTGGGGCCGCTCCTCGGGCTTGGCGGCGATGCAGTTGAGCACGAAGCCTTCGAGGCCCGGCGGAATGTCTTGTTGGTAGAGGCTCGGCCGCTCGGCGCGTGGGTCGCGAATCGCCTCGAGCAGCTCGTCCTGCGAGAGGCTCGCGTAGAGGCGTCGTTGGGTGAGCATCTCCCAGAGCACCACGCCGAGCGCGAAGAGGTCGACGCGTCGGTCCTGCGCGGCACCCGCCACCTGCTCGGGGGCGAGGTAGCGAATCTTCCCGCGCAGCTCGCCTTCGCGCGTGCGCTCGGCACGCCCCCGCGCCTTCGCGATGCCGAAGTCGACGAGCTTCACCTCGCCCTCGTGGGAAACGAGCACGTTCTGCGGGCTGATGTCGCGGTGAATGACGCCGAGGAGCTCGCCCTCGTCACCTCGCAGCTCGTGCGCGGCGTGAAGGCCTTCCGCGATGCGCGCGACGACCCACGCCGAGAGCCAGGGGTCGAGGCGTTTGCCCTGTCGTCCGAGCGCCGCGAGCATCTGCGCCAGCGACGCTCCGTGGACGTACTCCATGACGAGGTAGTAGAGGCCGCCTTGCTCCCCGAGCTCGTCGACGCGCACCACGTTCGGGTGGCGAATGCGGATGGAGATCAGGGCTTCGTCGATGAACCAACGCATCGCCTCCCAATCGGAGGAGAGGTGTTGGTGAACGACCTTGATCGCGACCGGCGTGGGCTGCTCTGCGTCGGCACGCCGCGCGACGTAGAGGGTCGCCATGCCTCCGGCGCCCAAACGGCCCACCACCTCGAAGTCGCCGAATCGCTCCGGCTGCTGCGGTTCTTCCGCCACGACCGGGCTCCCATATCGCACCCGGGGGCCTTCCGCCATCGGGCTCCCGCGTTTGCCGCGTGCCGACGCCTCTTCGGGGCCTGCGGCGACAGTCGGCTCCGAGCAGGAGGCACGCCGACGGAACGCGACGAGCCCGGTCCGAAGCCGGGCTCGTGCGCGGGTAGGTCGTCGCTCAGCGCGCGCTGCGGCGTCGCTGCGGGATGATCTGGATGCGGCGCTGCGCGCCTTCGCCCTGCGAGAGCGTGGTGACGCCCTCGAGCTTCGCGAGCGAGAGGTGAATGACGCGGCGGTCACGCGCGCTCATCGGCTGCAGCGTGATCGTGCGCCCCTCCGTCACCGCGCGCTTCGCTTCGCGCTTGGCGAGGGTGACCAGACCCTGCTCGTGCCGCTCTCGGTAGTCGCCGCTGTCCACGATGATGTGGCGGCGGCTGTCCGGGGTGCGGTTGAGGATCTTGTTCAGCACGAACTGAAGCGCGTCGAGCGTCGCGCCCTTCTTGCCGATGGCCCGTCCGGCGTCGCGGCCGGTGATGTCGAGCACGATCTCTTCGTCGTCCTCGGCACGAACGTCGACGTCCACGTCGAGGTCCATGAGCTCGAGGATCTCGTCGAGGAGCTCGGCGGCTTCTTCCGCCTTGCCCTCGTCGTCCACGTCCTTGGCCGGGGCCCGAGTTTTCTCGGGCGCCGCGCTCGTCACGAAGAGCGCGCCGTCCTGCGGCTTGTCTTTGCGGTCATCCACGCCGTTGCCTCTTCTTCGCAGTCTTGCGCTCGAGGCGTCGGGCCGTGCGCGAGCTCCCCCACGTTCCCGTGGCGGGCTCGAGGCCGCTCGCCTCGCTCGAGTCGTCGTCATCGTCGTCCGCGTCGTCGGAGTCGTCCGAGGTCGCGGGTGCGTCCTTCTTGGCCGCGTCCTCACGGTCCAGCTTCGCGTAGATCATGCGTTGCTGGAGCATCGTGAGGGTGGAGTTGGTCACCATGTAAAGGCAGAGACCGGCGGGCAAGAAGAGCATGAAGGCGCCGATCATGATCGGCATGAAGTACATCATCATCTTCGCCTGCGCGGGGTCCATCGTGGACGGCGTGAAGCGCTGCTGAAGGTGCATGAGCACCGCCACCAGGCCGGGCAGGACGAAGAAGGGATCGGGAGCCGAGAGGTCGGTCCACCAGAGCGCGAAGGGCGCGTGGTACAGCTCGATGTTCGTCGAGAGCGAGCGGTAGAGCGCGAACCACACCGGCATCTGGAGCAGCGAGGGAAGACAACCCGACGCCGGGTTTATCTTCTCCTTTCGATACAGCTCCATCATCGCCGCCGCCTTCTTCTCGCGGTCGTCGGCGTATTTCGCGTTCAGCTCGTCGATCTGCGGCTTGATCTTCCGCATGCCGGCCATCGAGCGGAAGCTCTTCATGGTCAGCGGGAAGAAGACGAGCTTCACGAGCAGCGTGAGCAGGATGATCGCGAAGCCCCAGTTGCCGACGAAGCCCTGGATGACGCCCAGGAGGTCGGTGAGGCCGTCCGCGATGAACGAGAACCAACCGAGGTCGATGATCTCGACCAACTCGTGGCCCGCGGCGCGAAGCGTGGTGCGGTCGTTGGGGCCGATGTAGCCGACGGCGCGTGCGCTCGTCGTCGCTCCCGGCTCGAGCTCGACGCGCGGGAAGCGAAGCTCGCTCTCGAAGAGCGTGCCGTGGGGATCGTCGACGGTGCCACCACGGAGCGAGCCACGAAGCACGCAACGTGCGGCGGCGGGCTCGTCGGCGGCGATCACGTTCGAGAAGTAGGCGTCGGTGATGCCGGCCCACTGCACGTTCGGGCCGAAGCCCATCGGCTCCTTCGCGAGCGCGTCACCCCGCTCGCGCTCGACCGTGCCGTCGCCGTAGCGGCAGACACCGAAGCTCATCGCGGTCGAGGGCGCGCCGATGAAGCCCGACTCTTCGGCGTCCTTCGCGACGTAATGTGCGGTGTGGAAGGCGATGCCGACCGGGCGCGTCGCGCGGCCGGTGTTGCGCACCTCGACGGTGCTCCAGAGCTGGTAGGGCGCAGAGCCGGCGACCACACGGCGGCTCACCTCGAAGCCGTCGCCCTGCCAGCGGAAGACGACCTCGGTCGGCGAGATCTGCTCGCCTTGCCACACCGCATCGGCGGGCACGGTGACGCCGCGAAGCTCGACGCGTTGCGGGTGGAAGGTGTCCCGCTGCGTCGTGACGAGCTGCATCGGCTCGCCGTTCTTCTCGTAGCGGTGGTCCTTCGGAAGGTAGGAAACCACGCCGCTGCTGAGCGAGCTCAGCTCGGCGACGAAGTGCTCGGTCTCGATCGAGAAGCGCTGCTCGGCGGCGGCGCGGGCCTCGGCGTCGACCGGCGAAGCGGCCGGGGGCTCGTCGTCTGCGACCTCACTGCCCGCGGCGGGCGCTTCCTCGGCGGTCGCAGCCTCGAGCGGCGGGGCCTCCGGCGCGGTCGCGGACTGCCAAAAGTAGAGGCCGAGCGCGAGGGCGCCGATGACGCCGACGAAGAGGAACTGACGCTTCGGGTCATCCATGAGGGATCACGCAGGGGCAGAGCGAGAGGGGGGAGGGCGCTCGCAGCCGGGACCCTTTGCCAACTGCGCCGGGCTCGCGCAACCCGGCGGTGGCGAGAAGACCGAGACTACGCGCCAGAGGGCGTGTGTCTTTCCGGTCCGGGGGAAACGAGCGCTCCGTCACGAGGCCTTCTCTTCGCGGCTGGCGGCAGCGGCCTGGGCTCGACGGGCAGCACGCTGAAGGTTCAGCCGCGCCGCGCGAATCTCTTCGAGGAGGTCGTGGTAGCCGAGGCTCGCGACGTCCAGGCCGTTCTTCGCGACCGCGACCACGTCGACCCCGTCGGGGAAGAGCGTGCGGTTTCGTCGAAAGACCTCGCGCAGAACGCGCTTGATCCGGTTTCGCCGCACGGCACATCCGAGCTTCTTGGTCACCACGATGCCGAGGCGCGGGGCGTCCGAGCCGACCAGCGAGGGGTGCACCATCCAGAGGAAACGCCGGGAGTGCACCTTGGTGCCCCGGCTCTGGATCTGCCGATATTCCCCACGTCGTCGAACGCGATCGGCCGCCCCGAACGTCTCGGAGCGGCCGCCAGGGAGGCCGTCGTCCCGCTGCGACATCGTCGAAGGTCTGCGTGCGGCGTGAGGCCGCCTGCGGGCGAAAGCCCGCCGCAGCTCACTTCTTGAAGGTGTCGACGGCGAGGCGAAGACGGCCCTTGGCGCGTCGGCGACGAAGAACCTGCTGGCCGGCCTTGGTCTTCATGCGGGCACGAAAACCATGGGTGCGCTTGCGGTGAACTCGGCTGGGCTGATACGTGCGCTTCACGGGAGTAGCTCCGTGTGGAGGGGTTGAGCCCGCTGGATTTGGCCCAGAGGGGAAGTCCTGTCGGACCCGACGGAAGCGGGTCGCAAGGGGCGGGCAGTATGCACGGCGCCTTGGGGGAGTCAAGGACGAGCCGTCCGCGTCGACTCCGGCGTTCCGAGCCCCGCTTCGCACGGTTTTTCCCGCGATGGGTGGGGATCGCGGCGAAGGAGCCCCGCGTCCAGGAACGAGAAGTAGCCCTCGGATCCGATGATCACGTGGTCGAGGACCTCCACGCCGAGCAGATCGCCGGCGTCCCGAAGGCGGTGGGTGAGGGCCAAATCCTCGGGGCTCGGGTCGGGATGACCGGAGGGGTGGTTGTGGACGAAGACCACGGCCGCCGCCGCTTGGCGCACGAGCACCCGAAAGACGGTGGCTGGATCGACCGGGCACGCGACGAGGCTTCCCGTAGAGAGCCGCACGGTTCCGGTAGGGCGGTGTTTGGCGTCGAGGAGGATCGCGAAGAAGTGCTCGACCTCCTCGCGGGCCAGGCGAGGGCGGAGCGCGGCGTCGACGTCTCGGCTCGACACGAGGCGTCTTCCCTTGGGCAAGGGGCGGGTCAGCGCGCGGCGTCCGAGCTCGATGGACGCCACCACCCGCGCGGCTTTGCCCGGACCGACGCCGGGGACCGCGGCGAGCTCGCTGGGGCTCGCGTGAAGGAGCGCGTTCAGGTCGCCGACCGCTTCGAGGAGCCGTCGCGCCAACGTGTGGACGTCGGTACCGACGACGCCGGTCCCGAGCAAGACGACGAGAAGCTCGACGTCGGAGAGAGAGGCCACGCCTTCGTCGACGAGGCGTTCGCGGGGTCCAGTCATGGTGCGCTCGAAGAGCAGGCGGTGTGCCGGCGGCCGGTCGTGTGATTTCGAGGGCTTGCGACGTGGGTGGCGGCGGATGGGCGGCGACGGCGTGGCGGCCGCCAGACACGCGACCCGTCCGGTGGGCAAAAAGGGAGCTCGCGACGCCACGCAGGCTCGGGCTTCTGCGCTTTCGTTGCGTGCACACCCCGGTCGCGATAACGAGCCACGTGCCGAGCGACGAGCCCACGACCCCGCCGGAGCGCCCCGCGCCCTCTGCTCCCCGACGCACCGTCTTGCTCGTCGCCATGTGGCTCGGCGCGGCGGGGGCGATGTTGGTCCTGTGGCTGGGGCGTGACGACGAAGCGTCGTTGCGCGCACCTGCGGCGGCCCCCGGTTTGACGGTGCCTGGTGAGGCCGCGCCGGCGCCGACGACCCCGCCCGACGACGCCGACTGGCCCGAGGGGCCGCCGCGGCAGTTTCGTGGGGACCGTCGCCACACCGGTCGCAGCGCGTACGTCGGACCACGCGCGGCGGAGCTCGCGTGGCGCCACGAGACCACGGGTCGCATCACGGCGCAGCCGGTGGTCGGGCCCGAGGGGGAGGTCTACGTCGCCGATCACGGCGGCACGCTTCACGCGCTCACGCCCTACGGTCGCGAGCGTTGGTCTCGAGAGCTCGGCGGACCGATCTACTCGACGCCCTTCGTCGACGACCAAGGCAACGTCTACGTCGGCAGCGATGCACGCGCGATCTCGAGCTTCACGTCCGAGGGGGACCTTCGCTGGCGCCTCCCCACCGAAGGCGACGCGGACACCGGCCTGACGCAAGGACCGAACGGCCGCTTGCACGTCGCGGCGGGCGCGGAGCTCTTCGCGCTCGAGCGCGACGGAACCGTGCGTTGGAGCTTTCGCGCGAGCGGCAAGATCTTCACCACGCCCGCGATCGCCGACGACGGAACCATCTACGTCGGTTCGCAGGACGATCATCTCTACGCGATCAGCCCCGACGGAGAGCTGCGCTGGTCCTACCGCACCGAAGACGACAACGACTCGTCCCCCGCGATCGGCGACGACGGCACCGTCTACTTCGGAAGCGACGACCGAAAGGTCTACGCCCTCGCGCCGGACGGAACGCTTCGCTGGTCTGCAGCGATGGAGGGCATGGTGCGCGCGCCGGTCGGCCTCGGACCCGGGGGTGCGGTGTACGTCGGCGTGTTCGGGCCGCGCCCGCGTGTCGTCTGCCTCGACGCGGCCGATGGACACGAGCGCTGGCACTTCGGCGTGACGGTCGCGGACACCACCGAGATTGGCGTCGCGTCGGGGCCACTCGTCGACCGCGCGGGCAACGTCTACTTCGGTGCGCACGACGACTACCTCTACTCGCTCGCACCGACGGGAGAGCTTCGGTGGGCGTTCGAAGCCAACGCCGACGTCGATTCGAGCCCCGCGCTCGCGCCGGACGGGACGCTCTACTTCGGAAGCGACGACCGTCACCTCTACGCGCTGCGCGCGCCCTGAGCGCGGCGCGAAGGCCACGGGACACCCGAGAGGCCCTGTCTCTCGGACGGAGCGCACTCGTGCACGTGACGGGCCCACGAGAAGCGCACGTGTGCAGCGGCTCCTTCTCCCTGCACGCGGTCGAAACCCGTGCGCGGGGGGGCTCACTTCTTCTTGCCGCCGAAGAGCTTCGACAGGAGGCCACCGCCGTCGTCCTTCGGGGGCGGTCGTTGGCTGGTTCTGCCCGGCGGCTTCGATGGCCTCGAGGATGGCCTCGCGCTCGTCACGCCGCGCATGTCCGCGAGGCGCTTCATGCGCTGTGCGTCGACGTTCTTCGGGTAGAGCTCGTAGACCTTCGCCCAGATCGCGAAGCTCTCGTTCTCCTTGCCGGTGCGTTGAAGGATCTCGGCTTTCGTGACCAACGCGCGCTCGCAGCGGTCGTCGCGGGTCAACGCCGCTTCGACCGCCCGCAACGCCGCCTCGACCTGCTTGGCGTCTTGTGTGCCGTGCATCTTGAAGAGCACTTGGCCACGCGCCGCGTGGTAGTCGGCTTCTTCGGGCGCGAGCAGCAGGATCTCGTCGAGCAGCTTCAGCGCGGTGAGAAAGTCACGACGGCGAACGAGCACGTCGATCTTCTGGAACTGCATCGCCGCTTCCAGCACCGCCTGCAGCTCGCGCTCGGCCGCTGGCGTGCCGCCACCGCCTTGGACGCTCTTGAGGTAAGGCCCGCGCTTGTCGACGTCGGCGAGGGTCTCGTGCGCTTCGGTGAGGTGGCGGAAGATTCGTTCGGCGACCGGCTTGAGCGGCAAGAGGTCCGGCGCGAGCCGATCCGGGTGCCACTTCTTCACGAGCGCGAAGTACGCGGTGCGCGCTTCGTCGGGGCTGGCGGTCTGCGACACGCCGAGCATTTCGAAGAAGTTCTGGGTGTCGATGGTCTCCGCGTAGCTCACGATCTCACGCCAACGCTTCTCGTGCTCGGCGGCCAAGCCCGTCGGCATCGGCGGCGGCGGCTCGGGGTCGCCCGGTCGGCGCGCGCTCGGCTCGGGCGTGCTCGGTGGCGAAGCGCCGCTCGGTCGCGAAGACGTGCTCGGCGGTGCGGTCATGCTCGGACGCGGTGCCGCGCCACTGGTGGCCCGCGGGCTGGCACTCGGTTGGGACGCGGGGGGCGAGCCGCTCGGGGGCACGAAGAACGTCTCTTCGAACTCGTCCTTCGGCTTCGACGAGGGCGCCGGCTGGGCGCTCGGTGGCGCTTTCGCCGGGGGGGCCGCGCCGGAGATCGTGGCCTCGACCAAGCTCTTGCGGCCGACTTCGCCCGTGAAGAGCTCGAGCTGCTGCGTGATCGCGAGCAGGTAGAGCAGGCGGGAGACGATCTTCGGCTCACCCGTCGTGTGGGCGAGCGCACCGGCGGACTGAGGTTCTGCGCGAAGCACGTCGAGCACCGCCCGTTCCTTCGGGATGAGCTCGAAGCGCGCCAAGGCGGTGGAGGCGTTGACGCGGACCGGGCGGTCGCCGTAGCGCGCGATCACGGCCTCGACGACGTCGGTTCGAAAACCGCCTCGCAACGACGCGGCCAACAGATGGTAGGGATCGACGGCGCTGCGCAGCTTCGTCTCGCCGACGAGGTCCGAGCCGTAGAACGCGTAGGGGCCACGCTCGCGTTGGAAGAGCGGCAGCAGGCCTCGCTCGAGCGTGGCGGCCGGCTCGAGCAAGCGCGCGTCGACCGGCACACCCTGCTCGAAGAGGACTCGGTCTTGGCCGGAGCGGCCCTCGGGCCAGATCGCGAGCGTTCCGTCGAGGCCACGATCGAGCAACGAAAGAAGGACGTGGGCCAGCGGCGTCTGCGCGAGGTCGCCCTGCGCGAGCGGTTTCGGTGCGTCGGTCATCGCCCCTTGAGGCAGGAGCATGCCTCACACACCCCGGACGGGGGAAGCATGGATCCGCGCCACGGTCGGAGGACGCGGACGGAGCGAGCTGGCGGCGAGAGGACACGGCGCGACTCGTCCCGAGAACGCGAAATCGCCCCCACCCACGCTCGCGCGTGGGGGCGGCAGTTTCGCGGAATCCTGCCGCTCTACGGACTGACGTCCGTTCCGCCGGGCACGATTCCGCTTCAAGTCCCGCCGTCGCGAGAAGCGGTGCGGGATTTCGCTTCGTCGGGTTCGGCTCAGCCCGCCATCGTCCAGGTCGTGCCGGAGGGCCCGTCGTGCAGCTCGACGCCCTTCGCGGTGAGCTCGGCGCGAATCGCGTCGGCCTTGGCGAAGTCCTTCGCCGCTCGGGCGTCCACACGTGCCTGAATCTGGGCTTCGACGTGCGCCGAATCGACGCCCGCCTTGGCGGCGCGCCGGTCGCGAATGCGGAGCAAGACCGCGCCCGCGTCCTGGCCGCCGAGCCCGAGTCGTGCGTCGAGCACCGCAAGCGCCTTCTGCGCGGCCTCCACCGAGCTGCGCGCGACCTGGCCCTTCTTGGTGGCCGCGACGTCGCAGAGCTCGTTGACCGCCTTGAGCATCTCGCTGACCGCCGCGAGCGCGACCGGCATGTTCAGGTCGTCGTCGAGCGCGGCGTGCATCGCCTTGTCGAAGCCGCCGATCTCCGGCGCCGGCTTCTCTTCACGCGGCACGATGCGCGCCTCGGGGATCGAGGCGAGGCGCTGCTTGGTGCCGTACACGTACGCGACGCGACGCTCCGCCTCTTCGAACTGCGGGAAGCCCGTGACGTTGCCGGCGTCGTCGAGCGTCCAGTCGAGCGCGAGCGGCGCGCGGTAGTGCACCGTCATCGTGAAGTAGCGAACCGCTTCGGCCTCCACGCGCTCGAAGAGATCACGCGCGGTGAAGAAGTTGCCGAGGCTCTTGCTCATCTTGGTCTTGTCGACCTCGACGAAGCCGTTGTGGACCCAGTGGTCGCAGAACGCGTGACCGGTCGCGGCCTCGCTCTGCGCGATCTCGTTCTCGTGGTGCGGGAAGACGAGATCGAGCCCGCCGCCGTGAAGGTCGAGCGTGTCGCCGAGGTGCGCGGTGCTCATCGCGGAGCACTCGATGTGCCAGCCCGGGCGGCCGCGACCCCACGGCGAGTCCCAGCCTTCGCCGTCGCTCGCGCTCTTCCACAACGCGAAGTCCGCGGCGTGTTTCTTCTTGGCGCTCTGCTCGGCGTCGAGGCGCTCACTCGCGCCCGCCTTCATCTGCGCGAGGTCGCGGTGGCTCAGCTTGCCGTAGGTCGGGAAAGACTCGACCCCGAAGTAGACGTCGCCGTCGACCTCGTAGGCGTGACCCTTGTCGATGAGCTGCTGAATCATCGCGAAGATCTGCGGCAGGTGCTCGCTGACCTTCGGCTCGACGTCCGGCGGGAGGTTGCCGACGCGCGCCATGTCCTCGTGGAAGAGCGCGGTGAAACGCTCCGCGAGCTCGCGCGGCGTCTCGCCGTTCTCGGCGGCGCGCTTGAGGATCTTGTCGTCGATGTCCGTGACGTTGCGGACGTACTTGACCTCGAGACCGCTGCGGCGGAGGTGCCGCACGAGCACGTCGTAGACCACGTAGCAGCGGATGTGTCCGAGGTGCGCGTAGTCGTAGACGGTCGGGCCGCAGACGTAGACCTTCGCCTTGCCGGGCTCTTGCGGCGCGAAGGGCTTCTTGTCTCCGGAAAGCGTGTCGTGAAGTCGCAGCATGGGCCGCGGAGGATGCGCACCCGCGACCAGGGAGGCAACCGGGCACACGCTCGTGAGCCCGGCCCCGCCCGAGAAGGCGCCTCGGACCTCGTGTTTCGGTGGCGCGAGCGGAGCCGTAGGCGTCTTCGAGCGCGGTGGCCTCGAATCCGGTCCTCCATGCCGACGCGCACTTCCGTGAAGCCGACCGAGATGTCGCTCTCCAGGAGCGGTCAGCGCTTCGCGGCCTTCTGAGCACGTCGGTCCCGCTCGTCCAGCCACTTCGCCAGGAGCGGGGCCGCGAGCGCGAGTCCGACGAACACGAGCCAGGCCGGCGCGAGCATGCGCACAAGCGTCTCCCGAGCTTCAGGAGCCGGCAAGTCCCGCCGCACGGGCACCAACCGGCGGCTTGCGGGGTCCCACCGCTCGCGATACGGGGCGGCCGATGGCGCATTCGTTCCCCTCCGAGCCCTGGACCGCGGCCTTCGCCGAGGCCGTCAACGCCAACGAGGTCTACCGCAAGCACGGCGCGCCGTGGACGTACGGCGCGGTCGCCATGGTCTGCTCCGCCGATCCGTCGATGGGTCTCGACGAGGACGTCGGCATGATCCTCGACGTCGAGAAGGGCGAGTGCCGTGGCGCGAAGCTCGTGAAGGGCATGGACGCGGTGATGGACACGCCCTTCGTCATCGTCGCCCCCTACGCGCGTTGGAAGCAGGTCATCCGCGGCGAGATCGATCCCATCAAGGCGATGATGGAGGGCAAGCTCAAGATGACGAAGGGCCACCTCCCCACGATGCTGCGTTTCGTGGAGTCCTCGCGCGCGCTCGTCACGAGCGCGACCGCCGTGCCGACGACCTTCCTCGACGAGTGATCCCGAGGTCTGCCGAGCGTTCGCGGCGTCTTTCCTTCCGGAGCCGACATGGAGCCTTCGATTCACCTCGCCCCGCGTGCCGAAGACAACGGCTACGCCGTGATGGTCGCGCAGCTGCTTCGCCAAGGCCTCGACGAGCGCCCGGAGAAGAAGGCGACCGTCGCGAAGATGCACGGCCGGGTCACGCTCGTCGTGACGGACCTCGGACTCACGGTCTCGCTCGTGTTCGACGGCGGTCGCGTGACCGTGCACGACGGCTTCGCCGGCATTCCCGACGTCACCGTGCGAGCTCCCGCCGAGTGGCACACGAAGATGAGTCTCGTCGAGCTCGAGCCCCGCTTCGGCTTGCCCGACCCGCGAGGTCCGGTGGCCAAAGAGGTCTTCGAAGCCTCCAAGCGCGGTGAGATTCAGATGCACGGCATGTGGGCGTCGCTGCCCCTCGTGTTTCGCATGACCAAGGTCCTCAGCGTCGCCTGAGGCTCGGTTTCAGCCGTGACGGGTGTTGCGCGTGCTGCTGAAACGCGACGCCTGTTCGCATCGCGAACGTGCGCTCCGAGTGGACGAATCCGCTGATTTTGCGGGAAATTCTTCGCTTCTTGGCGAGTTCGTCACTGCGCGTTCCCCCGATTGGGTTAGGCCTCCGGCATGGCCGTCGCTCGGTCCGTTTCCACTCGTCCGCCGGGGCCTTCCGCGCCTCGTCGCTTCGTTCATCTTCGCGTCGACCACGAGCACGCACGCGTGTCGGTCGTCGTGTCCTCGCGCGCGTCGCTCGAAGCCGACTCCCCGCTGTGTGAGCTCGCGTTGCTCGGCACCTTTCGCCGCGGCACCGAGGCGCAAGACGAACAGGCCGCCTTCCGCTTCGCGGACGCGCTCGAACGGGCGCTCGACGCCGACGACGAAGGCCCGGTCGGTCAGCTCTGCGCGCGGCTCGGTCTCGCGAACGCGGCGCTCGTGATGCGCGCGCGTCGCATCGCGAAGCTCGGCGAGCTCGACACGGCGCGCCGTCGCTGAGCCGCTCGAGGCCGACCGACGGTCAGAAGCTCAACCCAGCCGCGCCGCCGATCTGCGCGACGAGCATGCCGTCGTCGTACCCAGGTTCCACGTGGCCTTCGGCGATGCGTGCGGTCACCGCCATGTGAAAACGACCGAACGTCGGCCCCGCCGAGAGGCGGAAAGAAAGCAAGGTCGGTTCCCACGAGTCGTCCCCGTAGCAGTCTGGACAACCGTTTCGTGCGCCCGGGGCCCATGCGACCTGCACGATGCCGCCGATGCTGCTTCGGCCGAAGCGGAGCGACGGACCGACGAGGGCGTAGACGTCCATCGAGTCCCATTCGTCGTCCCAGTAGTCGTCGCCTTGGCGGTTGAACGAGAAGGCCACACCCAGGCCGAACGCAAAACGAACCGACGAAGCGCGCGTTCCCGTCAGCACGAGCGGCGCGTAGAACGCGAGCTGAAAGCCGTTGGAAGGCGTGCTCGCCACGTCGGCTTGGTAGCCGCCGGTGATCATCGGGAACCAGCCCTTCGACGTGTCCTGACGTCGCTCGCGTGGCGGAGCTGGTGTGGGCGAGGTCGAGCTCCACATCGCGTTTCCGCCGTACGCGGGCTCGGCCGTTCGCCCGGTCGCCAGATAGGCCACGAAAGGCGAACGCGTCGGCAACGTCGGGTCGAGCTCGGCGGCCTTTTGCGCGAGCTCGCGGGCTCGGGTCTGCGCGCGCGTCGCCACGTCGCGCGGACCGCCGGGCGGCAAGTGCGCGGGCGTCGCGGCACCGCCACTACGCTCGAGGATGACGAGCGACGCGTCCCAGAAGTACGCGGCGAGCAACGCCAAGAGCGACGGGTCGTTCGTCTGCGAGGCGACCTGATCGAAATGCGCGAGGCGTTGCGGCGCCGCGACACCATCCGCGATGTCCGCCGCTTCCGCGAGCACCTCCACGCCCCCGAGGCGCACCAGCGCGTCGACGACCTCGGCGCTGCGCGCGGCGTCGGGACGTGCGCGAAGGCTTCGCACGGCCCGCGCGAACGCGCCACGGAGCGCCTGGTCGTACGCTGCGCGAATCGGCTGCATCGGAACCGCGACGCCGATGCCTTGCACCCCACGGGAGACGTCGCCGCGCGCGACCACGATGCCGACCAGCGACTCGCTTTCGTCGACGAGCGGACCGCCCGAGTTGCCGGGGTTCACCGCGATGCCGAGCTGCAAGCGGCCGTCTTCGAGCGCCGCGCTCACGATGCCGCGCGTCGATTGCGGGTGCTCACGCGTCGCGTCGAGCGGGTAGCCGACCGCGTCGACGGTTTGGCGCACCGAGAGCGTCGGAGGTGCTTCGGGGATCGGCAGAACGTTCGGCAACGTCCCGTCGACGGCGACCAGGATCAGCGCGAAGTCGAGCAGGTCGTCTTGGTGAACGACCTCGGCCGCGAGCAGGCCTCCCGCGCCGGGCAGCCGAACCGCGATGTGACGCGCGCCCGCGACGACGTGCGCCGCCGTCACCACCACCCCACGAGGATCGACGATCACCCCGCTGCCATGGCCGGTCTCGGGAATCGCCACGACGCGCATCTGCGTGCGTCCACGGACCTGCTCGGTGCCCACGTCGCCGACCGCGAAGACCCGCACCGTGGCGGCGTCGACCGCGCCGTAGCGAACCCCGCCGAAGGGCGTCGAGGGGGAGGAGTCCGGCACGGGGGGCGCGAGCTGCGCAGAGGCGCTTCCGGCAAGCGCGCAAACCCACAAGAGCGCTTGGGGGAGGATCGAGCGGTACGGCATGGAGCCCGAGTTCTAACGGGGGTTTTCCTTCGTTGCCGTCGATTTCTTCGGTGAGTGAGCGCGAAAGACGGTCAGAAATCGCCATTGTCTCACCCGTTTGAGGTAGGGCGGACGGCTGTGGCTTCGGGTTGCGCTTCGAGTGCAACGCGCCGCGCTCGTTGCGCTTCGAGTGCAGCGAGTGGGCCTCGTTGCACTTCGAGCGCAGTCGAATCGGCGTGTGAGCCTCGTTTCGGGTTGGCCCGAGTCGTGCTCAGGAGGTCGGCGTCACGCTCCGGCTTGGGGATAGGCTCCACCACGGGAGGGAACATGGGACGTTGGGAGTTTGGGTACGTCGACCGCCACGGTGCGCTGGTGGTTCCTCACGGCCTTCGGATCGCGCAGCGCTTCGAAGACGGCTTCGCGGTCGCAGCGCCGTTCGAGCACGACAAGCTCGGCATTCTCGCGCCCACGGGCGCGTGGCTCGTGGAGCCGACCTTCGACTTTCACGGGGGTCGCGCCGAGGGCGCGCTGGCGGTCAACGTCGGTGGGCGTTGGGTCGAGGGTCGCATTCAAGGCGGTCGTTGGGGCCTCGTCACCGAGGCGGGGCTTTCCGTCGCGCCACGCTTCGAAGAGCTCGGCATGCCGGGCGACGGGCTCGCGCCCTTTTTGGAGAACGGGCTCTGGGGTTACGCCACGCTGACGGGCGAGGTCGTGGTGCCTCCGCGCTTCGAGTGGGCGGGGACGTTCGCGGAGGGGCTGGCGCCGGTCGCGATCGGCGGTCGTGATCGCTACCTGCGCAAGGACGGCAGCTTCGCGATGGAGGCGACCTTCGATCAGGCCAGCGTGTGGTCGGGCGGTCGCGGGCGCATCAAGCGCGAGGGGCGATGGCATCTCGTCGACGCGCAGGGGGAGATCCTCTCGGAGGCCTTCGACGAGATCTGGCCCTTCCTCGGCGGCATGGCGAAGGTGCGCCGCGGCAACCAGTTCTCGTTTCTCGGCGAGAACGGACAGTTGCTGACGCCCGAGCTCTTCGACGAGACACGTGTGTGGTCGGATGGGCTCGCGCCGGTGCGTCGCGGCAAGGATTGGTTCTTCCTCTCGTCGAAGGGCGCGTTGATCGGCCCCTACCAGACGGCGATGACGCCCCACGAGGGGCGCGCGCGTTTCGTGCCACACGGCGGAGACGTCGGATTTCTCGCGGCCGACGGGACCGTCGCGATCGAACCGACCTTCGAGACCGCGCAAGGCTTCACCGAAGGCCTCGCGCCCGTGAAGCGCGAAGGCAAGTGGACGTGGATCGATCCGTCGGGCCGCGAGATCGCGCCGCCACGTTGGGACGGCGTCGGTGGTTTCGGAAAAGACGGCGTCGCCGTCGTGCGCGAGGGCGTGCGCTTCGGGCTCGTCGATCGCGAAGCACGCGAGCTCGTGTCGCCCCGCTTCGGCGCGCTCGGCGCGATGAGCTCTGGGCTCTCACGCGCGCAGGCGCTCGACGAGACGAAGCCACACGCGCCGCCTGCGACGTGGGCCGCGCTTCCCGCCGAAGGGCTCGCGTTCGCGGGCTTCGAAGGTGCGGATCGAAACACGCAGCTTCGCGTCATCCTCGGCTTCTCGCCGACGGCCGACGAAGCGACGCTCACGAAGGCGTCACGCATCCTCAACCTCTGGACCGCCGCGATGGAAGAGCGCGCGGACGGTGCGCGGATCACGGTCGGCGAGCCCTGGCTCGTCAGCTACGCCTTCGCGCTTCGCATCACGAACCTGCCCGAGCCGGTCGCGGCGCTGCAATCGCTCGTCGACGCGATGGCCGCGACGGGGCTTCCGATTCAGGAGGCGGTGTTCGGTGCGTTCCGCGACGACCCGACGCACCCGCGCGAATGGAACCTGATGACGAAGGTCGTCCCCGCGGTGCCGCACCCCGACGACCCCCGAGGCAGCGCGTGGTTCGCGACCTTCGACGACTATTGGAACGCGGTGTGGAGCGAAGGCCAGCCGCCGGCGAGCGAGTCGCTTCAGCACCTTCGCGCCGGTCGCTGGAACCCCCGCACGCAGACCCACGTCTTCGACGAGCGCATCTTCACGCTCCACCACCCGAAGGTTCGCATCGCGTACGGCGTGCTTCAGGCGCAAGGCATGTTCGTGCCGCCCGCGTCCGTCGACGAGGCGCGGCGTGAAGCCGTGCTCGACGCGGTCGCGGACGCGATGCGCGCGACCTTCGACCGCGAGAAGATCTGGGTCTTCCCGGGGAACAAGCAGTGGCAGCCGCCGATCCCCATGGACCGCGGTTGGAACCTCGGCCTCGAGGTGATCGAGCACCAGGGCCGACGTGGCTATTACTTCGCCATCGACGCGCCGCCGCTTCTGCACGACGTGGGTCCGGATGCGTTTCGCTACCGCGAGCCCGAGCTCATGAACGCGCTCGCCCAGGCCGTCGAGCAGCTCGGTTTGGCGCCGGTGATTCTCTGGCAGCGTTTCGGGGACCCGCTGAACCTGCCCTCGATGGCCGGCACCGCGCACCCGATGAACCCGACGTTCTACTTGATCGAGCTCTGGGAGGAGTGAGCGCAGCGCTCGAGGGCGATCCGAGGAGGGTCGCGCTCGTGCGGCAGTCCACGTCGAATCCGCGCCCGAACGCTCGGGCGGTGCTTGGGGGAGCCGAACGAGGAGCGCGAGCGGGAGGGCTCGCGCTCCTCGACTCGGTCTTCGTGCGCGACGGTCGTCGACACGTGAGGAGACGGAACGCGAAGACGCGGCCCCGTGGAGGAGGCCGCGTCCGAGAGCCGCGCGCGAGTCGTCAGTGGGTGGCGAGCACGAAGGGGTAGGTGACCGACGTGACACCCGGGCTCGTGGGGAAGGTCCAGCGCTGCACCGACTCCGACACGCAGCTCGCGACACGGTCGCTCATGCCGTCCGCCGCCGAGGCCATCGCGGTCTGCACGGTGCCGGTGGGGGTGACGACGAAGCGGACGACCACGCGACCTTCGAGGTCCGGACGCGACTGCAGCGCTTGCTCGTAGCAGAACGCGACCTCGGGCTTGTGGCGGCGCACGACGCGCTGGATGTCGGTGCGCGAGAGGCCGCCGAGGACCTCCGGACGGCCGGGGCGCATCTCGGGCACGCCGGCGCCTTCACGGTTGCGGGGGCCGAGCGGGCCGGGGCGGTGACCTCGGACGCCGTCACCGGGGCGGCCGATCAGGTCACCGCTGCGCACCGCGCCTTCGCCGCAACGCTCGCCCTCGCAGGTGCCGACGCCGGTTCGGTCCATGCGGAGGCCACCGTGGAAGCCGTCGCCGCCGAGCGGACCTTGCGCCGCGAGCCAGCTGCGGCCCGTCGAGTCGACCTCGCCGAAGGGCGAGCCCGCGTCGCCGACGCCCTGCGCGAAGGCACGCACGGCGGCGAAGGTGCCGAGCTCGTGCACCGTCTGCGCGGTGACCGGCGCCGTCGGGCGGGTGCCACGACGCATCACGCTGCGGCCCGTGTTCTCGCGCGGGCCGGGCTCGCCGTCGCCACCCTCGGGGCTCGCGACCGCGTCGCCACCGTGCGCGCCGTTCTCACCGCCGGCCTCGCTCGTGAACGTCTCTTCGACCGTCGGGGTCGCGAGCGCTTCGAGCTGCACGCGGAGCCGATGCGCTTGCTGGCCGTCGAGGCGCGCCGTGAGCGCGGCCGCGTTCGGCGGAAGCAGCATCGAGACGCCGACGAAGATCGCGGCGAGGCCGAAGACGGCGCCGACGAAGCCGGCCGCCTGGCGGTCCACCTGGACGCCCGCGCGGGGCGTGCTCTCCGGCGCGTCGACCACGCGGAGGTGGAACGTGAAGTCACCGAAGCTGCGCGTCGTGCTCTCGTCCTTGGCCAGCACGGTGCCGTCGTGAAGCGTCCAGCCGCGCTCGTCGCACGAGGCGAGCTCGAACGAGGACTTCAGCAGCTCCTCCGGCATCAGGAAGGTGCAGCCCTCGGGGCCGAGCGTGACGGAGCCTTCGGTCAGCAGCTGCTGCGAGAGCGGGCTCTGCCCCCACATCAGGACGACCTCGAGGGCGTCGGTGGCGAGGCGGTCGGTGGTCTTCGTGGTCTGGGTCATGGCGTCCTCCGTTGCGGTTGAAGGAACCCATTGCGACCGGTGTGCCAACGATGATTTGTCGTGAAATGCGAGGTTTTCGAGGTGTGTGACGCTCGGCGGAGGCTCAGCGGGCCGAGTGTTACGCGTCACGTTCCGCGTGACGTTTCGGTCGGGCGAACGCGCCGCGCCGCGGCGAACGGCTGGGTGCCAGCCGGGCCGAAGCGTCCTGCATTCGCCGGGGAGGCCAGCACTTGGCAACGCTCGGGCTTCCACGATCGACGAGGAGAACCCGTTCGAACCTCGCGCGTTGACCTCGCCTGCTCGAGTGCGCACCTCGCGGCCCTCATGATCCACTACGCGTTGGGCCCGCGATTCCTCGCCGCCGTGTTCGACACCGAGGCGGCGCTCGACGGCTGGCTCGCGTCCGTGCCGCACGAGCGGCGTGCCTCGCTGCGTACGGGCCGTGACGAACGAGACCTTCCGACCTTCCTCGTGGAGTCGAACGGCTTCGTGTGGTGCGACGGATCGGAGCTGGGCGAGCGGCTCCTCGCTTGGTCCGACCCCGCGAAGCCCGACGACTGGGTTCTCGGCAACGTCTTCTTCCTCGCCAAGCCTTGGTCGCCGCCACGCCCGGGCACGGACTACATGGGGGTGTTGCCGCACGTGCACGTCCACCAAGAAGACGTGGAGCGGCTGCGGCGCGAAGGCGTCGACGCGTTCCTCGAGTCTTGGTTGAGCCCCACGTCGTTGGCGCGGCTTCGAAGCCGAGCAGGGCGCTGAGCTCTCGGAGCGTGCCGTGTGTCGGAGAGCGGCCGCCACTTGCACGGATCGCAAACCGTGCGAGTGGCCGGGCGCTCGGTGGTGGGAGGGGGCCCCGATCCGGCTTTGCCGGTCGGGGGAGGGGGCGCGCCGCCCCTCGAAGCGAAGGAAGAGCATGAATCAGTGCAACTGATTCGTGCTCTGAGGCGCGCCGTTTCGTGATCGTTGCGCGATCGCGCGCCGGGCGGCGACCCCGACGTCGCGCAGGGGATCCCGCGCTCAGCGGGATCGCCTCGGTTTGCCCGCAGCTTTCCGCGGCGCCGTGCGAGGCGCGCGTTTCGAAGGCGAACGCTTGGTGGCGGGCTTGGCCGAGGCGGCCGTTGTCGGCCCCTTCGCGACGCCGCCCTGCAGCTCCTCGAGGTACTCGCCCAAACGATCGAGGCTCGCCTCCCAGAAGCGACGATACGTCTCGGTCCAATCGGCGACCTTGCGAAGGGGCGCGGCTTCGAGCTGGCACGGCCGCCACTGCGCGCGTCGCCCCTGCGTGATCAGCCCCGCGCGCTCCAACACGCGCAGGTGCTTCGAGATCGCGGGCCCGGTGATGTCGAAGGGCTCCGAGAGCTCTTTGACGGTGGCCGAACCTTCCGCGAGTCGGGCGAGGATCGCGCGGCGCGTCGGATCCGCGAGCGCTGCGAACGTCGTGCTCAGCGGGTCGCTCACGTGTGCATCCCCGCGACGTGTGCGGCGAGCTTGTCGAGTGTCTGAAACCCGAGCTCGACCGCGCCGAATCCGATGACGTGCGCGCGTTGCTCCGCCGTCGGGTGCAGCTGGCGAAGTGTGACCACCGTCTTGCCGTTGCTCTGCTCGTCGAAGGTCACAGTCATCCGAAAGCGCCCGGGGTCGTCGTCGACGTCGGAGCCGTGCTCGAACACGAGCAGGGTGGGGCGCTCGATCTTCTCGAAGACCATGCGGTTGCTGTAGTGCGTCCCGTCCGGCCCGCGAAAGTCGAAGCGCCAGCGTCCTCCGACCCGAAGATCGATCTCGTGCGTGGTCACCTCGAAGCCGTTCGGCCCGAACCAGCGCACGATGTGCTCCGGGTTCGTCCAAGCCTCGAAGACGAGCTCCCGCGGCGCGTCGTACACCCGTGTGATCACGATCTCGCGATCCAGCGCCCACTCGTTCCGCGTATCCGTCATCGTCGTTCTCCGGTTGATAACCATGTGGTTAGTTAACGCGTTGGTTAAATTGATCGCGGTTTCGCGTCAAGCGTTCGGGGGTGCAGCGTCGTGTGGACACCGGCACTCTGCGCGGATGAGACCGCTCGTCGCTGCGCTCGTCGTCGCCGCGTGCGGAGGACCCCTTCCCGTCCCCGTCACGACGCCACCGTCGACCGTGGAAGACGCGCCGCGGTGCATCGAGCGCGAGGAAGCCGACGGCTGGGTGCGGCTCGAAGACTGTCCGACCGTCGTTTGGATGCCTTCCCCGCTTCCTTCGGTCCCCGAGGGGCGCGCGCGGTCTGCGCGCGACGAAGCGAGAGCGCTCCTGCGAGACTACGGGCTCGGTGTTCCGCCAGGCGCGACGCTTCGCGACGTCGAGATCGTTCGCTACGACGTCTGGGGCGAGTCCGAGACCCAGCGAACGCGTGCCGTGGTCTTCCCGCGACGACCGGGCGAGCCTGCGTTCGCGTTGATCGACTCGTGGGTGCCTTGGCCGGTCCACGCGTTCGGCCCCGTGGTCGAACCTGCGGTCGAGTGTGAGCGTGGCGTCGACATGCGTGCCCGCGCGATGGAACTGCACGAGCGCATCGAGCGTCGGCGGAGAGCGGCGGAGGACGCGACGGGAGAAGTCGATCGGCAAGACTACGACGCGGAGCAAGCAGCATGGGCCGACGTGCGCCGAACGTGCCCCTGGGTCGCCTGGCCGTTACTCGAGGACGTCGGCCGCCACGACTTGGCGGAACGGACGACGACGGATGCGACCTCAGACGCGCTCGTTCGAGTCGGGCTCTCCGAATCGTTGGTCTTCGGTCGCGCGCTCACCCACTACATGCAGGGCTTGGACGTGATCGCGCGTGCCGAGGTCGACGTCGCGTGGCGCCTGTCGAGGGAACTGACGACGAACGAACCCGCCGAGGGCGAGCCGCACTCCACCAACCTCTCCGCGTTCCGAGTCGAGCTCGAACGCCGCGCGCAAGCGGGACCGGTCCCCGACCCCGAGGTGCCGGAGGATGGCCCCGTGCCCGAGTCGTTCGTCGCGCCGCTCGTCGCGTCGTTGGAGAACGTCGACGCCCGGCAGCAGGGGCAACCGGGAGGCATCGCTCTTTCGCGCGACCTGCGCGTCGACGCGTTGATTCGTGTCGGCGAGCCCGCCGTGCCGGCGCTCCTCGAATGCCTCGAGCGCGACGAGCGCTGGACGCGCGCCGTCCACTTCTGGCGAGACTTCGCCCCGTCGTCCTACACGGTCCTCGGCGTTTACGAAGCGTGTTACGTCGCGCTCGCCAACATCCTCGGGGAGGACTTCTTCGACTTCGGCAGCACCGGCGGCAACCTGACCAACGCACAGTCACGGCGCGTCGTCGCGGGCAACGTTCGCGCGTACTGGGAGCGCTGGCGCGACGCGCCACCGCTGGAGCGTCGATGGCAGGTGCTGCTCGACGACGACCGATCGCCGAGCGAGTGGGCCGTGGCCGCCGATTGGCTGACCACGGGTGGCCCACATCACGAGTCGACGTACGCGTGGAGCCTCGGTCGCCGTGGTCCGAGTCCTGGCGAATCGATTCGCGCCGAGCGCGACGTCGCGCTACGCGAGCTCCTCGCACGGCGCACGAGCAGCGCGTTCGCCGAGGACTCGGACGCGGCGTGCTCGCTCCTGGGCTCGGCGCTGGCGTGGGCGGGTGGGCCCTTCGACGCGTTGGTGCCAGTCGCGCGAGCGTGCGCCGAAGACGACGATTGCCCGTGCCGAGATGGGATCGCGGAGCGCTTCGGCCCACTCGATCCCGATCTCGCCATGACCTGGCTGCGGGCCACCCCGGAGCTCTTCCTCTGGGATTGGGGGAGCGAAGAGCGAATCGCCCGCATGATCGAGCTCCTGCGCCATCCAGGCGTCGTCCGGGAGGCGAGTCGCCGGCTCCGCGCGCTCGATGCCACGAAGGCGACCGACGCCAACCTCCGGAGAGCGAACTCGACGACCTGGGTCGACCTCGTGTGGCCGCTCGCGGCGCACCTCGATGCCGCGAGAGCCGCGTTGCGCCGGGGGCTCGCGTCGAGGGCGGTCGTCGCCCGGTTGAGGTTGGAGCAGAGCTTGGGCTCGACCTTCGTGGTCGTCGCGCGTCCCGACGGATACTCCAGTGTCGTCCTCCCCGAGCCTTTCGAGGCGCCGCGCGACGTACGCGTCTCGGACTTCGTCGCGTGGAGGATCGCTGGTAGGCTCGGCGTGCGCTTCTCGCTCGGTTGGTCCTCCGAGCGTCGAGACGCGGCGATCGCCGACGTGCGTCGGCGCCTCGCCCGCCATCCGGATCCGTCGGTCCAGCCCTTGGCCGATCCGAACGAGTGAGCTCACATCCGCTCGATCACCTCGATGCCCAAGAGCCCCAGACCCACCTCGAGCTGACGACCCGTGAGCACGCAGAGGCCGAGGCGGCTCTGGCGCTGCTCCGACTCCAGCACGGGGCACTCGGTCCAGAAGCGGCTGAACTCCGAGGCGACCGCGAAGAGATGATCCGCGAGCACGTGCGGGGTCGAGTCTTCGGCGGCGCGCGCGACCACGTCCGGGAAACGCAAGAGCGTGCGCGCGAGCGCGAGCTCGGCGGGCTCTTCGGGCGCGAGGGTGGACGCGAAGCCTTCGTAGGCGACGTCGCCCTTCTGCAGCACCGAACGAACACGCGCGTACATGTACTGCAGGTACGGCGAGGCGTTGCCCTTGAAGCTGATGAGCTTGTCCCAATCGAAGCGGTAGTCCGTGGTGCGGTTCTGCATCAGGTCGGCGTACTTCACCGCGCCGATGCCGAGGATCTTCGCCGCCGCCGGCCACTCGTCTTCGGGGATGCGCAGGCCGCCTTCTTCGGCCTTCTCGCGAATGCTCTGCAGCGCACGCTCTTCGGCCTCGTCGAGCAAGGACGCCAGCGTCTCCGTCTCACCTTCGCGCGTCTTCTTCGGCCTACCGTCCTTGCCGAGCACCGAGCCGAACGCGACGTGCTCGAGGCGCATCGTCTCGCCGAGCAGGTGCGCGAGCGCGAAGAGCTGCTCGAAGTGCAGCGACTGCGGCGTGCCGACGACGTACACGCCCCGGTCCGCGTTCCAGCGCTCGCGGCGGTATTGAATCGTCGCGAGGTCGCTCGTCGAGTAGAGGAACGCGCCGTCCTTCTTGCGAACGATGAAGGGCTCCTTCTGCTTCGCGAGCCGCTTGGGAACCTCGAGGCCCTTCTCCGCAAGCTCGTTCCAGAACACGCAGATCGCGCCTTCGTCCTCGCGCGCGAGGCCCTTCTCGAGCAACAGCTCGACGACCCCACCGAGCCTCGCGTCGTACGCGCTCTCGCCGAGCCACTCGTCGAAGGTCACGCCGAGCCGGTCGTAGATGCGGTCGAGCGTGGTGCGCGTCGTCGCGACGAACTTCTGCCACATCGCGCGGTTGTCCGCGTCGCCCTGTTGCAGCTTGGCGAGCTCGGCACGTGCTTCGGCCGCGAACGCTTCGTCTTCCTTCGCGCGCTTGCTCGAGAGCTTGTAGACGCGCTCGAGCTCGACGAGCGCGTCGCCCGCGAGCGCGGCTTCGTCGCCGTATTCGCGCATGCCGACGATGAGCAGGCCGAACTGCGTGCCCCAATCGCCGAGGTGGTTGTCGCCGATGACCTCGTGGCCGACGAAGCGCAGGAGCTTCACGAGCGACGCGCCGAGGATCGTCGAGCGCAGGTGGCCGACGTGCATCTGCTTGGCGATGTTCGGGCTCGAGAAGTCGACCACGACGGTCTCCTTCTTCGCGACCGGGTCCACGCCGAGCTTGGCGTCGCCGAGCATCGAGGAGAGCACGCCGCCGATCCACGCCGCGTCGAGCGTGAGGTTCACGAAGCCAGGCCCCGCCACCTCGGCCTTCGCGATCTCGGGACGCTCGGCGAGCGCCTGCGCCACGGGCTCCGCGAGCTCACGCGGGTTCTTGCCGGCCTTCTTCGCGAGCGCGATCACGCCGTTGACCTGGTAGTCGCCGAACTTCGGGTCTTGGGTGCCACGCAGGAGCGCGTTCGGGCTCTCGTCGAGCGAGAGAGCCTTCTGCAGAACGTCCGCGGCGACCGAGGCGAGGTGCTTTTCCAAGAACATGGCCGCGTGGCATAGCCACGGAGCGCCCCGCCGTCCACAGGCGACGCGTCTTGCCACGCTGGCCATCGAGGCGTCGGGCTCTACGAAGCGGCGATGCGTTCGATGCCCCTACTCGTCCTCGCGCTCGCGTGCGGTGGCGAGCCCGCCCCCGCTGCTCCCTCCCCCGCCGAAGAAACGCCGGAAGCGCCCGCGACCCGCGACGGCGCCTCGCCGCCCCCCGAGTCCTGGGTGGCTCCCCGCGTCGAGGAATCGATCGCGCGCATGGAGTCGAGCGAAGCCGGTCGTCTCGTCGCGCAGAGCATCGAGGCCCACGGCGGTCTCTCGGCCTGGCTCTCGAAGGGCACGATCGCCTTCGACTTCGACTACCACCCGATCACGCAGCCGGAGCGCCGCATGCGCTCGTACCAGCAGGTCGATCTCTGGAGCGCACGCGCACGCCACGAAGAACGCGGCGTCACGGTGGAGACGCCGACCGGCGGACCCACGGTCGCCGAAGGCGCCGTCAACGCGCCGCTCGCCACCTTCGGCTGGGATGGGCACGAGGCGTGGATCGCCCCGGAAGCGAGCGCGTTCCCGTCCACGGCGCGCTTCTGGTCGCTCACCCCCTACTTCTTCGTCGGCATGCCCTTCGTCGCCGCCGATCCGGGCACGCGCTACGAGCGGCTGCCCGACGCGGAGCTCGACGGCGTCACGTACCAGCTCGTGAAGCTCACCTACGACGCCGGCACCGGCGACGCGCCCGACGACTATTACGTCCTCTACCTGCACCCCGAGACGCATCGCCTCGCGGCGCTTCGCTACGTGGTCAGCTACCCGGGCTTCTTCACGCCGGGGAACCACTCGCCGGAGAAGATCATGCGCTACACGGAGCCGAGCACGGTCGACGGCCTGACCTTCGCGACGCGCCTGGACACCTACGCATGGTCCGACGAAGGGCAGGGCGACAAGGTCACGAACGTCGTCGTGGGCGACCTGACGCTCGGAGAGACCTGGCCCGACACGCTCTTCGCGCGCCCGAGCGAAGCCGAGGAGGCCGAGCTCGTTCCTCGCGCCGAGTAGGCGTAGAGAGCACGCGCGAAGGGGTCGTGGCAGGTCGAGTCGGCGCGAGGTGCCCGCGTCTCCCTAGAACGTTCGAGAGATCGCGCGCGGAAGGCGGGGGCGGGGTGTGGGCGGAGCGTCGGGAGGTCCAGCAGACCCCCGCGACGTCCGGAGCGGCTGAGCGAAGCGAAGTCCGGAGGAGGTCGCCCTGCTCGACCGGACAGAGCGGAGCCCGCGCCCCGCCCACGCCGTCCTCCTCGACCGTGCTTCAGCGAACAACGCCTCCGCAGGCTCCCCGGCGCCCCGGCTCGAGCCCAGGCTCCCCACCGCCGCCGAAGGGAACGCTGCGTTGAATCCCCATTCATCGGCTTGACGCGCTGCGGCAACGACGCCAGCCTTCCCAACCCGACTTCCCTGGCGCAACGACGCCGACATCTGGAGGAAACACGTGGCGCAGCCGATCAATCGTTACAAGACCGACCTTCGCGACTTTGCGTTCCTCCTGTTCGAGCAGTTCAAGCTCCAGGACGTGCTGGGCGCCGAGCCCTACGCCGAGTGGGACGAGTCGACCTGCAACGAGGTCCTCGCGCAGGTCTACGAGTTCGCCAAGACCGTGACCGGTCCGCTCAACCGCGTCGGCGACACCCAGGGCTGCAAGCTCGTCGACGGCAAGGTCATCGTGCCCGAGGGCTTCAAGCAGGCGTGGGACCAGCTCTACGAGGCCGGCTGGCGCGTGCTCGGCGCGTCGTCGGAGCACGGCGGCATGGACGCCCCGATGGCGCTCTCGGTGCTCAGCGACGAGCTCCTCAGCGGCTCCAACACCGCGTTCAACATGTACCCGGGCCTCTGCCTCGGTGCGGCCGAGGTCATCGCCGAGTTCGGCACCGACGACCAGAAGCACAACATCGTCCCCAAGATGATGAACGGCACCTGGGGCGGCACGATGTGCCTCACCGAGCCGCACGCCGGCAGCGACGTCGGCAGCTCGAGCACGACGGCCACGCCGAAGGGCGACGGCACGTACAGCATCAAGGGCACCAAGATCTTCATCTCGGGCGGCGACCACGACATGGCGTCGAACATCATCCACCTCGTGCTCGCGCGCATCGACGGCGCCTCGGCCGGCACGAAGGGCCTCTCGCTCTTCGTCGTGCCGAAGGTCCGCGACGACGGCACCCCGAACGACGTCGTCGTCTCGGGCATCGAGCACAAGATGGGCATCAACGGCTCGGCGACCTGCGCGCTGACGTTCGGCGACAACGACGGCTGCATCGGCAAGCTCGTCGGCGAGGTCGAGCACCAGGGCATGCGCCAGATGTTCAAGATGATGAACTTCGCGCGCATCGGCGTGGGCATTCAGGGCCTCGCCGTCGCGTCGAGCGCGTACTTCAACGCGCTCGAGTACGCGCGTGACCGCAAGCAGGGCAGCTCCATCAAAGAGTGGAAGAACCCCGAGGCGCCCCGCGTCGCGATCATCGAGCACCCGAACGTCCGCCGCGACCTCCTCGAGATGAAGTCGAAGGTCGAGGGCATGCGCGCGCTCATCACGAAGCTCGCCGTGCACGCCGACCGCCTCAAGGCCATCGGCGCGAAGGACGACGCGAGCGCGGCCTACCACCAGGGTCCAGATCGACCTGCTCACGCCCCTCGTGAAGGCCTACTGCTCGGACGAGGCCTACCGCGTCTGCGAGAAGGCGATCCAGGTCTACGGCGGCGCCGGCTACCTCAAGGACTGGCCGGTCGAGCAGTACGCGCGCGACTCGAAGATCTTCTCGATCTACGAGGGCACGAACGCCATCCAGGCGATGGACCTCGTCGGCCGCAAGCTCGGCCAGGGCGGCGGCAAGAACACCCAGGCGTTCCTCGGCGACGTCCAGAAGTGGATCGCGGCCAACAAGGAGACCCCGGAGCTCGAGGCCGGCGTCGCGAACCTGCAGAAGGCCCACGAGGCCGTCGGCGGTTCGGTGATGCAGTTCCTCGGCTGGTTCCAGGCCCAGAAGATGGAGAACATCACGCTCATGGCGGAGCGTTTCCTCCACATGATGAGCAAGCTCGCCATCGGCTGGCTCCTCCTCGACGGCGCCGCCTCGCGATCGAGAAGCTCAAGCAGGACGGCCTCTCCGAGAAGGACAAGGCCTACTACACGGGCAAGAAGTTCAGCGGCATCTACTACGCCATGAACATCGTCCCCGAGGTGATCGGCGACGCGAAGACGCTCCGCGCATGCGACGAGAGCCCGGTCCGGATGGACGACGCAGCGTTCGGTCCGGCCTGAGCCCGCGGGTCCTCGGCCATGGGGGACCCTGGCGTCCCAAGAAAGGGGGAGGCTTCGGCCTCCTTCTTTCATTCCGTCGTCCCGGGGCGTGAGCGCCGTTCCAGACCGCTCGTGAACGGTTCGTGTCCACCCCGTTTCGGCTGGCAAAACGCCCGTCGGGGCTCACCCGTCAGGCGTTGACAGAACGCACGTCGACTGCGAATGATCGCCTCGACATGGGAGGGAGTCGGCCGGCAAGCCTCTCCACGAGCGAGATGGGGCTTTCCCCGTCGATGCTCGGGGACACGAGCTTCGGCAAATACACACTGATCGCGAAGATCGGACACGGCGGCATGGCCGAGGTCTTCTTGGCGGCGGTGCGTGGTCCGGCGGGCTTCACGAAGCTGTGCGTGCTCAAGCGCCTCCACCCTCACTTGGAGGAGGAAGACGGGCTCGTCGGGATGTTCCTCGACGAGGCGCGTCTGGCTGCGCGACTCAATCATCCGAACGTCGTTCAGACCTACGAGGTCGGCGACGTCGAGGGGCTCCACTTCCTGACGATGGAGTACCTCGAGGGGCAGTCCTCGCGCGTGTGCTCCGGCATCTGCGGCGTCTCGACCAGCCTCTCCCGCTCGCGGTCGGGACCCGCATCTTCGTCGAGCTCCTCGACGGATTGCACTACGCCCACACGCTCAAGGACTTCGACGGCACGCCGCTCAACGTCGTCCACCGCGACATCTCTCCGGGGAACGTCTTCCTGACCTACGACGGTCAGGTGAAGGTGCTCGACTTCGGCATCGCGCGCGCGGGCACGCAGCTCGTCGAGACACGCGCCGGCCAGGTGAAGGGCAAGTTCGCCTACATCGCGCCCGAGCAGGCGTCGACCGACGGCCAGCACGACCAACGCGCGGACATCTGGTCGCTCGGCGTCGTCATGTGGGAAGCCTTCGCGGGCCGGCGCCTCTTCAAGGGCGACAGCGAGGTCGCGACGCTCCACAACGCGCTGACCAGCGAGATCCTCACGCTCGACCACGAGATCGAGGTGCCCAACGAGCTCGCGCGCATCGTCGATCGTTCGCTTCAGCGCGACCCGGACCAACGCTACGCGACGGCGCGGGCGATGAAGGAAGACCTCGAAGCCTTCATGCATGCCGAGGGGCTTCGCGCGTCGCGCAAACGACGTGGGTGCGTTCGTGACCGAGCTCTTCGAGCGCGAACGTGACGACCAACGTCGCGTGCTCAGCGCGTACATGCGCGGCGAGTCGCCGGGCATCTCGATGACGCCGATCTCGATCGGTGGCAGCGGTACCGGCTCCGGGCTCTCGTCGCGATCGCCAGCTCGCGGGTCGCGCCCCACCGATCCGGCACCGGCCGAGCGTGACAAGCGCATTTGGATCGTGGCGTTGGTTCTGCTCTTGGCGGCGGGCCTCGGCGCGTTCTTCGCGCTGAACGGCGACGAGCCGGAAGAGATCGCTGGGGTCGGAACGCCGATCGAAGGCGTCACACCGATTCAAACCGGACCGCCGAGCCCGCAGACGAGCCCGACGAGCACACCCGTCGCGCCGACCGAGCCGCCCGTGGCGGAAGCGACGACGGCGACGATGGCGGAAGCGACGACGATGGCGGAAGCGACGATGGCGACGATCGAACCGCCTCCCACGATGGAAGCCGTCGTGGAGCCGTCGATGGAGCCGGTCGCTGCGACGATGGACGTCCCCCGTGATCGGCCGCGTGTGCGCACCCGTCCGCGTCCGACGCCGGAAGAACCGCCGCCCCCGCCGCGCATGGAAGAAGCGCCGGCGGCCGAGGACGGCTTCCTCACCCTCGACACGGTGCCTTGGTCCAACGTGTCGCTGGGCAACCGGCGCTTGGGTCCGACGCCCTTGATTCGATTCCGTCTCCCCTCCGGCGAGCACACGTTGACGCTCACGAACCCGGAGCAGGGCATTCGTTCGACGTACCGAGTGACCGTCCAACCCGGCCAGACCACGGCTCGTAGGATCGCGATTCAATGAAGGCTTCGCGCGTGCTCCCCCTCGTCGTCGCTGCCGCCCTGACGGCGAGCTGTGGCGATCCCGACCCTGGCATTCGAGGCGAGCCGATTCGGATCGGCGTGATCGTCTCGTTGACGGGTGGCCTCGGTACCATCGGGCCCCACCTCGCCAAGAGCGCGCAGCTGGCCGCTCGGGAGGTCAACGCCGCGGGCGGTTTGCTGGGGGGACGTCACGTCGAGCTGATCATCGTCGACGACCAGACCGAGCCGGAAGTGGCCGAGGTCGTGGGCGGTCAGCTCGTCGAGCAGGGGGTCGTCGGCGTGGTGGGCTCGCTTGCAAGCGGAGCCACGCTCCTGGTCCAGGAGCACACCTCGGCAGCGCAGATTCCTCAAATCAGCTGTTGCTCTACGTCTCCCGACCTGACGAACGTGCAGCCCGAGAACGACCGCTATTTCTTCCGCACCGTACCGAGCGATTTGTTGCAGGCGATCGTCGTTGCTCGGCAAGCGGAGGAGAACTCCTGCGAGCGCTTGGCGATCCTCCATCTCAACGACAGCTACGGAAACCCCTTCCGCGATGCGATCGAGGCCAACGCGACGGTGCCTATCGTCGCCCGAATCGCGTTTCTACCGGGTCAAGGGGACTACACGCCACTGCTGAACGAGCTCGCAGCCGCCAACCCCGATTGCGTCGCGTTGGTGGCGTTCGTCGAGGAGGGCGCGCGAATCCTCAGTGGTTGGGCGTCGCTCCCGTCTCCGCCTGACGTGAGGTGGATCGGGACCGATGGGATCAAGTCCTCCAGTCTGCCGACTCTCGCGGGAAGCGCCGACTTCGTCGATGGCGTCACGGGAACTGCGCCCATCGTCGAGCCGGTGACTCCGACCTTCAATGCCTACGCCGCCCTCTACGAGACGACCTACAGCGAGCCGGTGGGTATCTACGGCGGCAGTCAGTACGACGCGATGGCCCTCTTGCTGCTCGCGATCGAACAAGCCGGAAGCGAGGACGGCACGGCTATCCGTGACGCGCTCTTCGAGGTCTCTCGTCCCGACGGCACGAGCGACCGCGCGTTCGGGCCGGGGGAGCTTGGGCTGGCATTGCAGCGCATCCGCAACGGCGCCGCGATCAACTACGAGGGGGCGGCCGGACCAGTCAACTTCGACGGCTTCGGCAACGTCATCTCGGACTACGAAATTTGGCGTTTCGACGCTGCCACGCGGTCGTTCGTTCGAACCTCCACCGTCTCTGCTTCCACGCTCCAATGACCATGCGACGAAGCCTTTTGATCTCGGTCCTTCTCTCTTTGGTCGCGTGCGGCTCGGACACCGTCGAGCTTCAGCTCGCGTTCCCATCCAGTGATGCATTCGTCCGTTCCTCCAACGCTCAGCTGTTCGTCGTCGACGTTGCCGAGGACCTCGGGGCGTGCCCCGATCTTCTGATGGAGGCGGAGCTCGGGACTCTCGAAGGGGACGTTCACGAGTCCGACGTCATCAGTGTCTGCGACGTGAGCGTCGGGCGACTTCGGGTGCCCGACGTCTCGGAAGGCGTCCACGCATTCGTCGCGACGGCCATCAGCGAATCAGGTCAGGTGTTGCTCGCTGGTTGCGCGATTGCCGACCCCTACGTGGACTCGGGCGCGTTGACGATCGTCATGTACCCGACCGAACGATACCGAACGACGTTTCCCGCCGGCACACCCGCCGAAGAGTGCAGCGTCGAGCAAAAGTGCCAGTTGGGGTGCCGATGAGCTCGCTCCTTCGTGTCTTCGGTTTGCTCACGGTCCTCGCGCTCGTCGGTACGGCCACGCCCGCGCGCGCTCAGGACCTCGTCGGTCAGGCGGAAGAGGCGTACCTCAACGTCGACTTCGAGCGCACGCTCGACCTCGCGCGTCAGGCGCTCGGCTCGGGGCGTTTGGACCCGAACCGGCTCGCGCGTGTCTACGAGCTGATGGGCGTCGCGTTCGCGGCGAGCGGTGACGAGGACGCCTCGCGCGAGGCCTACAAGAAGATGCTCGCGCTGCGCCCCGACGCGCAGGTCGACAACAACCTCGCGCCGCGGCTTCGCAGCCCCTTCATGGAGGCCCGAGGCTATTGGGCGACCCGAAGCGACCGGCTCGAAGCCGACGTGGTGCTCGCGCGCGCGGAGCGTGGTCTGCGCATTCGTCTCGTCGACCCGCTCGGCATGGCGCGGCGCATCGTGGTGCGCACGCGCGTGGCCGGCGAGATGCGTCCGATGGACGAGCAGACCTTGCCCGCGCAATCGGGCGAGCTGGCGCCGGTCGAGGGGCTTCCCGAGGCCGACCGCATCGAATACGCGGTCGAGGTGCTCGACGAGGCGGGCAACCGGCTCGTGCAGCTCGGAACGACCGACACGCCGAACGTGGTGGGTCGCGATCCCGTCGTCGCGGGCACCGGTCCGGG
This sequence comes from Sandaracinus sp., assembly GCA_020633125.1. Lineage (GTDB taxonomy): Bacteria > Myxococcota_A > Polyangia > Polyangiales > Houyiibacteriaceae > JACKEH01. The sequence goes on along the minus strand of JACKEH010000007.1, from coordinate 105,749 downwards.
CGCCCGCGAAGAAGGCGGCGGCGTGCCGGGATGGGTGTGGGGTCTCGTCGGTGGTGTGGTCGCGGCGGCGGCGATCGGAACCGGCCTCTACCTCGGTCTGCGCACCGAGCCGGTCACGCTGCGGAGCGCCGTCGTCTTCGAGTGACGCGCTTTCAAACGCGCTCTCGGATGCGCAAAGAAAAGGCCACCTGGTCGAGGTGGCTTTTTTCATGCGCTTCCCGTGCGCCGCGACCCCAGCCCGACGCGCCATGAGGAACGCCGCGGTGTGTCTGCCCACTCGCGCGCCCCTTCTGGTAGGGTCGCGGCGCCGCGGCACGCGGAGGAGGACGTGATGGGAGAGAAGGTCGAGTTTCGCGCGAACGGTCACACCTGCGAGGGCTACCTGGCCAAGCCGGCGAGCGGCAGCGGTCCGGGCCTGCTCGTGATTCAGGAGTGGTGGGGCCTGGTGCCGCACATTCCAGTCGCTCGCGGATCGTTTCGCGGAGGCAGGCTTCGTCGCGCTCGCGCCGGACCTCTACCACGGCGAGAAGACGACCAGCCCCGACGAAGCCGGACGCCTGATGATGGCGCTCGACATCGCGAAGTCAGCCGCCGACCTCAAGGGCGCCGCCGACTACCTGCTCGGCCTCGACGCGGTCGCGCCGAAGAAGGTCGGCGCGCTCGGCTTCTGCATGGGCGGGCAGCTCGCGCTCTACGCCGCGACCGAGCACCCCGAGATCTCGGCCTGCGTCGACTTCTACGGCATCCACCCGCACGTGAAGCCCGACTTCGCCAAGCTCGGCGGCAAGGTGCTCTGCCATTGGGGCAAACAAGACGGCTTCGTGTCGACCGAAGCGGCCGAAGCGCTCGTGGCGTCGCTGAAGGAAGCGGGCGCCGACGTGGAGTCGCACCACTACGACGCGGGCCACGCGTTCTTCAACGACAGCCGGCCCGAGGCGTACGACGCGGCGGCAGCTTCGCTCGCGTGGGATCGCACGCTCGGTTTCTTGCGCGCGAACCTCGCCTGAAGCTCGGCGATGCCAAACACGAAGGGCCGGCTCACACCGGCCCCTTCGTATTGCGCGACTACGGCCGCCGCTTGCGATTCGCGGGCGGTCGCGTCCACTCGCACCGACCGACTTTCGCCGTCGTTTCGTCACGCGTGTACGACGGGCCACACGGAGACGACGGCTCGAGCGCCGTTTGGGTGTTCGCGCACGACAAGTCGGATCGACCACGAAGCACTCGCGTTACCCTCCGCGCGCATGTCGACCCTCGCTTCGCTTCACCGCGGCTTTCGCGCCGACTACCTCGACTACGACACGCTCACCGCGCAGCTTCGCGCGTGGGCGGACGCGCATCCGACGCTCTGCCGGCTCGAGAGCCTCGGGCGGACCCCCGAAGGACGCGAGATCTGGATCCTGAGCGTGGGTCTCGAGCTCGACCGACCGCGCCCGGCGGCCTGGGTCGACGGGAACATGCACGCCTCCGAGGTGTGTGGATCGAGCGTCGCGCTCGCGATCGCGGAGGACGTGCTCGCGCTGCACCTCGGTGAGCCCGTCGACGGCATCTCGCCGAAAGTTGCGGAGGTCTTGCGCGCGATTCACCTGCACGTCGTGCCGCGCATCTCGCCCGACGGCGCCGAAGCGGTGCTGAAGACCGGCCGCTACGTGCGTTCGGTGCCGCGTGACCTTCGACCGAACCAGGAGCACGCGCGTTGGATCTGCGAGGACGTCGACGGCGACGGGCTCGCGCTCGTGATGCGTCAGCAAGACCCGACCGGCGAGTACGTCGAGTCGACGGAGTTTCCGGGGTTGCTCGTGCCGCGCGAGCTCGACGACGAGGGGCCGTTCTACAAGATCTACCCCGAGGGACGCGTGGAGAATTGGGACGGATTCACGATCCCCGATCCCTACTTCCTCTCCGACAACGACACCGACCTCAACCGCAACTTCCCCTACCACTGGGCGCCGGAGCCGCAGCAGGCGGGCGCGGGTCGCTACGCGGGCAGCGAGCCCGAGACCCGCGCGGTGGTCGAAGCGGCGATGGCGCGACCGAACCTCTTCGCGTGGTTGAACTTGCACACCTTCGGCGGTGTGTTGATTCGACCGCTCGGCGCGGCGCCCGACGCGAAGATGGCGCCAGGGGACCTCGCGCTCTTCCGCCAGCTCGAGCAGTGGGCGACGGAGCTCACGGGCTACCCGACGGTCAGCGGCTTCCATCAGTTCCTCTACGAGCCGGACAAGCCGCTTCACGGTGACCTCAGCGACTTCGCGTACCACCAGCGTGGCGCGTTCGCGTGGGTGTGCGAGCTCTGGGACCTCTTCGAGCAGGCCGGATTGCCCAAGCGCGACCGCTTCGTCGACCGCTACTCGCACCTCGACCGCGAGCACGTGGTGCAGCTCGCGAAGTGGGACCGCGACCACAACCAGAGCGCCGTGATCCGCCCGTGGAAGAAACACGTGCATCCCCAGCTCGGCGAAGTGGAGGTCGGCGGCCTCGACCCGCGTTTCGGGTTCTGGAATCCGCCGCGCGACCGCCTCGCGGAGGTCTGCCGCGCGCAGAGCGCGCTCTTCGCGCGGGTGGCCGCGTGGTCACCTCGCGTCGTCCTCGGCGAGCCGACGATCACCCCGCTCGCCGAAGGCGTGCACCGCGTCGAGCTCGAGGTGGCCAACCACGGCTACCTCGCGACCTACGGCATCGACTCGGCCAAGGCGCTGCCGTGGAACGAGCCGCTGCACGTGGAGGTCGAAGGCCTCGAGGTCGACGCCGCGGACCGCAAACGAACGATCGGTCACCTCGAAGGATGGGGCCGCGGCCGGTGGTCGGGCGGGAGCGCGCTCTATTTTCAGCGCAGCCGTGGCAGCGTGAGCCGCGCGCGGGTCTCGTTCGTCGTGCGAGGGCAAGGCGACGTCACGGTCCGGGTTCGGAGCTGCCGCGTCGGAACCACCGAACGAACGATTCGGATCGACTGATGGCACCCGTTCGAACCGGTGGGCCGCCGTGGGCCGCCTTTGTGTTTGAAATGATATAATAAAGTCACGGTGGTTGAAATCCGGAGCACCGATAACGAGAGGCGGACCCCCTTTCGGGGAGCTCCGGAGCACCGAAAACGAGAAGGGTTTCGTTTCGTTTCGGGCACCGAAAACGAGAAGGTCCGTTTCGAAGCTCCGGAGCACCGAAAACGAGAAGGGTTTTCGTTTCGGGGAGCACCGGAGCACCGAAAACGAGAAGGGTCCCGTTTCGGGAAGCTCCGGAGCACCGAAAACGAGAAGGGTCCCGTTTTGGGAAGCTCCGGAGCACCGAAAACGAGACGGGTCCCGTTTTGGGAAGCTCCGGAGCACCGAAAACGAGAAGGGTCCCGTTTTGGGAAACTCTGGCGCACTGGGGGTCGGGGAGGCCCTCGTCGTCCGAAGCTTCGAAGCGCGAAGCGGCGGGGCGAGGGCCCTCTGCCTTGACTCTGAGGCGAAGCGCGGTCGGGTCCCGCTCTGCGTCGGGAAGCTTCGAACGGACGCCGTTTCCGGCGGGTCCAGACGCGCCGAAGGAGCTCACTTGCGCTGGGCGTTCTCCCGAACGAGCTGCTCGACCATCGACTTCGCGTCCTCGAGCACGACCACGTGCTCGGCGAGCGCGCGCCGGTCGTCTTGCTCGAGCGCGGTCGCCGCGAGCCCATGCGCGTGGCGCGCATGTTCGAGCGTGACCTCCGCGTCGAGGTCGCCGTGCACGAATCGCTCGGCTTCGCCGAGCGTTCGCTCGAGCTCCGCGAGCAACGATTGCAGGCTCTGACGAAGCGCCTCGTGGGCTTCGGCGGCGCGACGTTCTTCGAGCCACGCCGAGCTCTCTTCGCTCATGCGCTCGAGCTCTTCGGCCTCGAAGCCGCTCTGCCCGAGCACCTGAACGCGGGTCTCTTCGCCGGTCTCGAGGTCCTTGGCCGAGACGCTGAAGATGCCGTCGGCGTCGATCTCGAACGCGACCTCGACCTCGACCTCCCCCGCGGGTGCTTTGCGCATGCCGAGCAGCGCGAAGTCCTGCAGCTGATCGTTCTCGCTCGCTCGACCGCTCTCGCCTTGGAGCACCACGATGCGCAGCGTCTCTTGCTCGTCGCGCGAGGTCGTGAAGAGGCTCGGGATGCGGCAAGGGACGCGGGTGCTCGCCGGGATGATCACCTCGAAGCCGTCGCCGGCCGTCGCGATACCGAGCGAGTGCGCGGTCACGTCTTCGAGCGTGACGTCGTCGATCTCCGCGGCGAGCGCGGCACCTTGAATCGCGGCGCCGAGCGCGACGACCTCGTCCGGGTGCACGTTCTTCGAAGCACGCCGACCGAAGAGATCCTCCACCGCGCGTTGCACGAGCGGCATGCGCGTCATGCCGCCGACGAGCACCACGTCGTCGATCGCCGTGGCTTCGAGCCGCGCGAGCTCGAGCGCGTGCATGCAGATGTCGAGGGTTCGATCGACCAGATCCCCGGTCAGCTTCTCGAGCTGCGCGCGGCTGATCGAGTAGTGCATGTGCAGCGGTCCACGCTCCGATTGCGCGACCACGAAGGGAAGCTGCACCTCGGTCTCTTCGAGGCTCGAGAGCTCGCACTTGGCCTTCTGCGCCGCCTGCTTCAAGCGCTGCAGCGCGATCGGCGACTCGCGGAGGTCGATGCCTTCTTGCACCTCGAAGCCGCGAATCAGCCACGCCATCAAGCGGTCGTCGAAGTCTTCGCCGCCGAGGAAGGAGTCACCGGTCGTCGACACGACGCGGAAGACGCCTTCTTTGGTCACCTCGACGATCGAGATGTCGAAGGTGCCGCCGCCGAGGTCGTAGACCGCCAGCCGTCGATCCTCGCCGCGACCGAAGCCGTAGGCGAGGGCGGCCGCGGTGGGCTCGTTGAGGATTCGCAGCACGTCGAGGCCCGCGATGAGCCCCGCGTCCTTCACCGCTTGGCGCTGCGCGTCGTTGAAGTACGCGGGCACGGTGACGACGGCCTGCTCGACGTGCTCGCCGAGGTATTCCTCGGCGACGACGCGCATCTCCTGGAGCAGCATCGCGCTGATCTCGGGCACCGAATACTGCCGACCTCGCAGGACGAGGCGGACGTCGTCGTAGGGACCACGCTCGATGCCGTAGGGCATCGCTTCGATCGCGTGCTGCACCTGCGGCGAGTCGTAGAGGCGTCCGATCAGGCGCTTGTGCGCGTAGACGGTGTGCTCCGGGTTCGTGATCGCCTGCCGCGCCGCCACCTGCCCCACCACACGCGTGCCGTCTTCGGCGACGGCGACGATGGACGGGGTGGTCTTGTACCCCTGCTTGTTGGGGATGACGGTGGGCTGTCCGGCCTCGACGACCGCGACGCAGCAGTTCGTGGTTCCGAGGTCGATGCCGATGACGCGGCTCATTCGCTTCTTCTCTCGCCCGCTTCTGGCGGCTGAACGTCCGCCCGGGCGGGGCCATTCTGTGCAAAGCCGAGGGCCCGTCGCAAGCCCGACGGAAACAAGAAGGGCGGCCCGCTCGGAGCCGCCCCCTTCGTGGCGAGCCTCGCGCCGAATCGTTCAGCGCGGGTTCGTGAACTTCACGTACTCGAAGTCGAGCGATTGACCCTTCACGCCCTTGGCGGGCGGCGCGATCCACGGCGCGAACTGGCCGGGCTCGTAGCAGGGGACCATCAAGGACTTCACGTACGCGCGGTCTTCGTCGGTCGGGAGCCAGGTCTTGCAGCCCTTTTCGAACTCCGCGTCGCTCACGAGGTTGCCCTGCGGGTCGAAGCGGTGGTCGGCGTAGATGCCCATGCCGCGGTTGAAGCGTCGGCTCGGGATACGCAGGCGGAAGTCCAGGTCGGTCGACGCGATGGTCTTGTTCCAGCGCTCGCAGGCGCGCTCGCAGTCGTCGATGTACTCGTCACGAAGGACCTCGTTCATCGCGTTGCGGAGCGGGACCTCTTCCGTGGTCACCCGGCCGTCCTTGACGACCGTCATCGAGTAGATGCCCTCGAGACCGGAGTGCTCGGAGTACTTCTTCTGCTCGTTGTGGCGGCCCTTGAGGCCCGTCGCGAAGTAGTCGGCGGCGTTCGAGCTGATCTCGCCACCGAAGAGCTCGACCGCGCTCGAAACCCAGAAGTTGATCCACTTCTGAATGGTCGGCAGGTCGATCGCGCCTTGGTTGCGGGCGTCGCCGTTCGGGTCCTTCACGGTCGCCTCCGCCGCGCGGCGGATGATGCGGTCGAGGCCGGTCTCACCGACGAAGAGGTGGAACGCCTCCTCGGTGAGCATGAACTGCGTGGCGCGCGCGAGCGGATCGAAGCCCGACTCCGAGAGCGACGAGAGCTGATACTTGCCGTCGCGGTCGGTGAACATCGTGAAGCAGAAGAACGAGAGCCACTCGTCGGTCGTCTCGTTGAACGTCGACAAGATGCGCGGCTTGTCCTGGTCACCGCTGCGGCGCGCGAGGAGTGCCTCGGCCTCTTCGCGGCCGTCGCGACCGAAGTACTGGTGGAGCAGGTGGACCATCGCCCAGAGGTGGCGGCCCTCTTCGACGTTCACCTGGAAGAGGTTGCGAAGGTCGTAGAGCGAGGGCGCGCACTTGCCGAGGTGGCGCTGCTGCTCGACCGAGGCCGGCTCGGTGTCGGCCTGCGTCACGATGATGCGGCGGAGCATGCCGCGAAGCTCACCGGGGACCTCTTCCCACGCGTCGTACTTGGCGTTGTCGCCGAAGCCGATCTTCCGCTCGCCGGAGCGCGGGGTGAGGAAGATGCCCCAACGGTAGTCGGGCATCTTCACGTAGTCGTAGTTGGCCCAGCCGCCGGCGTGCACGCTGATCGCGGTGCGCAGCCAGATCTGGTCCTCCTGGAAGCCTTCCGGGCCCATGTCCCGCCACCAGCTCAGGAAGTCGGGCTGCCACTTCTCGAGGGCGCGAAGGAGCTTTCGGTCCGAGCCGAGGTCGACGTTGTTCGGGATGGAGTCGGTGAGCGACATGGTTGGCGCACGCTAGGGGTGGCCCTCGGGGCCAGCTATGCGGCGGCTCACTGTGCGCGGGCTCTCGTGAGCGGAATCACCAACAAGGTCGGGAGCTTGTCGGCCACGTGACGACCTCTTCCAGACCGTGAGAGAACCCCCCGTTGGACATCCTGTTGAACTTCGTTCAATATGTTGACGCGACGCGTCGACGCCCCGCGTCACGCGAGCGAAACGGTGCTGTGGAGAGTGGCCGTGGGGCCGCTCGGAGGAGAGCCATGCCGAACCCGTCCAACCCCTCGCTCGAGTCGATTCGCGCCGGCGCGAGCGCCCTCATGACCGTGGTCGAAGCGGTCGAGCGCACGGCTTGGGAAGTGCGCAACGCCACGCTCGACACCGTCGAGGCGGGCAAGCGCGATCTCGAACGTCTCGGCGACGCGTCGCGCAGCGGTCGTCGCCGCTCGCTCCGCATGACCCGCGCCGCGCTGGTGCTCGGACGCATCGTCGCGAGCTACCGCTTTCACGTCACCCGCGCGGCCTTCGTGACCAAGCGCTACGCCGAGCGTTCGCTCGACGCGCTTCACGTGAAGAACGCGCGTCGCTTCCGCGAGCTCTCCGAAGAGCTCGGCGGCGCGTTCCTCAAGGTCGGTCAGACCCTCGGGACGCGGGCGGACCTTCTGCCGGGGGTGTGGGTGAAGGAGCTGTCGACGCTTCAAGACGCCGCGCCTCCCGAAGACTTCGCGCGCCTTCGCGTCGTGATCGAGCAGGAGCTCGGCGGACCGATCGATGAGTTCTTCGCGAGCTTCGACGAGACGCCGATCGCGGCGGCGTCGATCGGTCAGGTGCACCGCGCCGTCACCAAGGACGGCGAGGTCGTCGCGGTCAAGGTGCAGCGTCCGCACGTCGACGAGCGCGTCGAGGACGACCTCGTGTTGCTCCGCCACTTCGTCGAAGCGCTCGAGCCTTCGCTTCCGCCGACCGATTTCGACACGATCGTCGACGAGCTCGTGCGTGGCGTGAAGGAAGAGCTCGACTTCGATCTCGAGCACGAGCGCCTCACGCTCGTGTCGGCGTTCTTCTCGGACATCCCCGGCATCTGCGCACCGACGCCGGTCACCGAGCTCTGCACGCGTCGGGTGCTCACGGCCTCGTTCGAAGAGGGCCGCAAGATCACCGAGGTGCTCGACGAGCTCGCCGCGGCACGCGAAGAAGATCCGGCGGTCGACGAGCAGATCAGCGATTTGCTCGCGCGCACCTTCGAGGCGTGGGTGCGCCAGGTGCTCGAGCTCGGTGTCTTTCAGGCCGATCCGCACGCGGGCAACGTGCTGGTGAAGGCGGACGGAACGATCGTCGTGCTCGACCTCGGCTGCGCGCAGGACGTGCTCAAGGCGCGCCGCGACGCGTATCGCGCGCTTCTGATGGCCTTCCTCGTCAACGACCGCGACGGAGTCGTGACGCGGCTCTCGGAGCTGGGTTTCCGCACGCGCAGCGGTGAGCCCGACACGCTGGTGCTCTTCGCCGAGGCGTTCCTGAACGAGCTGCGCGGCATGATGAGCGGCGAGGCCACGACGTGGCCGACGACCGCGGACCTGCTCGAGCGTGCGAAGTCGCTCAAGGCGCAGGCGGACCTCGACCCGGTCGAGACCATCCCGGGCGACTTCGTGTTGCTCGCGCGTGTCTTCGGAACCCTCGGCGGCCTCTTCGCGACCTACCGCCCGGCGGGCATCGGGCCGAAGCTGGTTCCGCTGCTTTCGCGCGCGTTGATCAGCTGAAGCGATGTCGCGTCTCGAACGGAACGTCCCCTCGCGCGAAGCGAGGGGGCGTTTTTCGTTTTGGCGGGATCGCCTCGAGAAGGCCTTTCGGACCGAGCGAAGCCGACGGACCGGAACGAAGCCCAGCGCAGCGAAGTGAAGTGACGTCAGCGAGGCGGACCCCAGAATATTCAGCCGCCAGAAACCGAGCGAAGCGAGGGGCCGTTCACGGTGACTCGCAGGGGTCACCGCCGCACACGCTCACGCGTTTGGACGGTAGTTTCGCGGAATCGTGCGGCTTCACGGACTTGCGTCCGCTTCGCTTCGCACGATTCCGCTTCAATCCGAGGGGGACGAAGTGCCCTCGCCTCCGGAGGACCGAAGGAGATCGACCGGACCGAAGCGCAGCGGAGCGGAGAGAGAGGAGAGAGGGCTGGGGAGATACCTCCCCAGAAGTCGGCGCCAGCCGACCAGAAGACCGAGCGAAGCGAGGGCCTGTCGCGGGTGACTCGTGGGGTCGAGGGGGACGTACGTCCCCTCGCCTCCGGAGGACCGAAGGAGATCGACCGGAGCGAAGCGCAGCGGAGCGCAGAGAGACCTCCGAGGAGAGAGGGGGCTGGGGAGATACCTCCCCAGAAGTCGGCGCAGCCGACCAGGAAATTGCGTTTTCACACCCCAGGCGTGCCTCGCGGCGCGCCTTTCTTTTAGGGTGCGCGCCTCGCCGGGCGGCTCCGCAGCGCGAAGCGTCGAGTCCTCGTGGCGAAAGCAGCTGCTCGGAAAGACGCGACATGACGATCTCGTTCGACACCCACCCCGACCGCTACAAGCACTGGAAGCTCTCCTTCGACGGAGACATCGCCACGCTCACGATGGCCGTGCAGCGCGACGGCGGCCTGAAGGACGGCTACGAGCTCAAGCTCAACAGCTACGACCTCGGCGTCGACATCGAGCTCGCCGACGCCGTGCAGCGCCTTCGCTTCGAGCACCCCGAAGTGCGTTGCGTCGTGGTGCAGAGCGGCATCGATCGTGTCTTCTGCGCCGGCGCGAACATCCCGATGCTCGGCAGCTCGACGCACGCCTTCAAGGTGAACTTCTGCAAGTTCACCAACGAGACCCGCCTCTACCTCGAAGACGCGAGCCGAAACAGCGGCGTCTCGTTCCTCGCCGCGCTCAACGGCACCTGCGCGGGCGGCGGCTACGAGCTCGCGCTCGCGTGCGACGAGATGATCCTCGTCGACGACGGCTCGAGCGCGGTCTCGCTTCCCGAGGTGCCGCTCCTCGCCGTGCTCCCCGGCACCGGAGGGCTCACCCGCCTCGTCGACAAGCGCAAGGTGCGCCGCGACCGCGCCGACGTGTTCTGCACCACGAGCGAAGGCATTCGCGGCAAGCGCGCGGTCGACTGGAACCTCATCGACGCCATCGCCCCGCGTTCGAAGTTCACCGACGCCGTGCAAGAGCGCGCGCAGAAGCTCGCGGCCAAGCACGCCGACAAGAAGAAGGGTCCGGGCATCACGCTCGACCCCGTGCGTCCCGACGTGCGCGAAGAGGACGACAAGCTCGTGCTCGGCTACTCGCACGTCACCGTCGAGATCGATCGCGCGGCGCGGGTCGCGACGCTCACGATGAAGGGCCCGGAGGGCAAGCAGCCCACCACCGCCGAAGAGATTCAGGCCGCGGGCGCGTCGCAGTGGGCGCTTCGCGCGTGGCGCGAGCTCGACGACGCGATCCTCCAGCTTCGCCTCAACTACCTCGACGTCGGTCTGATCGTGCTTCAGACGCGTGGCTCGATCGACGCCGTGCGCGCGGTCGACGAGGCGCTCTTCGCGGCGCGCGACACCTGGCTCGCGCACGAGATCCTGCTCTTCCAGGCGCGCGTGCTTCGTCGCCTCGACGTCACGAGCAAGAGCTTCTTCGCGCTCGTCGACCAGGGCAGCTGCTTCGCCGGCTCGCTCTTCGAGCTCGTGCTCGTGGCCGACCGCTCCTACATGCTCGCGGACGACGACGGCGAGGTCGCGGTGGCGCTCTCGTCGCTCAACGGCGGCCTGCTCCCCGTGAACACCGGCCTGTCGCGCCTTCAGGTCCGTTTCTTCGGCGAGCCGGGCAAGGTCGACGAGGTGCTCTCCAAGAAGGGCCTCATCCCGACCGAAGACGCCGACGAGCTCGGTCTCGTGACCGTCAGCGCCGACGACATCGACTGGGAGGACGACGTCCGCATCGCGATCGAAGAGCGCGCGAGCATGAGCCCGGACGCGCTCACGGGCATGGAAGCCTCGCTTCGTTTCCCCGGGCCCGAGACGGTGGAGAGCAAGATCTTCGCGCGCCTCTCGGCGTGGCAGAACTGGATCTTCCAACGCCCGAACGCGGTCGGTCCGCAGGGTGCGCTCACGAAGTACGGGCAGCCCGATCGCCCGAGCTTCGACTTCACCCGCTGCTGACCGTCGAACCGAAGAACGAGAAAACGCCGGACCGGGAGGCCCGGCGTTTTCGTCGGCGAGCGTTCCGGTCAGTGTGCGGTGCGCACCAGCTCGAAGCGATTGAGGCTTTGCCACGCGTCGGCGCAGTCGCCGACTCGATAGATTCGGCGTCGAACGACGTCCGTGCGAACACGGTAGGTCGCGTCCCCGACGGCCACGTCGGCCGTCTGGCCGGCTCCGACCTCGGTGCTTCCGAGGCGCATCGCGTAGTCCGCGAGCAGAACGTCCTGACATCCGTAGCTGAACCCCTGATGGGTCGCCCATCCGTGGCAGACGAGCACGGGGGACAACGTCGTGTCGCCGATCGCGATTTCGCCTTCTTCGAACGATCCGCTGCCGACGACGACCACCACGCCCTCGGTGTCGCGGATGACGAGGCCGAGCGCACTCGGTTCCCGCTGGACCGTGTTGCCGATCGCGAGATCCGGGACCGCGCCCAGGCTGACGGAGGAGGAGTCTTCGAAGCTCACGTGCGTGATGCCGTCCGTGGTTTCGAGCCCCGTGACGGTGGTGGTCACCGCGCTCTCCGGCAGGGCGACCGGCAGGCCTCCGAGGCAACACTCGATCCGTTCGCCGCAGAGCGGCGAGCCTTCGGCTTCGGTCCCCGCCAGCGGATCCCGTGGCTCCGAGGGCCCACCGTCGTTGTCGGACCGGTCGGAAGGGAAGAAGGCGTCGATCGGATCCTTGACGGACGAAGAGGCACACGCGGCACACACGAGGAGGAAGGGCAGCAGGCGCATGCGAGGACCTCAGGCAACGTGTGTGCCCGCCGAACCGGGCCATCGCGTGTCATGGATGGTCGAGGTCCGCCCAGGGATCGACGGCCTCAGCGTGCGGATCGGTACACCCGACGCCGCCGAAGCAGAAGGAGACCGAACGCGAGCGGCGCCAAGGTGCTCCAGGCTCGGGTGCCACTGGTCGCGCACCCACGAGAGCCGGTGTCGACCAAGAAAGCTTCCGACATCGCGCTCGCGTTTCCGGCCTGGTCGAGGACCTGCACGGTGAGCCAGAGGTCCCGGCCTTCCCACGCCGAGTCGCCGTAGGTCCACAGGTCCGGGCTGCTGCCGTAGCGATCGGCGACGACGAGCTTGTCCGGCGTGCCCGTCGGAGCCCCCGGCTCACGTCGGAGCCAGAGCGCGAAGGTGAGCTGCTCACGCGCCGCGCGGTCGTCCGTCGCCTCCACCTCGTAGCTCAGCCGCGTGATCGTTCCGCACGACGAGAAGCCTCGGCAGCCCACGTCGTCGTCGGTGACCGTGAGCACCGCGTCGCGCACGACCGGCGTGCTCGGCGCGACCTCGTCGGGGGTCGTGTCGAGCACGATCGTTCGACCGAACGCATCGACCTCGGTCGTGCCTTCGGGCACGCGCCAAAGCTCGAGCGCGCCCACACGAATCGGGGTTCCTTCGCCGAGAATCGTGACCGAAGCCAGGTTCGAGGGGGCGGTGCCCGACGTCTGATCGTTCCACGACGTGCCGAGCCAGGTCGTGACCTGTGGCTCTTCGACGAGGCTGCACGCAAACGCGGCCGAGGCGCTCGCCAGCAGCACAAGCATCACCCCAACCACCGTCGTTCTCATCCTTGCCAACCCTTCCACGCGCGTTCCGAGCCGCCCGCCAGCGTAGGTGCCCTACAAGACCCGTGCCCGTGCCGAGGCGTGCCGCGCGGATTGCCCTTCATGCGTGAGAGCGGCATCGTCCGCGCGATGAAGCCCGCCGAAAAGGCCACGCGCATCGGGGAGCAGCTCGACGCGCTCTACCCCGCGCCTCCGATCCCTCTCGATCACACCGATCCGTTCACGTTGCTCATCGCGGTGATGCTCTCCGCGCAGACGACCGACAAGAAGGTGAACCAGGTCACGCCGGCGCTCTTCGAAGCGGGTCCGACGCCGAAGGCGATGGCGGCGCTCTCGGCCGAGCGAATCCTCGAGCTCATCAAAGAAGTGGGCCTCGCGCCGACGAAGGCCAAGAACGTGAAGCGCACCGCGGAGCTGCTCGTGGAGCGTCACGCCGGCGTCGTGCCGCGCACGCTCGACGAGCTCGAAGCGCTGCCCGGCGTCGGCCACAAGACCGCGCAGGTCGTGCTCGCGCAGGCGTTCGAGATTCCGGCATTCCCCGTCGACACGCACATTCACCGTCTCGCGGAGCGCTGGGGCCTCTCGAGCGGCAAGAACGTCGACACCACCGAGAAGGACCTCAAGGCGTTCTTCCCGGAAGACACGTGGATTCGCCGCCACCTGCAGATCATCTACTTCGGCCGGGAGCATTGCCCGGCGCGTGGGCACGATCCGAAGGTCTGCCCGATTTGCTCTTGGGCGGCTCCGAAGGATGCGACGTCGTCCGACACGACGAAGGCCGCGCCGAAGCCCGCGAAGGCGAAGAAGGCAGGCGCGAACGAGTCGGCCGAGAGCGCCGCGCCGAAGAAGAACACGAAGAAGTCGGCCGAGCGCGCCGAACCGAAGAAGGCCACGAAGAAGTCGGCCGAGAGCGCCGCGCCGAAGAAGACCGCGAAGAAGGCTTCCAAGGCCACGACGGCCAAGAGCGCGGGGAGGAAGAGCTCGTGAGCGGCCACGTCGAGTGTTTCTTCGACTACTCGTCCCCCTTCGCCTACTTGGGCACCACGCAGATCGAACGCGTCACCCACGAAGAAGGCGCGACCTTCGCATGGCGCCCCTTTCTGCTCGGCGCGCTCTTTCGTTCGATCGGCACCCCCGACGTGCCCATCGCGACCTTCTCCGAAGCCAAGCGCCGCGCGCAGCTCCTCGACCTTCACCGATGGTCGCGCGTGCATGGGGTCGGCTTTCGTTTCCCGTCGCGCTTTCCGCTTCGCAGCGTCGACGCGCTGCGCCTGACGTACGTGGTCCCCGAGGCGGAGCGGTCGGCGTTCATCGCGCGCGTGATGCGTGCCGCGTGGGTCGACGACGAGGGGCTCGAGCGCGAGGTGCTCGCGCGATGCTTGAAGGACGTCGGGCTCGACGAAGCGCTGCTCGCGCGCGTCGACGAGCCGGAGACCAAAGCCGCGCTTCGTGCGACCACGGAAGAAGCCGAGCGCCGTGGTGCGCCCGGCGCGCCGACGTTCTTCGTCACGGTCGACGGTCGCGAATCGGCGGTGTGGGGCCAGGACCGGCTCGAGTTCGTGCGGCTCGCGCTGCGCGGTCAGCTCGATCCCTGAACGAAGCCGCGAGATTCTTCATCGATTCTCGTGGCTTCGCGCGCGCCGTGTAGCGTTCGTCGCGGTGCGGCCCCACGCTCCACGGAAGCGACCGCTCCCACCGGCCGTTGAGGACGTGGCCATGGCCTTCGAGCTCAGACTCTTCGGAATCCCGATCCGCATCCACCTGATGTTCTTCTTGACCGGTCTGCTGGTCTGGCAGGGATTCCAGGGGCCCGAGGTCGGCATGGCCTCGTTGCCCATCGCGTTGCTCGTCGTGCTCCAGGCGGTCCTGATGCACGAGCTCGGTCACGCGCTCGCCGGCCGCGCGTTCGGCCTCGAACCGCAGATCGATCTGATGTTGATGATGGGTCAGACGTCGTGGCGCGGTGGCCGCGACCTCTCGCCCGGCAAGAGCATGCTCGTCAGCTTCGCCGGCCCGCTCGTCGGCCTCGTGATCGGCGGTGCCGCGTTGGCGATCGCACTGCTGACCGCGGACCCCGCGACGCTCGCGCCCGACCCCGATGGGGTCGCCTCCGTTCCGAGCCTCCGCCAATGGACGCTGACGACCTTCGTCTACGTGAACCTCGTCTGGTCCTTCTACAACCTCGTGCCGGTTCTCCCGCTCGACGGCGGGAACATCATGGCGTCGTTCTTTCAGCTCTTCTCGAAGGAGCACGGCCTCCGCGCGGCGCGCTACGTCTCGCTCGTCTTCCTCGCGCTCTTGCTCGCGCTCGCCATCGCGGTGCAAGCGATCTTCCTCGCCGCGTTCATCGTGATGTTCGCGTTCCTGAACGTGCAGGCGTTGCGTGCCGACCGAGAGCTACGGAAGGCCGGCGTGCCCGTGATTCGCTCCGCCGAGGATCTCCTGAAGCTCGCGTACGGCGCGCTCGAGAAGGGCGATCACGAGACCGTCGCGCAGGCTGCGCTCGTCTTGCTGAAGCACGCAGGCGACACGCCGACGCGGGACGAGGCGCTGCACCTGCTCGCGTGGGGCCGTCTGCTCGCCCAGCAGCCCGGACAAGCGCGTGAGGCGCTCGACCGCATGAGCGGCGAGCGCGACGCCGATCCCGCCCTCGAAGGCTCGGTTCAGCTCGCGCTCGGTCGTGCCGCCGAAGCCGTCGAGCTCTTCGAACGCGCGCTCTCGGCCGGTCCGAACGAGATGGTCGTGAAGAAGTGGGTCGAAGCCGTCGAGCGCGCGGGCGCGTTCCGGCGCGCGGCCACCCTGGTGAACGAGCGCCGGGATCTGGTCGGACCGAAGGCGCTCTCTCGGCTTCAAGCGTCGGCGTTGCAGGCCGGCGAGCACGAGGCGGCGTTCCTGCTCGGCGCGCTGGCGTTCCCGATCGCGCACGAGCCGATCACCGCGTTCAACGCCGCCTGTGCGCTCGTGCAGCTCGGCAAGCTCGACGAAGCCGCGCGTTGGCTCGAGAAGGCACACGAGGTCGGCTTTCGAGACCTCGGCCTGCTCGACGGCGAAGAGGATCTCGACGCCCTTCGCGCCACGAGCGAGTGGCCAGCGTTGCGCGCGCGCTTCGAGACCTGAGTGCTCCTCGATCCTCAGAAGGGGTCGAAGAGCGCGAGGTAGAACTGCGGTGCGAAGCTCTCGGAAGGGCTGACGGCGACGTCCACGCGAAGCTGGAAGAGGCGCGCCCATCGGATCGACACCCCCCCACCGAAACCGAGGCGAGGGCCGAGCCCGTCGCCGCCCCATGCATCGATGGATTCGCCGACGAGGCCGAGGTCGACGAAGGCCTGAGCACCGAATGCCAACCCCGACTCCAGCTCGTGCAACGTGCCACGCAGCTCGCTCTGGGTGACCACCTTCACGCCGCCGAGAAACCGGTTGGCGCGAATGCCGCGGCCGTAGGCAGAGCCACCGAAGCCGTTGCCGGTCCAGAGGCCGCCGAAGCGGGAGAGTTCGCGTGTCGTGGTGTCGCCGCCGACGACGTCGGCGACGAGGCGTGAAGCCCAGACCCAGCGCCGCCGCGCGTCGAGCGGTTGGTAGCCTGCGACGAACGCGGTGCCGCCGAGGTAGCTCCACTCGCTCCCGATCGCGCGCGTGGCGCCGCGCAGGTAGGCGCCGACCACGAATCCCGACGTGGTTCGCACCTCGGCGTCGCGGCGATCGAGGAACCACCCGAACCCGAGCTCGCTCGCGAAGCCTTCTTCTCCCTCGGGTTGGTCCCGCGCGTACGCGCTCAAAGGGTAGGGCCCGGGCTCGCCGAAGAACCCCGACCAGCTCCGCTCGCCTCGCCACGACACGTCGAGCCAATGGCCCTGTCGCGCGAGCGGGATGCGTACGCCGAGCCCCCCCGAGAGCGAGACACTGCGCTGGCGGAAGTAGCGATCGACGGTTCGGTCGTAGCCCATCTCGCCGGGGTTCAGGCCGAGGTCGAGAACCGCGCTCTCCGCCAGCCGTCGGTTGCACTCCGCGTCGTTCCCGACGCCGCAGTAATGGTTGGCGGGGTTTGCGGCGAAGACGAGGTTCGCGCGAAGGCGCACCTTCGACGCTCCGAGCCCCACACGCTCGAACACGAGCGCGTACGTTTGAAAGAGCTCGTGCGTGAGGGTCGCCGCGACGAGCAGGCGTTGGCGGAAAGGCGTGTGCTCGCCATCGAACCACACGAGGTTCGCCAAGGCGGCGCCGCCGACCCCGAGGTCGCTCGTCGCGACCGGGAGCGGGACGAGCGACCAATCGAAGGGTTCGAACGCGGGCTCGCCAGCGGCATGACCCGCGTCGGAATCGACCGCCCCCGCAGTCTCGGTGTCGGACTCGGCGGAGGCGCGTGTCCCGGGGTCTTCGGGTTCGGCGTCGGAAGCGCCTTCGTCGGGGGAGCCGTGAACCGTTTCGGAGGCCACGGTCTCCGAGGCCGCGTCGACTTGCTGTGCCGCGACCCGCGACGCGCCGAGGGCGAGGGACACGAGAAGGAAGGAGAATCTCTGCACGAGGGCGACGGTCGTTCGAGGGGCCCGACCGTTGCGAGAATCGTTCGCAACGGGACGAATCGCTCAGCGTGGCTGGCGTCGCACGATCATCGTCTGCGTTCCGAACGCCACCAGCACCCCTTCGGGATCACGCAGCTCGATGTCGCAGCTCGCGTAGCCCTTCGAGGCCGAGCGGCAGGTCGAGACGCAGAGCAGTCGGTCGTGTGTCGTCTCCGCGAGGAAGTGCACCGTCAGATCGAGGCTGGGCATGAAGATCGGCGGGTGCTCCGAGCCCACCGCCATCACGAGCGCGGCGGGCATCGTGTCGACCAAGGGGGGCAACGCGAGCGGATCGAAGCGGCCTTCGACCCGCTGCGGCACGAGGTAGCGAAACCATCGCGCGTAGCGGGCGGGGCCTGGGTCGAAGCGCGCGCTGGTGAACACCGGCGCGCCGATCGCGATGCGGCCTTCGACCTGGCGAAAGAACGAGAGGCGAGGGCGCGCGTTCGGCGCGAAGAGCGGCGGCGCGTCGTCCCAGCTCCGCGCGTCGTTCGGCAGCTCGGAGGTGCCGACCTCGGGGCCTTCGCGATCGCGCACGAAGGTGGCGGTGACCTCGAGCCCGACTCCGTCCGCGTCCGCGTGGCGGAGCGCAGCCCGAAGCTGGGTCGCGACGTTGCCTTCGCGAAGGCGCGTGACCTCGACCACGAGCGGCCCCGACGGCACCGCGCGCACGAAGGTCGTGGTCGAGGCCATGGGTCGAAAGTCCGGCGCTTCGGCCTGCATCGCGCGAAGGGCGATCGTCGTGAGCACACCGCCGGAGGGCGCGAAGAAGTCCCAGCTCGGCGGCAGGGTCGCGAGGTAGCGACCCTCGCCGACGGGTCGCACCGCCGTGTCGGCACCGAGGTCCGCGGGCCGGTCCGAATCCATCGCCCGAGCATGCCCGATCGAGCGCGCGTGTGAGAGCGCACGACCTCGCGCACGTGAGTTTCGCGCTCATCCCCGCGGGATCGAACGAGATTCCTCCGATTCGAAGCGTGGCTGCGCGCCGACCGAATGGCCCGCGAAACGTGGATGCTTGCATTTATGCGCAAGCGCGAATAGAGAGGTCGGCGTGGACGTGACGCCGCTGGCCACCACGGAGCGCCGCTGGGAGCTCTACCGCCTCCTCGGGGAGCCGGTGCGCCTGCGTTTGCTCGCGCTCGCCGCGGAAGAAGAGCTCGCCATCGGAGAGCTCGCCGAGCTGCTGGCGGAGAGCCAGCCGAACGTGTCCCGTCACCTCAAAGCGTTGCGCGGCGCGCAGCTCCTGGCCGAGCGCAAAGAAGGCACCCGCGTCTTCGTGCACCTCGACGAACGATTCACCGCGGACCCCGTGGTGGCCGACGCGCTGGCGGCGGGTCGTGTGCTTTGCGAGGCGGACGGAAGCCTCCCGCGCGTGGCTGACGTGGTCGCGGCTCGAGAGGCGCCGGCGCGGGCGTTCTTCGACGTGCCGGGCGAAGCCCCCGAAGCGTGGCCGAGCGAGCTCGGCGCGTACCTCTCGGCCCTCGCGCCGCTGATCCCGCGGCGTGGCCTCGCGGTCGACGTCGGCACGGGCGACGGAGCCTTTCTCGAGGTGCTCGCGCCGATCTTCGAGCACGTGCTCGCGTTCGATCGCTCGGAAGCGCAGCTCGCGCGCGCTGGCGCTCGGTTGGCGCGCCGTGGCTACGTGAACGTCGAGCTCGCGCTGGCGGAGCTCGGCGACGCACACCTTCGCGAGCGTGTGATGTCGCGCGGCGGCGCCGACGCGGTCTTCGCGAGCCGCGTCTTGCATCACGCGTCACGTCCCGGCGCCGCGCTCTCGGAGCTCGCCCACCTCGTCGCGCCCGGCGGCGCGGTCGTCGTCGTCGACTACGTCGCGCACGAGGACGAGCGGCTGCGTGAGCAACAGGCCGACGCGTGGCTCGGCTTCGCACCGAAGGAGCTCACGGGCTATGCACGCCGCGCGGGCCTCGAAGGCGCCGTCGTCTCGCGCGTGCCCTCCGCACGTTGCGGCGACGGTCCCGACGGACACCTCGATTGGCAAGTGCTCGCCGCCCGCCGCGCGGCCTGAACGACGACCCGCTACCGACCTTCGTCGGACGACCCCCACTCTGCGCGCCGAGGCGCGCCCCGAAGAGAGAGAACGACATGACGACCGCCAGCACCGAGACCATCAAGACCCCCAAGGGCACGCGCCTCAAGTTCAAGGTCGCGAACCTCGACCTCGCCGAGTGGGGTCGCAAGGAAATCCAGATCGCCGAGAAGGAAATGCCCGGCCTCATGGCCATCCGCGAGGAGTTCAAGGGCAAGCTTCCGCTCAAGGGCGCGCGCATCGCGGGCTGCCTTCACATGACGATTCAGACCGCGGTGCTCATCGAGACGCTGCGCGAGCTCGGCGCCGAGCTCACCTGGACGAGCTGCAACATCTTCTCGACGCAGGACCACGCCGCGGCCGCGATCGCGAAGGCGGGCATCCCGGTCTTCGCTTGGAAGGGCGAGACCGAGGAAGAGTACGACTGGTGCATTCACCAGCAGCTCGACGCGTTCGAGGGCGGCAAGGCGCCGAACATGATCCTCGACGACGGCGGTGACCTCACCGTCATCGCGCACGAGAAGTACCCGCACCTCTTCGACGGCGAGGACCGCATCTTCGGCATCTCCGAGGAGACGACCACGGGCGTGCACCGTCTCTACGAGATGGCGAAGAAGGGCCAGCTCAAGTGCCCCGCCATCAACGTCAACGACTCGGTCACGAAGTCGAAGTTCGACAACCTCTACGGCTGCCGTGAGTCGCTCGTCGACGGCATCAAGCGCGCAACCGACGTCATGATCGCGGGCAAGATCGCGGTCGTCGCGGGCTACGGCGACGTGGGCAAGGGCTGCGCGCAGGCGCTCGTCCGCCAGGGCGCGCGCGTCATGGTCACCGAGGTCGACCCGATCTGCGCGCTTCAGGCGCTCATGGAGGGCTTCCCCGTCGTGACGATGGAAGAGGCCGCGCCGCAGGGCGACATCTTCGTCACCGCCACCGGCTGCTGCGACGTCATCACCGGCGAGCACATGAAGGCGATGAAGGACGAGGCGATCCTCTGCAACATCGGCCACTTCGACAGCGAGATCGGCATGGCCTGGCTGATGGATCCCGCGAACAACATCAAGGAAGAGAACATCAAGCCCGAGGGCCCGGTCGATCACTTCATCTTCCCCGACGGCAAGAAGATCACCGTGCTCGCGCGTGGTCGTCTCGTGAACCTCGCCTGCGCGACGGGTCACCCGAGCTTCGTGATGAGCAACAGCTTCACGAACCAGGTCCTCGCGCAGATCGAGCTCTGGACGCACCGCGCCGACGGCAAGTACGAGACCGGCAAGGTCTACGTGCTTCCGAAGGAGCTCGACGAGAAGGTCGCCGCGCTCCACCTCGCGAAGCTCGGCGCGAAGCTCACGAAGCTCACGACCAAGCAGTCGGACTACCTCGGTGTTCCGGCGCAGGGTCCGTTCAAGCCCGACCACTACCGCTACTGATCGTGGCCGGACGTCGCCCCGCGTGACGTTCGCCCCGAGCGACGAAGCCCGCATCGTGTTCGATGCGGGTTTCGTCGTTTCTGCCCGTGCCCGTGCCCGTGCCCGTGCCCGTGCCCATTCCCGTGCCCGTGCCCGTGCCCGTGCCCGTGCCCGATTCGTGAGAAGAAACCCCGAGGGCGAGAGTTTGGCGTGCTCGTGCCTCGCCCGATGTCGGCGAGCTTTCGCCCTCGGAATCTTCTTCTCACGGATCGACCGTGCGCGACTCGCGAGCGTCGGCGAGAGGCGAATCCCCACGTCCGCGTCTCGCGTCGGCGGACGCGTTGGGTTACCACCTGCCGCGTGCTGAAGGTCGTGCGCCGCGCGTTTTGGTCGTTCCGCATTCACGAGGGCTCCCTGCTCTCGGGAGCGGTGGCCTTCTACGCGCTGCTCGCGTTCGCGCCCCTCGGAGTTCTCGCGGTGGTCGGCGTCGGCTGGCTTCTCGGCGCCGACGCCGCCCGCGACGCGCTGACCAAACAGGTGGAGACCTATCTCGATCCGGATGCCGCGCACTTTCTGATGGAGGCGATCGAGCGCGGAACGACCTTCGGCGACCAAGGCCGCTTCGCCACGTTCCTTTCGGGCGGCTTCCTGATCATCGCCTCGACGCGCCTCTTCTGGATGCTCCGCGGCGCGATCAACCATGCGTGGGGAATCCGCTCGACGGTGCCGCCCGGCTTCTTCGGGTTGCGCCAACAGGTGCTTCGGCGCCGCCTCGTGGCGTTCGGCATGCTCTTCGTCTTCGGCGCGGCGTTCATCGTGATGGCGCTCGTGAAGGCGGGCATCAACGTCGCCAACGTGCACTTCGGGCGTGTGTCGCTGCTCTGGCGTGGGCTCGATCTCGCGACCTCGGTCGCGCTCTTCACGATTCTGATCGCGCTCATCTTCCGTTGGCTACCCGACGCGCGCATCGCCTGGCGAGACGCGGTCGTCGGCGCGTTCGCGACCGCGGTGCTCAACACGCTCGGCTCGGTGCTGATCGGCCACTACCTCGCGCGAATCTCTCCCACGTCGATGTACGGCGCCGCGGGCTCGCTCGTGGTCTTGCTGCTCTGGGTCTATTACTCGACGCAGATCTTCTTGTTCGGGGCGGAGCTGACCGCCGCGTGGGCGCACGAGCGAGGGAGTGGCGTCCATCCGCTCCCCTACGCGACGGTCGTCGCCGCCGGGGAGCGACCGTCGTTGGTTCTCGAGGACTTCGAGGTCCCGCCGAACCCGCCCGACATCACGCTGTGACCGAGGCCCCTCTTGCACGGACTCCATCCGTGCGAGTGCAGGGCCGTCGGCGGTGGGGCCACCGATCCGGCTGCCGGTCGCGGGAGGCGGCGCGCCCGTCGAGAAAAAAAGGAAGAGCACGCATCCGTGCAACGGCGGCGTGCTCCGCGCCTATCCCGACGTCACGGCTCGGCCGAGTCACGGCGATGCGCGCCTCGCCTGCGACCGCGCGTCGGGTCGGCTTCGCAAAGCCGCGGCGCTGCACGCGTTGCTTGCTCCGGCCTCGTGGCGCGCTTCATCCTCCGCGCGTGCCCGAGTCCTTCGACGCCGTCTTCGTCGGCTCCAGCTTCGCGTCGAGCTTCTTCCTCGCCGGCTGGCTCGAGCGGGCTCCAGCCCACGCACGCGCGCTCGTGATCGAAGCCGGTCCTCGAAGGCCGCACGCGTGGCGGCTCGCGCAGCGCAAGGACGTGCTCGGGTGGCGCGACGACCACGGGCTCTACGAGAACGCCACGCCCGACAAGCCGTGGATCACGCACGTCGAGCTCGGGGGGAACTCGAACTGCTGGTGGGCCTGCACGCCGCGCCTCGCGCCCGAAGACTTCGAGCTGCACACGCGCTACGGCCAAGCGGTCGATTGGCCGCTCTCGTACGCCGAGCTCGAGCCCCACTACGTGCGCGCGGAGCGGATGCTCGGAGTCGCGGGCGCCGACGACCACCCGATCTGTCCACGAAGCGCGCCTTTTCCGCTGCCGCCGCATCGACTCTCGGCGCCCGACGAAGCGCTCGCGCGCGCGTTCCCGGGGCTCCTCACGCCGCAACCCTGCGCGCGACCGAGCGTCGCGACGCCGAAGCGACCTCGGTGTTGCGCGAGCGGGGTCTGCGAGCTCTGCCCGATCGATTCCAAGTTCACGGTGCAGAACGAGCTCGCGCACCTCTTCGAGGATTCGCGCGTGACGCTCTGGACCGACGCGCGTTGCGAAGGTCTCGACGTCCAGGGCGACGTCGTGCGCGGCGTGCACGTTCGCCGCGAGGGGCGCGAGGAGCTCGTGCGTGGCGAGCTGGTCGCGATCGGCGCCAACGCGATCTTCAACCCGTGGATTCTCGCGCGCTCGGGGCTCGACCATCCGGAGCTCGGTCGCGGTCTTCACGAGCAGGTCGGCATCGACGTGATCGTCGACCTTCACGACATGGACGCGTTCGGCGGCAGCACCTCGATCACCGGGCATCTCTACGCGCTCTACCTCGGCGAGCGCCGTCGCGACCGGGCCGGTGCGCTGATCGAGGTGTGGAACGTGCCGATGCTCCGCATGGAGCCAGGGCGGTACCGGCATCGCGTGAAGCTGAAGGCGGTGATCGAAGACGTGCGTGGGGAAGGCCGCGTCGACGTGAACCCCGACGACCCGTCGCGACCTCGCGTGCGCCACGGGGGACGCAGCGCGTGGACCGAGCGCGCGATCGCGCGGCTCGAAGACGACCTGCAGCCGGTCTTCGACGCGTTGCCGGTGGAGCGGGTCCGAATCGGCGAGCCGCTCCCGACCGAAGCCCACGCGGTGGGGAGCACGCCGATGGGGAACGACCCCGAGACGAGCGTGATCGACCGCGACCTCGTGCATCACCGCGTGCGGAACCTCTTCGTGCTCGGCGCGGGCGCGTTCCCCTGCGCGACGCCCGCCAACCCCACGCTCACGCTGGCGGCGCTCTCGCTTCGCGCGGCGCAGGAGGCGTTCGCTTGAGCGGCCGTCGCGCGTGGATGCGCAACGCGCTGCGGGCCGGCGGGCTCGGCGTCGCGTTGGCGCTCGGCGTCGGTTCTTGGCTCGGTCGCGACCGCCTCGCGCGTTGGCGGCTGGCGCGCGCGCTTCGCGAGCAGCTCGCACCGGTCGAGGTGGACGACGCGGTGCTCGCGGCGTTCTTCGCGGACGTCGAGCGCCACGATCCTTCCCTCCTGGGCGAGGCGCCGGCGCTCGAGCTCTTGGCGGGGCGTCTCTTGCTCTCGACCGACTTCTTCTCGCGCAGCGCGACGCAGGCCGGAGCGCTCGTGTACCGGCGCTACGCGAACGTTTACGTGAACGCGTGTGTGAATCCGTTCGCGCGGTTCGAGGACGACGCCGCGAGCGCCGAGCCCGAAGGTTCGGTCGACGCGCTCTTCGCCGCGCGATGCGCGACCTGCCACGACGGCGGAGGCGCACCTTCGCTCGAGGGGGTGGGCGAACGGCTCGGCGACGAGCTACCGGCGGTGCTGCGGGAGGGAAGGGGAGCGATGCCGCCCGCGCGCGCGCTCGGGTTGGACGAGAACGCGATCGAGCGGCTGGTCGGCTGGCTCCGTGCGCGTTGAGGCCCCTCGACCTGGCTCGTTCGTACGAAGCACGGTGCCCCGATCTCACCGCAGGATGAGACGGGCATCGAGGACTCGGTGCGCGAAGCACGGTGCCCCGATCTCACCTCCGAACGAGACGGGCACGGGCACGGGCACCGGGGGACGACGTCAGGCCTGGGCGTTGGCGGTGTAGAAGCGCTCCATCGCCGGCAGCACCGCGTCCGGTCGCTCCAAGAGCGCGAAGTGGCTCGCACGCGCGAGCGGAACGTGTTTGGCGTTCGGCATGCGCCGCGCGATCTCGAAGCTCTGGCGCTGCGGCGTGAGCAGGTCGAGCGCGCCGCTGATCACGAGCGCCGGCGCCGCGATCTCGGGGAGCACGTGGTAGACGCTGTGCGCGTCCAGTTCCTGGAAGAGCCGCAGGTAGTTGTCGAAGCTCGGCCCGAGGACGTCTTCCATGTAGCGATCGAGCAAGGGACGAAGCTCGAACGCGCGCGCGCCCGCCGTGAGCACGAAGAGCATCTGGTAGAAGGGCGCCCCGACCCGCGCACCCGACGCGAGCGCGCGGCGGATGCGATCACGCCCATGAACCTGCTCGATGCCCCAATGCACCTTCTTCGGGAGCCAGGGGAGGCTGAAGAGCGGTTGGAAGCCCGTGGAGAGCGCGTGTCCGTACGTGCCGTTGATCAGCACGAGGTCTTCGACGCGCTCGGGGTGGGTCGCCGCGATGTCGAGGCCGACCTGCACGCCCATGCTCCATCCGACCAAGCCCGCCCGCTCGACGCCTTCGGCGTCCAGGATCGCGAGGGCGTCGTCCGAGTGGTCGCGATCGAGAGCTTGCGCCGGGTGGGAGGGGTGCCGCTGTCGAAGAGGCCGCGGTAGTCCCAGGTGATGAGCCGGAAGCGGTCCGCGAAGCGGTCGAGCAGCGGGCCCCACGCGTAGAGCCGGCCGCCGAGGCCGTTGCACAAGAGCAGCGTTCGAGGTCCGTGGCCGAGCGTCTTGTAGCTCAGATCGGTGCCGTCACGGCTCCGCAGGCGTTTGCGCTCCAGGGTGTGCTTCCAGGTCTCGCTCACGTTCACCTCGAACCCCGGGTTTAGCAGGCTGCCGAGAAAGTTCGCGCCAACGACGCTCGGAAAGAGCGTTTCCGCGCTCGCTTCCGGCCTCGGAAGAGCCGATTCTCGGGCGTCTTCCGACCAGGACCGAGGGGGGCAGGAGCGGGGCAGATCGGGCGGGATCCACCGTAAGATCGTCCGGTCGTGGTTGCTTCCGTTCGGGGAGCGCCCGGAAACCCTCGGACGACACGAACGGTCGTGACGTTTGGGGGCGTCCGTCATCGGTGATAAAATCCGCGCGCGGAGGGTCCTTTGAAGACATGGGCTTGGGTCGGGCTGCTGGCATTCGCGCTGGCGTGCGGAGACGACGACGTGACGGGCATGCCCGACGCGATGCTGGACGGCGGGGAGCCGGACAGCGGAATCGATTCCGGATGTGAGGGAGATTCCTGCGCGCCGCGTTGCGACGACGGCGTGCGGAACGGCGACGAGACGGACGTCGATTGCGGCGGAGTGTGCGCGGGATGCGACGTCGGGGGCCGTTGCGACGGCGACCTCGACTGCCTCGCGATGGCGTGCCTCGACGGTTTCTGCGGCGAGCCTGGATGCAGCTCCGGTCGGCGAGACGGCATGGAGACCGACGTCGATTGCGGCGGTCCGGAGTGTCGTGCCTGCGACGAGGGGAGCGCGTGCAGCGTCGGTGGCGATTGTGCGTCGGGCGTCTGCACCGACTCCGTCTGTGCCGCGCCGGCGTGCGACGACGAGGTCCGCAACGGCGACGAGAGCGACGTCGACTGCGGCGGCAGTTGCGGTGCGTGTGTCGTGGGTGGCGCCTGCGTCGTCGCGGGCGACTGCGACAGCGGCGTCTGCCAAGAGAACCTCTGCACGCCGGCGGCATGCGGAGACGGGGTTCGCAACGGCAGCGAGAGCGACGTCGACTGCGGTGGCTCCGAGTGTGGTCGTTGCGGCGTCGATCGCATGTGCGACGGCGGAATCGACTGCTCCACCGGCGTGTGCACGGATGGACTCTGCGTGGCTTCGGCCTGCGACGACGAGGTCCGCAACGGCGACGAGACCGACGTCGACTGCGGCGGCCGCTGCGACGCGTGCGTCGCAGGCGAGGCGTGCGTGGTGGCCGACGATTGCCGCTCGCACGTCTGCTCTGCCGGGCTCTGCGTGGCGGCCGGTTGCGACGACGGTCGTCGCAACGGCGACGAAACGGACGTCGATTGCGGCGGGAGCTGCGGTCCCTGTGCGGTGGAGCGCACCTGCTCCGTCGCCGCGGATTGTCTGAGCGGGGTGTGCAGCAGCGGCGCGTGCGTCGCGGCGGCCTGCGACGACGGGGTGCGCAACGGCGCCGAGACGGACGTCGATTGCGGAGGTGGTCGGTGTGGCGCCTGCGCGGACTCGTCGATGTGCACGCAGCCCGCCGATTGCGCGAGCCACGTCTGTCAGGGAGGTGCGTGCGTCGCCGCTGGTTGCGGGGACGGCGTGCGCAACGGCGACGAGACGGCGGTCGACTGCGGCGGAAGCTGCGCGGCCTGCGCCGCAGGGCTCGGATGCGCGGGCGCGCTCGATTGCGTCTCGGGTGTGTGCACCGGAGGCGTGTGTCGTTCGCCGCGGTGCGACGACGGAGTCCGCAACAACGGCGAGACTGACGTCGACTGCGGGGGTCGCTGCGACGCCTGTCCGGTCGGAGAGATGTGCTCGGTCGCGGCCGATTGCACCTCCGGCGTTTGCACGACGGGGACGTGCGTCGCCGCGTCGTGCACCGACGGCGCGCGCAACGGCGACGAGTCCGGCATCGACTGCGGTGGCAGTTGCCCGGATTGCGCGGCCGGGGAGCGCTGCGACTCCGCGATGGATTGCGTGAGCGGCGTCTGTACGTCGAACGTCTGCCGGGCCGCGACGTGCTCGGACGGAGTTCGCAACGGCACCGAGACGGATACGGATTGCGGCGGAAGCTGCTCCCGCTGCGCGATGGGCGCTGGTTGCTCGGTCGCGACGGATTGCACCACCGGAGTATGCTCCGCGAACGTGTGCGTCGCGGCGTCCTGCACCGACGGAGTGCGCAACGGCGACGAGACCTCGATCGACTGCGGCGGCAGCTGCGGGCCGTGTGGGGTCGGTGAGCGCTGCACGGTCGGCACCGGTTGCGTCACGGGCGTCTGCACGGGTGGTTTCTGTGCCTCGCCGCTCTGCACCGACGGCGTGCGCAACGGCAACGAGAGCGACGTCGACTGCGGTGGCACCTGCGACGATCGCTGCACCACGGGCGAGACCTGCGGCGCGGGGTCGGATTGCGAGAGCCGCGTCTGCACCAGCGGCACGTGTCGTGCGCCGAGCTGCTCGGACAGCGTGCGCAACGGCACCGAGACCGACGTCGATTGCGGCGGAAGCTGCGCGGATTGCCCGTCGGGCCGGAGCTGCTCGGTGGCGGGCGACTGCCAGAGCGGCGTGTGCACGGGGGGGACCTGCCGCGCGCCGGCGTGCAACGACGGAGTGACCAACGGCACCGAGACCGACGTCGACTGCGGCGGAAGCTGCACGACGGATTGCGATCCTGGCGAGGCGTGTGGAGTCGCGGGCGACTGCACCAGCGGCGTCTGCACCCTCAATCGTTGCGCGACTCCCTCGTGCACGGACAGCGTGCGCAACGGGACGGAGAGCGACACCGACTGCGGTGGCAGCTGCCCTGACTGCGGCACCGGGCGCACGTGTGGCGCTGCGGGAGATTGCGTGAGCGGCGTGTGCACGAGCGGCACCTGTCGTGCGGCGACCTGCTCGGACAGCGTGCGCAACGGGACCGAGACCGACGTCGATTGTGGGGGGACGTGCTCGGGTTGCGATCGTGGCGAGATGTGTGGCGTCGCGGGCGACTGCAATACCGACGGCTGCGTCGCAGGGCGTTGTCGCGTGGGTCCCACCGCGGGCTTCACGCTCTCCCCGTCGAGTGGCGACGCACCCTTGCTCGTGAGCGCGACGAGCTCGGCGACGGCTGGTGACGCGTCCATCACGACGACCCGATACGACTTCGGGTCGGGTTTCGCGGCGGCGACGTCACGTACCTTTTCGACGGCGGGAACCTTCACCGTTCGCCAGCAGGTGACCGACGCGAACGGCCTCTCCGACGAGACCACACGTACCGTCGTGGTCACGGACCCGAGCGCGTTCGACTGTCGTATGAGCGCGACCGATCGCACTTCGTCGCCCACGCTCGACCTGACGGCCGATCGACTTGGGGTCGAATGGACGCTCGGGTCGGGCGGCGCACGCAGTGAGTGCGGCGTCACGCCTGGAAGCGGTGTCTTCTACTTCGAGGCGAGCATCGAGCCATTCGAGTGCGACCGCGCCGAAGTCGCTTTGGGGTGCGCGCTACCAGCCCCCGGTCTCCTCAACGTCGGGGTGGGAACCGCATCTGCCTCGCTAGACAACAATCCCGGCTCCACGGCCGCGGGCCTGGATCTCGCCACTAGCGGTGAGTTCTACTTCGGTGGAGCATATGCGGGAGGGTTCCCGAGAGAGTTGAACACCACCTGGGGCTTCGTCGTGGACTATCGCGGTACCTCGCCAACCGTTCACGTGGTCGCGAATGGTTGGGGGGGACCGGACGTGTTGATTTCCAACACGCTCTCCACCACGGCGGCGTTGTACGCGATGGCCACCGCCGCCCAGCGCCGCAAGGTAGGGGTCGAACTCAAGTTCAACTTCGGCGCCGACACCCAGAATCGGCCATTCGACTACGACCCCGACGCGGTCCTTCGCACGGCAGGGCTCACAGCGGTCGCGGATGCGTTGACGCTTGGTTGGACTGGAACGAACGCGCTGCCTGCCAATAGCCGGCCCTCGCTCACCGTTGGCGCGGATGTGACGGTCGCGTTGGGAGCGGCGGTGACACTTAGCGGCTCCGCGTCGGATGCCGAGGATGGTTCCCTCACCTCGAGCATCCATTGGGAAGACCTCGCGACGATCTACCGCGACCGTGACGAAGGAACGGGTGGCAGCTTCACGTTCACGCCGCGTGTGATGGGGTTGCACCCCGTGCGCGTGACGGTCGTGGACTCCGTCGGCCTGCGCCGCCAGCGGATCGTTCGGGTTCAGGTCACCGGAACCTTGCCGACGCCATCCCCCGTTGTGATGGTCAACGACCCGATGGTCGACCCGCTCGTGGGCAGCGGCATCGAGATCTCTCCGGACCGACTCTCGGCACGATGGGTGGCCAACGACAAGATGGGCATGCGCGCCAACACTCCAGTGTTCGGCGACTTCTGGTACTTCGAGTTCTCTCGTCTTGGAACCCCGGTCAACCAGGGCGGCGGACTCGTCATCGAGGAAGGCGACCTCAATCCCTACCACGCGGCTCTCGTCCCGCCGAGCGTGTCCATCAACACACTGACCGGAACTTGGCAGAACATCATCTTCCTCTCCGGCTACGACGAAACGAACAGCACGTATGGCTTCGCGGTCGACTACCGAGGGACGAATCCCATCGTCTACTGGATCGTAGGCGGAGTCGTGGTGAACGAGTGGCTCATGCACGACGTGTTCGTACCGTTGTTCCCGATGCTCTATGGGAACCCCACGGGACAGGGGCTGCCGTACGACTCCCGGGCGAACTTCGGAGCCACGGCGTTCGTCCAAGATCCGTGCGCAGCCCTCCAAGCGTACGGTGTGTCGGCGTCGGACCGTTCGGCGCTTCGGGTCGGTTGGGGCGTGCACGCGACCGCGACCTGTCCCTGAGCGAAGCGCTCGTGTTCGAGGAGCCTCGGTGTGTTCACCGGGGCTCTTCGAGCTTCTGCCCTCGGAACGCCGCTTCGAACGACGACGCTTCGCGTTTGAGGCTCGCCTTCCACTCCGTGCGCGGGTTTTGCGGTCCGCCCGCTTTCGTGCATTCTCTTCGGCTCGTCGTTCGAGATCGGTTCGGACCCCGCGCGACGAGTGAACCCCAATCGGCGTTCTCGGGATGGAGCGTCTTCACGTGATGAGCCGTGCTCGCTTCGCGAGCGCGAGCCACGTCGCGAACGCATATCTGCGTCTTTCGTCACGGAAGTGCGAAGCGCGTATACGCGCCCCAATCCCAAAATTCGCAAGGATTCGCGACGAAACGCGCAGTCCCCGGGTCGGGACTTGCGTTCGCGGAGGTTTGACAAGTCAGGGAATCCCCGTCACCTCTTCGTCGTGGAAAGCAGTGTGGAACCCAAGGCTTCGCGTCGTGAGACGCGCCGTCAGGAAACGATCGAACGGATCCTCGATACCGCGATGAGACTCGTGGCGGAGGAAGGCTATCAAGCCTTCACCATCGCACGTCTCGCCAGCGAGCTCGGGTATGCGGTCGGTGCTCTCTACCGCTACTTCAAGGGCAAGGATGCCATCCTCGCTGCCCTCGAAATGCGAGTGGTGGAGCAGCTTCAACGCGACTTCGCGGAAGGCGAGCAGCGCCTTGCGACCCATCAGGGTCACGCGAAGCTCGATGAGGGCTCCCTCGCCCTCGTCGGCGCGCTCGTCGCGATCGGCGCCTATGAGTCGCTCGGTCGCCGTCGTCCCACTCACGCCAAGCTGTTGGCGACTTCGCTCGGGGATCCGCGCGAGTTGCTGGCGGACGAGGTTCTCGCGGCCGGAATCCTGCCCCCCCTGCAGGGTCTTCTCGGTCACGTGGCTTCGAAGCTCGACGCGGCCGCCAAGCACGGCGTGCTGCGTCCCGGCGACGCCGGCGAGCGTTCCCTCCTCGTGTGGGCCGCGACGCAGGGTGTCCTCACCATTCGCAAGCTCGGTCGGATTCGCGAGGACTTCGCGAACCCGAACCTTCACCCCGTCATGATCACGTCGTTGCTCATGGGTTGGGGCACGAGCGCGGAGCAGGCCGTTGACTTCCTTTCGCGTGCGAACGGCATCGTCGGTTTCCTCTCCCTCGAGAGTGGCGTCGCCATCGCCGAAGCCTGATTCCCTCCGCCTTCGGGCGAGAGACAATGCGAGAACGCCGAGCTTTCGAGCTCGGCGTTTTTGCGTTTTCCGGGGCTCGTTGGCGGGGGCTTCAACCGCGAGAACGTCACTCGAGAACGAGTGTCGTTTTCGTGGAAAGGTGGAATCCTGCGGGTAGGACGGACGGCCGAGGGTCCGAGCGAGGCGTTGCGCCCCGCCGGGCCCGCTTGCGCGGCCAAGCGCGCGGAGAAGGCGAACCGCTCTCGGCGCGTCTTCGCTCAGCGCAGCGAACGGCGGAGGAAGCGCAGCACGCGTCCCTCGAGCGCCCGCGCGACCTCGGCGTCGGCCACCATGTGGGTCGACCCTGCCAACACCACGAAGTCGTGGTCGCGTCCGGCGCGGAAGAACGCCTCGTGCATCTTCAGCGCGTGCGCGAAGTAGACGTTGTCGTCGCTCGTGCCGTGAATGAGCAGCAGCGGGCGCTCGAGCTGGCCGGCGTACGTGAGCACGTTCGAGGCGGCGTAGCCGTCGCCGTTCTCTTGCGGCAAGCCGAGGAAGCGCTCGGTGTAGTGCGTGTCGTAGTCGAGCCAGTCGCCCACCGGCGCGCCCGCCACCGCGGCGCGAAACACGTCGGGGCGACGAAGCACCGCCATCGCGGAGAAGTACCCGCCGAAGCTCCAGCCGAGCACGCCCACCCGACCGAGGTCGAGCTCGGGGAATCGCTCCCCGAGCGCCTGCAGCGCGTCGACCTGATCCGCGAGCGGCACGTCGATCACGTTGCCGGCGATGGCGCGCTCCCACGCGCGACCGCGGTGAGGCGTGCCGCGACCGTCGATGCTCACGACCACGAACCCTTGGTCCGCCTGCCACTGCTCCCGAAGCTGGAGGTAGCGACCCTTTCGCACCTTCACGTAGCCCGGCCCCGCATAGACCGAGAGCAACACGGGGTAGCGGCGCGAAGGATCGAAGTCGCGCGGTCGCACCACGAGCGCGCGATGCTCACGCTCGCCGACCACCACGTGCTCGACGTTCGGCGCGAAGGGCGGCGTCTCCGCGACCGAGCGCAGCGTGCCGGCGCGTTCTTCGCCGCGGTGAATCTCCCAGCGCAGGCCTTCGGCGTCGTGCGAGCTCGTCACGAAGACGTTCGTGCCCTCGGCGAAGGTCGCGCCGTGTTGGCCCGGCGTCGTGGTCAGCGCCTGCGCCTCACCACCCGCGAGCGGAACCCGCCAGACGTGCGCTTCCGTGGCTTCGGCCGAGGCCGCCACGTAGACGAAGCCTGCGTCCTCGTCGACGTGCAAGAGCTCGCGGTAGCCGGCCGCCGGCGAAGTCAGCGCGCGCACCAGCGAGCCGTCGACGTGCCGAAGCTCGAGCTGCCACGCACCTTCGCGCTCGGTGCTCCAGAGGAAGCGTTGGCCGTCCGCGAGGTAGACCGGCACCGAGGCGTCGAGGTTCAGCCAGATCGCGTCGCGTTCTTCGTGCAACGTGCGCGTCGTGCCGTTCGTCGCGTCGACCGCGAGCAAGCGCTCGACCTTCTGCCGTCGATCCTGGACGAGCAGCGTGAGCGGCGCGCCTTCGCTCCACGTGACCGCCGCGAGGTAAGGAAACACCGCGCGCTCCCAATCGACCCACGTGGTCTCGCCGCCTTCGACCGAGATCACGCCGAGCTTCACGTCCGCGTTGGTGCGGCCCGCGCGTGGGTAGCGCGACGCGTGCGGCGCTTCTTCGGGCGTCGCCGGGTTCGACGCGTAGAGCATCTCGACGGCGCTCGTGTCGTTGCGCTGGTAGAGCAGGTGACGCGAATCGGGCGACCACCAATGGCCGCGGTAACGCGACATCTCTTCTTGCGCGACGAACTCCGCGAGGCCGTTCGTGATGTCGTCGTGCTCGCGGGTCGTGAGGCGCCGCTGCGTGTTCGTCTCGAGGTCGATGACCCAGAGGTCGCCCTCGCGAACGCAGGCGATCTTCTTGCCGTCGGGCGAGAGGCGCGGGTCGTTCGCGTAGCCGCCCTCGGCGACGAGCTCACGCACGCGGTTCGACGCGCGATCGACCACGAAGAGTCGGCCCGAGAGCGGCACGACGAGGAAGGTGCCGTCGGCACTGAGCGCGAAGCTCGTGATGCCGCGCGCCGACAGACGAAGGCGCTCACGCAGCGCACGCTCTTCGGCGGAGAGCGTCTCTGCGGCGCCCGAGA
Organism: Sandaracinus sp.; assembly: GCA_020633125.1. Taxonomy (GTDB): domain Bacteria; phylum Myxococcota_A; class Polyangia; order Polyangiales; family Houyiibacteriaceae; genus JACKEH01. The sequence continues at coordinate 72,280 of JACKEH010000007.1, read as the reverse complement.
GCAGCTGCTCGGCCGTGAGCACGACGCGTTCGTCGCCGCTCGAGACGTCGTGCGCCCAGAGGTTTCGTTCGGCGTCGCGTGCGCCGCTTCGTAGGAAGAGCACCTCGCGCCCGTCGGGCGTGATCGTGATCGACGTGGGTTGGCCCAGGCGGAAGCCCGAGGTCGCGGTCCATTGGTCGAGGAACGCGAAGTCGATCGCGGGCTCGGCCTCCGGCGTGGTCGTCGCGTTCGGAGTCGCGCCGCCGCAAGCGAGGGCGAGGAGGAGCAAAGGAAGAGAGCGCATGAGGCGGCTGGTGTACCGCATCGCGCGGGCCGGGCTTCCCTCCGATCGCGCGCCTCGAGGCCGCGGGCGCGAAGGGCGTGAGTCCCGAAACGTGGACGTTGTTCACGAGGCGAGGTGGCCGGTGCTGGTGACGCGTGAGGCGCCGAGACACGCGCTGACTCGCGTTTTTCCCGCCAATGGCGCGTTTTTTCGATCTCGACCACGACCCGAAATCGTCCGGAAACAACGCCACGCCAGGCTTCGGTCGTTTGCCGCGGTGCGTCAGCCGCGCGTTCGGAGGATCATGGAACAGGGCGTGTCTCAGGGCCTTCTCGACTCCGTCTGGGTGCTGCTGAGCGCCTTCCTCGTCTTCTTCATGCACTCGGGCTTCGCCCTCGTGGAGAGCGGCTTCTGCCGGAAGAAGAACGCCGTGATGGTTCTGCTCAAGAACGTCGCGGTCGTCGGCATCGGCTCGATCGTCTTCTACGCGGTCGGCTACGGCGTGATGTTCGGGGAGGGCAACGCCTTCGTCGGCACCTCTGGCTTCCTGCCGAACGGAACCGAAGGCGACGTCGGCACGCTGCCGGTCTTCGTCTTCCTCTTCTTCCAGCTCGTCTTCGCGGCCACCGCCTGCACGATCGTCAGCGGCGCGGTCGCCGAGCGCGCGCGGCTCGGCACCTTCTTCTTGTTCTGCGCCGTCGCGGTCGCGGGCATCTACCCCGTCGTCGGCCACTGGGTGTGGGGCGGCGGCTGGCTCGCCGAGATGGGCTTCAAGGACTTCGCCGGCAGCACGGTCGTGCACGCGGTCGGTGGCGGCATGGCGCTCGCGGGCGCCATCGCGATCGGTCCGCGCCTCGGCAAGTACGACGAGCAGGGCAACAGCCGCCCGATGCCCGCGCACAACTTCCCGCTCGCCGCGCTCGGCGTGCTCGTGCTCTGGCTCGGCTGGTTCGGCTTCAACGGTGGCAGCACCGTGAGCGCCGCCGACCCCGGCGCGATCGGCCGCATCGTGCTCGTCACGAACCTCGCCGCGTCGGTCGGCTTCCTCGTCGCGCTCGGCTGGGTCCGCGTGCGCACGAAGATGATGGACTTCTCGATGGCGCTGAACGGCGCGCTCGCGGGTCTCGTGGGCATCACGGCGGGCTGCGACGTCATCGGGCCCGGCTGGTCGCTCGTGGTCGGCGCCATCGCCGCGGTGCTCTGCGTCGAAGCGGTCTTCTTCCTCGACAAGCGCAAGGTCGACGACCCGGTCGGCGCCATCGCGGTGCACGGCGTGTGCGGCATCTTCGGCACGCTCGCGGTCGGCCTCTTCGGCGACGAGATCGGTCTCTTCACCGGCGGTGGCGCCGCGCAGCTCGGCACCCAGGCCATCGGCACCTTCGCCGGCTTCGGCTTCGCCTTCGTGGCGGGCGGCGTGGTGTGGTTCGGCATGAAGGCGCTCCCGGGCGGCATTCGCGTCAGCAAGGAGCACGAACTCGAGGGCCTCGACGTCGCCGAGTGTGGCGTGCAGGCCTACGGTGACGACGCCCCCATGGGCATCGGCCACGTGGTCCCGGTCGACGCCGACGTGCCGGCGGCCGCGGAGTGAACGACGTGGATCCGGAGGTCGCGGAAGACGTGACGGTCGAGACGCTCCTGCGCAGTTGGCGCACGGAGCCGCAGGTCGACGACGAGCCCGACGAGCTCGACGGACGACCCGAGTGGCTCGCCGCCGAGTGAGACGACCCCCGGAACGAGAACGCCGCCGAAAGACTTCGGCGGCGTTTCTCTTTCCGTCTTCGGGACGCCGTCCGGCCCGCATGCGTCGGGCGCGAGCGGCGGCCGAGCAGGGCTGGTCTCGACTCCGTGAGGAAGAAAGGACCGCCGCCCAGCCTCGCCGAAGGATCCGCGAGCGGCGCCGGACCCGCGTCTGACCCGGCCGCGTCTGGCCGGTCGCGACGCCGTGAGAAAAGGACCCCGCGCCGCCGCGCCTCGCCCAAGGATCCACCCTTTTTGCAAGTGGCTGGAAACAAAGGTGATTCGAGGTCGCCTCTGCCGGCGATGCACGTGCCGGGGTGCGAATCGGCCAGAGGGAGCGGCGTTCGCCTTCATTGACCTACACGCTCGGGATGCTAGTCACGCTGTCGAGAGTTACTCTCGGAAAAGGACGCTCCCATGCGCTTCGCTGCTCTTCTTCTCTCGTTGTCCTGGGTCGCCTGTGCGACCGGCGGGGACGAGCTCGTCGGTTCCGAAGGCTTCGGCCTCGAAGGTCGTGTCGCGACGCTCGAGTTCACGGGCGACTACCGAACGGTGGTCGACGGCGAGCTCGTCGCGGGCGGCATCGCACACGTCGTCTACGACGCCTCGCGTCTCACGACCTGCCGCGGCGACCTGAACGGCGGACCGGCGTGGACGATTCAGGCGCACTACCGCATCGACGATGGCGACGTGCACACGCTGCACGTGGCGGGCTTCGCGTCGGCGCCCGACCAGATCGGTCTGCCGATCGAGCTGACCGAAGCGGGCGAGCTCGAGGTGTGGTTCGAGAACACGAGCGTGTGGGGATGCCAAGGTTGGGACTCGGCCTTCGGCGAGAACTACCGCTTCCCGATCGCCGCGGCTCCGGCGCCCGAAGGAACGGACCCGGTCGTTCGTTTCCCCGCCGAGGGAGGCTTCTCGGTCGAGGGCACGCTGCGCCAAGCCGGCCAGCTCACGGTCGAGTACGACCCCTCGCGGCTGACGACCTGTCGCGGCACCTACCACGGCGGCGAAGCGTGGTCGTTGCTCGCGTGGTTCCGCTTCCCGAGCGGCCGCACCGTCTCGGTGCCGGTGACCACTGGTCGTGGTGTGGTCGACCTCTACGAGGGCGGCGAGGTCGAGGTCTGGATCGAGAACCAGAACTACGCCGGATGCCGCGCATGGGACTCGCTCGGCGGCGCCAACTACCGCCTCACCGTCGAAGCCGACCCCCGTGCGCCGGGCTGGATTGGCAACGGCGCGTCGGTCATCAACCGCATGACCTGCGACGGTCCCTGCGACCAGCACCGCGTCGCGCTCTCCGAAGGCTTCACGCACGGCACCTACGCGCGTCAGCGCGCGGCGATTCGTGGCATCTACTTCGACGTCTGGAAGGAAGGCGTCACCGACTTCGACAACGCGAACCTCTGGGCCGACCTGGACGTGCAGGTGCACTTCCGCGCCAGCCCGAGCGCGCCTTTCCAGAGCGCGTACGTCGACTTCTTCCGCCGCGTGGGCAACGACGCGCGTTACCAGCTCCCGATGTCGGTGATCGATCCGATCGGTGGCTCGTACCGCCGCACGGACCCCTCGCAGTGCCCGACGAACGTGGACCTGCTCACCTCGGGCGATCCCTCGAACGCCTACGTGGCGGCACGCGTCGAGTACTACTTCACCGTCAACGGCGTTCCCTACCGCAACGGCGACCGCGGCAACTTCGTCGGCACCTTCGAGGAGTACCGCGACCTCTTCTCGGTTTGCCTCGACTGAGAGCGCCGACCACTTGCACGGATCGAATCGGTGCGAGTGGTTGGGGCGCTCGGTGGTGGGAGGGGGCCCCAATCCGGCTTTGCCGCTTGGGGGAGGGAGCGCGCCGCTCCCTCGAGAAAAGAGAAGAGCGGGAATCAGCGCAACGGATGCCCGCTCTGAGAGGCGCGCCCGGCACGGATTTCCGTGTCCGTGCCGCGGGGCCCCGATCCGGCCTGTTCGGACCGGGGCTCGCCGCTCCTTCGAAAGGATGGAAGTCGTGCTCTGACCCGGAGCCCGTGTGCTTCGAGACGCCCCGCCGGCTTCGGTGGGGCGTTTTTTCGTGGGCCGACTTTCGAGCCTCCCCAGGTGGCGCGTGGGTCACCGGGCCGAGAGAGCGTCACGCCGGCGTGCTAGGACTGCGGCGTCTCCTCGGAGTCCGATCCTCATGCTGACCTGCCTTCGCGTCTCCAACCTCGCGATCATCGACGAGCTCGAAGTCGAGCTCGGGCCCGGCTTGAACGTCGTCACCGGCGAGACGGGCGCCGGCAAGTCGATCCTCATCACCGCGCTGCAGCTCGTGATGGGTGCCAAGAGCCGTCCGGAGCTGGTTCGGACCGGGGCCGACGAAGCGGTGATCGAGGCGCTCTTCGAGCTCGGGCCCGATCCGGAGCTGCGCGCGCGCCTCGAAGCGGCGGAGCTCTCGGCGGGTGACGAGCTCGTGATTCGTCGTGTGGTCCAGGCCGAGGGGCGCAGCCGCGCCTACGTCAACGGGCGGCTCGCGACCGCGACGCAGCTCGGCGTGCTCGCGGCGGGGCTCACCGACATCTCGTCGCAGCACCAGCACCACACGCTCGTCGATCCGAAGACACACCTCGACTTCCTCGACGCGTACGCGCGCCTGCTCGACCAACGTGCTCGCATCGCGGGCGCGCACGCGAAGCTCGCAGAGGCCGCGGCGGAGCTCGACGCGTTGCAGCGACGCTTTCGCGAACGCGCGGACCGCGAGGACTTGCTGCGCTTTCAGGTCGACGAGATCGACGCGCTCGGGCTCCGGGACGGTGAGGATCGCGAGCTCGAAGAAGAACGTGAGCGTCTTCGTCACGCCGAGCGTCTCGCGCGGGCGGCCGGCGGGGCCGAAGAGGCGCTCTACGCGCAGGACGGCTCGCTGAGCGAGATGCTCGGTCGCATCGCCGGTGAGGTCCGTGAGGCCGCCGAGATCGACGCGAGCCTCGCGCCCTACGCGGAGCGGCTCGAAGAAGCGCTCGCGCAAATCGAAGACACCGCGAAGGAGCTCGGACACTACGCACGTGACGTGAGCCTCGAGCCCGAACGTCTCGGCGAGGTCGAGGACCGGCTCGATCGTTTGCACCGCCTGCAGCGAAAGTACGGCGGCGACGTGGCGGCGATCCTCGAGCATCGAGCCACGGCTGCCGAAGAGCTGGCGAGCCTCGAGCAACACGAGGACCGCGTCGCCGAGGCCGAGTCCAAGCAGAAGGCGGCGCTCGCGGAAGCCACGAAGGTCGCGCGCGAGCTCAGCCAGAAGCGAAAGGCTGCGTCGAAGGCGCTCGGCGAGCGTATCGGCGAGGAGCTCGCGAGCCTGGGCATGGGTGGCGCGCGCGTGGTCGTGGAGCTGGCGCCGCTCGAGGTGAAGGGTGGGCTCGAGGTCGATGGCGCGCGCCTCTCGGCGACCGGCATCGACCGCGCGGAGTTTTTGATCGCGCCGAACAAAGGCGAGCCCGCGCGACCGCTCGCGAAGGTCGCGAGCGGCGGCGAGCTGAGCCGCGCGATGTTGGCGATCAAACGCACGTTGGCCGGGCTCGGGCCAGCAGGGACCTACGTCTTCGACGAGGTCGACACGGGCGTCGGTGGCGCGGTCGCGGAGGTGATCGGGCGAAAGCTCGGTGACGTCGCCGAGCATCACCAGGTCATCTGCATCACGCACCTCGCGCAGATCGCGGTGTACGGGCAGACCCATTTTCGCGTCGCGAAGAAGGTCGTGGGCGACCGAACGTGCAGCGAGATCGTGCGGCTCGACGAAGCAGAGCGGCTCGAAGAGATCGCGCGCATGGTCGGTGGGGTGAAGATCACCGCTCGCACGCGCGCGGCGGCGGCGGAGTTGCTCGAACAAGCGCGGCGCTGAGTCCACCACGGAGGCTGTGTCGAGGCGTCGCGGAGGGCGCTTCGAGTCCGAGCGTCGTGGACGTCGTGGACGTCGTGGCGTGGGCGGCTTGGTGCCGGCGTGGTGCGCTCGTTCCTTTCCGACACGCACCGTGCGCTTCGTCGCGCAGCGACTTCCCCTGTTCGCGGTGGGCACGCGTGGCCGCCGCCGAGCCCAGCCGCGGCGAGCCCGAGCCGACGGTCGCGGCCTGAGGACGGTTCACGTGGGATCTCCGTGGAATTGCTCGACGTCTGCTACGCTCTTGGGCCCGCATGCCGTTTCGCGTCCTCCTCGCCTGGGCTCTCGTGCTCGGCGCCACGTCGCTCGCTTCTGCCCAGCGCGTGGTGGTCGAACGTTTCGGAGGAGCCCAATCGGCGCGGCTTCGTGGCTTGTTGATTCAGAGCCTCGAAGAGAACGGAGTCGAGATCGTCCCGGAGGACGAGTACCGCAACGCGCTTCGGGAGGCCGGTCTTCGCAGCCCACGCGAAGAGGATCATTTCGTCGCGTTGGCGCGCCTTCTCCGCGTCTCGGCCTTCGTGGACGGTCGCGTCAGCCGGGTGCGGCGCCAGTGGACGTTGCGGGTGACGGTTCGCAACGGCGCGGACGGAACACGTTTGGGTGCGTCGTCGTGGACGGGGCGAAACCTCGCGGCGCTTCGTGGGGTTCGACGCACCGGCCACACCAAGCTCTCGGAGCACCTCGGGGTCGCCAACGCGCCGCCCGAAGCGATCGCGCAGACGACGGAGACGGTCGCCGATCCGAATGCTGCGCCTTGGTACGCGGCAGGCGAAGAGGAGACGCCCCCGCCAACGGAGACCCCCGAAGAACCGGCGCCCGAGGGGCCTTCCGATCCGAAGGGCTACGCGGGGGTTCGCATCGCGCTTCTCGGCGGCACGCTGCGTCGTTCGATGGTCACGGACGTCTTGGTGGATTCCGCGCTGCGTTCGCCCTTCGAAGGCGGCGCCCGAATGCAGGAGCAGCGTCTTTACGAGAGCGCCGGGCTCGGGCACATGGAGCTCGGATTCTCGTTCGAGCTCTTCCCCGACGCGTTCGTCGATCGTCCGACGATCCCGTGGCTCGGGCTCGCCGTGCAGTACCGGCACTCGATGCTGCTCGACTCGCAGGGGCCGAGCTGTCTGCCCGCGCAAGAGCCGGACCCGGCGCTGGTCGGCGACGTCGGGGTGTCGCGCGGCGCGCGTTGTCCGAACGTCGACGTGGTGCCTGTGCGCACGACGCAGCAAGAGGTCTACGCGGGGTTGCGACTCGAGCCGAACGTCGGTGACGACATTCGGGGCCCGTGGCTGACCTTCGACGCGGGCTACGGCCTCTTCCAGTTCGTGCTCGATCCGGACGACCTCGCGCAGCTCGAGCGCACGACGATCGTGCCGCCGATGGACTACCGCTACGTGCACCTCGGTGGAGGCATTCGCTACGGCCTGCACCCGATGTTCTTCGTCGGCGCACACTTCGCGTACCGCGTCGGTTTGGACGTCGGCGTCGACGCGAAGCGCATCTGGGGCGCCGACACCGGACGGCCGACGGGCCTTCTGGTCGGGGGCGAGCTGCGCCACGAGATGACGTGGCTCGCGGACGGAGTCTTCGCGGCCCTCACCGTCGAATGGTTCCGCTTCACGACCATCTTCCGCGGGCAAACCTCGTGCGCGAGCGGCGCCGATTGCGCGGACTACGAGCTCTGGGAGCCGTGGCCCGAGACCGACGGCGTGGTCGACGGCGGCATTCGCGATCCGGTCGACGACGACTACCTGCGGCTCTCGCTGCAGATCGGCTGGGCGTACCGCTGAAGCTCAGCGGGTCTCCGCGTTTCGCGGGCGCCACAACCACAGAATCGTCGTCGCCACGACCGCGTTGGTCGCGGCCCACACCAAGAATCGAAGCTCAGGCGCCTTGGCGGCCGCGAAATAGCCTCCGGCGTAGGCGAGGGCGGGTACGAGGAAGCTCGCGTCCACGAACGCGGCGATCATGCCGATCGTCACCGAACGCAGCGCGAGATCCATGACGGAGGCTTGAAGCGGATCGACCTGCATCAAGGTCTGACCGACGCCGAAGACCAGCTCGCCCGCGTAGATCGCGAAGGCGGCCGCGAGAATCTGCTTGTTGTAGCGGGTGGAGAAGAGCGCGCGCCGAAAGACGACGGCGATCACCGCCACGACGGTGAGGAAGACGAGCGACATCGCGAGGCCCCGAGCGTGGGAGTCGCGGGTCGGATCGGTCGCGAAATGCTGTGCGAGCGGCATGCCGATCCACAACACCGAGAGGGCCATCGTCGCGCGAAAACGTGCGCGCCTTCCGACGCTGGGATCGAGGTCGCGACGAAACGCCGTGAGCGCGCGGACCTCGCGTTTCTCGGCTTCGACGGCCGCGACCGCGGCGGCGACTCGGGCGGAGAGCTCGGCGCTCGGGTTGTCGAGCTCCGCGAGCAGCACCGTCGCGCCACGGGTGTTGCCACGCGCGAGCTCGATCTCGAGCATCGCGCGCGTCGTGCGCTCGAGGCCGGCCTGGGCCTCCGGGTTGTCGGGCCAGGCGCGGCGCGCCGCTTCGAAGCCGAAACGACACGCGCCGTAGAGACGCTGCACGTCCATCGAGGGGCCGTCTTCGATGAGCTGATCGCGCGGCAGCTCGAGAAGCTCGCGGGAGAGGCGTTCGAGCTTCTCGAGATCCTTCTTCGAGCGACGCGCGAGCTCGAGCGAGTCGCGCCGCTCGAGGAAACGCAGCAGGTCGCGGCGCACCGCGTCGGCGCTCTCGTAACGCTCGGCCGGATCACGGCGCAGGCAACGACGGCAGATGGCCGCGAGGTCGAAGGGCACCTTCGAGGGCAGCGGGTCGGGCTCGCTCATCACGGCGCGGTTCGCGATGGCGCGAAGGGTGGGCGCGACGTGGGGCGGATCGCCCGAGAGGACCTCGTAGAGCGTGGCACCGAGCAAGTAGACGTCGGTGCGGGCGTCGACGCGTTGCCCGAGCACCATCTCCGGCGCGAGGTACACGGGGGTCCCGGCCAGCACCTCGGGGTCGTAGGCGTCGATCGCTTCGGGGCGAAGGTCGACCGCGATGCCCCAGTCGACCAGGTAGACCTGCCCGAGCGAGCCAATCATCACGTTGTCGGGCTTCACGTCGCGGTGGACGATGCCGCGCTGGTGCGCGTGGTGGAGCGCGCTCGCGACCTGCGCCAGCGTCTGCAGGTGGAAGCCCATCGCATCCTCGATGCCGTGGTCCGTCGCGAGGCGATCGGGATGCTCGAGGTAGGTCGTCCACGGCTTGCCCTCGATGCGTTCGAGGACGAGCATCGGAGAGCCTTCGTCGTCGACCACGAGGTCGTGCACCGCGACGACGTTCGGATGCTCGAGCCGGCCGACGATGCGTGCCTCGCGGACGAGCTCGCGCGCGATGGGCAACGCTTGATCGTCGGGGAGGCGTTTGACCGCGACCTCCCGTCCGAGGGCGACTTGCACCCCGAGCCGGACCTCGCTCATGCCGCCGCGGCCGAGGAGGGTGGGGCGAAGCTCGAGGCGTTGCTCGGGGGCACGTTGGGCGAGGTCGCGGAGGACCTCGAGCGCGCGGTCGCCCGCGGTGGTGCGGGTGCGATCGGGCGGGACGACCGTGGCGCCGTGGCTGGCTTCGCCCACCGTGCGGGCGAAGTCCTCGAGACGCGCGTCGAGGTCCGCGGGGGTCCAGCGCGCGGTCGCGTCGCTGGTACGGCTCGTCGCGGGGGAGCCTTCGTTTTCGCTCACGACGCGGAGCTTAAGACACTCCGTGCTCGGGGACCTGTGAGGTCTCGCCGGACGAGGAGGGTTCGCACCCTCGGGCCGCGCGAGGAAATCCGAATCGAGAGCAGGTCAGCGCGACGCGAATCAGGATCGAGGGGCTCGCGAGCCGAGCTCAGGTCAGCGCGACGCGAATCAGGATCGAGAGGGAGAGGCTCGCGAGCCCGATCAGCGCGCCGATTCCCGCGGCGACCATCGTGGGAACGAGCAGGCCGCCCAGCGCGCGCTTGGCTTCTTCGTCGCGCACGCAGGACACGAAGATGAGCGTGCCGCTGACCATCGCGAGCAGGGGGAAGAGCCAGAAGAAGAAGCGCGCCTGAATGCAGAAGCTCAACAGGCCGATGCCGACGCTGGACAGCGCGCCGACGAACTTGCTGCGGTGGTTCTTGTGGCTGGTCTGGGCGAGCGTGTGGAGCTCGGGCGCGGCGGTGCAGAACGCGCAGACGATGCGACCGTCCGGGGCGTATTGGCCCCGGGTCGGGTCGAAGGGCCGACCGCAGGACGGGCAAGGCTCGGTCCGCGCGGGCGCGGGCGCGACGGGGGCGAAGGGGTCGGTCATCGGCGGGAGGTGCGGTTTCGCGTGGGCACCGTCAAGACGCGGCTGGGGCCGAGAAGCGCCCACGAGGCCGCTTCGACGTCACGACGGCGACCCGACCTCCGACTCCTGCCCGCGTCCCGTCGAGGGGCTCGGCCTTCGAGCGGTGGTGGCGCACCCCCCACCGGAGGCTCGGCGACCGCGGGAGATCTCGCCCCTCGCCCCGTTGCGAGGGCCCCTCCGGAGCGCTAGCTCTCCCCGACCCCCATGACGTCGTCCCGCGAGCTCCGCAAAGCCTTCACTTCTTTCTTCGCCGAGCGTGGCCACTCGCTTCAGCCGAGCGGCCCCTTGGTCCCGAACGATCCTTCGCTGATGTTCGCGAACGCGGGCATGGTGCAGTTCAAGGACGTCTTCACGGGCAAGGAGAAGCGGCCCTACACGCGCGCGACGACCTCGCAAAAGTGCATCCGAATCAGCGGCAAGCACAACGACCTCGAGAACGTCGGCGTCACCGCGCGCCACCACACGTTCTTCGAGATGCTCGGGAACTTCTCGTTCGGCGACTACTTCAAGCGCGAGGCCATCGCGTACGCGTGGGAGCTCTACACCGGCGTCTTCGGGCTCGACCCCAACCGCATGGTCGTGACGATCTTCGGCGGCGAAGAAGGCTACGGCCCCGAGGACACCGAGTCGGCGGCGATTTGGGCCGACGTCACCGGCTTCGGTCCCGAGCGCATCATTCGCTGCGACGCGAAGGACAACTTCTGGCAGATGGGCGAGACCGGCCCCTGCGGCCCCTGCACGGAGATCCACTACCAGCTCGGCGACGAGCTCCCGGACCCGCGTCGCTTCGGCGAAGAGCCGGACCAGAGTGGCAAGGGCTGGTTCGAGCTGTGGAACCTCGTGTTCATGCAGTTCGACAAGCAGGAAGACGGCACGATGATCGACCTGCCGGCGCCGAGTGTCGACACCGGCGCGGGCCTCGAGCGCCTCGCGGTCGTGAAGCAGGGCGTGCTCAGCAACTACGACACGGATCTTCTGCGTCCGATCGTCGACCTGGCGTCGGAGATCAGCGGCAAGAAGTACGGCGGTACGCTCCAAGACGACGACGTCTCGATGCGTGTGCTCGCGGACCACGCGCGCACGACCGCCTTCCTCCTCAGTGAGAACGTCTCTCCGGACAAGGAGGGGCGTGGGTATGTCCTTCGCCGCGTGATGCGTCGCGCGATTCGCCACGGCCACCGCCTCGGCATCGAGGAGAACTTCTTCCACCGCTGTGCGCTCAAGGTCGTCGAGACGATGGGCGAGGACTACCCGCAGCTCCGCGAGTACTCGGACCTCATTGCCAACGAGACTCAACAAGAAGAGACCCGTTTCCGTAGGACGCTGCGCGACGGCATCGACCTGCTCGAGAAGAACGACGAGTGGACCGAGGTCGAGGGCAAGAAGACCTTGCCGGGATCCGTCGCGTTCAAGCTCTACGGCACCTTCGGCTTCCCCTACGACCTTCAAGAGGTCATCGGACGCGAGAAGGGCTTTCTCATCGACGAGGAAGGCTTCCTCGAGGAGATGGCCCAAGAGAAGGAGCGAGGGCGTGGAACGACGCTCAACCGCGACTCGGCGACCCAGAAGGTCTTCTACGACGTCAAGGAGCAGCACGGCGCGACGCGTTTCGTCGGCTACGACCAGCTGAAGCTCACGACCAAGCTCGTCGGCCTCTTGAAGGAAGGCGCGCTCGTCTCGGCGGCCCGTGAAGGCGAAGAGATCGAGCTCGTCACGACCGAGACGCCCTTCTACGGCGAGAAGGGCGGCCAGGTCGGCGACTCGGGTTGGGTGCGCCTGAACCCGAAGGCGGACGGCACCGCGGACGCGATCGTCACGATCGAAGACGCGCAGTTCCCGGTCGAGGGCCTCACGGTGCTTCGGGGCACGGTCACGAAGGGCACGATCGAGGTCGGCACCGAGGTCGAGCTCGAGGTCGATCGTTTCCGCCGCGACGGCACGCGCCGCAACCACAGCGCGACGCATTTGCTGCACTGGGCGCTTCGCAAGGTCGTCGGTCCGACCGCGGCGCAGAAGGGCTCGCTCGTCGGTCCGGACCGCCTGCGCTTCGACTACTCGGGCACCAAGCCGCTCGACGCGCAGCAGATTCGAATGATCGAGGACATGGTCAACGCGGCCGTGCTCGACAACACGCCCATCACCACCGACGTGCTCCCGATGGACGAAGCGAAGGAGCGCGGCGCGATCGGCATCTTCGAAGAGAAGTACGGCGACGTGGTGCGTGTGCTGACCATCGGCCCGAGCATGGAGCTCTGCGGCGGCACGCACGCGTTCCGCACCGGCGACATCGGCCTCTTCACGATCCTGTCGGAGGGTGGCCTCGCAGCGGGTGTGCGACGCATCGAAGCCTCGACCGGTCTGAACGCGCTGCGTCTGCTGCGCGAGACGCGCGGCGAGCTCGAGCAGACGGCGGCGCTCCTCAAGGCGCCGGCGAGCGAAGCGCGCGACAAGGTCCAGAAGCTCGTCGACTCGCACAAGGCGCTGCAGAAGGAGATCGAGCGCCTTCAGAAGGAGCTCGTGAGCGGCGGCGGCGCGAAGGATCTGACGGCCGACGCGAAGGAGAAGGACGGCGTACGTCTCCTCGCGACGACGGTGCCTTCGGTCGACGGCAAGGCGCTTCGCGAGATGGCCGACCAGCTTCGCGACAAGCTCGCGCCGGCGGTCGTGCTGCTCGGTGCCGCCGGCAACGACGGCAAGGTCACGCTCGTCTGCAGCGTGTCGAAGGACGTCACGGATCGCTTCAAGGCGGGCGACATCGTGAAGACGGCCGCGCAGATCGTCGGCGGCAACGGCGGTGGTCGACCGGACTTCGCGCAGGCCGGCGGCTCGGATCCGAGCAAGCTCGACGAAGCGATGGCGTCGCTCTACGCGCGCGCCGGCGTCTGAGCCCTCGCCCGAAACGCAAGCGAGCCGCTCGAGGAATCGAGCGGCTGGTTTGCGTCGGGTGTCCACGAAGCGAGCCGCCCGAGGAATCGAGCGGCTGGTTTGCGTTGGGTCGAAGCATGGCTCGACGAAGGGCGGTGCGTTCGTCGAGGGTTCGATCGGCGAGCCGCTCGACGTGTGGTCGGCTCAGAAGCGGAACGCCGCGCCGGCGTTCACGACCGCCTGCTGCCAATAGGTGCGGTAGTCCGGCGTGTTCTCTCGAACCAAGAACATGTGGCGTCGGTAGCCACCCTCGACGAAGAGGCCCACCGGTCCGAAGAGCAGGCGCACGCCCGCCATCGCGCCGACGTTGAGGCCTCGCGCGCGGTAGTCGTCGGCGGTGAGCAACGACGGACCGAACGGAACGCCGAGGTAGAGGTCCAGCCCGACCGGGCCACGCACGGGGCTGAAGTTGAGCGAGGCCCAGAGGTCGAAGTCGGTGACGCCTTCGCGGCCGCTGCCGTTGCCGATCAGCGCGTCGTTGTAGGGCGTGACCTCCACCCGACGATGCTCGATCTGACCGCCGAGCATGAGCGGTCCGATCACCGGCATCTCGAGGCGCGCGCCGCCACCGAAGCTGGCCGAGAGGTCGCGGTCGCCGACGTCGAGGTCCGGGGCGTCGTCGACGTCGGCGTCGACGCGACCTCCGAATCCGGCGGTGCCGTAGAGCGAAGCGCGGCCTCCGACTTGCGCGTGGGCGGCAGTGGAGACGACGAGAACCGAAGCGAGGGCGAGCACGATACGCATGCCCGCACGATGAGCAGGGGGCGTGCCGCGCGGACTTCTCGTGAGTGTCGCGGGATCGCGAGGCAAGCCCGCACGACGTGGCACCTGGCCACGCACGGTGCGCGGGCTCGAGGGCTGAGGTGCGACCTCGCGGCACGCCTTCGAACGTCGCGTCGCGCGATCGAGCTCGACGCCACCCACGCTCGTGCAGAACGGCTTCACGGATTGGCGTCCGTTCCGCCCGGCACGATGCCGGATCGATCGTCCCGCGGTGGGCGGTGGCGCGAGACTCGCCGCTCCTTTCCGACCGTGCGCGTCGGGATTCACCCGTTGCACCGCCTCGGGGCGACCCGCACAGTTCGGACACGGTGTCGGTGGGGAGCAAGCTGAAGGGGGCGGCCATCGGCGCGTACCTCGGAACCGGACCGAAGCTCTCTCGGGCCTGGCACGCGACGCGACACGCGCTGCGTGCCGAGCGGGTCGTGACCTTCTGGCACCAGATCGACGATCCGTGGTCGCACCTCTTGGCGCAGGCGCTCACACGTTTCTCGGCGTCGTTTCCGAACGTGCGACTCGAGCCCGTGTTGGTGCCCGAGCCCGCCGCCGACGCCGACGCCGAACCGAAGAAACGCATCCTCTACGGGCTCGCCGACGCGCGGCGTCTCGCGGACGCCTACGGTCTCTCGTTCCCGCCTCTGCCGGTGTTGCCCGAGCCCGATCGCCTGCGGCGTGCGCAGGCGGTGTTGCTCGGCGAACGCGAGCCCGACGCCTGGTTGGACGCCGCGGTGCGCGCGGGCGACGCGCTCTTTCGTGGCGACGGCGACGCGCTCTCGCAGCTCGTGCGTGAGCTCGGCACGGTGCCCGGCCAACAGGTGCGTCCCGCGCTCGAAGCGAGCTACCAGCGCTTGCGCAAGAGCGGGCACTACCTCGGCGGCATGCTCACCTACGACGGCGAGCATTATTGGGGCCTCGACCGCCTGCCCTACCTCTTCGACCGGCTCGAGCGCGAAGGCGCGGGAAGCGGCACGCTGAGCGAGGTGGCGTCGACGTCGCGTCCGATCGCGCTTCGTGACGGGCGGGCGCAGGCCGAGCTCTACCTCTCGTTTCGCAGCCCCTACAGCTACCTCGCGTCCCACCAAGTCGAGATCCTCGCGCAGCGATACCCGCTCGACGTGCGCATGCGCTTCATCTTGCCGATGGTCGCGCGCGGCATTCCGGCGCCGAAAGCGAAGGTTCGCTACATCGCGAAAGACGCCAAGCGTGAGGCGGCGCGATTGCAGATCCCCTTCGGGCGAATTCTCGATCCCCTCGGCGAAGGCGTCGAACGCGCGCTGGCGCTCGCGTGCACGACGCGACGCGAGCTCGGAGAGGCCGCGGCGCTTCGTTTCGCGCGGGTCGTCGGCGAGGGCGTGTGGTCACGCGCCGTGGATCTCACGACGGCCGAAGGGCTGCTCGACGTGGCCTCGCGTGCTGGCGTCGAGGCGCTCTTGCCCGTCGCGCTCGACGACACCTCGTGGCGAGTGGAAGTCGACGCCAACGCGGTCGCGCTCGGCGAGCTCGGTCTGTGGGGCGTTCCGAGCTTCGACCTCGGGGACGAGGTGCTCTGGGGACGCGATCGCATTCGTCACCTCGAGCGCCGTCTCGAAGCGACCTTCGGGCCCGCGCTCGCCACCGCGATCTGAGCGTCACGTCTGCTCACGGGTAGGCTTGGTGCTGGCGCGGAGCCACGCCGCGAGGCCGAGCCCGACGACCAAGGTGCCGCCCGCCCACGCCGCGACCACGGGCTCTCGCCACGTCGCGTGCGCGATCATCCACAGCGTGAGCGCGAGGAAGATCGACGTCGTCCACGGGTGGCCGAGCGTGCGGTAGGGACGCACCAACTCGGGCTCGCGAAAGCGCGACACGAAGACTCCCGCGGCCGTCAGACCCGCGAAGAGCGAGAGCAACACCCCGACGTAGATCAAGAGCGCGTCGAAGCTCGCGGTGAGCGCCATGGCGAGCGCGAGCACCAAGAGCAAGAGCGTTCCGACGATCGGACCGCCGCCGACACGACGGCGTGTGAGCACTTCGAGGCGAGGGTAGTCGCGACCGATCGCTTCGAGGATGCGCGGGCCCGCGAAGAGGAACGCGCCGACGTTGCTCACCAGACCCCACGCCACCAACGCGCTCACGAGTCGCGCCGCGTCGTCGCCGAAGAGCGAGACCGCGGCGATGCGCCCGACCTCCACCTCGCCCGCGAGCGATTCGGCCGGCGCGCCGGCCAGGAAGGTCGCGTTGAGCCCGAGGTAGACGAGGGTCACGACCGCGGTGCCGAGCGCGAGCGCACGAGGAACGTTGCGGCCCGGGTCACGGGTCTCGCCCGCGACGTACGCGGCGGCGTTCCAACCCGTGTACGCGTACGCGACGAAGACGAGACCGCTGGCGAAGGGGGCGCTCGTGACGGCGTCGACGAGCGGCACTTCCGCGTGGGCGAGGCGCGACACGTCGCCAGCGGGCAGCCCGAGCGCGACGAAGAGGACGAGCAACCCGAGCTTCACCAGGGTGGTCGCGTCCTGCATGCCGCGGCCGCCACGTGAGGTCGTCAGATGGAGCGTCGCCGCGCCGACCAGGAGCACCACGGCGGCGATCGAAGCGCCGGTCTCGTCGAGGCCTGGAAAGACACCACGCAGGTACTTCCCGAACGCGATGGCGGACGCGGCCGCGGGCGCCGCGAAGCCGACCACGTACGACACGAGCCCTGCGACGAGGCCGAGCGCCGGGTGGTAGACCCGCGAGAGCAACGCGTACTCGCCGCCGTTCTCCGGCAACGCCGCGGCGAGCTCTCCGTAGGCGAGGGCGCCGCAGAGGGCGGTCACACCACCGACGAGCCACGCCACGAGCACCGCAGGCGCCGAGGGCACGTCGCGCACGAGGAAGCCCGTCGTCGTGAAGACGCCGGTGCCGATCATCGACGCCACCACCAACAGCGCGGCCGTGCGCACGCCGAGCTCACGCGCGGCTTCGGGGCGTTCGCTCATCGAAGCGGCGCGCTCCGATCGACCCGGGCGCGGCACACCGGGCCGAGGTGCCCGTCGCTTCCGTCGACGGTGGCGATCGAGCCGTGCGCGTCGTTCATCACGCACCGTGGTTCGGTGCAATGCTCGAGGCCGAGCGTGTGGCCGACCTCGTGCACGGCGGTGGTCACGACACGAAACGTGAAGTGCGCGTCGTCGCGCGCGTTTCGTCGAAGGCGAAAGGTCGAGAGCACGGCGGCGCGCCCCCCGAGGTCTCCGAGCCCGAAGACGCCCCAATCGAAACGACCGCGCGCGCTCGTCGAGATGTCGGCCGCGGTGAAGCCGAGCACCTTCGTCGTCTCCGGCTCACCGGCCTGAAGCGGACGCAGACGATCGAGCAAGACGTCCGCGCGGTAGCGGCGGCGCGGCGCGTAATACGCGGCTTCCGGAAGCGGGCGGCGGGGCAGCGTCTGCACCTCGACCTGGAGCTCGTCGCGAAGCCCCTCCGCGATCGCATGCTCCAGCGACGCCGGAAAGTCGTGCGTCGGGTGCGTGAGCACCGCGAGCTTCACGAGCGCGCGTCGCGGCGCGTGCTGCGCATGCGACGCCCCGATCGCGGCGAGCACGAGAACGGCGGCAGCGAGCAGGGGCGCGAAACGCACGCCACAGGATAGCGCGGTCCGCGCGTCGCGAAGCGAGCGCGTTCCTCGACGGAGCGTCAGCCGCGAACGACGTCGGTGCCGCTGACGACGTTGATGTTGCCCTCCGCGACCTTCGTCTCGCCGCGGTAGAGCACACACTTGAACTGCGCGAGCGCGCCGGCGCCGAAGACCTGCTCGACTTCGGCGATCAGCTCGTCGCCGACCTCGAAGGTGTCGACGAAGGTGTCGAGGCTGCGGCTGCCAAGCAACGCGCCTTGCACCGTGGGGCGATCCGACGGTGCGGTCTTGCTCGCCATGAAGGCGGCAGCGGCCTGCGCGAAGAGCTCGATCGAGACCAGCGGCGAGACCTTGCCGTCCTTCGCGAGCAGGAAGTCTTCGCGCAGCACGGTGCGCGTGCGCGCGGTGGCCGCGCCGACCTCGAGCACCTCGTCGAGGAAGAGCATCGGCCCCCGATGGGGCATGCGCGAGAGCACGTCCGGCGGCACCGACATGGCGTCGCTCAGGTGGGCATCTGGGTTTCGGGCTCGGGGTCGCCACGCTCGGCGGCGTCGAGCTCCGATTCGACGAAGCCCACGAGCTCGTCGACGGTGCGAATCTGCTTGGCCTTCTCCGGATCCGGGCGGCGGCCCGTGATGTCGCGGAGCTGCACGAAGATGTCGACCGCGTCGATGCTGTCGAGATCGAGGTCCTCGTAGAGCGTCGACTCGAGCTTGATGTTCGAGGGCTCGAGCTCGAAGGAGTCAGACAGGATCTCGACGACTCGTTCGAAGATCTGATCGCGGTTGAGACGCTGGGCCATGGGCGGCCTCTCATAGCCGGGGCGGCGCCCCCGATCAAGTGCTCGTGCGAGCCGTGTTTCCGACGTGTATCCCAACGAAAGCGATGGGTTTTGCCGGCTTTGGAAATGCAGCGGCTGGCATCACTCGACGTGGGGCAGGCTCGGATCCCAAAGCAACGCGCGCTCCTTGCCCCCGGCGAGCTGAAGCCAGGTCGCCAGCTCGGGTGCGAGCCAGCCGAGCCACGCCCGACCGCCGCGGGCCAACGCCTCCACCGCCGCGGGAGGATCTGCCGGCGGTCGGTCGCCACGCGGCCCACGGAGCGGCTCGAGCGGGAGCGGCGCGCCGCCCAAGCGGGAGAGCACCTCCTCGTACGCGACGGAGAGGCCGCCGAGCCGGTCGACGAGCCCGCGGTCGGCGGCGTCGGCCCCCGTCCAGACCCGACCGCCCGCCAAGCCCCGCACGGTGTCGCGCGCCATCTCGCGTCCGTCGGCGACCCGCTCGAGAAAGAGGTCGTAGGTGCCGTCGAGCTCCCGACGAATCAATGCCTGCTCGTCGTCGGTGAGCGAGCGCGCGGGCGAGTAGAGGTCCGCGTGAGGCCGCAGCCGCACGACCTCGGTGTGCACGCCGACCTTCGAGAGCAGGTCCTTGGCCAAGAGGCGCGCCGACACGACCCCGATCGAGCCCGTGATCGTCGTGGGCTGCGCGACGATCGCGTGGGTGTGCGTCGCGAGGTAATAGCCGCCGCTCGCGGCCACGCCGTCGAAGTAGGCCACCACGGGCTTCTTCTCCCGAAGCCGAAGCACCTCGCGGTGCAGCTGCTCGCTGAGCAACGCGGAGCCGCCCGGCGAGTCGACGTGAAGCACCACGCCACGCACGCGCGGGTCGCGGCGAGCCTCGCGAAGGGCCGCGATCCAACGGTCGGCCTTCGGACCGGGCGCGATGGTGCCTTCGACGGACACGATCGCGACGTGGGGCGCGGGGCGAAAGCGACGGAAGAAGCGCGCTTCCTTTCGCGCGAGGTAGCCCGCCGCCGGCATGGGCTTCGGATCGTCGGGGCCCAGCACACGACGGACACCGTCGGCTTGTGCGAGCCCGTCCACGAGCTTCGCGTCCACCGCGGCCTGACCGCGGTGCAGGCCCCGTTCGAAGAGCGCGTCGAAGGCTTCGCCCACGATGCCACGCTCGGCGAGCGCGGCCTCGAACGCACGCTCGTGTCCTTGCAAGATCGCGGTGAGCTGCTCGCGTTGCGGCTCGCTCATCGACGCGTGCGTGAAGCGCTCGAGCGCGGTCTTGTAGTCGCCGCAGGTGAAAGGCTGCACCTCGACGCCGAGCTTCTCGAGCGCCTCGCGCACGTGTCGCACCTCGGCGGCGAGCCCGAGCGTGCTCAGCGTCGCGCCGGGAGCGAGCAGGATTTCGGTGCCGCCGCTGGCGACGAAGAGCGTCACGTGACCGCCGCCGTCGGGCAGGTGGACGACGACGCGTTTGCCCGCGTCGCGGACGCGGGTGAGCTCGTGTCGCAGACTCTGCGCGCGCGCCCAAGGCAACGCGAGCGCGGGCAAGGTCACCGACAGCCCTTCGACGTGCGCGTCCTTCACGACGTGGTCGACGAGACGTCGGAGCGCGCGCAGCGAGGTCGGCAGACGTTTGTCGATGCCGGGCACGAAGCGCATCCAGAACGCCTGGGCGGGCGCGACCTCGACGACGCGCTCTCGAATCTTCAGCCCGAGCCATTTCGAGCGTGGCCGCGCGAACGCGCGGGCGAGGAGCCAGAGCGGGTAGAAGGGGAGGCGCAGGAGGTTCGCGACGAGGGTGTAGAGGAGCCGCACCGCGGGAGCGTGGGGAAGCGGAGCCGGCACCGCAACGGGCCATGCGAGAACTTCGCAAACGTGGTGGTTCGTGCGTCACGGTCGAGGCCGCCGCTGCGACGAAGGCGCGCGGCGAGCACCAGAACCGCGCTTCGCGCCTCCGAGACAGAGTCCGAGACGGCGCTTCGCGCCACCGCCGCTCTGCGGCCTCACGGCTTCGCCGACGCCGCGATTCGCGCCACGGAATCTTCGCGCCACGAAGGCGCGCTCAGGCGGTCGGTTGCGGCATCGTCGGCGCGCTCGCCGCCGCCGCCAAGGCGAGGTCGAGCAGCTCCGCGAGCGGCTTGTCGCCGTTCACCCGACCGAGCGCGCGCTCCATGTCGCGCGCGATGCGCGGCAACGCGTCCACACGCTGACGACGGGGAAGGGCGTCGATCTCGAAACGCTCGCCGCCGATCGGGAGATCCCAATCCTTCGAGAGCCCGATGCGACGTCCGAGCTCGGCTGCGCCTTCGGAGCCGAGGTCACGAAGCGCGTGCGCGAGAATCTCGGTGACGAGCTCCTGCCCGATGACGAGGTCGCGCTCCATCTTCGCGAAGGTCTCGTCGACGCTGCGCATCTCCTTGAGCTCGAGGTGCGCGTCCGCGAGCGTCGAGGGGAAGCTCGGCAGACCGACGAAGCCCTTGGGGCCACCGAAGGCCGTGCTCTTCAGCTCCGCCCACGTCTCGAGCAGCGTCTGCGCGCGCGAGTTGAGCTGGTAGTAGCGCGCCTGCATCGCGCGGAACTTCTTCAAGGTCGCCGCGTCCTGCTTCCAGATGCCCTGGAAGAAGTGCGCGCACATGAACGACCAGTAGTTGAAGAAGTCCCACCAGAGCTTCGCGCCCATCAGGTCGCCGTGCGGGAAGATGCGACCGTTGTTGCTGAGGGTGCGCGCCGCGTCTTCGGCGAGGCGGCAGTAGATCTGGTTCAGCTCTTCGAGCACCTCGCCGTCCAACGCGCCGCGCAGGTAGTCGCCCACCAGCCGCGTCGTGTAGCTGTTGCTCATCGAGATGAAGTCGCTGCCGAGGCTGTAGAGCGGGTCCACGAAGGCCGCGGCCTCGCCCACGCACGTCCAGCGCTGCGGGCTCGCGAAGCGATCCGTGAGGTAGCTGTAGTTCGGCATCATGCAGAAGTCCTCGAGCTCGAGGCCTTCGATGCGCTCGTGTACGAGCGGCTCGTTTTCGGCGAGCCACTTCAGCGCCTTCTCCTTCGTGTTGTACGTGGGGAAGGGCTGGTGCTCGTCGTGGCAGACGATGCCGATCGACGTGTAGCCGGTGCTCAGCGGGATGAGCCAGACCCAATAGCCCTTGCCCATCAGGTGCACGGTGGAGAGCCAACGCACGTCGTCGACGTCGCGCTGATGCCACTCGGCCTTCTCCTGCGGCACCAGCTCGCCGACCAGCACGCGCTCACGCACGCGGAACCACACGGAGCTCGACTTGTTCGGGCTCGGACGACGGTGACCGAGCTTCTTCTGCAAGATGCGAAGACGACCGGTGGCGTCGACGACCCAGCGGCACGTCAGATCGCCGCCCGAGGTCTTCACGACGTGCGGCGCGTCGTCGCTCTCGGCGAGCTCGATGTCTTGCACGCTCCGACCTTCGAGCAGGGTCGCGCCCTTCTCTTCGATCATCGCGCGCAGGTCGTTCTCGAGCTTGCCACGGTCGAGCTGGTAGCTCGGCACGATCGGAAACTCGGACGGACCGATCTCCGGGCGCTCCTCGAGCGGACCCTGCGTGTTGCCGCAGATGAAGCGCAGCCCGTTCTTCTTGAGGTGGTTGTCGAGCAGGTAGGGCCGCAGGCCGAGCACCTCGCCGAAGTAGTGCGAGGCCAGCTCGACCGACGACTCGCCGACCTTGTGCGCCGCTTCGGGGAGCGGCCGCTTCTGCCGCTCCACGACGGCCACGGAGGCGTCCGGAAGCTCCTGACGGAGTTGATAGGCCAGGGTCAGGCCCGCGAGCCCGCCCCCACACACGATCACGTCGTAATCAGCCTTCATGCGCGACCGGGCAGCCTAGGAGCAGGCCGTGGTTCCGGCAATCCGCGCCCGTGGTGGGCCGTATTCCGCGGTCTACGTCCGGTGCGGGCGCTCACGCCGACCTTCCGTGCAGGTCAGCGCCCTTCGAACGACGCCCTCCTGACGGGACGCCCCGCCGCCACCGAGGCTTCGCCATTCGCCCTACCCGCGCCCCCTCCGACCGCGTCTCGTCGACCGCTCACGTACCGACACCTCGACGAAAATCGGGCGCGACGCTACACCGAGGCCTCACGCGTACCCCCGTGTCGGGGGGTCACGCGCGGGAGGATCGAACGCACATGCACGAGGTCGATGTCGCCATTCTCGGCGGCGGGCTCGCCGGAAACCTGCTCGCTCGCCAGCTCAGCCGCGAGGTCCCGAACGCTTCGGTCGCGCTCTTCGAGCGTTCGCCGGAGCGCGGCTACAAGGTCGGAGAGTCGACGGTCGAGATCGCGACCAACTACTTCATCCGTCGCCAAGGCCTCTCGACCTACATCTACAAGGAGCACCTGCCGAAGAACGGCCTGCGCTACTTCTTCGACAGCGAGAAGCGCGACGCGAAGCTCTGGGAGATGAGCGAGATCGGCGTCGACGGTCTGCCGCCGTACCCGAGCTTCCAGCTCGATCGCGCGCGCCTCGAGCGCGACCTGCTCGAGATGAACCGCAAGGCGGGCATCGACATCCACCTTCCGGCACGCGTGGTCGATCTCAAGCTCGAGAGCGACGGCAAGCACACCTTCAGCGTCGTCGAAGGCGACACGAAGACCGAGTGGCGTGCGCGTTGGGTCGTCGACGGCACTGGCCGCGAAGGCCTGATCGCGAAGCAGCGCGGCCTGCGGATGCGCGAGCCCTCGCACAAGATCGCGAGCGCGTGGGGCCGCTTCCTCAACGTGCAGGACGTCGACGACTACGGCCCGACCGAGTGGCGCGCGAAGGCTCGCTACACCGCGCGTGCGCTCTCGACGATTCACTTCATGTACGAGGGCTGCTGGATCTGGTTCATCCCGCTGCGCGAGGGCATCACGAGCCTGGGCATCGTGCAGGATCAGCGCGATTGGAAGGCCGACCGCTTCAAGGTCGACGGCTTCCTCAAGTACATGCGCTCACACGGCGCGATCCGCGATCTGCTCGAAGACGTCGAGTGCCTCGACCTCGAGGGCTACACGCAGCTCGCCTTCCGCACCAAGCAGTTCTACTCGGGCGCCGAGAAGTGGGCCTGCGTCGGCGACTCGAGCGCCTTCACGGATCCCTTCTACTCGCCGGGCTCCGACTTCATCGCGACCGGCAACGACCTCGTGGCCGATCTGATCAAGCGCGACCTCGAGGGCGAGGACGTGGGCAGCCGCGGCCAGCTCTACAACGACTTCATGCAGTACCGCTTCGACACGACGCTGGTCATCTACGACCAGCTCTACTCGACGTTCGGTAGCTTCGAGCTCTACGAGGCGAAGGTCTTCTTCGACACCGCCTGCTACTACAACCTGCTCTTCGACGCGTACGCGCAGGACCTTCACCTCGACGAGCGTTGGCTGCGCACGCAGCTCCGCCGCAAGGACTGGGTCATGCAGGCGCTCGGCAACTTCGGAACCCTCTTCCGAGGCGCCGCGGCCGAGATGCACAAGCGCGGCACCTACTACCGCAAGAACCTCGGCGAGCACCGCCTCTCGGGCCGCAAGTCCTTCGGCGTCATGGAAGAGGTCGGTTCCCCGCGCTCGCGTCGCGAGGTCAACGCGGTCACCGAGGAGATCTTCCAGCGCACGCAGAACATGGTCGGCGGCGCCCTCGACGGCGACTCGGCCTTCGTGCAGCGCCTCATGAGCGGCAGCCGCGAGCTCTACGACGCGTGGGGGGCCCTCGACGCGGAGTGAGCGTCGGACGGGGCGAGACGCCTCGTCCGACCTCCCTCGAGGTCCGTGAACGTCCGGTCGCAGGACGCGGGTGAATCGGACGGACGTCCACACCGTCGCTGCGACCGTGCGCGTGCGGGTTTCACCGGCTCCGCACCTGCCCCCGTCTGGGTAGTCTCCCGAAACTCTTGGCGTCTGGCGCCCTCGACACCGCCTTCGAGGGCCCCGGGAACGCATCGAAAACCCGCCCCGGAATCGCGTGGAGCGCCCCTTGCAGCGCTGCTAGGGTCCCCGGCTTCAGGAGAGGAAATGAGCAAGCGACGCGTCGTCGTGACCGGCATCGGTGTCACGACCCCCATCGGACACGACGTTCCGTCGTCGGTCGCGGCCCTGAAGGAGGGCCGGGGCGGCATTCGACGGATGCCCGAGTGGGACATCATCACGGACCTCCACGGGCGCCTCGGCGCGACCGTCGAGGGCCTCGACCTGCTCAAGATCTACCCCCGCAAGCAGCGCCGCACGATGGGCAAGGTCGCCCTGCTCGCCGTGCACTCGGCCGAACAAGCGGTGAAGCAGAGCGGCCTCGGCGAAGAGCACCTCGTCAGCGAGCGCACTGGCGTCGCCTTCGGCAGCACCTCTGGCTCCGGCAGCGAACAAGAAGCCTTCTCGACGCCCATCGTGCTGCACCACTCGATGCGGGGCCTCGAGTCGAACGCTTACTTCCGCCTGATGACCCACACCTGCGCGGTGAACGTCGCGCAGTTCTTCAAGGTGAAGGGCCGCATCGCTTCGACGTGCACCGCGTGCACGAGCGCCTCGCAGGGCATCGGCACGGGCTACGAGCTCATCGCCCACGGCATCCAGGACGTGATGCTCGTCGGGGGCGCCGAAGAGATGCACTACATGAACGCGGTCACCTTCGACCTGCTCATGGCGACGTCGCACAAGTACAACGACACCCCGGAGCTGACGCCGCGTCCCTTCGACGCCGCGCGCGACGGGCTCGTGGTCGGCGAGGGCGCGGGCGCGTTGGTGCTCGAAAGCTACGAGCACGCGAAGGCACGAGGCGCCGAGATCCTCTGCGAGCTCTACGGCTACGCAAGCAACTGCGACGGCGCGCACCTCACGTCGCCGCGCGAAGAAGGCATGCAGCGGGTCATGGAGCTCGCGCTGAAGGACGCCGGCGTGAGCTCCGCCGACGTCGACTACGTCTGCGCGCACGGCACCGGCACCGAGATCGGCGACGTCGCGGAGTCCAACGCGACGCGCGCGCTCTTCGACCGCGACGTGCCGCTCTCGAGCCTCAAGGGCTACGTCGGCCACACGCTCGGTGCGTGCGGCGCGATCGAAGCCGCCTGGTGCATCGCGATGATGCGCGGCGGTTTCCTCGTCCCGAACCGCAACCTGGTCGACGTCGACCCGCGTTGCGCCCCCCTCGACTACGTGAAGGAGCTGCGCGAGGCGCGCCCTCGCGTGGTCATGAACAACAACTTCGCGTTCGGCGGGATCAACACCTCGATGATCCTCGGCGACGTTCGCTGACTCGCATCTTCGTCAGGTCGTCTTGCCCCGTTTCTTACGCATCTTCCTCACCGGCTTGAGCTTCGCGATCTTCTTCGGAGGAAGCATCGGAATCGGTGTCGCGCTCTTCCCGCTGCTCTTCCTCTTCGCGCTCGGCGATCCGAAGCGTTACCGCGAGCGCAACACCCGCTTGGTCGGTTGGGGCTACGGAACGTTCTTGTTCTGGATGCGCCTCATCGGTCTGGTCGACTGGCAGGGCAAGGTCGAGGTGCCCGAGCAGCTGAAGGGCAAGCCCTTCGTCGTCGTCGCGAACCACCCGACGCTGATCGACGTCATCTTCTTTCTGAATGCGATGCGGAAGCTCGGCCTCACCTGCGTGGTGAAGCACGAGTGGTATCACTCGTTCGTCTTCGGCGCGGTGCTGCGAGGCACGACCTACGTCGCGAGCCCCAGCCCGGCCGAGAGCGCGCTCGGCGGCCAAGGCCTCGACCGTCTGGTCTCGCACGTCCAGTCCGGTCATCCGCTGATGATCTTCCCCGAGGGCACGCGCTCCGCGGCGCGAAAGCTTCGTCGCTTCCGGCGCGGTGCGTTCGAGATCGCGAAGCGCTGCGAGGTGCCGATCGCGCGCTACTTCATCGCGGTCGATCGGCCGATGCTCATGAAGGGCGTGCCCTTCTGGAAGGTGCCCGAGGACAAGGCGGCGTGGCGTTTCGAGCTGCTCGAAGTGATCGACACCGCCACCGACCCGCGCACCGCGAAGGAGCTCGCGGAAGACTCCCAGGCCGACTACGAGCAACGTTTCGCCCAGTGGGTGGCGTCGCGCGAGCAGCGGCATTTCGCGGCCCAGGTCGACGACGCGCAGGCGGAGTCGGCACCCGCGCCCTGAGGCTTCGATGGACGAGGGGCAGCCGCCGGACCCGCCGGACGATCGTCCCTCGTTCGAGCTCCCGCTGCCGCCCGGCATGAAACCGCTCGAGGAGCCGTCACGCGCTCGCTCCGCCGAGCCGATGCACGAGCCCTCGCCACCGCCGCGCGCCGTCCCCGCGCTTCCGCCGCAGCCAGTGGCTCCGAACGAGCTCGAGCTCGAAGCCCCCCACGACCTCCCCGGCCTGGAGTTGGAGCCGGTCTCGCGTCCACGACGTGCGCCGAGCGTCGCTCCGAGCGCAGCGCCCGAAGCGGAGCCACCGAGCGCGTCGGCGCAGGAGCCGCCCCACGTTCGCGCGATGGCGTGGGCACGTGCCCATCCCCGCGTGGTCGTGTTGGTCGTCCTCACGCTGCTGGCGCTCTGGCACGCGTGGGAGCCGAGCGAGCGTTGGCCGCGTGGCGTCGCGTTGAACGACGAACCGGAGCAAGAGACGATCGAGTCGCCACAGGTCCACGCGTTCGGCGACTACCACCTGGTGCCGCGCGCGACGTACCGGCTCCGAGCGCGGGTGCTCTCGCGAGAGCGCTACCACCTGGGCCGCGAGTCGGAGCTTTCGTCCTACGACCTCGCGCTCGGTTGGGGGGTGATGTCGCGGCAGGAAGTCTTGGACGCCTTGGACATTCGCCAAGGCTCGCGGCGCTACCGCTACTCGTGGTCGGGGCAAGACCCGGCGGAGCCACGAACGATGGCGAGGCAGAGCGCGAACCACCACATCCTGGCGGGTTCCGAGGAGGTCGCGGACCTCGTGGCGGACGTGCCCGTCGGAGGCGCCTTGGAGCTCGAGGGCGAGCTCGTCGCCGTCGAATCGCCCGACGGATGGCATTGGGATACGTCGCTCACCCGCCTCGACGTCGGCGACGGGGCTTGCGAGATCTTCCACGTGCGTCGCGCGCGCCGCATCCCGCTCTCGGAGTTGGTCGGCCGCTGACGCGCGATCGCGGTCTTCGAGGCAACGACCGCGCTCAGAGCACCTTCACGAGCACCTTCGACTTGCGTCGGCGATCCCAGCGCTTGCGGGACGGCGGGAGATCCTTCGGTCGCGCCGGCACGAACCCGCGTTCGCGAAAGAAGTGCGTCGACTGCGTCGTCAGCACGACGAGCTTCTCGAGCCCCGCCGCGCGTGCGCGTTTCTCGATGGCGCTCACGAGCACCTCGCCGCGCCCGGACTCGCGGAACTCGTGGCTGACCGCGAGGCATGCCAGCTCGCCGGTCTTGTCCGCCGGGAACGCGTAGAGGGCCGCGCAGCCGAGCACCAGCCCGTCGCGCTCGACGACGACGAAGCGCCCGATGTCTTCTTCGAGGAGCTCGCGCGAGCGGTGCACGAGAATGCCCGCCTCTTCGAGCGGCTCGAGGATGCGGAGCAACGACGGCACGTCGCGAAGCCTCGCGTCGCGCACGCCTTCGTAGAGCTCGCTCGTCACCAACGTGCCGATGCCGTCGCGTGTGAAGAGCTCCCGCAGCAGCGCGCCTTCCGCCCGACGATCGACGAGGTGCGCGCGTCGCACGCCGCCGCGCACGGCGTGCACTGCGGAAGCGAGGTGGGCGCGCACGTCGCCGGCGTAGCGCTTCTTGCTGCGTAGGATGGCTTCGGCGCCTTCGGGGGTGAGCTCGGTGTGAAGCCGCCCGCGTCCGTCCGTCACGCCCCGGCTGCCTTCGATCAACGAGACGAGCTTGTCCGCGCCGAGCGCGACCGCGGTCTCCGCCGCCAGCTCCGGCGTGCTCAGGTTGAAGCACTCGCCGGTCACGCTGTAGCCGAGCGGCGTGAGGATGACGACGGAGCCGTCGTCCAGGCGCTGCTTGATCGCGTCGGCGTCGATGCGGCGGACGCGACCCGTGTAGCCGTAGTCGACTCCGTCCAAGACCCCGAAGGGCCGCGCGATGACGAAGTTGCCCGCCGCGACGCGCACGCGGGCGCCGGCCATCGACGAGCCGGGAAGCCCCATCGAGAGCAGGCGCTCGAGCTCGACGCGGTTGCTGCCCGCCGCTTCCTTCGCCGCGACGAGCGCGCGCTCGTCGGTGATGCGAATGCCTTCGACGGTGCGTGACGGAACCTTTCGCTCGGCCAGTCGCTTCTCGATCTGCGGCCGCGAGCCGGCCACCAAGACCACACGAACGCCGAGCCCGTGCAGGAGCGCGACGTCCGCCGCGAGATCCGGCAGACCGGGCGATCGAAAGACCTCGCCGCCGAAGACCACCACGACCGTGCGACCGCGATGCTGACGAATGTAGGGGGCCGATTGCCGGAACCAAGAGACGAAGGAGGCGTCGTCGGTCACGTGGGTTTCTCTCGTCGAGGGCGTCGAGGAAGTCGTCGGAGGGCGGGCCGAGGTCAGGCGCAGAAACGAGCGATCGTCTGCGCGTAGAGCTCGGTGGCGGCGTCGAGCCCGTCGCGGCTCGTGTATTCGTTCGGTTGGTGCGCGACGTCGATCGAGCCCGCGCCACACACGACGGTCTCCATGCCCAGCGACGCGAAGAAGGGGGCTTCGGTGCAGAACATCACCGCGCGCGACGACTGGCCGGTCAGCGACTCGAGCGCGTGAACGAGCTCGCCGTCCTTCGCCGTCGTGTGCGGCGGGACGCCGGGCACCAGGCTGTCGACCGCGATCGTCACCAGCTCGCCGTCGAAACGACGTGCGAGGCGCGCACGAAGCGCGTTGCGGGTGCCGTCCAGGTCCATGCCGGGAAGCAGACGCAGGTCGAAGGTGAGCTGGCAGCTCGCGCAGATGCGGTTGGGGCTGTCGCCGCCTTCGATGCGGCCGAGGTTCAAGGTCGGCGACGCCACCGCGAAGTCGTCGTCGTGGTGCGCGGCCTGGAGCTCGGCCCGAAACGCGATCAGCTCGCTCATCGCGACGTGCATCGCTTCGAGCGCGCTCACCCCGAGCGAGGGGTCCGACGAGTGCCCGCTCCGACCGCCGATCGTGAGCTGCTCCATCAGGATGCCCTTGTGCGCGTGCACGGGGGCCAAGCCGGTCGGCTCACCGACGATCGCGAAGCGCGCCGTCGGCCGTCGCGACTCGAGCAACGCGCGCGCGCCATCCATCGTGCTCTCCTCGTCGGCGGTCGCGACGAGCACCACGGGGGCCTTCAAGGTGCCCGCACGAAACCGCCGGATGGCGTGCAGCGCGGACGCGAAGAAACCCTTCATGTCGGCCGAGCCGAGGCCGTAGAGACGGCCGTCGTCGGTGCCCACGAGCTCGAAGGGATCGGTCGCCCAACCCGCTTCGTCGAAGGGAACCGTGTCGGTGTGTCCGGCGAGCACGAGGCCTCCCGGGCCGTCGCCGATCGTGGCGACGAGGTTCGCTTTGTGGGGCGCGCCCGGAAGCGGGAGCACCTCGACCCGCAGGCCGGCGTCCTCGCACCACGTCGCGAGGCGGTCGATCACCGTTCGGTTCGAGCGGTCGTGGCGCGGATCGGGAGAGCTCACGGAGGGCTCGGCCACGAGCTGACGGACGAGCTCGACGGAATCGGGGAGGGCGGTCACGGCGCGGAGGATAGCAGCCTGCGACCTCGTCGCTCGGCGCCTCGCGCCGACGTCAGCGGCAGGCGCGGCGAGCGGCGCGAACGTCGGCTCGGTAGGTCGCCTCGTCGAACGAGCGCACGCCCGTCCAACACGTCTGCAGCGGACCGAGGTCCGAGTCGAGTCGAAGCCGAGCGCCACAGAAACCGTGCTCGTCTTGCCGAAGCACGATCGTACACACGCCGACCGCGCATCGAGGGTCGCGGTCCAGTCGGCACGCGGCGTCCGGCGCGACCTCGACCGAGGCACCGTCGAGCCAGACCGGTGTCGTGCCTTCGAGCGCGTCGACCTCCAACCACCAGCGCGTCGGGAAGATGCTCTCGTGCTCGATCGCGCCGAGGCACTCGAACGTGCGCCCGTCGGCGTGCATCGCGCCGCAGCGGACCTCGGTGCTCACGTCGGGGCCGGCGCAGGCCGCGACGATCAGAACCGAGAAGACGAACGAACGCGCCGGAAGGAGCACCGCGCGATCCTCGCGCTTCGCTCCCTCCGGCGCCAACGGTACTCGCTCAGTAGCCGTTCGCTTCCATCGCGTTGTCGTACGCGTCGAGCGCGGCGCCACGAGCGGCCGCCGGGCTCGGAGCCGACGCGGCACGGGAGCGCGCCGCGCGCAGGCGGGTCTGGTTCGACTGAAGCCGCGTCCGCACCTCCGCGTCGACCGGGGCCGCCAACGCTCCGTCGATGCGGTCGTCGGCGAACTGGAACTGACGCTCCGCTTCGGCGCGGTCGCCACGCATCAGCGCTTCGGCCGCGCGCTGCTGTGCCACGGCGGCTTCGACGTTCGCCACCATCGCGACCACGCGCGGGGCCGCGCTCGTTTCGGCGGCGCGGGCGTCGCGCACGACCTCGTACCGAAGGGGCGCGCTCTGCACGGCGGGCCGCGTCTGCGTTCCCGGCGCCGAGTATTGGAGACGCGCGGTCGCGAGCTCGCGCGCGCCGGGACGCGCGGTGTCGACGCGTGCCTTGAAGAGCACGTCGCGGTGTTGACCCGCGAACACCGTGCCGAGCGGAACCCGCATCACGTTGCCCTGCACCGTGGCGCCGGGGGTCATGGGTTCGAGGATCGTCACGCCAGGAGCCGGCACGATCTCGATGACGGCGTTCGTGGCCACGGTGCGCGCGAGGAGCTGGACCTCACCTTCGAGGATCGCCGCGAGCTGGTAGGGCTGCTCGAGATGCCAGAGGCGCCCGGAGCTCTGCACCGCGAGCGCGCCGAGCGTGCGCTCGTCGTAGTCGAGGCCCACGCCGATCGCGCTGACTTGCGCGCCCCACTCGGTGCCGTTCGCGGCGAGCTGTCCGAGGCTCGCCGGATCCGAAGGGCCGACGTTCGCTTGGCCGTCGCTGACGAGGAAGACGCGCCGCACCGGGTGCGACGAGGGCGAGCGCGCGAGCTGCTGCAACGCGGTCGACACGCCGCCGTAGAGGTTGGTGCCGCCGCCCGCGTGCAGGTAGCGCACGCGGTTCATCAGATCACCTCGCGTCATCGGGCCGAGCGTGGTCGGGGGCGCGACCTCGGCGACGCCGTTCGAGAACGCGTAGACGGAGACGATGTCGCCGTCGGCGAGGCTCTCGATCAGGCTCGACGCGGCCAGGCGCGCGTTCTCGATCTTCGGACCGCTCATGGAGCCCGAGGTGTCGACCACGAGGGAGACCGCCATCGCGGGTCGGCTCACCACTTCGACCGCGCCTTGGTCCGGCGCGTCGATCCACACGCCGACGTAGGTCTCGCCGTCGGCGCCGACCATCACCCGCGTGCGCACCGCCGATCCGCCGAGCCAGCCCGTGGCGTCTCCGCCGCTGCTCTGCACGATCACGCGCGTCGTCTGCGCTTCGACCGTTCCTTCGGGCACGCTGCAACCGAGCAGCGCCAAGAGCATCGCGAACCTTCGCATCGGGGCCTCCCTCGCGGACCTTCGTCCGCCGAGCCCTCTCCGACGCGTGGGTTTCGGATGCGGTCTACCTGCCGCCGATTTTCTGCCGCTCCCCTCCTCACGTCGCACCCGACGCGAGGGGTCGGCACCTCAGGGGTTCGGCCCCTCGCAGACGTAGCGAAGGTCGTCGTTGCACGCGCGGTCGCCCCACTGGCCCGTCGTCAGCAGGCGCGCACAGTTGCCGCTCCCGTCCGGCTCCGTCGTGAACCAGTTGTTGTACCCGTGGGTCACGTCGAGCGCGTTCTGCGGCGCGTCGGTACCGTCGGCCCACACCCAGGAGCCGGCCGTGAACGAGAGGCCGAACCACCAGTCGCTCGCCGAGATCGCCTGCGCTCGAGACGACACGAAGTTCTGTTCGGTGAGCGAGTTCACGCTCGCGAGTCCCATGCCGGTGCTCCCGATGGCCGTCCCGATGCCCGCACAATCCGAGCTGGCCTGCGAGTAGTTTCGGTTCGTTCGGTTGCAGAACACGTAGATGCGGCTTCCGCTCACCGCGGCTTGGCAGTTCGCGCCGCACTCGTCGTCGTCGTTGGACGGGTCGCAGTCGTTGTCGGTGCCGTCGCAGACCTCGGTCGCGCCAGGGTTGATCGCGGCCACCGCGGGTTGGCAGTCGATGTTCGACGCCATCTCGGGGCTCCGGTTCGTCGTCCCGACGGGGCATCCGCCGCTCGGCATGCACTGTCCCGCCGCACCAGAGGCTGGATAACCGTCGCGATCGGGGTCCGCCCAGCAACCGACGCTCAGACCGTCGTCGGCTGTGCCGTTGCAGTCGTCGTCGAGGCCGTTGCAGGTCTCGGCGCTGGGCGAGGGCGCCGTGCAGCCCCCGAAGGTACCCGCCGAACAGGTCTCGATGCCCATGCCACACGCCGACGTGCACGAGCGCGTGACGCCGTTGTCGACGCCCCCCGCGCAATCGTCGTCGACGTTGTTGCAGATCTCGGTCGCGCCCGGGTTCACCGCCGCGGCGCTGTCGTTGCAATCGCGGTTCGCGGCGTTCGCGGGGTTGCGGTTCGTCGTGCCTACCGGACAGCCACCCGCGGGTGCGCATTGTCCCGCCGCACCGTTGGCCGGGTAGCCGTCGCGGTCTCCGTCGGCCCAGCACCCGTTGGCGAGGCCGTCGTCGACGCCCCCCGCGCAGTCGTCGTCGACGCCGTTGCAGACCTCGCTCGCGCCCGGGTTCACGGCTGCCGCACTGTCGTTGCAGTCGCGGTTGGCTGCGCTGGACGGGTTGCGATTCGTGGTGCCGGTCGGGCAACCACCCGCCGGCGCACACTGTCCGGCGGCGCCGTTCGGAGCGTAACCGTCGCGGTCACCGTCGGCCCAACAGCCATCCGGGAGGCCGTCGTCGACGCCACCCGCACAGTTGTCGTCGACACCGTTGCAGACCTCGGTCGCACCGGGACGAATGCTCGCGTTGCCGTCGTTGCAGTCGCGGTTGGACGCGGTGGCAGGGTCGCGGGTCGTCGTCCCGACGGGGCAGCCGCCGGCGGGAACGCAGCGGCCCGCGGCGCCGTTGGCCGGGTAACCGTCGCGGTCACCGTCGTTCCAGCATCCGAAGGCGACGCCTTCGTCGATGCGGCCGTCGCAGTCCTGGTCGACGAGGTCGCAGGTCTCGCTCGCGCCGGGGTTGATGCCCATCGCGCCATCGTTGCAGTCCTGGGCGCCCGAACTGGGGCGACGCGACGTGAAGCCGCCGGGGCATCCGCCCGCGGGCGCGCACTGACTCGCCGCACCGGCCATCGCGTAAGAGTCGCCGTCGCCGTCGACCCAACAGCCCGCCGCGAGCGCTTCGTCGGAGCGACCGTCGCAGTCGTCGTCGAGCGCGTTGCAGACCTCGTCGACGGGACCCTGGCCGCCTTCGCAGCTCGAGAACACACCCCCGACGCAGCGCTGCAATCCGCGGCTGCACTCGCCTTCGTCGCTGCCGCAGCTGCGCGTGTCATCACCCGTGCACGAGCAACCTTCGTCGATCACGCCGTCGCAATCGTCGTCCTCGACGCCGTCGCAGAGCTCGGCGTCGTTGTCGGTCGGCTCTTCGCACGCGAAGCCCGCGGCGGCGCAGACGAACGCTCCGTCCTCGCAACGGTCCGCGTCGTCGCCGTCGCAGGGCCTGCCCACGGTGGGGTCGCTCGCGCCATCGGGCGTCGAGGGATCGCAGTCGTTGTCGATGCCGTCGCAGCTCTCGACGTCGCTCGAGAAGGTGCACTCGCAGCGACCGTCCCCGTCGAGATCGAAGGTGCCCTCCGGGCACATGAAGCCGCCGTCGAACTGACCGTCGCGGGCGCCGCCGTCTCCGATGGCGAGGCCACTTCGGTCCGCGGCACAGCCGAACACTCCGGACAGAAGGACGAGCGCTCCGACGCGCGACAACCAGGCTCGGCTCATATCGCGAAAGTCTATCACCGTGCGGCGCTCGCCGACGACGTTCTGCGTCCGGATTCTCGGAGGTACCCGCGTCGAACCCTCCGACGCAGGTATTTTGCGCGTCCGCGCGCGGGGTCTACGGTCGCGACCGACCTCGTGGTATGTCGCGCCCATGTCGAACGTTCGCGCCTCCCACATCCTGCTCATGTACCGCGGCTCCATGCGGTCGACCGCCTCGCGTTCCAAGGAAGACGCCCAGCGCGAAATCGCGGAGATCGAGGGCAAGCTCACCTCGGGTGGTGACTTTGCCGCGCTCGCGCGCACGCACTCCGATTGTCCGAGCGGGGCGTCCGGCGGTGACCTCGGGTCGTTCGGCCGTGGCCAGATGGTCAAGGCTTTCGAGGACGCGGCGTTCGGTCTCGAGGTCGGTGCCACGAGCGGCGTCATCGAGACGCCCTTCGGCTATCACCTGATTCGCCGAACCGCCTGAGCGGCGCTCGGGGAGGGGTAGAGCCGGGTCGGCGTGTGCGTCGAGGCGCGGGCGAGCTGCGCTCAGGGCCGCACGACCACGCGCTCGACGGCACCTTCGCGGACCGTCACCCGACGAACCAGCGGAGGCGCCCCCGCCCGCTCGACGCGGAGCTCGTGCGTGCCCGCGGGAAGCTCGACGCTGCCTGGAATCGTCGCGACCTGGCGCCCACGCACCGTGACCCGTGCGCCCCACAGCTCGCTCGGTCCCGAGAGGCGCACCTCGCCCATGGCACGCGGCGCCGCGGTCTGTGCGAGCGGCGCCGTCTGAATCCGCGGCAAGCGCCGGCGGCCGCGTGGACGGACGCGAGGCGCAGGGGCCTCGGGCGGCGGTTCGGCGGTCTCCGTCGGCTCGGCGGCTGCCGCGGGAGCGACGACCGGCTCGCTCGGTGGCGCCGGCAAAGGCTCCGGATCGGGAAGCGGCAAGGCGACCGGGGCGAGGACCTGCGGCTCTTCGGCTCGAAGCATCTGGTACGCGCCGAAGGCCGCGATCCCCAACGCGAGCACGCCAGCCGCGAGCAGGAGTCGACGCGTCGCGCCTGGTTTCGGAAGCTCGGCTTCGGTCTCGGCGAGCCGCGCCAACACGCGACTCGGCACCTGCAGACCGGACATCTCGGCTTCGTCGCCGTGCCGCTCCGTGGAGGCGCCTTCGGGGAAGAGCCGCTCGAGCCAATCGGCGACGTCCGCCGCGGCGGTGCCCGAGCGCAGCGTTCGTTCGAGCGCGCGCGCGAGATCACGAGCCGTCGCGTAGCGTTCGGCGGGATCGCGCGCGAGCGCCTTGAGCACGATTCCGTCGAGCTCGGGCGGCACGTCCGGCGCGATCGACGAGGGCGGCGCGACCGGCTGGTTCACGAGCGCGAGAATCGTCTCCGCGGGCGCGTCGCGTTTGAAGAGGCGCTGCAGCGTGAGCAGCTCCCAGAGCACGACGCCGAGCGCGAACACGTCCGACCGGCGATCGACTTCTCTTCCGAGCGCCTGCTCCGGCGCCATGTACGCGAACTTGCCCTTCACGCGACCGTGCGTGGTCTCGGCGAGTCGATCGGCCGCCCGCGCGATGCCGAAGTCGAGGACGCGAAGCGTGCCGTCGAGGCTGAGGAAGAGGTTGTGCGGCGAGACGTCGCGATGGACGACCTGAAGCGATTGCCCGCGCTCGTCGCGAAGCTCGTGCGCCGCGTGAAGCCCCTCGCAGGCTTGAATCAGAAGCCGCACACCGAGCGAGAGTCGCTCCGGGCTCGACTCGGGCGACTCCTTGCCGAGCTCGTGAAGGAGCTCCGACATCGGCAAGCCGCGGATGTACTCCATCGCGATGAAGTACGTGCCTTCGACCTTGCCGTACTCGAAGACGGTGCAGACGTGCGGGTGATGAATGCGCGAGGCGATGCGCGCCTCGTCGAGAAACATCGTGACGAAGGCCGTGTCCTTCGCGAGATGGTCGTGAATCTTCTTGAGCGCGACGTGGCGTGTGATGCCGCCTTCGCGCTCTTCGCGCGCGAGGTAGACCGCGCCCATGCCGCCGGTGGCGAGCTCGCGGATCAGCACGTAGGGACCGAAAACACGCCCCGCCACGTCCTGCCGCTCGCGCGCCTCCGGCGCGACCTCGGGCAAGGTGTCTTCGGGAGCGAGGGAGAGGGTCGCCATCGGGCATCCGAAGCATAGCACCCTCGAACCCGGTTCATGGAGGGAGCGGCCGGATGTGGCGCTGCTATCCTTCCGCCCTCGATCCTGCTGCGCGTCCTGCCGCACTGCGGCAAACCGCGTCATCGGAGGTGCTCATGCCCGTCTGCGCATCATGCAAAGAAGAGGTCGACGACGTCGTCGTCGTGAAGGTCAAAGGGAAGAACAAGAAGGTCTGCGAGGACTGCGCCGACGAGCTCCGCGAGCAGCAAGAGATCGCGGAAGCGAGCGAAGAAGCCGTTCGCGACATGATGGGGTACAAGGGCCGCTGGTGAGAGCGGAAGACGGGCGCCGCGCGGATGAGCGCACCAACGCCCCGCCGAGTCGGGCGCTTTTCCGCGGCGGAGACGGGACGGTGAGGTTCTCGGGCTGACGCGCGAGGGGCCCCGAAGGGCCCCGATGCCGCCCCCACTTCTCAGGCTCGACCACGTGACGAATCGACAGCGTTTCGTGCGCTGCGCTTTCGTTGCGGTTCGTCGGCTTCGGTCCTCCCCCCGGAGGCGGAATCGTGCACGGCGACGTACGTCCTGCCTCGACCCCCCACGCGCTCTCTCGAGCGAGACGCGGCAGGAAGGCGTCTTCGTGGCGCGAAGCGCGGTGTCGGCGAAGCCGTGAGGCCGCGAAGCGGCGGTGGCGCGAAGCGCCGTCTCGGACTCTGTCTCTGAGGCGCGAAGCGCGGTTCTGGTGCCCGTTCTCACGTCAGGATGAGAACCACCCAGACGGAAAACGAAACGCCCCGACGCGAGGTCGAGGCGTACGTGAAGCTGTCGTCGCCGCTCAGCGCGCGCCGGGAAGCAGCTTGCCGATGCCGGGCATCACGACGTAGGAGCGCACCGAGCGCGCCGCGCCACGCAGGCCGACGGGCAACGCGCGGAAGCTGATGTCGAGGTGCGATTCGTCGGCCTGCACGTTCTGCAGCGTCACGAAGCTCGTGAGCACCGCGACGGCGCTGCGAACCAGCGGGTTCTTGCCGATCTTCGGATCACGCATCAGGTCGAGCACGATGCGGTTGTCGCGTGCTTCCGCGATCACCGGGTTTCGCTTCGGCATGAAGCCGACGAGCGTGCCCGGCTTCGACAGATCGAGCGCACCGCTCTTGATGAGCGCCGCCACCGGCGTCTCCGCGTTGCCGTTCAGTCGCAGGTCGACCTCTTCGAGTCGGAGCGCGACCGTGAGCTCGTCTTCGTTGAAGACGATGCGATCGATGAACACGACGGCCGACGCGCGAAGCGGCGTGCCCATCAGGTTGAGGCTCGCGCCGACCTTGATCCCCGGCGGGATCGAGTCGATGCGAAGGTCCTCGACCTTGCCGTTCTTCTCGGCCTGACGACCGAGCCAACGGAGCGCGTTGAGCGGAACACCGAGCCGCAGACCGAACGCGTTGCGAACCGCGCGCGTGATCTCTTCCGGGTGCGTTTTCAGGTAACCGCGCGCTGCATCGAGCGCTGCCTGTGCGAGCGACATGGCGCGCAGTCTACATGCGGTCCGGAGGGTGCACGCAATGCGAAATTGCGTAGAAAAACCGACGCGCTGCGTCAATCTGCGTCAGGCGCGGGGCCGCCCTCGGGGCCGGCATCGGCGGGGAGGTCGAGGTGGCGGCCGAAGAGCTCTCGGTAGACGTCGGGGATGGGGACGCCTCGAAAGGTCTTCATGTCGATGCAGGCGACCGTGATCGTGGCCGAAGCTGCGGGCCGTCCCCCGACGCTGCCCTCGTAGCGAAAGGTCGCCGACTTCGTGCCGAGCTTCGTCACGCGGACCTCGACGTCGAAGTCGTCGCCGAAGCGGAGCGGGCTCTGAAAATCCACGTCGAGATGCACGGCGGGCCAGCCGTAGCCGTCCTCGTCGAGCACCTTGCGGTAGGGGTGGCCCTGGTGGTCGAAGAAGTCTTCGAACGCGCAGTGGAAGAAGTGGACGATGCGCGGGAAGTACGCGATGCGCGCGTGGTCCTCGTCGCCGAAGCGCACGCGAATCGAGGTTCGAAAGGTCATGCTCACTCGCTGGCGGCGGGAAGGCAGACGCCCGCGGGCTCGTCGCCCACCGGCTCGCAGACCTGGTCCAACGCGCAGCCGTTCGCGGTGCGTCGGTCGCACGCACGCCGGCACGTCGACTCGGCGGCGCCGTCGACGTTCACGCAGACCGCGCCCGGCGCGCACGCGTCGCTCGAGCCGCACACCGAGCCTTCGGCCAGTTCTCCGCCCATGTAACAAACCGCGGTCGTGGTCGACGGCAGGCAGACGCTGCCGTCCGAGCAGAGGCGGGTCGTGCTCGGGTCGCAGACCGCCATGCACTCACGTCCCCGGAGCTGCGTCGGAAAACAGACCGTGCCGTCCTCACACTCCACGCTCGTGAGGCACGGATCCCCGGCCGGACCGGGGCCGTTGTCACCACAGCCGAGGGCGAGCGCCAGGCAGAGGAGGCAGAGCCGCATGCGGCGGCTCGTACTCCAACGCTTGCCCGCCGGCAATCCGACGACGGAAACGTGCATGAAATCCAGCGGATGGAAAAACGTGACTCAATTGTGCGTTGCGCTCTTGTCCGTGGCGGCTAGGCGGTGCACCCTTCCGCGCGGTGGCGGAGCTGGGGCTCAGCGGAATCCGAAAGGGGTTCGGGGATACGCTCATCCTCAAGGGCGTCGATCTGCACGTCGCGGACGGTCAGCTCGTCGTGCTCGTGGGCCCGAGCGGCTGCGGCAAGAGCACCTTGCTGCGCACCATCGCGGGCCTCGAGCTGCCCGACCAGGGCACGATCCGCATCGCGGGCAAGGATCTCACGAAGGCGCCCCCGAAAGACCGTGACATCGGCATGGTCTTCCAGAGCTACGCGCTCTACCCGCACCTGACGGTTCGCGACAACCTCGCCTTCGGCCTGAACCTTCGAAAGACCGACCCCTCGATCGTCGCCAAGCGCATCGACGAGGTCGCGAAGATGCTCGGCCTCGGTCACCTGCTCGACCGCTTCCCGCGCCAGCTCAGCGGTGGCCAGCGGCAACGCGTCGCGATGGGCCGCGCGATCGCGCGTCGTCCCTCGATCTTCCTCTTCGACGAGCCGCTCTCGAACCTCGACGCCGCGCTACGCGCCGAGGTGCGCGTGGAGATCAAGCGTCTTCATGCCGAGCTCGCGGCCACGATGGTCTACGTCACGCACGACCAGGTCGAAGCGATGACGCTCGCCGACAAGCTCGTCGTGCTCAACGGCGGCTTGGTCGAACAAGAAGGCACGCCGCTCGAGGTCTACGAGCGCCCGAAGACGAAGTTCGTGGCGGGCTTCCTCGGCAGCCCGGCGATGAACTTCCTCGAGGGCGAGGTCGAGGGAGGCCGCGTGCGTGGCGAAGGCTTCGACCTTCCAGCGCGCGCTCGCACGTCGGGAAAGGTGAGCGTCGGCATTCGTCCGCACGACGTCTACCTCGCGCCCGAAGGCGGGCTGACGCTCGACGTCGAGGTGGTCGAAGCGATGGGCTTCGAGACCTACGCCCACGGCAAGCTCGGTGGCGTGAAGTTCGTCGCGCGGCTCGAAGGCGACCACCGTCCGAAGCCCGGCGAGCGTCTGCGACTCGACGTGGCCGCTCGGCACCTGCACCTCTTCGGTCCGGACGGCGCCCGGCTCGCGGTCGAGGACGTCGCGAGCGAGGGGCCTGCCGACGGCCCTGCCGAAAAGAAGCTTCAGGCCACCGAGGTCTCGTGAGCGCCCGCGTCGCTTTCTTGGCCGCGTGCCTCGCGGCGCTCGCGCCCGCGCACGTCTTCGCCCAAGAGACGACGCCGGAGACGGTGCAGCTCTGGCACGCGTACGGCGACGGATCCGCCGAAGAACGTGCCCTTCGCGAGGTCGTCCGCGACTTCGAGCGCGCGAACCCGAACGTGCGCGTCGAGCTGCTCGCCAACGCCTTCGGCGCGTACGCCAGCAAGCTCGAGTCGGCGATTCCGACCGGCCGTGGACCCGACGTCTTCATCGACGCGCACGAGCGCCTCGCGAGCTACCTCGAGCGACGCATCGTCGTGCCCCTCGAAGGCGCGGACGTGGACGGGCTCGAGCCGAGCCACGTCGCGGCGCTTCGCAGCGGTGACAGGCTCTACGGTCTGCCGCTCTCCGCGAAGTGCGCGGCGCTCTACCTCAACGACGCGCTCTTCGACGGCGACGTGCCGGACCTCGAGACGGTGCTCGAGGCGTCGTACCCGAACGACGTGCGGCCGCTCGTCTTCGAAGCGGAGAACGCCTACTACGTCGCGTCCTTCGTGCACGCGTTCGGCGGTCGCCTGCTCGACGACGAAGGGCATTACGCGTTCGTCGGTCCGGAAGCCGAGCGCGCGGTCTCGTTCATCGCCGACGCCGTGAAGCGTGGGCAGGTCCCCGAAGAAACGTCGGGCGAGCTCGTGATGCGCCTCTTCGGTTCCGGGCGCGCGGCGGCAGCGATCAGCGGTCCCTGGCTCGCGCCCGATCTTCCGAGCGACCTCTCGTGGCGCGTCGTCCCGCTGCCCAGCCTGCGTGCCGCGGGTGCGCCACTGCGTCCCTACGCGACGATCGAAGCGGCCTTCCTGGCCGCCGAGTCGGACGCGCCGGACCAAGCGCGTGCGCTGGCGCGTTACCTCGTGAGCCCGGAAGCGGCCGCGAAGCGCGCGCGCATCGGGCGTCAGGTCGTCAGCACCACGGCGGCCTGGGACGATCCGGAGCTCGCGAACGACGCCTTCCTCGCGACGTTTCGTGACGCCTCGCGTGATGCGGTTCCGATGCCGACGCACCCGAACATGCGCGTCGTCTTCGAGCCCGCGATGCGCGCGCTTCGTCGCGTGCTGCGCGGCGGCGCGGCGGTGCCGGACGCCCTCGAAGGGGGCGCGCGGGTCTTCGACGACCTGACCCGCGCGATGCCGGCGCCGCGCGACCCGACCTTCGCGCTCGTGGGCCTCGGCCTCGCGTTGCTCTTCGTCGTCTTCACGTGGGTGCGCCGCCTGCGCGACCCGAACGAGCGCCTCGCGCTTCGCGCGTCGATCCCCGCCTACAAATGGCTCGTTCACGCCTTCCTCGCGGTCGGGCTGCTCGTCGTGCTGCCGCTCGTGGTCGGCGCGGGCACGAGCTTCTTCGCCGGCCGCGGTACGGACCTGCACTACGTCGGCCTCGCGAACTACGCCGACATCCTGAGCGCGCGCGGCGGGGAGCTGCTCGCACCCGGCTCCTTCTGGGTGGTCTTGCTCGTCACCGTGCTCTGGACGGTGCTCAACCTCGCGTTGCACGTCGGCATCGGCATGGCGCTCGCGCTCGTGCTCCACCGCCCGAACCTGAAGCTCAAGGGCCTCTACCGCGTGCTGCTCATCTTGCCGTGGGCGGTGCCGAGCTACGTCACCGCGCTCGCGTGGAAGGGCCTCTTCCATCGGCAGCTCGGCGCGATCAACGCCATCCTCGAGAGCCTCGGCGCCGACCCCGTGAGCTGGTTCGCGCAATGGTCGACCGCCTTCGCGGCCAACCTCGCGACCAACGTCTGGCTCGGCTTCCCCTTCATGATGGTCGTCACCCTCGGCGCGCTCGCGGGCATTCCGAAGGACCTCTACGAAGCCGCCGACGTCGACGGAGCCACCCGCTGGCAGCGCTTCCGTCACGTGACGCTGCCGATGCTTCGCCCGGCCATCGCGCCCGCCGTCGCGATGGGCGCGGTGTGGACCTTCAACATGTTCAACGTCGTCTTCCTCGTCAGCGGCGGCGAGCCCGAAGGAACGACCGAGATCCTCGTGTCCGAGGCCTACCGCTGGGCCTTCACGCGCGGCAGCCAATACGGCTACGGCGCCGCCTACGCGGTGCTCATCTTCGGCATCCTCGTCGTCACGACGCGCCTCTTCGGCCGCAAGCTCACGGAGGCGCCCGCGTGAGCCATCACGAGAGTCACGAGCGTGTCTCCGTGCTGCAGAGCGTGCTCTCCCACGCGCTCTTGATCGGTGCGGTGATCTTCGCGCTCTACCCGATCCTCTGGGTCGTCGCGCTCGCGTTCTCGGCCGGCGAGTCGCCCGAGCTCGGGCCGGTCCCGGTGCCCGACCAGTTCTCGATGGAGCACGTCGAAGCGGTCGCGATGCGTCGCACCGACGACGGCACGTGGATCTTCGCGCTCCAGCTCGGCAACAGCCTGCTCATCTCGATCGCGACCGCGCTCTTCGCCGTGGCCATCGCGACGCCGGCCGCCTACGCGCTCAGCCGTTTCACCTTCGTCGGGAAGAAGCTCACGCTCGGCGCGATGCTCGCGACGCAGATGTTCCCCGGCGTCGCGGCCGCGATCCCGCTCTACCTCCTGATGGACGCGCTCGGGCTCATCGACACCCGCAGCGGCCTCGTCCTCGTCTACGCGACGAGCGCGGTGCCCTTCGCGATCTTCCAGCTGCGCAGCGCGTTCGACGCGATCCCGAAGGACCTCGAAGAAGCGGCGATGGTCGACGGCGCGACCCGCTTCGGCGCCTTTCGCCGCGTGGTGCTCCCGACCGTTCGCCCCTCGCTCGCGATCACCTTCCTCTTCGCGTTCATGACCGCGTGGAACGAGTTCATTCTCGCCGCGACCTTCCTCAACCGCGAGGAGAACTACACGCTGCCGGTGGTGCTGCAGCGCTACGTGGGCGAGCACGCCGCGCAATGGGGACACTTCGCGGCCGGCGCGATCCTCGTCAGCGTGCCGGTGATGGCGCTCTTCTACTGGCTGCAGCGCAACCTCGTCGGTGGGCTCACGGCCGGCGGCGTGAAGGGCTGAGCTTCCGGGGCTCGTCGCGCGACGGTGGCTCGGTCTCGCAGGCACCGACGACGCTGGCGCG
This sequence comes from Sandaracinus sp., assembly GCA_020633125.1. Taxonomy (GTDB): domain Bacteria; phylum Myxococcota_A; class Polyangia; order Polyangiales; family Houyiibacteriaceae; genus JACKEH01. The sequence goes on along the minus strand of JACKEH010000007.1, from coordinate 28,992 downwards.
GCGGACGTTCGACTGGGCATCGTTGCGTGTCGAATCACGCTTCGTTTGTGCCCATCGCGTGTAGGCAATCCTCCGACGTGCATCACGAGAACCCTCCCGCTCTCGAGAGGAGACCGCGATGGAGCTCGTCACGATGTCTTTCCCCGGCGCCGAGCGCGCGCCTTTCTGCCGTGAGACCTACGCGCTGCTCGCGCGACGCGACGGCCTGCCACGCTTCGACCCCGCGACCGACGCACCGCATCCCACCTGGTCACCGATTCTCTTGGTGCACGACGCCTTGGAGCTCGCCGGTGAGACGAGCTGGGACGCAGCGGACGCCGACCTCGTGAGATTCGCGGTGGAGCTCTTTCGTGCGGACCCGTTGCTCGGAAAAATCGCCGGTGAGGTCCTTCGGTTTCGCCGTTGGCTCCTGGACGAAGGACTCGGGTCGGAGGAGGGAGTCGATTCCCTCGAAGCGTTGGAGTCGTCGGCCGGGCCCCGCAATCGCCACGAGCGTCGTGCGGCGGCGAAGTTGGAGCGCAAGCCACGGCGTCGGAGCGGGCGGATTGCGTGATAATCTCGTCGACGTGTCTGCCCCTCGTCTCGCCACCTACGACGATCTGATCGCCTTGTCGGAGGACGTCCGTGCCGAGCTGATCGGAGGCCAGGTGCGCGTGTTGCCTTCGGTCCTGCCGAGACACGCGATGGTGCAGCGCGCGCTCGGAAGATTCGTCGGAGGACCCTTCGACGACGACGACGGGCACGGTGGGGTCGGCGGCTGGTGGATCCTGCCCGAGGTCGACGTTCGGTTCGGACCCCACGACGTCGTACGCCCCGACCTGGCGGGCTGGCTCCGACCGAGGCTTCCCACGCCGTGGGACGTGCGGCCGATCGACGTCGTCCCCGACTGGATCTGCGAAGTCCTCTCGCCTTCGAACGCCCGGGTCGACCGCATCACGAAGGCGCGGCTGTATCACCAAGCCGGTGTGCCCGCGTATTGGCTCGTCGATCCCGACACACGTGTGTTGGAGGCGTTGCTTCGCGAGGGGGACCGATGGATCGAAGCGGGGCGCTTCGGCGACGGAGACCTCGTCGCGATTCCGCCTTTCGACGCGATCACCCTCGACGTGACCCGGCTCTTCCCACCGGAGAGACCGAACGAAGGCGACGCCTCCGACTGACGACGCCTCCGACTGACGACGTCTCCGACTGAGACGACACGCCTCAGCGCACGAATCAGGTGCACTGATTCATGCTCTTCTCCTTTTCGATCCGTGCACGTGGTCGGCGCTCTCAGGGCATGCCAGTGAGCGGACGAAGCGTCGCGCGCGGCGGCAGCTCGAGGGTGGCGAGCGTCTCTTCCGGGAGCGCTCCGTCCACCATCTCGTCGAGCTGCGCGCGCGTGACGACGACGGTGTCGCCTTCCTTTCGCGCGCGCACCTGATCGCCTGCGCCGGCCCACCAACACGTGACCGCGACCAGCGCTCGGTCGAGCGCCGCCGGCTGGCAGATGCCGCTGAACACCCCGACGGATTGTTCGCGTCGCTCCCCCTCCGGATCGATCAACACCACGCGGACCTCGGAGCGCGGCATGTCGACCTCCGGGTCGGCGGGCGCCTCCGAGAGCTGCAACGCCAGCACGAGCTCAGGACCCGGCTCGTCGCTCGGCGTGGTGGGGCCCGTCGTCGCCGTGCTGCCGCCACACGCGAAGAGGAACGCGAGCGCCAGCGTGGCCTTCGCCGAAGTGCGGTGTCGAAGCTGGCTCATCCCTCGCCCTCCATGCCGTAGGCCTTCAGCTTTCGCTGCAAGGTCCGGCGGTCGATGCCCAACGCGATCGCGGCCTTCGTGATGTTGCCGCCTTGGGCTGCCAACACACGCTCGATGTGCGCGCGTTCCACCTCGGCGAGGCTGGCGCTCTCGGGCAGGGGAAGCTCGCCCGACCGCCCGGGGTCGCTCGCGCGTTCTTCGCGAGGCTCCGGGAAGCTCGACCCCCCTCGGCGCGCGCTCGTCGTCGCGTGACCGAAGACGCTCGCCGCGATCATGCGCCGCGCGAGCTCGCCGTCGATCACGCCGCCTTGGGCGAAGAGCGACGCCCGACGGAGCACGTTCAAGAGCTCACGCACGTTCCCGGGCCAGTCGTAGGCGCGCAACGCGACGAGCGCCGAGTCGTCGAGTCGCAGGCTCGAAAAACCGAGCCGACCGAGCAGATGCTCGGCGAGGGGACCGATGTCGTCCGGCCGGCTTCGAAGCGGCGGCAGCACGATCGGAAAGACCTGCAGTCGGAAGTAGAGGTCTTCGCGAAAACGTCCCGCGTTCACCTCGGACCACAGATCACGGTTCGTCGCGGCGACGATGCGCACGTCGACATCCGTCTCGCGCCCGTCGCCCACCGCGCGAACCTTTCGCGCCTCGAGCGCGCGCAGGAGCTTCGCTTGGCTGTCGATCGGGAGCTCGGCGAGCTCGTCGATGAAGAGGGTGCCGCCGTCCGCCTCCCGAAAGAGGCCTTTGCGATCCGCGACCGCGCCGGTGAAGGAGCCACGCTTGTGGCCGAAGAGCTCGCTCTCGAAGAGGTCGCGCGGCACCGTCGCGGCGTTGAGCGCGACGAAGGGCGCCCGCGCGCGTTTGCTCGCCGCGTGCACGTGCCGGGCGACGACCTCCTTGCCGGTGCCCGTCTCGCCGAAGATCGTCACGGTGGCGTCGGTCGGGCCCACGGTCTGCACGAAGTGCCGGACTTGCTCGAGGCCCACGCTGCGCCCGACGAGCGGCGGCACGTCGTCCGCACCTTTCTCACGCGCGCGTCGTGCTTCGCCGATCGCCTGGCGCAAGAGCGGTTCGAGCTCCTCGGCGTCGACCGGCTTCTCGAGAAACGAGAACGCGCCGAGCTGCATCGCCTCGACCGCGGCCTGCACCGAGCCGTGGCCGGTGAGCACGATGAAACGCGCGGTGCTCGAGGCCCGTCGACGCAGCACCTCGAGCCCGTCCATGCCGCGCATGCGCAGGTCGAGCAGCACCGCGTCGGGCGGGCTCTGCCCGAGCTTCGTGACCGCCTCTTCGCCCGACGCGGCTTCTTCGATCTCGAAGCCGGCGCGGCGCAGCGCCTTCCGAATCGCGAAGCGAAACGCTTCGTCGTCGTCGACCACGAGCACGCGACCTTCGCTCATCGCGCCTCCGTTCGGCTCGTCGCGTTCGTACGCGGCATGGAGGGCGAGGCGTCGAGAGGGCTCGACCCGACGTTCCCCACGCGGTCGCACGCGTGCTCGTCTCTCTCTCGCCAAGTCGGCGCGCTCACGCGTTCGCCTCCATTACCCGCAGGTGCCGCTTCGTCGGCGCGCGTGGCAAACGTAGGGTCGCGCGCGCTCCCCCTTCGGGCACGTTCTCGAGCTCGAGCCGACCGCCCATCTGTTGGACCAACATGTAGCTCGTGTAGAGCCCGAGGCCGGTGCCTTCGCCGGGAGGTTTCGTGGTCGCGAAGGGCTCGAAGAGACGCTCCTTCACCTCGTCGGCGACGCCCGCGCCGTCGTCGGTGACGACCAACGCGACCTCGTCCGCGTTCGACTCGGCGTGCACGCGCACGAGCGTACCGCCGTGGCTGCGGCTCGCGTCCAGCGCGTTTTGCAGCAGGTTCACGAGCACCTGAACGAGACGGTCCATGTCCGCGGCGACGTCCAGCTCGCCGAGCTGCGTGTCGACCTCGACCTTGGTGCCCCCTCGCGTTCCCGCGAAGACGATGGCGCACGAACGCTCGACCGCCGCCGAGAGCGGCACGTGATCGTCGATGCGCGCGCGCACGAGGTCTCCGCCCGCGAGCAGCGATTGCGTGATGCGCCCCAGCCGACCGGTCTCGTCGCGAATCAAGGTGGCCGACTCGTCGAGGTCGCGGAGCACCTCGGGGTCGGCGCCGGCCGCGCCTTCGAGCGCGACGAGGGCTTTGCGCATGTCGGCGGCCAAGGTCCGAATCGTTGCCAGCGGCGTGTTCAGCTCGTGTGCGACGCCTTGCGCGACGCGACCCAGGCTCGCGAGCCGTTCGGCGAGGAGCAGCTGCCGTTCGGCGAGCGTCGCCGCGGTACGGTCGACGTAGAGGTTCATCACGCGTGGGCGCTCCCCTTCTTCGATCGGAAAGACGAGCATCTCGTACACACGCTCGCCGCGCGCGCTCCCGACCCGCGCCGCGAAACGGCAACGTCCGTGGTCGCCGGCCTCCCGCGCCGCGTGCACCGGACAGACACCGTGCGCGTCGCGCTCGCAGGCACGGCGTTCGCCCGGACACTCCCAATGCGCGCCGACGCTCGCGAAGGGGGCGAGCTCTTCGGCGCGTTTGTTTCGCCAGAGCACCTTGCCGTCCTCGTCGACGACCTCGAGCCCCGCTTCGAGCTCGTCGAGTGTGTTCGACAAGAGCTGGTACTCGAGCGCGGCCCGGTCACGCGCCAGGGCCAACGCGCGCTCCCGGTCCCGCAGCTCGTTGACGGCGTGGGTCACGATGTACGCCGCGCCCGCGACCGTGAGCACGAAGGCGGCGACGTTCGCGGCGGTGTCGAGCGGCGGCGCGGGGCTCCACGTGGCGATGCGAAGGGTGGGCACCACGTGCGTGAGCATCAGGAGGCCCGCGCCGAGGAACGCCGCCGCGCTCGCGACCAGGGTCCAGCGGGGGCCACCCAAGATCGCGATGAGCGAGACGTGAAAGATGTAGAAGCCCACGAAGGGGCACTCCACGCCGCCGGCCGCCCACAGGAAGAGTGTCAGCATCCAGAGGTCGACCAGCGCCTGGGTGAGCGCGGCGCGTGGCTTCGGCTGCGCGCGTCCCCGCAGACGCGCCAACAAGACCAGGTTGTAGAGGAGGCCCGCGCCCGCCGTCGCCGCCATCACCGGCCACGCCAGGCCCGGCAGCCAACCGAACGCGCCGAGCCCCGCGCCGAAGAGCGCCGCCACCATCGCGCCCCAACGCATGCGCACCAACCAGCGGATGCGGTCGCGGGTGACGTCCACGAAGACGCCGCGGTCCACGAAGAGCGGCTCGGCGGTCATGGAGGAGGACTCTGGTGCAGGTGCCTCGCCGGGTCGAGCCCTGGACCAGGTACCCCCGACCGCAGGTCCACTCGCGGGCGCGACTCGACCGAGGCGTGGCGCCTCGCCGCGAGGACCGCGACGCACGCGCGACGAAGCCAACAAAACACCGGCAAGACACAGCAGGAAATGGGCGACCTGCTACGCTCCGCCCCGGTGTCGGAGTCGGAGCCCGAACGCGCCGCGAAGGCGACCTTGATGCTCGCCCTCTTCCTCACGGTGATGGGGACCTACGGCGTGTTTCGTGGCATTCGGGAGCTGACGGGCGACCGCCTCGGGGCCATGCCCGAGCTGCTGGACGCCGAGGAGCAAGCGCGGGTCGAGGCCCTCGCGGAGCTTCAGGCGACCTTCTACAACGAGCCCAACCGCCGACCCTTCGCGGCCGCCAACATCGTGCTCTCCGCGATGTTGATGATCGGCAGCGCGTTCCTGGTGGGTCGCAAACCCCACGCGGTTTGGTTCCTTCGGCAGGCGATCGTCGCCAACGTGCTGTGGATCGTCGCCAAGCTGGGGAGCCAGCTCTGGCATTCCTTCGCACGGGTGCCCGAGGTGAAAGCGATTCTCGCCGCCGCCGAACCACGCGCGGGTCCATTGCCCGAGCCTTCGATCGCGATGGTGGTCGGGTCGATGATCGTCTTCGCGGTCTTCAACCTCGCCGCCCACGTCTTCGTCGGATGGCGGGTCGGGCGCGACGACGTGCGGCGCTTCGTGGCGGGCGAAGAGTAAGAACGGTCGCGGTCGGAACCCGGAGCGAGCTGGCCTCGCGGTGAGGGTGGGGACGACTCCGTCGAAGCAAGTTCCACTCAGCGGGACGGAACGATCGAGACAGATTTCCAAGTTCGACTCATCGAGCTGGAACGACCGCATCTCGCAACGAAAGCTCGACCTCCGCGCCACGGAACGATCGAATCGAGAACGAAAGCTCGACCCATCGTTTTGGAACGATGGAACCCTCCGGGGAAAGCTCGACCCATCGTTTCTGGAACGATGGAACCGCTCGGGAAAGCTCGACCCATCGTTCGGGAACGGTCGAACCCTCCGGGGAAAGCTCGACCCATCGGTTGCCCATCGCGATCTCGGAGAGAAGCTCCGATTCGGGCTCGATTGAGTCTTCAGAGACCTCGACCCCTGGTTCGGAGCGATCCCGTGGCGGCACCTGACCGAACGCGCCCTCGAGTCGCGAGGCAGGCGACTTTCCCAAGCACCGACGACGGCCGAGAATCGCCCACCTCCCGTTCGGGAAGTTTCTCGCACGCGAGGCGTAGTTCGATCGGAACTTCCGCGGCGGCCGGTTGTCGGACGCGGCCTCGGGAGTTCGGAGGACACATGGAGGTACGGCTCAACCTGGTGGTGCTCGCGGTCCTGGGATTCACCTGGGCCCACCTGTGCGCCACCGAGCCGGTCGCCAGCTTCGAGCCCCGGTCGCAGGCCTCCCGAGAGCTCGCCGCGCTCGAAGACGCGTTCGCGCACCAGCCGAACGACCCGGTCCTCGCGCGCCAGCTCGCCGAGACCTACCTCGAGCTTCGTCGGCCGGGGCTCGCCATCGCGGCCCTTCGTGCGGGCGACCCCGCACTCCTCGAGCATCCCCTCGTCGCCCACCGCCTCGCGCAGGCCTACGAAGCGTCGGGCCGGGTGCTCGACGCCCTCTCCACCGCGGACCTCGCCCTCCAACGATGCGCGCGTGGGCTGGGAACGAGCGACGCCCCGAGCAACACCCCGTTGCCGCGTCACCTCTGCGACCAACACGAGCACGCCATGCTCTCGATGCACCATCGCGCCCTTTCGCTGATGGTCGAGTGGGGTGTGGCGGTCCCGGGACGCGACCCGCGGACCGAGGTCGCCTACGACCTCGCGCTCCGTCGCGCACGCGTCGCCATGGCGGAGTGAGCGACGCGTCGCGAGATTCGAAGGCCGAAGTCTTCGGGCTCGAACTCCGCCGCCGCTCTCACGTACGCTCGGGAAGATGCCCGCTGATCCTCCCGCCCCCCGCAAACGGCCTTGGCGGTACGTGGTGTCGGCGGCGTTCGTGGTGGCCGGTCTCGTCACCGCCCACTTCGTGACGTTGCACCTGCCACGACCCGGGGACGAGGTGCTCGGTCGACCTCTCTGACGCGAATCCGGCCGAAGGCTCAGGCCGCCACGTCGGTCCGCAGCACGCGCAGGAGCGGTCGCTCTCGCTCGACGAGCTTCTCGACCAGCGTCCGACAACCGCCGCAGCCGGTGCCCGCGCCGCAGCGCTCCCCGACCTCGTCGACGGTTTCCGCGCCGTCGCGGACGGCGTCCCGGATGTCTCGGCAATGCACGCGCTTGCAGTGACAGACCAGCATGACGAACCGAATCGTGACTCCGATGGATTGAAAGTCAATTTCATTTTCGACGACGTGGATCACTTTTGATCCCGACCCTCGAAACCTGCCGAGACACGATTTGAGGCGAAAACATCAAAGATTCTGAGGCTCTGGAGGGATCTCTGCCGAAAACTGCGAAGGTGCGCGGATGTAGGATACGAACTCACCCATGGCCAAGTCTGCCGCCCTCGCCCAGGTCGAAACCCTCTCGCGGACCTCCCCCGCAGAGCGCACGCGCCGAGCTCGCCCGCTCGGCCGTGGCACCTCGGCCCTCACGCCGGCGCGTCGCCCCGCGCCGTTCGTGAAGTGGGTGGGCGGCAAAGGACGCCTTCTCACCCAGCTCGATCCGCTCCTCCCGGCGGGTGTCGAGCGCATGCGCCACGTCGAGCCTTTCGTCGGCGGTGGCGCACTCTTCTTCGCGCGTGCCCCCGAGCGCGCGCTCCTCGCGGACGTGAACCCCGACCTCGTCGGCACCTACACCGCGATCCGCGACGAGGTGGACGTCGTCATCCGCCACCTCACGAAGCTCGCCGCGATGCCTCACGAGAGCGAGGCCTTCTACGGCGTTCGTGAGCGCTACAACCGCGGTGGTCAGTCGCGCGCCGAGCGCGCCGCGATGTTCGTCTACCTCAACAAGACCTGCTTCAACGGTCTGCATCGCGTGAACCGCAGCGGCGAGTTCAACGTGCCCTTCGGCCGCTACAAGAACCCGCGCATCCTCGACTCCGACGGACTGCGCATCGCGAGCCACGCGCTCGGTGCCGCCGAGATCGTCAACGACTCCTTCGAGGCGCTGCTCCGCCACGCCAAGCCTGGCGACTTCGTCTACTTCGATCCCCCCTACGAGCCCGTCTCGCGCACTGCGAGCTTCACCGGCTACGCCCGCGAAGGCTTCTCCCAGGACGATCAGACGCGCCTTCGCGACGTCTTCGCCGAGCTCGACCGCCGCGGCTGCAAGCTGATGCTCTCGAACAACGACGTGCCGTTCATCCGCGAGCTCTACGATCGCTGGAACGTCGACGTCGTGCAGTGCCCGCGCGCGATCAACTGCGACCCGAACGGCCGCGGCAAGGTGCCCGAGGTCGTCGTTCGCAACTACCGCTGACTGCACTTCTTCTGCCTCCTCCTCGACGAATCGAGGCGGGGGTGGGGCGTGGGCGGAGCGCCGGGAGGTCCAGCAGACCCCCGCGGCCTCCGCAGTGGCTGAGCGAAGCGAAGTCCGGAGGAGGGTGCCCTGCTCGACCGGACAGAGCGGAGCCCGCGCCCCGCACACGCCGTCGTCTCGACTGCGCTTCCGTTCACCGCTTCGGCGTTTCAAGCGTGCACGACGTCATGGTGTCTCTCACGCTGCGCGTGCCGAGCGTCGATCGAGCCGACGGTATTGAACCGCCTCGGCGACGTGCGCGGTGCGGACTCGCGCGTCGCCGGCGAGGTCCGCGATCGTGCGCGCGACGCGCAGCGCTTTGACGTACGCGCGCGCCGAAAGGCCGAGCGCGTCGACCGCCCGATCGAGCAAGACCAGCGCATCGTCCTCCGCGGTGCTCAGCCAGCCTTCGAGCGTCGGTTCGATCGGATGTGCGGCCCGAAACGCGCGCGCCGCGATCACACGTTCGCGTACTACGTCGCTTCCTTCGCTTCGTGGCGCATGACGAAGGTCACGCGTCGGCACCCGCGCGGCGACCGCGTGAAGGTCGAAGCGATCGAGCAGCGGGCCGCTGATGCGTCCCACGTAGCGCTCGATGCGCTCGGCCGAGCAGGTGCACGCGCGCTCCGGGTCACCGGCGAAGCCACATGGGCAGGGGTTCATCGCGGCGACCACGAGCGGCGCCGCCGGGAGCTCGACGCGATGACGTGCACGCACGATGGCGATGCGACCGAGCTCCATCGTCGTGCGCAGCGTCTCGACCACGTCGCGTCGAAACTCCGGCAGCTCGTCGAGGAAGAGCACGCCGTCGTGCGCGAGCGTCACTTCGCCCGGCCGAACCGGATCGCCGCCGCCCACCAAGGCCGGTGCGCTCGCGGTGTGATGAGGCGCTCGAAAGGGCCGCACCGCGTGCTCGAGCGAACCGGGCGGCGTGAGCCCCGCGGCGCTCGCGATGGTGGCGATCTCCAGCGCTTCGTCGGGCGTCGGTGCGGGGAGCAGACCGGGCAGACGCCGCGCGACCATCGTCTTGCCAGCCCCCGGGGAGCCGACGAGCAGCAGGTGGTGGTTCCCGGCGGCGGCAATCTCGAGCGCGCGCCGCAAGACCGGTTGCCCACGAACGTCGGCGAGGTCGGGGATGTCGGTCGCGACGTGCGTCGGCGATTCGAGCGGCGTGTCCAGCGTGGTGATCTCGGCGAGGTGCTCCACGACGCTTCGCAGGTCGTCGGCCACGAAGACCTCGAGCCCTCGCGCGAGCGCGGCTTCGGCGGCGTTGCCTCGCGGCACGATGGCGCTTCGAAGGCCTCGGTCTCGGGCTGCGCGAAGCTGCGCGAGCACCCCGCGAACGGGCCGGAGCTCGCCGCGAAGCGAGAGCTCGCCGAGCACCAGGACGTGCCGCAACGAGGCGTCGTCGACGACGTTCTGCGTGACGAGGATCGCGAGCGCGATCGCCAGGTCGAACGCGCTGCCGGTCTTGGGCACGTCGCCTGGTGCGAGGTTCAAGACGAGCGCGCGTTTCGGCATCTCGTAGCCCTGCGCGCCGAGCGCGGAGCGAACGCGTACTCGGCTCTCGCGTACGCCTCGCTCGGGCAGCCCGACGAGCTCGAAAGAAGGAAGGCCGGCGGCCACGCGCGCTTCGACCCAAACGGGATGCGCGTCGATGCCGAGGAGGGAGCCCGCGTGGACGACGTGAGTCATGCGGGGCCCCCTTTCGCGAATCGTGCCGCGGTCGGCGCACGTGATTTCGAGGGGTTGCGACCGGGGTGGCGGCGGATTGGCGTCGGCGGGGTGGCGGCCGCCACCGTCGGGCTCGAAGGGTCGCGCGGTTCTCGACCGCTTCGGATGCTGGGCGCTCCTCGGGGGAACCTCGGATCGAGCTTCGGCTTGCCCCCGGCTCGAGCTTCGTGCGGCGGCCCGCCGTCGGAGGCTCGGGCTTCGTGCCGCGCGCCTCGGATGAACATCCGGAAGCTCCGCTTCGTCCGGACACGTTCGTGCTCTCGATCGCCCGATGCGGTATGGAGATCCCCTCATGAGCTCGCGCAACGTTCTCTTCGCGACCCTGCTCGCCTCGATCCTCTCGGGGGCGGCCTTGATCGCTTTCGCCAGCCACGGCGCCGCGCAGCGCCGTCCTTCGCCGGCGCCCATTCCCAACGACGCGCCCGCGCGGCCCGAGAACGGCACCGCTTGCAACTACCAGGAGCCGATCGACTACCTGGTGCGTGAGAACTTCGTCGTGAAGTGGCGCCAGCCGGCCGAGGAGCAGGCCGTTCGCCGCGCGCGTCACGAGCAGGCGATCCGCTGGCGCACCGAGAACTACGGCTACTTCGAGGGCTTCGGGCAATCGAGCTGGAACCGCAGCACGCCGAGCGACAACGCGGTTCGGGCGCGCTTCATGGGCCTGCCGATTCGCATCAACGAGAAGATCGTGCCCGCGCTCGCGTGCGTGGAAGAGCAGATTCGCGCGGAATGCGGCGAGACGTACCGGCCGGGGCGCCTCTCCGGTCTTCGGACGAGCAACACCTACCACAACGGCGAGGTGAGCAATCACGTCTACGGCATCGCGGTCGACGTCGACCCGACGCTGAACACGTGCTGCATGTGCGTCGCGCAATGGGGCGACCACCCGCTCTGCCAGCGGGAGGTCGAGTCCATCTACGAGCGCATGGCGATGCCCTCGTGCTGGGTGCACGTCTTCGAGCGCTTCGGCTTCTATTGGCTCGGGCGCGACGCGCTGCAGGACACGATGCACTTCGAGTTCCTCGGGGACCCCGACCACATCCTCAAGTCTCAGGGACCCCCGCCCGCCCGAACCGCAGAAGGAACCCCGGCCGCGGCGACGCCCTGAACGAGGCCGATCCGACGCGCGCGATTTTTTTTGCCGCGGGGCCCCGTGTTGGCGAGCCGTGCTCCATTCGAGCTCGGCCGTTCGACCGGGGCTTTTTCATTGTCCTCGATTCGGGGATGCAGTTGCGAAAAGAGGTTCACTTTTGCGCCCCGCCTGTGCGTCAAGCGGATGCGGGTGATATCCTGACACACGTTCCATCGGTGCGGGATTTCGGGACGCGGGAGGTGGACATGAAGAAGGTGCTCGTCGTCGAGGACGACCCCCTCAACGTGCAGGTCATGACGCACTTTCTCCGGGCGCACGGCTACGAGATCCTCGTGGCGCGCACGGGAACGGAAGGGGTGGAGGCGTTCGAGACGCATCACCCGGACCTCGTGATCGTGGACGTCCAGTTGCCGCGAAAGAACGGCTTCGAGGTCTGCTTCGAGGTGAAGCGGACCGACGCCGGTCGGCGGACCCCGGTGCTCCTCATGAGCGCGGTCTACACGGACAAAGAGCACGCGCGGCGCTACTCGACCGAGCTGCACGCGGACGGCTATTTGGTGAAGCCCTTCGCGATGCACGGTCTGCTTCGTCAGGTGCAGACGCTCATCGGGAACTGACGTGGCGGAGCGTCGCGACGACACCGGCCGCGGAAGCGCGCCACGCTGGTCGTCGGCCCATCCACGTTCGATCTCCTCACGACCTCCGCGCCCTCGGCGGAGCACGGGTCGGCGCACCCGGTATCCCGCGTTCATCGAGGAGATGGACACGCCGGCGCATCGTCGGCACCTCATGGTCGGTGTCCGCTCGGGGTACCTCTTCTCGTTCATCTGGCCGACGCTCGCGTGGCTCGCGACGCTCGCCGGCGTGATGCCGCACCAGCCGCTGATCTACGCGCTGGTGGGCGCGAAACTGGTGACGAACGTGCTCGCCGACGTGGGGCTCCGGCGCGACTGGTACGCGCTCGAGCTCGGGGGGCTGAACATCGCGGCGGACATGTTGCTGCTGACGGGCGGCATTCACCTCACGGGCGGACCGCTCAGCCCGCTCTTCGTCGCGTACGTGATCGAGATCTGCGTGTTGGCGCTGCTCACGAACCGTGGCGTGACGGTCTTGCTCGCGAGCTTCGCCTTCGTCTGTCACGCGGGGGCGACGCTGCTCACGGCGGCGGGTGTGCTGACGCAATACCCGCCTCCGGCCGCGACCGTCGTTCCTCTCGATGCCGCGCAGATCACGTTGGCGCTCGGGTTCAGCGCGTTCGTGCTCGGGTCGACGACGGTGTTCACGACGACGTTGGCCAACGAGCTGGGTGACAAGCGGCGCGCGCTCGAAAAACGAACGCAAGAGCTGCTCGAAGCCGGGCAACAGAAGAGCCACTTCATGGCGAACGTGACCCACGAGCTGCGCACGCCGTTGCACGGCATCGGCGGCCTGGTGGAGCTGCTCGACGCGGAGATCTACGGGCCGGTGACGGCCGAGCAGCGGGAGGCGCACGAGAGCATTCGAGAGAGCAGCCAGTCGCTTCTCGGCATGGTGGACGACCTGCTGACGCTCTCGCGTGCCGACGCCGCGCGGCTCGAGCGAAAGGTGGCGCCCTTCGACGTCGACGAGCTCGTGGAGCGGGTCGTCGCGTCGGTGCGTTGGATGATGGGGAAGAAGCGGCTGAGCCTTTCCATCGAGCTGGCGCCGCAGCTGGTGCTCGCGAGCGATCGCGGCCGCATCGCGCAGATTCTGGTGAACCTCTTGGCGAACGCGGTGAAGTTCACCGACGAGGGCGGGAAGGTCACGCTGCGAGCGCATCCGGGGACCGACGGCGCGGTGTTCGAGGTGATCGACACCGGCATCGGGATTCCGGAGCTCGAGCTGCCGCGTATCTTCGAGCCGTTTCGGCAGGTCGAAGGCGGCGACGAGCGCACCTTCGGCGGCGTGGGGCTCGGGCTCTCGTTGGTGCGTCGTTTGGTGGAGCTGCTCGACGGTGTGTTGGAGGTCGAGAGCTTGGTCGGCGAGGGCTCGACCTTTCGCGTGATCCTGCCGGCGCTTCCTTGGGCCGAGGCACCGGACGACGTCTCCGGGGCGCGACGCGTCGCCTGAGCAGATCAGTCGGCGACGAGCTCGAAGCGGAACGAGGCGCTGAGCGGACGGGCCGGCAGGCGCGTGCGAAGCGCGCCCGCGCGGCTCTCCAGGCATGCGCGCAGCGCGGGAATCGGCAGCGGAGTGTCGCCGTGGTCGCGGAAACGCAGCTCGGGCGCGTCGCCCTCGAAGTGCACGCGAACGTCGGCGGTACCGACGGCGCCGGCGAGGCGTGGGCAACTCGAGACGGACTCGAAGAGTGGCCACGCGGCGGCTTCGAGATCGTGGTCGCGGGGGCAGCGCGCTTGGTCGCCGCAACGGACGTAGGCGACTCGGCCGCGTTCGACGTGGCGGTCGCTAGTGGTGGGGGTCGCGGTGGCCGTGGCCGTGGCCGCCGTGCCGGTGACGGTGCCGGTGTCCGCGACGGTGTCGGTGTCCGCGACGGTGTCGGTGTCCGCGACGGTGTCGGTGTCCGCGACGGTGTCGGTGTCCGCGACGGTGTCCGTGGCCGTGCCGGTGACGGTGCCGGTGCCGGTGTCGGTGTCCGCGACGGTGTCGTTGTCCGTGACGGTGTCGTTGTCCGTGACGGTGTCGTTGTCCGTGACGGTGTCGTTGTCCGTGACGGTGTCGTTGTCCGTGACGGTGTCGTTGTCCGTGACGGTGACGGTGTCGGTGTCCGTGGCGTCCGCGACGGCGTCGGTGTCCGCAACGGTGTCGGGCCCGTCCTCCTCGGCCATCGCTCGGTCCGCGACGGCGACCCCGTCCTCCAAGGCTCCGCTCGGTGCGGCGGACAACGTCGCGCGGACCAAGAGCCAACCGACGAGGGCGGCGGCCAGGCCGATGCCGGCGACGACCGGGACACGGGGTTCGGGGCTTCGATGGACGCTCATGGGGAACCGATGGGAGCAGGCTGTTAGCACGAGCCGTCGGTTGGGGCCGCGGCAGGGTCGCCTGCTTTGCCGCGGCGATTTGCCGCGTCGATTTGGTCGACTCGCCGCAGCGCCCGTCGTTTCGGCGAAAAATCTCGGCGAAACGAAGGGGTGGACGGCGGCATGACCGCTGCAGTGCGCCGGTGCCCGGAGGCGACCATGCGCGACCCCTTTGTCACCACGACCCTCGATCGGTACCGAGCCTCGCTTTCCCACGTGAAGCCGCTGACGCCCGAACAAGAGCTGGAGCTGGCGCGACGCTGGCGTGAGGGAGATGAAAAGGCAGGCCGTCGACTCGTCGAGTCGAGCCTGCCTTTCGTCATTCGCGTCGCCCGCGAATACCGGCGCTGGGGCGTGCCGCTGGAGGACCTCGTCCAGCAGGGCAACCTCGGCTTGTTGCGCGCGGCCCTGAAGTTCGACCCGGACAAGGCCTGCCGCCTCATCACCTACGCAGCGTATTGGATTCGCGCCGAGATTCGCGACTACGTCGTGCGGACCTACCGCATCGTGCGGCTCGGGACGACGCGCACCGAACGACGCGCGATGCGTGCGTTCCGGCGCAAGGGCGTCGAAGACGTCGCCGAGCTGGCGGAGCTCTCGGGCATGCCGCTGGCGCGGGCCGAGAAGCTCTGGCCGCTGCTCACGCAAGGCGACGTCTGGCTCGACGCCTCGTACGAGGACCGCAGCAGCGCGATGGAGCGTCTTCCGGACGACATGGGCTGGACGCCCGAAGACGAGGTCGCGCGTTCCGAGCTCGTCGACAACGTGCGGGGCGCGCTCGACGACGCCCTCTCGGCGTTGAGCGAGCGCGAACGACGCATCGTTCAGGCGCGCATGATGAGCGAGGACCCTTGCACGCTCGAGCAGCTCGGCCGCGAGATGGGCGTGAGCAAGGAGCGCGTGCGTCAGCTCGAGGCGCGGGCGAAGCAGAAGCTTCAGGAGAGCCTCGCCGACTTCCGGCCCGTCGCGGCCTGAACGCCGCCTCGACGCACGAAACGACCTCTCCTCGAGAGGTCGTTTTCGTTTTCGGGAGGAACCCGGTCAGCGGCTGGGCGGGGGCGGCAACGACGAGGGCGGCGGCATCGACGGGGGGAGCATCGAGTCCGGCGACGCGCTCTGCGAGAGCCGGTCGAGCAGATCCGCCAGGCTCGAGGCGGGGCCGAGACGCCACTCGCCGTTCCAGAGCGCGACGTTGCGGGTGAACGGCTCGCCGAGCGCGAGCTGCACTTCGAGGGTCGGCCGGGGCTCGTCCGGCAAGCCGCGATCACGCAAGGGGCGCAGGAGCCACACCGCAGCGTCGCGCAAGGCTTCGAGCAAGACCTGCAGCTGATGCGGCGCGAGGTAGCTCCGGCGGGTATGCGCCACGGAGGCGCCGGGGAGACGCGCGGTGACGATGCGCTCGCCGTTGCCGAAGACCTGCAGACGCCGGGAGCCGTGAATGTCCGAGTCGACCGCGGTCCACGTGAGCAAGAAGTTCCCGCGTTGGTCGGGCTGCTCGAGCACACGCTCGAGCCGCGTCACGAAGGGCAGGTGGTGATCGGTCGTGGGTTGGCCGCGGCGGTGGCGGAGCCAATCCTCTGCGAAGGCGAGGGCCGTCTCGGCGTGAGGGAGCTGTCCGCGGGCCTCGTGCACGGCTTCGACGCCGGCGTCGCCGAGCAACGAGAGCGCGTCGAGCGCGCGCCAGCCGAGCGTGGATTCGCCGCCGGCCGAGAGGATGCGGGCCACACGTCGGGCCGCGAAGGCCGCCCCGCCACGTCCGAAGGGGTGCAGGTGGCGGACGAGATCAGGGTCTCCGCGGAGGAGGAGATCGTCGAGGCGGGTCTCCGCGGCTTCGTCGATGCCCGCGTCACGCAAGGAGCGCGCGACGGTGACGACGACCTCGCAGATGCCGGTCTGTACGTCGCCTTCGGCCTTCCACGCGTCGTGACGGCCGGAAGCTCGGACGGGGTCGTAGGCGAACGCGAGGTCCCACGAGCCCGCGCCGCGACGGTCGAAGACGAACGAGAGGTCCAAGCCCGTGGAGACGATGGCGCCGGGGAGGAGCCGCACGAAGGCCTCGGGGGGATGGAAGACGTTCGTGTCGCCGAAGCTGATGCGAATCCAGGGGCGGTGTTGTTTGGGCGGCGAGACCCGCAAAGAGCGGGGATATCCCGGCTGAAAGCCGAAAAGGTGGATTGGGGTCTGGCTCCGGTTCTGGGCCAGCACCTCGATCACGACCGTGCCGCCCGCCTCGAGCTCGCGCGAAGGCGCACGAATCCCGAAGCGGACGCCCGACACCTCGTGCCCCCAGCGGACCTCCGTCATCGCGGGGAGCGTAACCGTCTTGGTCCGCTCTGCGTACCGCTCTTTGGTGACCACGCCCGTCGCCATCGAGGGGAGCGAGAAGTCGAGCGCCGCCCCCGAGGGAAAGCACCGCATGCTTGACCCGAAACGCACGCCCCGGACAACCTACTCGCCGATGTCGTATCGCTTTGCTCTGGTCGCGCTGGTCGCGTTCGCCTCGTTGGGATGCCGCGCCGAGCTCGGCGAGTGCGACGAAGCGGCCGCCCGACAGGTGGTGTTTCGAATCACGCCCTCGGGAGAAGTCACCGACGAAGCCGTCGCCGGCAGCATCGAGGACGGCACGCCGCTCTACGCGGGACAGGCGCTGATGCAGGTGCATTGCGGCAACGGCGGCTTCTGCCACGCGCCCGCCGCCACCGGGAACGGCCGTGCCGGCGCGCCGCGAGGGCTCGACTTCGACCTCTCCTTGGCGTGTCGGCCGACCGACAATTGCTGCAGTGAGGCAGCCTGCGATGACTACGCCCGCCGTGTCTGCATGGGCGATCCGGACCCCGATTGTGCGCAGAACACCTACGACGCCGAGATCGAGCGGGTGACCTCGGCGCGGGTGCGATTGAGCGACAACCAGCACGAGGCCTACGAGCACCGCTACGACATCCTGCGCACGGTCGAGGACGGCTCCATGCCGCCCGGCGCGGCGGGCGAGGGCGTGCGAGCCAACGCCGTTTACTACGGCGCATTCGACGGCGCTTCGTTCATGGGGCCCGTGCCTTCGCTCGACACGAAGGAGGGTCGCGAGGTCTTCCGCAACTGGCTCTCGTGCGGCAGCCCGGTCCTCGAGTTCGCGGTCGCCCCCGACGCCGACAACACACCCGGTGATTCATGCGGTGCCGGTACCGTCGGCGAGTGTGCCGTGGCTGCCCCGAGCTTGGCGCCGCCCGATCCCAACTGGAACTCGATCTACGAGGGCGTGGTTCGTCCGCTCTGCCTCGAATGCCACCAGCCGGACAACCCTTTCTGGGGCCCGGACGATCAGGAGCTCGACTATCGCGAGGAAGCTGCGTCGCTGACCGCGATGCGGGGGATCGACGCGGAGGCGAGCGAATGCGGCGGCACAGGCACGTTGATCGTCCCGGGCGATGCGGCGTCGAGCATCTTCTACACGAAGCTGACGAGCGAGCCGGGTTGTGGCGACATCATGCCGCTCGGCCGCGAGTCGGGGTTGCCCGAGGCGGTGCTCGCGCCGATTCGACAGTGGATCAACGACGGCGCGAACCCCTGACGCTCGGGCGTTCGTCTTCGAGGCTTCACCAACCACGGTGCGGATGGGGGCGTGCTCGCAGGCGCGAGTGGATTCTCGATCCGAGAAGCGGCCTCGACCGGCGCCCGGCCGTGGCACGCTGAGAGTGTGACTCCGCCTCGTGAGCGACATCGGCTGATCGGGGTCGACGGGTCTGCGCTCACCGTCGAGCTCGTGCCCGGGCCCCCGGTCGACGACGACCGGGTCCAAGGGCGCGTGCTCTTCGCGGGGCGCATGTGGAATGCGGTCGCGGCGGGGCGGCTTCGCACGAGCCAGCCGCTCGACGAGCTCTCGGTCGCGGACTTTCATCTCGTCCGGGATCTCGCGGAGCGGCGTGGGGTGCTCGCGTACGACGAGGCGCCCGAGCCGTGTCGCAACTGCGGTGGCGACGTGCCGGTGGATCGGCGGGGCAGCTCGCTCGAGACGCTGCTCGCGGGAGCCCCCGACGACCGTCCACCCGAGGCTCCCTTCGAGCTCGCGACGCCGGTGGGGAAGGTCTGGCGCATCGACCAACGGCCGGTCGACGTCGCGAAGGCGAAGGCGCTCTTTCGGTTCGTCGCCAACCCGAGCGCGCCCTTCGACGCCAAGGTGGTGCGCGCGCTCGGCGTGCGGGCGCTGGAGACCGCGCGCAGGCGTGTGAACGACCCGGGTCGCATCGCGCAGCGGCTGGCGGAGGACGACGCGCTCTTCGCCGTCGTCGAGGCGCTCTACCTGGAGCTGAACTACCCCCCGCGCCTTCGTATCCCGGCGTTCTGCCCGAGCTGCGGTGCGATTCACGACGCGCCCACGCCGAGCACACGCGAGGTCTGCGAGGACGCCGACGCCTTCGATCGTCTGGCGGGCATCGTGCGAAAAACGGACGTGTCGTTCCCGACGTACGACGCCTTCGTGTCGCGGGCGGAGGAGCTCGCGACCGAGGTGTTCGCGTCGCGTCGCGTGGCCAACCTCGAGCTCGTGGTGGTGGGCGGGGTGCCGCACGTCGACGTGGGCGGCGAGCCCTTGCTCGGCAGCTACGAACCGATCGAGTCGGACGACGGCGCACGGATGCGTTTCGTGATCTCGCTCTACTACCGAACCTTCGCCAGCCTGTGGGACGACGCGCCCTACGACGTCGACGCGGAGATTCGCGAGACGCTCGATCACGAGGTCGAGCACCACCTGCATCACCTGCGCGGTCACGATCCGCTGGACGAAGAAGAGCGTCGGGAAGCGTACGAAGAGCTTCAGCGAACCTTCGGACCGCAGACGGTGCGCAAGGCGCAAAGCGATGCGCTGCGGGGCGAGCTTCGCGTGATGGGCCGCTTCTTCTTTTGGGGGGCGGTGCTCTGCGCCGCCTTGCTCGCCGCAGCGATCGCGCTCGGTTTGGTCGAAGGGTGACCCTCGCGCTCCGTGCGTCCGATTGGATCGCGCGCACGAGGCGGGGCCGGGGCGTGGGCGGAGCGCCGGGAGGTCCAGCGAACCCCCGCCACGTCCGTAGTGGTCGAGCGAAGCGAAGCCCGAAGGAGGTCGCTCTGCTCGACCGGACAGACCGGAGCCCGCCCCCGCCCCGCCGTCCCCTCGACGGCGCTCCGCTCAGGACGTCGTCGTTTCGAGCTCGTTCGACGTCGCGATGTCTCAGAGCCCATCGCACTCCAGCGTTTCGACCGTCACGCCGGGCGGCGGGCTCTGGTGGAAGACGCTGGCATCCGTCGGTGGGTCGACGAGGGTGATCTCCGTGAAACGCACCTCGGTGTCGGCGTCCGTGTCCGGGTCGACGAAACGCACCAAGAAGGGCAGCGCCACGCCGCGGCCCTCGGCGTCGTTGGGATCGGGGACGAGCGTGTAGCGGTCGAAGGTCGCGCGCCAATCCGTGCGGCCGTCGGGGTGAAAGAGCTCCGAGCGAACGAGGCGCAGGTGCTGGTCGTCGGGAGGTACGTCCTCGTCGCCTTCGCGTACCGTGAAGACGAGCTCCTGGCGACGGCCGTCGTCTGCGTGAAGCGTGACGAGGTAGCCGTCTTCGCCGCAGGCCATCGAGAGGTCGTCGGTCGGAAGCTGCGGGCTGTCGCCGAGGAGGAAACGCGCGAGCTCTTCGCCGCCGAGCTCGACGCCGAGCAGACGCGCGATGCTGCTCGGGCACGTGGGGCCTTCGAGGAAGCGGTTCTCACGCATGTCGAGCAGTTGGAAGGCCTCGCCGTCGCTCGTGAGCACCGCGGCGGGCCCGAGCTGGGTCATCGCGTCGAAACGGACGCGATCGGGTCGGGCCAAGAGAAGGAGCACGGTGCCGCGAATGCGGCCTCGGTCGCCGCGTTGATCGACGCGCGCCTCGGCGCGAATCGCGCGGACGGTGCGATGCAACGAGCGGTGCATGCGCAGCGCGCGGGCGGGATCCTGGTGCGGGATCGTCGGGCACGCGGTGCGGGGGCAGCCGGCGAGCAAGCTGGTCGCGACGAAAGCGAAGGCGAGGGCGCGCATCGCGGCGGAGCCTAGTACACGCGGCCACAAGTTCGATCCGGGTTGCCGTGTGGAGGATCGGCGTGGAGATCGTTCGCGGCAGCGTCGCCCCTCGGCGCCAGCCACGTGGCCGACCGACGTGGTGGGGCGATTCGCACGTTCATTTTGCCGTGGCGACATCGTTCCGAAACTTGGGCTCGCTAGCTTCGTCTTCATGGTTCGACGCGTTCTCGAGGCGCCTCTCTTCCTCCCCCGCTACGCGGTCGGCAGCGTCTTCCTCTGGACGCAGCTCGTCCGGCTCGGCGTGAGTGCCGAACGAGCCGGCCGACGTGCGGCCTTGCAGGGGTGAGCGCGCGGGGCTCCCGTCGACGGCACGCGCGCGACGTTCTGGCCCCCTCGACGTTCTCGGGGAATCCCTGTACACCGGCCGGCCATGGACCAGCTCGGCGAGGACGAGCGCAAGCGGCTCTTCGCGCGCTTCGGTAGGCACTTCGAGGCCGGCGCGACGATCTACTCCGAGGGGACACCCGCCGAGGAGTGTTTCCTCGTGGAGGAAGGGCGGGTGCGGCTCGTGAAACGCATCCGCTCGACCGAGCGGAGCCTCACGGTGTTGCGTCCCGGCGACCTCTTCGGCGAGGACGCGCTGCTCTCCTCGAGCCACCGCACGGCGACGGCGGTCGCGCTCACCGACCTGCACGTGCTCGCGCTCGACCGCGAGACCTTCGCCGTGCTCCTGGCCAGCAGCCGCGAGGTCGCACTTCGGCTCGTCGAGCAGCTCGTGCGCCGGCTGAGAGATGCCGAGGAGCAGCTCGAGAACGCGATGCTGCGGGACCACCCCTCGCGGGTGGTGAACACGTTGCTCCGGCTCGCGGCGACCGCGAAGCGGCGTGAGGGCAACCAAGCGAGCCTCCAGCTCTCGCCCCTCGAGCTCTCCAGCCGGGTCGGCCTCGACGTCGACACGGTGAAGCGCGCGGTTCAGCAGCTTCGCGACGGGGGCTACCTTCGGATCGTCGACGAGCTCATCGTCCTCCCCGACCTCGACGCGCTCCGGCGGCTCTACGAGCTGCTCGGGACGAAGGAAGAGGTGCGCGGTGGGTCGAACTGAGGGACGGTTGTCGTATCCCTGTTTGGTGTCAGGGTTTTGCCGGATGCCGGACGAGTCGCCCCGACGGTTGGGCGGTGCGGCTTGACCGCGCCCGGTCCCCTCGGTAGATCCCGCCTCCCGGATGGTTCCATCTCGGGCGTGCCTATGCGCGGCTTCGTACTCCTCGCTTCCTTCGTTTCCGTCGCTGCCGTGGGCTGCGTCGGTAGCTCCTCGTCGGCGGACATCGAACGCTCGCGTCGCGAGCTGGAGTTGGCGGCGGCCTTGCACGAAGAAAGCAACGTACCCGGTGCCATCGGACACCTCCGACAGGCCCTCGAGCTCGACCCGGACAACGCCGAGGCGCATTTGCTGCTGGCGATGATCCAGGCGCAGCGCGGCAACACGCCCGTGGCCGAGACCCACGCGCGGCAGGGCGTGGAGCTCTTGGTCGAGCAGGAGCGTCACGGCGCCACGCTGGCCGAGGCACGCAACCTCCTGGGCAACGTCTTGCTCGAGCGCGGCAAGCACGAAGAGGCGGCCGAGGTCTTGCTCGCGGCCGCGAGCGACGAGATGAACACCGCCCCGCACCTCGCGTGGGGCAACCTCGGGCGCGTCTACCTCGAGTGGAACCGTCCGGCCGAAGCGGTGGAACCGCTTCGCAACGCCGTGCAGGTCCAGCCGCGTTTCTGCGTCGGCCATCACATGCTCGGCCGCGCGTACTTCGAGCTCGGCCAGTTCGAAGAGGCCGAGGTCGCGCTCGTGGCGGCCCTCGAAGCCGACCCGAGCTGCGCCGATGCGCCTCAGCTTCAGAACGCGTGGCGCCTCCGTGGCGAGACGCGCGCGCGGCTGGGCCAGCACGCCGACGCCGTGGCCGACCTCGAGCGTTGTGTGGCGCTCGGCTCGGATTCGGCCGACGGGCGAGCCTGCCAGCGTCTGCTCGACGCGTCGGCGCAGCCCCCTCAGGATTCCAGTTCCGACCTGCCTTCCGACGAGGTCACGCAGTGAACGACGCGACGAAGGACTTTCGGGCGAGCCGCCAGAAGATGGACGCCACGTTGGACGCCGCGCGCCGCGAAGCGCAGCGGAACGACTCGGGGCGGCATCGTGCGATGCCCAGCCACCTCTCGAGCGCGGAGCGGGCGTTGGAGCCCGCGGTCGGCGACTACTTGCGCCGCGAGCGTGAGCTTCGCGCGGTGTCGCTCGAGGAGATCGCTCAAACCACGCGCATCCCGCTCAAGGTCCTTCGCGACCTCGAGAACGACCGCCACGAGCAGCTCCCCGGCGACGTCTTCGTGCGTGGCTTCCTGCGCTCGTACTCCCGCGCGCTCGGTCTCGACGACACCCAGGTGGTGGCGCGCTACGACTCCGGACGCGCACCGGCACCGGCGCCGACGGCAATTACGGCGCTGGTGGCGAACGAAAAGGGTCGCCGCTTCGGCCTCGCCATCGCGGTCGTCGTCCTGCTCATTCTCTTCACGCTCGCGTTGTCGATCGTGCTTCGTCCGCGGCATCGCGACGTGCCGGTCGAGCTCTCGCAGTCGGCTTCGGACGTTCGGGTCCTCTCGGCCTGAGCGCGACGCTTCCGAGGGCTCGTGCCGGAGCTGCGGGACGACGCGTTTCTCCTGCGGGCGGTCGACTTTCGCGACCACGACCGTGTCCTGACCTTGCTGACCCGTGAGCACGGCACGCTCGGCGTGTTGGCGCGTGGGGCCCGACGGAGCCGAAAGCGTTTCGGGGGAGCGCTCGAGCCTTTTCAACGGCTCGCGGTGACGTGGCGGCCGGGACGTGGGCTCGGGACCTTGAACGAGGCCCTCGTGCGTCGAAGCCACCCCGGGCTGCTCGCGTCGTTGGCTCGCATGCGCCTGGCCGGGGACGGGACCGCCTTCGTGCGTCAGCTCTGCGTGGAGGGGCAAGGTGACCCCGAGGTCTTCGACGCGCTGGACGTCTTTCTCGCGGCGGTCGCGGAGGTCGGCGTGGCCCACGAGGAAGGGCTCGGTCTCGCGTTTCGCGTCCGGGTGTTGGCGCTCTTCGGGGCGAGCCCCGAGCTGGAGCTCTGCGGCGTGAGCGGGGAGCCGTGCCCGCCGGATCGGCCAGCGTATTTCGATCCCCAGCGCGGCACCTTGGTGTCGAGACGCCACGGCGGAGGGCCCTTCTTGCTCTCGGCGGGGGCGCGCGCGCGCCTTCGCGACGCGATGCAGGAGGGGTTCGAGCACGTGGTGTTCGAGCCGAGCGAGATCGCGGAGGCGCGCCCGGCGCTCGACGCCTTCGTGGTGGCGCACGTCGGCAAGCGCGGCGACTGACCGGACCCGGTGGGAACCGCGGTGCCGGCGTCGCCGGCGAAACCCGTCGATGTCCTCCCCGATGTCGCTCGCTTCGAGTACCTCTCCACAGGAGTCTTGGTCGGTTCAGGGTGGAGGATCGGTCTCGAGGTCGGTTCCGCGGCGACGAAGGACAGGCCGAAGCCTATTCGAGGAGGCGTGGGGCCGAGATCGAGGTCGAGGACCGCCATCAACCGGTCGAGACTCCTGTGGAGAGGTACTAGGTCCGCGGGCTCGGTTCCGATAGCATGGACGACGTGCTTCGAGTCCTCGTGGTCGACGACAGCAGCGCGATGCGCGCGTTCGTGCGCGCGTCGTTGGAGACCGAGCTCGGCGCGGACGTGGCGGAGGCGAAGAGTGGCTTCGAGGCGCTGCGGGTGCTCCCGCGGGAGCCTTGGGGGCTCGTCGTCGTCGACGTGAACATGCCCGACATCAACGGCCTGGAGCTGGTGTCTTTTCTTCGCCGGTCGGAGGTCCACCGCGCCACGCCGGTCATCCTGATCAGCACCGAAGCCAGCGAGGTCGAACGACGTCGAGGGCTGGAGCTCGGCGCGGACGCTTTCCTCGCGAAACCCTTCGACACCGTGTCGCTCGCCGCGACCGCCCGGCGGGTCTTGGGGGAGACCAAGTGAGCGAGCTGCGGGACGAGTTTCTCGCCGAAGCGCAAGAGATCGTCGAGTCCCTCTCGCGCGACCTGCTGCTGCTCGACCAGGCGCAGAAGGACAACCTGCCCTCGCAGGAGCTCATCAACGAGGTCTTTCGCGCGGTTCACACGCTCAAGGGCATCGCCGGCATGTTCGGCTACGGCCGGCTCGGCGAGGTCGCGCACGCGCTCGAAGACCTGCTCGACGACCTGCGGCTCGGTCGAAAGGTGCTCGAGACCGAGCTGCTCGACGTCCTCTTCGAAGGTGTCGAGGTCTTTCAGCGTCTGCTCGCGGAGTCGCCGGACGTCGAGGTCTCGGAGGTCGACGTCCTCGGCTTCCTCGAAGAGCTCACGAGCGTCGGCGCGTCGCGTCCGCCAGTCGAAGACGAGCTCTCCGCCTACGCGATCGACACGTCGGTGCTCGCCGTGCTCACCGAGTACGAGGAGCACCGCCTTCGCACGAACGTGGCGAAGGGCGTGGCGCTCTACCGGCTGAAGGTTCGTTTCAGCCTCACGACGATCGACACGCAGCTCGAAGACCTGAAGGCGCGGGCGAAGTCGATCGCCGAGATCATCACCTACCTACCGAGCTCCAGCGGGGGCGACGGCGATGCGATCGATCTCGACGTGCTGCTCGCGAGCAGCGCGACCCCGGCGACGCTCGAGGACGTGCTCGGCGGCGAAGGGGCGACGCTCGAGCGCCTCTCGCGAGGCACGAGCCCGGCCACGTCCGTGCGGTCGACGGAGCATCACGCGTTGGTGCCGCCGGCCCCGTTGCCCACGCCGCGTCCGACCTCGGCGCCCCCCGCGCCCCCTCGAGCTCCTTCGGAGCCGCCGGTCGCGCGTCGCGAGGTCACGGCGGACCAGCTCTCGCTGCGATCCGTTGCGCACACCGTTCGTGTCGACATTCGCAAGCTCGACCACCTCATGAACGTGGTGGGGGAGCTCGCGATCGTGCGCAGCGCGGTGATGCGGCTGACGGAGAAGCTGCGGGGTCGCCCCGAGCTTCGTCAGCTCGCCATCGATCTGCACCGCATCAACCGCGGCTTCGAGCGACACCTCGAGGAGCTTCAAGACGGCATCCTCGACGTCCGCATGGTGCCCCTCGGGCAGACCTTCGATCGCCTCGCGCGCATCGTTCGCCAGGTCGCCCGCGAGCACGACAAAGAAGTGCAGCTCGTGGTGACGGGCGCCGAGACGGAGATCGACAAGCTCATCGTCGAAGAGCTGAGCGATCCGCTGATGCACCTGATTCGCAACGCGATCGACCACGGCATCGAGCTGCCGAAGATCCGCGAATCGGCAGGCAAGCCGGGTACCGGCACCCTCGTGCTCAACGCCTACCAGAAGGGCAACCACGTCGTCATCGAGATCGAGGACGACGGCGCGGGCATCAACCCGCAGGTGCTCGTCGAGACCGCGATCCGTCGTGGCCTCGTGACGGAAGACGTCGCCGCCGACATGAGCCGCGACGAGGCGCTCCAGCTCATCTTCCTGCCGGGCTTCAGCACGCGCACGAAGGCCTCCGACTTGAGCGGTCGCGGCGTCGGCATGGACGTCGTGAAGACGAACATCGGGCGGCTCGGCGGGGTCATCGACGTGCAGTCGGAGGTGGGCGCGGGCACGAAGCTCACGATCACGCTTCCGGTCACGCTCGCGATCATCAGCGCGCTGCTCGTGCGCGTCGGTGGACGCGAATACGCGCTGCCGATCACCGCCGTGCAGGAGGCCATCGTCTTCGACCCACGGCGCGTGCGCCGCGTGGAAGGACGCGAGGTGGTCACGCTTCGGGGCGAGACGCTCACGATTCTTCGCCTCGACGAGCTCTTTCGGACGCAGAGCGACGCGCGTGGCGGGCGACGCTACCTGGTGGTGGTCGCCGTCGGCCAGAAGCGCATGGGGCTCGTGGTCGACGGGCTCGAAGGCCAGCAAGACATCGTCATCAAGGCGCTCGGCAAGAGCCTCTCGCGGGTGCGCGGGTTCTCGGGGGCGACGGACCTCGGCGATCAGCGTGTCGCGCTGGTGCTCGACGCGCCGGGCCTGCTCGACGAAGTGCATTCGTCGACCGAGCGAACGCTCGGGGAGGGGCGTCGATGAGCGACCTCGTCAAGCGCCAGACCATGGTCCCGGCGAAGCCCGGCGCGTCGGAGACGAAGAGCGCGCCTTCGCTCCGCGAGGTGCTCGCGTTCTCGCTGGCCGACGACACCTACGGCTTTCCGCTCGCGCGGGTACGCGAGATCCTGAAGCTGCCGCCGATCACACCGGTGCCTCGTGCGCCGCGTTTCGTGCTCGGCATCGTCTCGGTGCGTGGTGTGATCACGACCGTCGTCGATTTGCGTCGGCTGATGCGCGTCGAAGAGCGACTTCCGGAGAAGCACGCACGCATCCTCCTGGTGGACGTCGGTGGCGAGGTCGTCGGTGCGCTCGTCGACGAGGTGCAGCAGGTGCATCGGCTCGCGGAGGACGAGGTCGAGCTCGCACAAGCGGTGGGCGGCGACCTCTCCGATCACGTGATCGGCGTCGGACGTCCGCGGTCCAAACGCGAGGTCGAGGACGCCGGACGCGAGCTGATCGTGCTCTTGGATCCCGAACCGCTCTTCGCGCGAATCGAGCGAGGCTGACCATGGGACAGACGTCCAGGAACCGAAGTGATCGCACGAAGAACCTCGTCGGGTTCGTCGTCGGCGAGGTGCGCTACGCGGTCGAGATCTTGCGCGTGCGGGAGATCATCAACCCGCTCGGGGTGGTCGAGCTTCCCCACGCGCCGCCGAGCGTCCTCGGAGTGGCCGACCATCGCGGCATGGTGGTCCCGGTGCTCGATCTGAGACGTCGTTTCGGTTTGCCACCCGTCGCGGCCACGCGGCGCACGAAGTGGATCCTCGTCGAAGGCGACGGGCGCACGGTCGGCCTCGTGGTCGACGCGGTGACGGAGGTGTTCGGCGCCGGGGTGGAGCAACAACGTGCGGTGCCGCGTCTGGGCAGCGGCGACGAAGCGCGCGGCATCGCGGCGGTGTTCGCGACCGCCGAAGGCCTCTGGTTCGTGATCGACGTCGACCGTGTCGCCGCGCCCGCGCAGGCCGTCGACGTCCCGGAGGCGATGCCGGCATGACCGAACGCTCTCAGAGTCTGCGTCCGAGCGCGGAGGACGACGCGGCGGAGACGCGACGGCGCGCGCTTCGCGAGCTTCACCCCGAGGGGCGCGAGAAGGCTGCCGTCGCGGCACTCGGTGACGTCGATTGGCGTGTGCGGCAGGAGGCGGTTCAAATCCTTCGTCACGCGGCGCCGCTCGAGAGCCTGCTCGAAGAGCTCGTGCACGCGGTCGCCCAAGCCGACAACGTCGGTCGTCGCAACGCGGCGCTGGAAGTGCTCGCGGCGTTGGGGGCTCCGGCCGTCGCGCGCTTGCGACGCGCGCTGCGCGAAGACACGAGCGGCGCGCGAAAGTTCTACGCCGAGGCGCTCGGCGCAGCGGGGGATCCGGTCGCCGCGCCCGACTTGGCCGCGCTCGCGGTGGACGACGACACCAACGTCGCGGCGGCGGCGCTCGAGGCGTTGGTCGCGCTCGGCGGGCCCGAAGCGGAGCGGGTCCTTCGTGGGCGCCTCGGGCGCGCGGAGCCCTTCGAGCGGGTCGCGACCCTCGACGGCTTGGTGCGGGTTCGCGCGAAGCTGACCTGGGAAGAGCTCGCGCCTCTGGTGGACGACCGCGTGTCTCGTCGCGCGGCGTTGCCGCTGCTGGGGCGTTGCGGTGACGCCCGTGCGTTGCCCGTGCTCGCCGACGCGCTCGCGGACGGTGGGCGTTCGGCGACGCTCGCGATTGGCGCGTTGGCCGAGCTGGCGGCCTCGATCGGAACGAGCGCGCTGCGTGAGCTCCCCGCGTCGGTGTTGCCCGCGCTCGGCGCCGCGCTTCGGGACGGTGACCGCGCGGGACGGCGCGACGCCGCGTCGTTGATCTTCGCGATGCGCGACGAAGCACGGCTTCACGAAGCGCTCGACGCGGCCGCGGACGACGTGCTGACGGATCTCGGCGCGACGGCGCTTCGGCGTTGGGGCGTCGACGCGGTCGAGTCGCTCCTGCGTGCGTCGCGCCACTGTGTGGGACTCGGGCGCGCGTTGGCGCTCGGGCTCGCGGCCGAGCTGACCGGCCACGCGGCGGTGGAGCCTTCACCCACGTTGCTCACCGCGCTGCGGGAGGCGATTCGCGAGGGCGCGCCGGCGCTTCGTGCTGCTGGTCTGCGTGGGCTCGCGAGCTTCGCGTCGCGCGACGATTTGGACGCCCTCGTCGGCGCGCTGGCGGATCCGTCGAGTGACCATGCGGAGCTGGCTGCAAGCACGCTTCGGGCGCTCTTCGCACGTGAGCCGGCCGCGGTGGAGGGGGCGCTTCGCGAAGACGACTTGGGCTCGCCCGCCGCGATCGAGCTCTTCGCGCACGTGAAGGGCTCGCGTGGGGTCGACGCGTTGCGCCGCCAACTCTCCGCGCCGCGGCCGGAGCTTCGTGTCGCGGCGACGCAGGCGCTCGGGACGCTCGCCGATCCGCGCTCGCGCGACGACCTCGCGTTCGCGTTGGCGGACGAAGACGAGCGTG
>JACKEH010000069.1 GCA_020633125.1 Sandaracinus sp. | reverse complement strand
GGTCGCCGATCCCGCGTCGTCCGCGTTGCGCGGCGGCATCGGTCGCCTCGACACGACCTCCGGCGTGCTCGACGTGATCGAGGACGCGCTCCCCCGCGTGAGCGACGGAATCGACGAAGGTCCGGCGAGCACCGCGGGCGCGATCACGGTCGGCGACACCACGTACGTGGCGGGCCAAACGAGCTTGCTCGCGATCGAAGGCGAGAGCGTGCGCGAGGTCGCGCTCACCGACGCGACCGGCGGCGCGCTCGTCGCCTACCAGCTCGGCTACGACGCGACGCGCGACCGGATCTGGATCGGCACCGACGGCGGCCTCGTCGCGATGAGCTCGGACGAGACGATCGTCACGCGCGTCGGCAGCGACGTGCTCGGCGGTTCGCAGATCGGCCCGATGGCGGTCGACACCGTGCGCGGCGCGGTCTTCGCCGTCGTCGTCCGCGAGGACTTCTCGACGCGGGTCGTGCGCGTCGCCGACGGCGCGGTGACGAATAGCTTCGAGCCCGGCGTGGACGGGGTGCCCGCGGGTTTCGTCGGAGATCTCGCCTTCGCTCCCGACCTCAACGGGGTCTACGTGGCGCTCGCGAGCTGGAACGCGACGCGCGGGGCGCTCCTGGCGTGGCATCCCAGCGACGCCGGACCAGCCGTCGACGTGTTGCTCACCGAAGGAGAGCTCGCGCTCGCGGCCCGCGGCGAGAGCGGCGCGTTCGGCGCGGCCCGACTTCACCTCGCGGCCGAAGACGACGTGCTCGTGATCGGCGGTCAGCTCCGCGCGGCCGGCCCGGCGTCGAGCCCCATCGGCGGCGGCCTCGTGTTCGCCAAGCTCTCGACGCTCGGTACCGACGCCCCCGAGCTCTACGGACTCTCGACCGGCCTCTCGAAGATCCCCGGCGACCACGTCACCGACATCGCCTACGACACCGTCGCGAAGCGCTTCTACGTCGCGTTGCAGCAACCCTGCAGCGAGGTGCGCTTGGGCAACGCCGGCGTGTGGGCGATCCGTTTCGAGCGCGAGCAGCCGGTCTTCGAGCTCCCGTGGCTCAGCGGCGTGCGCGACCTCGAGACGCACGGAGGGCTTCTCCTCGCCGCGATCCGCGACGACGTGCCGGGCCAACGCTGCGAAGGCGTGAACGTGCAGGTCGGTCTCGTGCGCGTGCAAGCCGACGGTACCGGCGCGGTCGTGCCGTTGCTCGAAGGCGGTCGCGGCGAAGAGCTGCCCACCACGCGTCGTGGCATGACCGAGCTCGCGAGCCGCGGCACGCGCCTCGTGGTCGCAGGCTTTCGCGAAGACACGTGGGCCGGTCCGATCGACGACGGCCGCTGGATTCAGGGGCCGCTCGAGCTCGGCATCTCGCTCTTCCCTCACGCCGTGGCGTGGGAGAGCGACACGGTCTTCTGGGTGGGCGGCACCGCCACGCATTCGTCGAGCGACACCGAGTTCCTCGCCGACGTCGGACCACGCGGCGTCGCCCGGGTGCAGCTCGGCGCGTCCGGCTCCGTCGACGGACACGTGCAGTACGTGCGCGGCGTGCGGGACCCGAGCCCGGGCGTCTTCCCCGGCTTGCCCTCGAGCGAGATCGTCGACGTCGTGCCGCTCTCGAACGGACGAGCGTTCGTGGTCTGCGGCGCCGAGCGCGTGCGGGACGGTGGCAACGACCGCGACGACGACTACCCGGTCTTCACCATCGGTGGCGCGCCGCGTCTCGGCGGTGTCGCGATCGTCGACTTCGACGGCGCGGACGACGTGGTCGGCACCGAGGACGATCACACCATCGTGCGCGTCGCGGGCACGCCGGAGCTCCCGGATCCGCGCGCTGCGACGCTCGCGCCCGACGGGGTGTCGTTGCTGGTGCTCGACGCCAACCGCGGGCTCGTACGCATCGACGAAGAGCTCGTGTTGCACGAAGAGACGCTGCCGATGGAGCCGAGCTACCCGCACGTCGTGATGGAGACGGCGCGCACGTTCGTCGCGGGCGGCGCCGAAGGGGCGGTCGTTCGTGTCGACGACGCGACCGCGGTGCTGACGGCGTATGGACACGTGTGGAGCGCGTTGTCGCGCGAGGACGACGTCGTCTACCTCGGCAGCGACGAAGGCCTCGTTCGCGTGACGACCGCGGGCGGCACCTTGCCCGGGGAGCACGAAGCGCCGGTCGGCGAAGCCGTACCCTTCGTACCGCCGCGTCGCTGACCCTCGGGGGTCGGAAGAGACGGGATCGACGCTTCGGCGCCGGTCCCGTTTTCGTTCGGCAGGTGCCCTCCGAGCTTCTTCAATCGGGCACGGCACACGGCACGGGCACGGCCACGGGCACGACACACACGGCACGGGCACGGGCACAGCACGGCCGGCGCGACGATTGGCCGCACGGGCCACGATGCGCCGGCAAATCCCCCGGAATCCCCGGATTTGTGGCGCCGAGCTCACGAATCTCGGCCGGTCGGCCAGTCCAAGTATTCGAAACCCATGCACTTTCTCTCGCCGACCTTTTGACGGAGGCCTCGGACGCGCCCAATCTCCGGCGGCCTTCGCGGAAGTCGCGGTGTGAGGCGAATCGCGCCGGCGACGCAACGCCGACCCGCCCTCCCCGACTCCGCATCCGCCATCGAGTGGTGATGCCATGAGCCCGAACCCCAAGAAGCCGACCCGAGCCGAGATCGAGCGCCGCGACAAGGCCCTCGTGGACGCCACGCGGCCCTTCTGCGTCGAGGACGTCGGCCGCAGCTGGCGCGAGACGCTGATCACCCTCTGGGTGCTCATCCTCTTGATCGCGGTCGCCGCGGTCGCGCCGCAGCTCTGGATCCGCATCCCGGCCTCGATCGTCGCGGGCCTCGTGATCGTGCGCGGCTTCATCCTCTACCACGACCACCAGCACAACGCGTTGCTGCGCTTCTCGCCGCTCGGCCGCGCGCTCTTCTGGGTCTACGGCATGTTGGTGCTCACGCCGCCCACGGTCTGGCGTCAGACGCACAACTACCACCACGCGCACAACTCGAAGATCGTCGGCTCGCACGTCGGCTCGTACCCGATCCTCACCCTCGAGCTCTGGGAGAAGGCCACGCCCCGCCAGCAGCTCATGTACAAGATCACGCGCCACCCGCTGAACGTGCTCTTCGGCTACTTCACGGTCTTCGGCTTCGGCATGTGCATCTCGCCCTTCCTTCGTCGGCCGAAGGGCAACTGGGACAGCCTCGCGTCGTTGATCCTGCACGTCGCGATCGTGGTCACCACCGGCCTGCTCGCGGGCTGGGACGTCGCCTTCTTCGCGGTGGTGCTCCCGCTCTTCGTGGCCTGCGCGCTCGGCGGCTACCTCTTCTACGCGCAGCACAACTTCGAGGGCATGATCGTGCAGCCGCGCCACGAGTGGAGCTACGGCCGCGCCGCGCTCGAGAGCTCCAGCTACATGGAGCTCAACCCGGTGCTCGAGTGGTTCACGGGCAACATCGGTTACCACCACGTGCACCACCTCAACCCGCGCATCCCCTTCTACAACTTGCCCAAGACGATGGCCGCTGTCCCCGCGCTGCAGCACCCCGGCACGACCTCGCTCGCGCCGTCGGAGATCGCGCGCTGCTTCTCGCTCAAACTCTGGGATCCGGAGCAGAACCGAATGGTCGGCTACCCGAGCTGAGCCGAGCAGCGAGCACGGCCTTCGCGACTCATGGCGCGCAGACCGGCACCGTCCACGCGGTCGAGACCGAAGGGCCGTAGGTCACGACCGACCCTCGAAGGGCACCGCCGGTGCCGACCAACGAGCCATCGAAGGTCTGACCCGTTCCGCGGTGCACCAACACGTCGGAGTGGGCTCGCGTCCCGCTCGTGTCGAGACGCGTGAGCACTCGCTCTTGGTACTCCTCGACTCCTTCGTCGCAACGCACACGAGGGCTCCACAAAAGCGACACCACGCCGTCGGCGTCGGCCACCAGCGCCTCGAGTCGGCCGTGACCCACCTCGGTCGGGGTTCCGATCAGCGCGCCCGTCGCGTCCAGGCGCGCCACCCGCAGCCCCGATCCATCGGACCACGCAGCACGAAAGCCCCCCGTGACGGGGACCAGGCTCGGGCCACTCGTCGGCCCCGACACGTTCACGACGGCCGAGGCGGTACCGACGGAACCACTCGCATCGAGCGGGACCCACTCGAGCGAGGTGGCGGTCCAACGACCGAGCAAGGTCCCGTCCGCGCGTGAAGCCAGCGCCACCGACGACGCATCGAAGCCGCTGTCCTCCGCGACCGCGACGACCGAGCCCTCGACGTCTCCCGCCGGCGTGAGCGCGACGAAGAAGCCCCCACGCTGCGACGCGTCGGTGTCGTGCGTGCGCGTGAAGACGACGGCGTAGCCCTCGGACGAGCGAGCGAGCGCGACGTTCGTCACGAAGCCCGCGTCTGGAAGCGCGACCCGGGGTTCGACGAGCCACGTGCCCGTGGCCACGTCGAACCGCCCGAAGTGCAACGCCGACGCGACGGAAGGTCCCTCCCGTTCGTCCGCGAAGACCAGCGTGAGCACGTCGCCCTCGAGCGCCGCGCCTTGCTCCACCCACGCGCTCGATCGGGTCACCTCGACCGGCGCGCCGAGCGCGGCACCGGAGCCGTCGAAGCGCCGCACCGTCAAGGTCGCGCGCCGGGTCAGGTCGCAGTCGCCGACACAGAGATGGGTGTGCAGCGCGACGAAGCCGCCCGACGAAGTCGGCCCGTACAACCTCACGCGTTGGCCGTAGCCCTCCGCGATCTCGAAGAACGCCGCCGCGTCGCCCGCGCGACACGTGCAGCTCTCGCTCACGTCGTCGGGCTCGCAGAGCGTCGGTCGAACGAGCTCCCCGCCGTCGTCGCAGACGAGCGAGCCATCCGCGATCGGGCCTCCGTCCCGCTCGTCCAAGGGGTTGCCTCCTTCGGTGCCGGCGCACGCCGCGAGGGCGAGACCCCAGGCGCACACCCACGCGAACATCTTCGAAGTGCTCATGCTTTGCCTCTCGGCGCTTCGTCGAGCGCCGCCGAAAGTGGAAACATCTGGAGGTTGATCTGAACGACGCGGTTGCGTCGTCCCGCGAGGCTCGGCTCGTCGAGCAGGAGCTCGCGGCGGAACTCCTGAAGACGCCGCTTGAGGCGAGCGAGCGCCTCGTCGTCCACGCAGAGCGTGAGCGAGCCGAGGTCGCGCTCTTCGCGCGCGAAGGTGTCGATGGCTTCCGACGCGCGAGCCATCATCGTGCGGTGGTAGCGCGCAAGCTGGAGACTCCCGGTCTCGAGGCCGCTCGACACCGACGTGTCCGTCTGCCGAAGGCGACCTTCGTCGTCGCGCTGGAGAAGCCCGAGGGATTCGAGCGTTCGTAGCGCCTTGCGGGCCTCGGGCACCTTCACCCGTGGACGCAGCTGCTTTGCGATCCAACGCGGGTCCTCCACGAACGCCTCGCTCGCCACGAGCTCTCGAATCGCCGGCAAGTACCAACACGAGAAGTACTCGTCGCGCGCCAAGTCGAGCGCGTGAATGCGACGCCAACGTCCGAAGGTTTGAAGGCGCTCGTAGGCGACGCGCTTGGTGTCGGCGTCACGCGCTTGGTTGAACGCGACGAGGCACACGAAGTACTCGACGCCTTCGGCTTCGAGCCGACAAGCCCGGGCGACGCGCGCGGCGGTCTTCGCGGCGAGCGTCTTGTTCCCTTCCATCACCGACTTCAGAAAGCTCGGCGAACGAAGGCCGGCTCGGCGGGCGAGCCCTCGATGCGAGAGGCCGCGCTCCTGGGCGAACGCGAAGTACGCCCGGAGGTACGCGCGGTAGTCGAGGAAGGCCAAGACATCGGGAGGCTGCGCCACAGGAGCACGATGCCTTCCCGCCGGGGCCGCAGCCACCCTTCGCCCGCGAAACCGTGCTCCGACAGGTGTACGTTCTCGATCGATTTCATCGCGAATTCGACGATATGAAGAGCTGACGCATCGACTTTCGTTCGTCGTGCTTCGCGGTCGCCACCGTTGACACCTCCGGCCCGTCGCGGTCCGATCGCGGCATGCTCGACGCGATCGTGGTGGGCGGCGGGATCTCGGGCGCGGTCGCCGCGGGCCGGCTTCGTACGGCAGGTCGCTCCGTCGTGTTGCTCGAGGCACGCGATCGACTCGGTGGACGCACCTGCACCGTCGATCTGCTCGGGCATGCGGTCGACGTCGGTGGGCAGTGGATCGGCCCGACGCAGAAGCGCGCGCACGCGCTCGCGCGACGCCTCGGGATCGCGACCTACGAGCAGCACCACCGCGGCGCGAAGGTGGTGCGACTCGGCGCGCACACGGCGACCTACCGCGGGCTCCTGCCGCGCACCGCGTGGAACGGCGGAACGGTCGACGATCCACGCATCGGCCCGCGGCAGTTGCTCTCGCTCGGTCGCGCGCTGGCGCACATCGAGCTCGCCGCGCTTCGCCTGCCAGTCGGCGACCCGTGGGACGCGCGACACGCGGCGAAGCACGACGCGCTTTCCGTCGAGGAGTGGCTGACGCGCCACGTCGGCGATCCCGTCGCACGGCGCGTGCTCGCGTGGGGCGTGAACGCGGTCTTCGCGTGCGAGCCGCGCGATCTCTCGTTTCTCTACCTGCTGCACTACGCGCGCTCGGCGGGCGGGTTTCAGCCGCTGCTCGAGATTCGCGGCGGCGCCCAACAGACGAAGCTGCACGGTGGGACGCAGCAATACGCGAAGCGGCTCGGCGAAGGGCTCGACGTGCGACTCGACTGGCCCGTGCGCGCGATCGTGCAGGACGAGCGCGGCGTGACCGTGCGCGGCGAGCGTGGCGAGCTCCGTGCCGGACGCGTGGTCCTCGCGGTGCCTCCGCCCCTCGCGCACGCGATCGACTTCGCCGTGCCGCTGCCCGCGGGGCGCGCCGCGATGCACGCGAAGATGCCGATGGGCTCGGCGCTCAAATGGATCGTCGCTTACCGCACGCCCTTCTGGCGCGAGCGTGGGCTGAGCGGCGAAGCCGTCGGCGACGGGCGTTTCGTTCGCGCCGCCTTCGACGCATGCGCGCCCGACGGTTCGTTTCACGCGCTGGTCGGCTTCGTCTTCGGCGACGACCTCGCGGGTTTGAAGGCACGCGACGAGGCCGGCCGACGTGCGGCGATCGTCGAAGACCTGGCGTCGTTCTTCGGGCCCGAAGCGCGCGACGCGATCGGCTACGTCGACCGCGATTGGACCTCGGAGACCTGGAGCGCGGGCTGCTACGTGGGCGTCGCACCGCCCGGCTTGCTCACGGAAGTCGGCGCGGCGTTGCGTGCGCCGGCCGGCCGCGTGCACTTCGCGGGCACGGAGACGGCGACGCGTTGGACGGGCTACTTCGACGGCGCGATCGAGGCCGGGGAGCGGGCGGCGACGGAGGTGCTCGGTGGTTGATCGAAGCACCGTCCGCGTCTCTCGTGTGTGCCACGTAGTCGTTCGTCGGGAGTCCGCGCGTGTGTGACACCGTCGTGATCGCTCGCGACGGCGAGCCCGTGTGGATCGCGAAGAACAGCGACCGCGAGCCCGACGAGGCCCAAGCCGTCGATCGCTTCGACGTGCGACGCGCGTCGCCGCGCACCGACGCCACGGGACGTCGCCTCCCCTTCGACGACGCGCCGCTGGCGACGATCCAGAGCCGTCCGGCGTGGCTCTTCGGCTGCGAGATGGGCGTCAACGAAGCGGGCCTCGCGGTGGCGAACGAGGCGACCTTCTCGTGCTTGCCGGTGCCGGACGAGGGGCTCACGGGCATGGACCTGCAGCGCCTCGTGCTCGAACGCGCGACCACGGCCGACGACGCGCTCGCGCTTCTCGTGGAGCTGCTCGATCGTTTCCCGCAAGGCGGCCCGATGGCGCGTCGCGATCGGAGCTTTCGCTACTTCTCGAGCTTCGTGCTCGCCGACGCGCGTCGCGCGTGGATCGTCGAGACGGCGGGGCCGCATTGGGCGGCGAAGCGCGTGCGTGGCGTCGCGACGCTCTCGAACGTGCACACGATCGGAAGCGACTTCGACCGCGTGAGCCCGGGCGCCGCCGACGCCGCACGACGGCTCGGTCGTCTTCGCGAGGGCGCGCTCGACTTCGCCCATGCCTTCGGCGATCGCAGGCTTCGGCCTTTCACGGGCGGCGACGCACGCCGCGCCTGCACGCTCGCGGCGACGAACGCGCTCGGCGCACCGAGCGTCGCCGGCCTCGCGTCGGTGTTGCGTGACCACGGTCCCCACGGCGCGGCGGGGACCTGGCGCATGGAAGCGCCGTGCGCGCACGCATCCTTCTGGCCGACCCGCGCCGCGGGACAGACGACGGGCTCGATGATCGTTCGCCTCGACGGCCCTCACCCCACGGCGTTCTTCACCGGCACCTCGTCGCCGTGCCTGAGCGTGTTCAAGCCCGCGGCCTTCGACGGCGCGTGGGCGAACGAGCCCCCGGTCGGCGTGCGACCCGGCGAGGACCTGTGGTGGCGCCACGAGAGGCTGCACCGCGCCGTGCTCGCCAACGACGCTGCGCGCCGCCCCGTCGTCGAGCCGCTCGCGCGTGCGCTCGAAGCGGAGGCGAATGACGACACGTGGGCCGCGCACCGCGAGGCGGTGCTCGATTGGACGTCGAGGGCACGGGCAGCCGGACATCCACGAGCCGGGCCGTTCGAGCGCTATTGGACGTGGCGCGAGTGGCGAGACGCGTAGGGTCCGCTCGAAGCGCGGGCACGACGCGCCCACGCAAAACGGGCTCTCGTTTCCCAAGCAAACCGAGACGTTGCGTCAGCCGCTCCGTGGGCAGATGCCGCCCGACTTTGCTGGGAAGAAGACGCCCTCGCGAACCCCTCGTTTCCACGAGCGTTTTCGTCACCTCCCTGCCGGGGGGTGGTTCTTCGCCCACGCACTTCGGACGAGCTTCGCGCACGCAAAACACGACGTTGCGTCAGGCGTTCCATGGGCCAGGGCGGCCCGAAGTTGCTGGGCGACCTCGGTTCCCCCGAGGCCGGGAAGCATCTGCCCACGTCGCGCCAGAAAGCACGGCCTCCCGAGGACGTATGGCATCCTCTGCGAATGCGGTTCTGGATGTGCTTGGCTTGTTGTCTCGTCGCGTGCGGTGGGGGGTCGTCGACCGACACCTGCACCACCACCGCCGATTGCCCGAGCGGCCAACGCTGCGTCGACGAGACGTGCGTCCCGATCACCGAGCGCGACGCCGGCGGGTGCACCGATTGCGAATGCACGGCGGACGACGACTGCGCGGCCGTGGCCCCCTGCGCGGAGAGCCGGTGCACCGCCGGCGTCTGCGAGGTCGTCGTCTTCGACGAACGATGTGCCCCGCTAGGCGTGTGCGACGTCGTTCGCGGCTGCGTCGAGCGCCCCGATGCGGGCATCGCGGTCGACGCGGGTACGGACGCCGGCGAGCCCGACGCGGGAACGGACGCCGGCATCGACGCGGGCCCGCCGCCGCCCGGCCCCGTGGGCGCCGCGTGCGAGGCCGTCGCCGACTGCCAAGCCTACCGGGGGCTCACCACGCCCCAATGCGTCCAGCGACTGCGCGACGGCACGACCTTCAGCGGCGGCTACTGCTCGCTTCGCTGCACCGCAGCCAGCGGCTGCCCGAGCGGCACCGTCTGCTGGCGCAACGGCTTCCTCGAGAGCTACTGCCTCGACGCGTGCGACGTCGCCGGCGATTGCCGGCTCGGCTACGCATGCCGGGTCCCGCCGGCGGGCACGCTCGACCCCGCGGGCATGACGGTATGCTACCCCGGACGTGCCATTCTCCCGGCCGAGTGAGCTGCTGAAAACCGCACGAATCGCATCACGGTCCTTTTCGAGCAGCCTGCTAGCGCCGACCGCTCCGCCTCGTAGGCTCCCGTCGTGGCGCTGTCCCCCGAGTCGCGTTGGGTGCCGGAGCGGCTCGACGAGCCGCCCTTCTGGCCCCTCGCGCGTGCGTTCGCGTCCCTGAGGCGCTGGCCCACCTGGCCCACGATCGCCGAGCTCGACGCCGAGCTCGCGCGTGGCCTGACGAACGCGACCGGCACGCCGCTGCGCTTCGAACGCCAGGCCCCGAAGCCGGGCCGACGCCGCGGCCCACGCTGCCGCGACGAGCTCTACGACGCGAAGATCGACCGCGAAGGCGCCGTCCCGACGCGCGAGCGTTCGTGGCACGACACCTTCAACGCGCTCGTCTGGGCCACCTTCCCACGAAGCAAGGCCGAGCTCGCACGCCGCCAACACCTCGCGCTTCGCGAACGTCTCCCCGACGTCTTCGAACGGCTCCCGCCC
The DNA here is from genome assembly GCA_020633125.1 of Sandaracinus sp. Taxonomy (GTDB): domain Bacteria; phylum Myxococcota_A; class Polyangia; order Polyangiales; family Houyiibacteriaceae; genus JACKEH01. Next base: position 11,330 of record JACKEH010000069.1, on the reverse strand, counting down.
ACGCGGACCGTCGAACAAGACGCGTTGACCCTGCTCGACGAAGGCGGCGGCTTGGTCGTGGTCGAGCCCGCGCACGTGAGCGCGACGATCGAAACCCTCGAGGCCGGTGGCCTACCGGACGACGCGCGTTTCGTGGTCTTCGGCCACGCGGTCTACGAGCACCTGCTCTCCACCGACGCCCCCCTGCGGGTGGGCGCTCACGTCGTCGGCGCCACGACCCGCGACCTCGCGGCGATCGACGAAGCGCTCGCCGCACGGCTCCGCGCGGGCGAGATCCCCCGCTCGGCGGGTTCGGGCCTCGCGCTCGAGCTCTTCTGCCACCCGCCCGACTGAGAGCACGAATCCGTCGTTCGACGGGCGCGCTCGAAGCCACGCGAGCGCTCACGGCTCGGCGGCCACCGTCAGCAGGTACTCTCCCGCTCGTTCGGTCCCCGCGGACACGAAGGTGTCGATCGCCAACCAATGCGTGCCCGCGCCGAGCGACGCCCGAAGCTCTTGGTGCGCGCGCGCCACACACCCGGCCTCCGTCGGTGCGTCCAAGAGGTGCAGGTCGACGTCGACCGACCCGCGATCGTGCACCCGAATCACGACGTTCGTCGGCGCGTCGAGCTCCAATCGGTACAGGCGCTCCGGCCCCGACTCGTCTTGCGTCGCCATGCACCCGTCGTAGCGGTCGAGCGCGCGTTGCTCCGAGAACAACGTGCTCTGCACGTGCACGAAAGGCAGCGCCTCGATCACGAAGGGGTCGCTGGTGGTCCCTTCGCCTTCGATCGCAGGCCCCGCCGCATCCGGCGCCGCGTCGTCCGCCACGAGCACCCGGCGCATGCGGTCGAGCGCCTCCAACGTCAGCAGGTTGCGCACATTGTACCCGTACACGAGCGACTCGTCGGTGAGCACACACCCGCCGCTCGGTGAGGTCGTCGGGTGAATGCCGTCCGGCCCGAGACCGTGATCCGAGAGCGGCAAGAGCTCGCGGTGGAAGTCGATCATCGGCACCTGACGCGCTTGCGCCACGGCGCGCACCACGAGGTTGAAGTCGTCGACGAGCGCGTCCGCCTCGGGGTCGTCGTCGCGTGGCATCACGGTCGTGAAGATCGGGACCACGCCCCGGTCGAGCAACGCGTCCGCGAGGTCGAGCAGGTTCGACGCGTAGGTCTCGAGGCTGACGATGTTGATGTCGTTGGTGCCGTACATCACCACCGCGAAGCCAGGCCGCGCCGCCTCGACCTCGGTCTCGAGCGCGGAAGGATCGCCTTCGAGCGCACGCCCCGCGTGCCATCCCGGCGTCGCACACGCGCTGTCGCGGTCGAAAGGCGTGGTGCCGTCCGCGTCGCCGCCCCGAAAGTGCGTGAGCGTCGCGTCGAGGTCTCGGCCGTCGAGGTCGACCCGATCGCCCGCAAAACAATGCAAGAAGCTGAGGCTCGCGGTGGCCGACGCGCCCACCTTCGAAAAGACGTCGTCGCGAAGGTCGGCGCCACGTGCGCGCACGGCTCGAAGGTTCTCGACCACGTACGCGCTGATCGGGGAGTGGGTGCGATCGGCCGGGTAGATCGCCGGATGAAGGGACACCTCGGCGTCGGGCACGGGCACGGTCGCGTCGCTCGTTCCTCCGTCGCTCGGCGTCGCGGTTCCGGCGTCGCTTCGAGCATCGATCAACAACGCGTCGTCGCCACAGGCGGCGAGCACGAAGAGCGAGGAGAGGACGACGGCGCGCATGAATCGAAACGGGATGGACACACGCACGACGCGCGTGGAATCCCGGGTGGAAGGAGGGCCGCCAAGGTAACGCGAAAGGCCGCGCGAGGTCGCGCCTCGACGAGAATCTTCGAAGCATTCGCGGGTCGACGCTGATACGCTTCGTCGTCCAGATGTCGTCGACGCTCCGATTGTTGACGGGACCCGTGGGTGCGACACGAGCCCCCGCGCGCGCCGCCTTCGCGCGCGTGCTCGCCGACCGCCTCGAGGTCCTGGTCGAGGTCCGCAGCACCGCGACGTACGGCGACCTGCTCGAGCACGTGCTCGACTCCGAGACCGAGCTGGCGTGGCTTCCGCCGGCGGTGCTCGTGCGCGCGATGGAAGAGTCGTCGACGCAACTGCTGGCGTCGGGCGTGCGCCACCACCGCGCCCATTTTCAAGGCGCGCTCTTCTGCCGCGAGGACGCGCCCTACGAGAACGCGACCGACCTCGCGGGCGCACGCGTCGCATGGGTCGACCGCAACAGCTGCGCGGGTTTCCTCTTCCCTCGCTTGGCCCTCGCGCAGCTCGAGCTCGACGCGGACGGGCTCTTCGCGGAGCAACGTTTTCTCGCCGACCACGTCTCGGTCGGACGAGCGGTCGACGCCCAAGACGCCGAGGTGGGCGCGACCTTCGTGCAGCGCGCTTCGGACGCGCCCGACGCCACCATCGTCGGCGCCGGCTGGGAGCTCTCGGGGACACGCCAGCGCATGCGCGCGCTGCTCGTCAGCGAACCGATTCCCGCGGATGCGATCGTCTCCACCGCGGCGTGCACCGACGAGCTTCGACAACGCTTCGTGGTGGCGTTGCTCAACCTGCACCAGAGCCCGGATGGAGCGCAGGTGTTGCGGGAGCTCTTCGCCGTCGAACGTTTCGAGCCGACCACGCTCGAACGCTACGAAGCGGTGCGGGCGGCGATGAAGGTCACCGCCTGAGCGGACGCGTCGCTTCCCACATCGGAGCGAACGGCGACGTACACGAACGGCTGGCGGGCTACCAACCCCTCACTTCCAGAAACCGCGCGCAGCGAGGGCCAGTCGCGGGTGACTCGCGGGGGTTCACCGCCGCACACGCTCGCGCGTGTGGACGGTAGTTTCGCGGAATCGTGCAGCTATGCGGACTGCGTCCGCTTCGCCGTGCGCACGATTCCGCTTCAATCCGAAGGGGACGTAGTCCCCTCGCCTCCGGAGGAGCGAAGCCGACCGAACGGAGCGAAGCGCAGTGACGTCGGCGAGGAGGGAGGGCTGGGGAGCTCACTCCCCAGAAGTCGGCGCCAGCCGACCAGAAACAAAGTCAGTCCATGGTCTTCGCGAGCTCTTCGATGAGCTCGCGCGCCTTCGGCGAGAGCTCCTTCGGCACGTCGACCTGAACCACACACACGAGGTCACCACGTCCACGCCCGTCGAGGCGCGGCACGCCTTGCCCACGAAGCACCAAGGTCTCGCCCGGCTGCACGCCCGCCGGCACCTTCAAGGGCGTCGCGGCCTCGCCCGTCTTGAGGCTGGGCACGTCGACCTTGGCCCCGAGCGCGGCCTGCGGGAACGAGAGCTTGAGCCCGTGCACGAGGTCGACGCCGTCCCGCTCGAAAAGCGGGTGGGGCTCGACGCGCACCTGCACGTAGAGGTGACCCGGCGGTCCGCCGCGCCGCCCCGCTTGGCCTTGGTTCGCCAAACGAAGGGTCTGACCGTCGTCGATGCCGGCGGGAATGTTCACGCGAACCTTGCGGTCGCTCGCGACCTCGCCGCTGCCGGTGCAGGTCGGGCACGCCTCGTCGATGCGGGAGCCGCGTCCCTGGCAGGCGGGACAATGCGTCTGGAGGATGAACGCCCCGCGCCGGGTCGCGACCTGGCCGCTGCCGTTGCACGTCGAGCACTGCTCGACCTTGCCGTCCTTGGCGCCGGTCGCGCGGCAATCGCCGCAGGGGGTCGGATGACGCAGCTCGAGCTCACGCTCGGTGCCGAAAGCGGCTTCTTCGAGGGTGAGCTCGAGGGCGGTCCGGACGTCGGCACCACGGGCGGGCGCGTCGGGCCGAGCGGCGCGGCGGCCTCCCATGCCGCCCATGCCTCCGAAGAGGTCGCCGAAGATGTCCTGGAACGACGAGAAGATGTCGCCGATGTCCTGGAAGCCGACGCCCGGTCCTCCAGCGAGGCCGTCGTGGCCGAAGCGGTCGTAGAGCTCGCGCTTCTGCGGATCCTGGAGGACCTGGTAAGCCTCCGAGATCTCTTTGAATTTGTCTTCCGCGCTCGGATCGTCCGGGTTCTTGTCCGGATGGTATTGAGCCGCTCTTTTTCGGTACGCGCGCTTGAGCTCGGCGGCGTCGACGTCCCGAGAGACGCCCAAAACCTCGTAGTAGTCCGACTTCATGACGGAAGTGGGCCGCACCATAAGGTGAGCCGCCGGGAGATCAAGCCGACGAAGTGAACTGGAATCGTACGGCGAGAACGGACGAGCGCGGTTCCCTACCCGAGCGCTACCCGCGAGCCCTGACCTTGCGAAGCACCGCCGTCCCCGTGTCGGCCTGCGAGCTCGCCGACGGAAAGACGTGCAAAGCCTCGCCCCGACCCCCTTCCCCGCCTGCTCGCCCCCGCGATCCGACGGCTCACGATCCTCGTGCGGCTCCACACCGGAACCCTCCTCGCGCGTGTCGTAGGCTCCGACCGCCCATGACGAACGCCACCCTGCAGACGCCCTCCGCGCGCACCATTCCCTGCTCCGAGCCGGCCACCGGTCGTTCGCTCGGCGAGCTCGTCGCCCACACCCCGGACGACGTGCGCCGCATGGTCGCCGCAGCCCGCGACGCACAGGAGAGCTTCGCCAAGACCTCCTTCGAGACGCGCCGCTCGGTCCTGCGCCACATCCTCCAGCACGTCCTCGACCACGCGGACGAGCTGGTCGATCTCGTCGTTCGCGACGCCGGCAAGACGACTGAGAACGCGATGATGGGCGAGATCTGGCCCGTCGTGGAGAAGCTCCGCTGGACCATCGCCCACGGCGAGAAGTACCTGCGCGCCGAGCGCGTCTCCTCCGGCCTCTTCCTGCACAAGAAGGCGACGATCGAATACGTGCCGCGCGGCGTGATCGGCGTGATCTGCCCGTGGAACTACCCGCTGCAGAACATCCTCGGCCCCGTCATTCCCGCGCTCATGTCGGGCAACGCGAGCGTCGTGAAGGTGAGCGAGCACGTCGCGTGGTCGGCTCCGCGCTTCGCCCGCATCTTCGACGAAGCCCTCGACGCCCATGGGCTCTCGCGTGACCTCGTCCAGATCGTTCAAGGCTTCGGCGACGTCGGCGCGGCGCTCGTGAGCAGCGGCGTGGACCTCGTCGTCTTCACCGGCTCGATGGGGAACGGCAAGAAGGTCGTCGCGGAGTCGGCCAAGACGCTGGTGCCCGTGATCCTCGAGCTCGGCGGCAAGGACCCGCTCATCGTCTGCGACGACGCGGAGCTCGAAGCCGCCGCGCACGCCGCGCTCAACGGTGCCTTCATTGCCGCCGGACAGAACTGCCTCGCGGCCGAGCGCGTGCTCGTGATGGACGGCATCTACGACCGCTTCGTGAAGCGCGTCGCCGAGCTCGCGCGCGAGCTTCGCCAAGACGTGCCGACCGACCGCCCCGGTCAGGTCGACGTCGGCGCGCTCGTCACGCCCCAGCAGGTCGAGATCGTCGAGCACCTCGTGAACGACGCGATCACGAAGGGCGCCCGCGCGCTCGTCGGTGGAAAGCGGCCGAACAAGCCCGGCAACTTCTTCGAGCCGACGGTGCTCGTCGACGTGAAGCCCGAGATGGCGGTCGCCCAAGAAGAAGCCTTCGGCCCCGTGCTCTCGATCCTTCGCGTGAAGGACGACGCCGACGCGGTGCGCGTCGCGAACTCCACCGCCTACGGCCTCTCCTGCACGGTCTTCTCGAAGGACGCCGCGCGTGCGAAGCGCATCGTCGACCAGGTGCAGAGCGGCAGCGCCTCGATCAACGACTTCGGCTTCACCTACATGGCGCAAGAGCTGCCCTTCGGCGGCGTGCGCGGCTCGGGCTACGGCCGCCTCAACGGCCGCGAAGGCCTTCGCGCCTGCTGCCACGCCAAGTCGGTGCTCTCCGACCGGGTCGCACTGCACGCGCCCGCCAAGGTCTACCCGGTGAAGGCCCACGACGCGGAGCTCTTCCGCGGCGTCCTCCGCACGCTCTACGGCACCGGGCTCTCCGGTCGCGTGCAGGGTCTGAAGGATCTCGCCGGCACCGCGAGCAAGCTGCTTCGCCGTCGTTGATCGTCCGCCCCCGGCCCAGCGATGTGAGGGCCTTCGAGGGAACATGACGCTTGGAACTTACGATTACGTCGTGGTCGGCGGAGGCTCCGCCGGCTGCATCGTCGCGGCCGAGCTCGCGAAGAAGCTGCCCGACGCGAAGGTGCTCCTGCTCGAAGCCGGCGACGACGCCCGCGAGCATCCGGAGACGTTGGTCGCGGACGGATACAAAGACGCGTTCGTGAACGACGCGCTCATGCACGAGCGCTTCTCGGTCGTCGACGAGCGTTGGGGCAAACGCCGCCTCTTCATGGGCTCGGGACGTGGCCTCGGCGGCAGCGGCTCGATCAACGCGATGGTCTACACGCGCGGCGCCGAGCTCGACTTCGCGACGTGGCCGAAGGGCTGGCGTTGGTCCGACGTCGCGCCGGCCTTCGAGCGTCTCGAGTCGACGCTTCATCCGCACAAACGCGACGCCACGGATTGGGCCGAGCGCTGCATCGCGGCGAGCGAGCGCGCGGGCTTTCGCCGCAGCGAGGACCTGAACGACGGCGACCTCTCGGGCGTGCTCGGCTACGAGTGGATGAGCTACGAGGGGCAAGAGCGCCGCAGCGGCTTCACCGCCTTCTTGCTGCCGGCGTTGCTCGAATGCCCGAACCTCACGGTCGTCACGAACGCGCTCGTCGAGTCGCTCGAGATGGAAGGCGACCGTTGCGTGGGCGTGCGTTGGCGCGGACGCGGCGCGCACGTGGTGCGACCGACGCAGGAGGTGATCCTCTGCGCCGGCGCGCTCGTCACGCCCGCGCTTCTTCAACGCTCGGGAGTCGGCAACGCCAAGCAGCTGCGAAAGCTCGGCGTCGACGTGGTGCTCGATCAGCCCGAGGTCGGCGAGAACCTGCACGACCACCCGAACGTGCAGCTCTTCTACCGCGGCAAACACCGCACCGAGACGTATTACCCGCTGCTCTACGGCTTCCACCGCGCGCGCATTCGCACCGACCTGCCGCTCGCGATGAGCGACACCTGCTACGTCTTCTACCCGGCGGTCTCGTCGTTCCGCGAAGGCCTGCTGCGGCTGCTGCCCGGCATCGCGCTTCCGCCCACGCTCTACGACCGCACCTCGCTTCCGAGCGTGATGCGCAGCGGCATCGCGAAGGCCTTCGAGCAGCCCGCCGTGAAGGATTTCGTGGCGAAGCTCTGGGGCATCGTGGTGATCCTCGGCAAGCCGAAGAGCCGCGGCTCGGTCTCGATCCGCAGCACCGATCCAACGGCGCCGTCGGCGATCGACATCGGCTACTTCCGGGAGCGCGAAGACCTCGACGTCTTGCTCGACGGCGTCGAGAAGGCGCGGCACGTGGCGCAGCAATCGCCGCTCGCGGAGTTCGGCGCACGCGAGCTGGTGCCGGGTCCGATGGGCCTGTCGCGCAAGGGCCTCGCACGCTGGGCGCGCAAGAACGTGATGACCACGTACCACTACGCCGGCACGTGCCGCATGGGCGACGACGCGGGCGCGGTGGTCGATCCGAAGACGCTGAAGGTGCGCGGCTTGTCGAACGTGCGCGTCGCGGACGCGAGCGTGATGCCGTGGACGCCGGTCTCGGCGCTCAACGCACCGACGATGATGATCGCGTTGCGCGCGGCCGAGACGATCGCGGCCGGCTGAGCGACGGAAAAAGAAAGAGCGCCCGAAGGCGCTCCTTCCGAACGCACTCTCGCGCGCTCTTCTCCCCCTAGGGGAAAGGGAGGTCGTGGGGATGGCACGTTCTCCCGAAGCCTGGAGGCCCCGAAGGGCCTCCGCGCCTCACATGCGGACGAGCGTGCAGGTGCCCGCGACGCAGGACTGGCCGAGACGGCACACGTTGCCGCATCGCCCACAGTTCTGGGTGTCGGTGGCGGTGTTGACGCAGACGTTGTCGCACTCCGTGCGCCCGAGGCGGCACGCCACGCAGCTCCCGTCGACGCAGCGCCCGTTGCTGCACGCCATGTCGCAGCCGCCGCAGTGGTCGGGGTCCGACGTGGTGTCGATGCACTCGGTGCCGCACGAGGCGAGCGGACGTGCGCACACCGCGCTGCACACGCCTGCACTGCAGACCTGACCGCGAGCACACGTGTTGCCACACGCGCCGCAGTTGGAGGTGTCGGACGCGAGGTTGACGCAGGTTCCGTCGCAGGCCGTCTGGCCGAGGCGGCAGATGACCGACGCGCGACACGCGCCGCCCGTGCAGGTCTGACCGAGGCGGCAGACCGTCCCGCAGGCACCGCAGTTGGCGCCGTCGGTCGCCGTGTCGACGCAGGCGCCGTCGCAATCGGTGGTGCCCGCCGCACAATCCGCGGCACAGGTGCCGCCGTTGCAGACCTCGCCCGCGTCGCACGCGGTGCCGCACGCGCCGCAGTTCGCGGGGTCTTCGTTCGTGTCGGTGCACGTGCCGCCGCACTCGGTGCTGGTGCCCGCGCAGAGGCACTCGCCGCCGAAGCAGATCTCACCGTCGCCGCAGCTGTTGTCGCACGCGCCGCAGTGCGAGGGGTCGGTCGAGGTGTCGTAGCAAACACCGAGGCACTCGGTCTCGCCGTCGTTGCAGGCGTCCGCGCACTCGCCGCGGGCGCAGAGCTGGCTCTCGCCACACGCCATGTCGCAGCCACCGCAGTTCATGCGGTCGGTCTGGAAGTCGACGCACATCGTGCCGCAGAGGCTGCCGCCTTCGCCGCAGGGCCCGGGACCACCGTCCTCCGTGGTGCCGCCGCCGTCTTCTTCGCCACCGCCGCCGTCGCTCGGCGTCGTGGCGTCCATGCCGCCCGCGTCCACCCCGGGCGCGCCGTCGTCGTCGCCGCAGCCAATGAAGAGTCCCATCGCCAAACACAGACAAAGCGTGGTCGTCGCTCTCATGGTTTCCATCCTCGTCGTCGGGTTGAGTGCCGCTGTCGCCCGTGCCTTTCGGAACGAGCGCGCGACTTCGCGATGCCGCTTTTCGCAAGCGACCGAAGGGAGTGCGCCCGGCGGCACATGAGGCGCCGTCAGGCGATCGAATCATCAGTCGACGCCGGCCCACCCACGGACCCGAGAGCACGGGCTCCCTCACCCACGCTCTCCCGTCTCCACTCGCCCCTTCGGGCGTTCTCCAACACCGAGCACGTTGCCTACGGAAGGGCTCGGCCTCCATGGGCAATTCCTTCGCGACACCCCTCGACGAGGGCGCCGTCGGGTCTTCCCTGACGACGCTCCGGAGAAATGCGCCCGCCGAAGGTGGCAAACGTGGCGGACGACTTCGTCCGTCCGCCACGGGCCGCCAACGAAAGACGCCCGTCGTGCACGGCACGAGACTTGATTCGGGGCGCTCGTGACGAGTCGCCGACGCTCTTTCGTTTCGCGCTCGACGACCGTGCGCCGCTTCACGGCCCGTCCCCACACGGGCATCCTCTCGCCTCTCTCTTCGACGGAGTCCCCCATGGATCACGTGCTCGAGCTCGCACCTTCCGGACGCGCCACGTGCCGCACCTGCGGCAACAAGATCGCCAAAGGCGAGGTGCGCTTCGGCGAAGCGGTGCCCAGTCAGTTCGCGCCGTCGGGCTTCGCGACCGAGTGGCATCACCTGACGTGTGCGGCGAAGTCAAAGACCGGGCTCGTCCGTCCGCGGCCGCCGCGCTCGCGCTCCCGACGGAGGAGTCGAACCAGCAACACCTTCGCGAGACCTGGTTGATCGAAAGGCCACGCGCGGCGAGGCGCTGCCCGAGCCCCTCGTCGACGCACTCACGCTCGAAGGCTTCGCGATCTTCTATTCGACCGATCAGGAGAAGGCGCCGTTTCGAGAGCGCGCGACGACCTTCCTGCGCGCGCTGCCGTCCGAACGCGCGTTGGCGCTCGCGCGTCGCGTCAGCGACCAGCGCTACGCCGTGTCGCGCGCGATGCCCATCCTCGCCACGCACTTCGACGCGTCGCTCTTGGCCGAGCTGCTCGAGCGCGACACCGAGGGCTACCTCGTACCGGCGGCGTTCGCGGCGGTGGGCGAAGCCGCGCTGCCGCAGTTGGTCGCCGCGTGGCAGAAGAGCGAAGGCAAGGTGCGCGAGGCGCGCAACGCGGCGATCGTCCGCGTCGTCGCGGAGGGAGCGGGCCCGCTCTCCGAAGAAGCCTCACGCGCCGTCGAAACGCTCGGCCTCGACGCGCTCGATCTGCGCGAAGGCGAGAGCTATTGGCCGACCGAGCGCGCCCAAGCCGCGGAGGCGCTCCTGCGGCGCCTTTCGGCCGAGGCACGCGACGCGTTGGTGCTCGACGCCGCCAAGACGTCGAAGCGCCCCGAGCGGGCCTACCGCTTCGTCGGGCAGCTCTCGGAAGACGCACGCACGAAGGCGACCGCGGCGCTCCTCGAGCGCGCGAGCACGCTGACGAACGACGACCACTTCGACGTCGGTGTACGCGGCCTCGGCGCCGACGCGCCGAAGGTCTTCGCCGCCGCGTTGCCGGAGGGGGGCTCGGCCGCGCTCCTCAAGCGGCTCGAGAAGGCGCTCGGCAAAGACGGCTTCACGGCGTTCTTGGCCTCACGCGGCGAGACGAAGAAGACGTGGCTCGAGTCGCTCCGCGCGATCGCCGCCGAGGCGGGCGCGGGCGAGCGTATCTACCTGCTCGAGCCCAAGTGGCGCATGGACGACGTGACGTGGTCCGCGCCCTCGGGGAGCTACAGCCGCCTGGGTGGTCGTGGCCCCGCCGGGGTGGAGGTGCCGAAGCGTTCGGACGGAGACGCCTTCACGCACGTGCTCACGATCGACCTCGACGAGGCCCCGGAGCTTCGCGCCCGCCTCCGCACGGAGGCACGCGCGGTGTCGCTCTACGTGCCCGACCCGCGCGGCGGCGAGGACTACGAAGAGACGGTGCTGATTCCCCTCGCCGCCGACACGGCCGCGCCGACCGACGGCGAGCCGCTCTTCGTGATTCCGCTCGACGTGCCGGCCGCGATCTTCGACTCGCGCAGCGCACGCAAAGACGCGAGCCTCGGCGAGCTACGCAAGGCGGTGTTCAATCGCTCGGGCTGGGCGCTCGGCGAACCGATGTGGATTCAAGAGGACGAAGGGGACGCAGGTTTCGTCCTCCAACTCTCGGAAGCGCTCGGGTTGAACCTCGGCGACTCGGGAAGCCTCTACGTCTTCGACCGTGGCGCGTTGATGCAGTGTTATTGAGCGAGGGGCGGAGGCGCCGCCGACGCCACCCGTGCCCGTGCCCGTGCGTCTCCGCGTTCGCATGGCGATCGAGGCGATTCGAACCTCGGTCGTCGCGATCCGGCGGAGGCGCGAAGCGCCGTCTCGGTCTCGGTCGTCTCGGTATCCATCTCGGGCACGGGCAGGGGCACGGGCACGGTCTCCGTCTCCGTCTCCGTC
>JACKEH010000068.1 GCA_020633125.1 Sandaracinus sp. | reverse complement strand
GCCGCTCGGCGAGCCACATCGCGCCGGAGGTTTGGGTCTCGGGAGCGACGACCACGAACTCCTCGCCCCCGAAGCGATAGACCCCGTCCGAACCACGCGTGGTGCGCCGGAGCACCTCCCCCAAGAGCGCGATGGTGTGATCTCCGGCTGCGTGTCCGAGCTCGTCGTTGATGCGCTTGAAATGGTCGACGTCCAGCATGAGCAACGCCAAGGGACGGCGATACCGGACTCGTTCCTTCTCGCGAGCATCGAGCGCGCTCTCGAGCGCGCCACGGTTTCCCACTCCCGAGAGCGGATCGACCGTCGCGCGTCGCTCGAGCTCCCGTGTCAGACGACGGATTCGTAGCATCGACGCCACACGCATCTGCAGCTCGATTCGGCGTGGAGGCTTCGAAAGGAAATCGTCGCCCCCCGCCTCCAAACAGCGTTGTCGCGCGTCGTCGTCGTCGCGGCCCGTCAGAAAGAGGCAGGGCACGAACGCGCGGCAGCGGCTTCGAAGCAGCGGCAAGAGGCGCGGCCCGTCGAGGTCGGGCATCTCGACGTCCATCAGGATCAGATCCACGTGCTCGCCCATCGCTTCGAGCGCCGCGCCCGGCGTCTGGGCGACCAAGACGCGGTGCCCGAGAGACTCGAGCGTCCGGGTCGTGACGCGCGCGCTCAGGGTGTCGTCTTCGACCACCAGCACCGTCCCCGTGTTGCCTTCATCCGCCGTGAGCAGGCCCGAGAGCGTCGCGCGTGCCTGCCTCGAGGAGGCGTCGCGGGTTGGCGACATCACGCCACCTCGCGTCGGCGCTCGTCTTGCTCGCGGACGAGGTCGAGCAAGAGCGCGGTGGTGCTCGTGTGCAGACGGTCGGGGCGCGTGACGTCACGAAGCTCGAGCGCGAACGTCCCGCGCGTCCATCCGAGCACGCCACCCAAGGCGTGGCGCGGCGAGGTCTCGCCGAGTCCCTCGACGTCGACGATCTGGCCACGCCGAAGGAAGACCCGCGCTTCCTCACCGTCGTCGACGAGAAGGAGCACGCCGGTGAGCTGCTCCATGGAGGCGAGCGCCAACACGGTCGGCAGCGAGAGCGACGAGAGCTCGCCGACCAGATCGGGCCGGCGGTGGGCGAGCGCGAGTCGAATCCCCGTCACGTCGCGGTCGCCGTGCTCCTCACACCGTTCGAGGTCGAAGCGTGTCGCGTACGAGCCGTTCTTGCGAGGACGGCTGTCGAGCGCACGGGCTTCGACGCGCACCCGACCTCCTTCCGCGGTCGGCACCTCCACGCTCACGCGCTCGCCCGCGCGCAGCTGCCACGGCGTCTCGAGTCGCACGCGAAGCCCGGCTGGCGCCTCGCTCGCGACGGTCGCGGGCGCGAGGTGATCGACCAGCGCATCCACGCGGGCCTGCAGGCTCTCGTCGGGCACGACGAGCTCGAACGCGACACCCACGACGCGACGCCCCTCGAGAAGATCGTCGCTGCGGACCACCCGGATGATGCGCGCGTCGAGCTCGAGCACGTGAAGCGCGTCCCGCGAGCCGAGCCGAATCCGCTTCAGATCGCCGGGCGCACCGACGTCTTGGTCGAGCTCCACGAACAGGCCGGTGCGTGAGACGTCGCCGCTGCGAACGCGTACTCGCGCCTCGTCGGGCACGACACGGAAGACGAACGACGCGCGAATCCGCTCTTGGCTCCGGCGATCCTGCATGCACGAGTCATCGGGCGATCGCGGTCCGAGCTTGAGGACCGCGCGGGGCGGCGGTGTCGCGAAGAGCACGAATCCGTTGCACTGATTCAGAGCGCCACGACCACTCGCACGGATTCGATCCGTGCAAGTGGGGGCCGCTCTCAGGCCGCGGACGCGACGCGGGTCGCGGCGGAGAGCAAGAAGCGCCGAAACCCCTCGAGGGTCGCTTGCCCGGCGAAGAGCGCGGGGGCGCGGTCACGAAGGCGAGCGGAGAGTCGGGCGCGTCGCTCGGAGTCGCGCGCCAACGCGACCACCGTCGCCACGTAGGCGTCTTCGTCCGCGGCGACGAGCTCCGGCAGCTCCACGCCTTTCAACGCCGCCGCGAGGTAGCGTCCGCGCGCGAAGCGACCGGGGCAGGTGACCGGAACCAGACCCATCGCGATCGCTTCGAAGCCCGAACGTCCGGCCGAGAACTCGAAGCTGTCGAGGAAGAGGTCCGACGCTCGGTTGAGGGCGAGGTAATCCGCGTGCGCCAGGCGCGGCAGGATTCGCGTGTGCGACCCTGCGACGAGCCCCCGCTCGGCGAACGCGCGGTCGAGCCGTGCTCGGAAGCGACCCGTGACCTCGGAGGTCGGGTGCGAGAGGAAGACCGCCGTCGCGTCGGGAAGTGCGTCCGCGATGCGAACGAGTACGTCGTCGTGCTCGGGGAGGTATTTGAACAACGACTGGCAGCAGAGCAGCAGCGGTCCTTCGGTCGGAAGCCCGAGCGACGCGCGAACGCGCACACGTTCGTCGGGATCGAGCTCGGCGGGCGCGGCGGGAACGCGAGGCGTGAGGCCGAGCCCCGGCAGACGCACCAATCGCTCGGTGTAGTGCGCCTCGGCCTCGGGAGGTTCCACGTCCTCCCCGCCGAGGAAGACGTCGAGGGTGGGCAGGCCGGTCGTCACGGGGTGACCGCAGGTCGTCACCTGCACGGGCGCGAGGCGTGTGGCTGCCAGCGACATCACCCGCCGGTCCATGCCGACCTCCGGGAAGACCAACACGTCCAGCGCGTCCTCGCGTACGCGCGCTCCGAGCGCGCGAAGGTCCCGCGGTTCGTGGTGGAAGTGCTCCACCGCGCGCGCCAGCGCCGCGGTACGCGCGTCGACCGGTTGGCCGAGCTGATAGACGAAGACCTCGAAGTCCGTCGCGTCGAGCTCCGTGATCCAACGCTCGAAGAGCTCGAGCACGGTGTGGCTCCGAAAGCACGACGAGAGGAAGCCCACGCGGACGCGGCCTTCGCGGCGAGGCCGCTTGGGCAGCGGCGTCACGAGCTCCGGCAACGCGGCGCCCACGACGCGATGCACCATGCGACCGTGCCGGCGTTGCAGCGTCGTCACGTCCTTTCCGCGATAGTGGGCGCGAAAGTTGTCTTGAATCGCGGAGAGCGCACCGGCGAGTGCGGTCCGCGAGCGATCGTCCACGAAGCTCGCGAGCTCTCGGGAGGCTCGTTCGGCGCGGGCATCTTCGGCCTCGAGGTCTTCGGCGCTCGCGTGAACCAGCGGCGACGCGGCCAGATGGGCCCACCGCAACGTCAGCGAGCCCGGCTCGAGCGCGAGCCCACGCTCGAACGCCTCGCGCGCGTCGTCGGCCAAGCCTCGTGCGGCGAGGCTGGAGCCCAAGCCGTGCCACGCGCGGACGTCGCGAGGCGCCATGTGGCTGGCGCGTCGGAACGCACGCTCTGCTTCGGCGGGACGATCCTGCGCCAGTTGCACGCCCCCGAGCAGGAGTTGAGTCTCGACGTCGTTCGGCGCGAGGGTCGCGCTCGTCGCGAGGGCTTCCTCGGCGCTCTCGACGAGCCCGAGCCGATGGCGCGTGAGCCCGAGCCAGCGCCACGCGGGTGCGTGCGAAGGGCTTCGCGAAACCACCTTCTGGAAGCAACCGAACGCGTGTTTGAGGCTTCCGGCCGCGAGAAACGTACGACCGAGCCCGACGAGCGCGTCGTCGTCGTCCGGCGCCGCTCGAAGCCGGTCGAGGTACGCGGTTTGCGCCTCACCGAGACGGCCTTCCGCGAGCGCGCGTTCGGCGTCGTCGTTCTTCACGCGGCCTCCTCTTCGGAGCGCTCGCTCGCGTCGCGGTAGGGGTGCGAGTGCGAGTCGAAGGCGACGAGCTCGCCGTCGTGCTCGAGAAGCACTCGGGGCACGTCGATCCCCTCGCGCTGCATCTCGGCGACGATCTCGCGCGCCCGCCATTGCGTGGTGATCACGACCACGTCGACTGGCCGTTCGTGCAGCACGTCTCGGAACTCGATGCGTTGGCCGGTGCCGGGAACGTAGGTGCCGACCTTCGCCGGATCGGAGTCCACCACGAGCGGGAAACGTCGGGCATCCGCACCGAACGCGTTGATGAACATCGCGGCTTTGCCGGTGCCGCCCCAGAACGCCACACGTGCGCCTTCCTCGTAGAGTCGGTCGAGCTGCATGCGCACCGTGCGCCGGGTGCGACGGGCGCGGGCTTCGAAGGTGCCCGACTCGTTCAGAATGCGCCGCTGTGTCGCGGAGTTTCCGAGCTCCGCGACGCCGAAGACCACCTCGTCGCCGTAGCCGTGCTCGACGAAGCGAACGTGTTCGCTCGCGCGTTCGAGCAAGGTGCGAAAGGACGTCGTGGTGAAGTGCGAGTAGTGCTCGTAGAAGAAGTCCGCCGTGCGGCCGGTCTCGAAGCACCGGTCGATGCAGGGCACTTCGACGAAGAGCAGGACCGGGCGGCCGAGCATCTCCGACGTCGCGTGAATCTCCTGCAAGAGCGCGAGCGGATCGTGCACGTGCTCGAGCACGTGCCGCGCGACCACGAGGTCTGGCGCGAGCTCGGAGAGGTGGACCGCGGGGTCGAAGAGCTCCCGACGAAGTACGACCGAGTCGGAGGCCGCTTCGAGCGGGGCGTGTGGATCGAATCCGACGTACGTGCCGGGCCGTGCGCCCGCGAGCGCGTGCAGCAGCTCCGCGGCCCCACACCCGATCTCGACGACGCGTGGCGACGCGGGGAGCATCGACAGGATGCGGTCACGAATCGCGGCGAGGTGTGCCCCCCAGAGGGGGCCGAGGTTGAACATCCGGTTCGGCTCGTCGCCGTACGGGATCTCCGTGTAGTCGAACGCGCGGTTGAAGACGTGGCCGCAGCCCGTGCAGCGCACGAAGGCATGTGGCAGGCGCTTCATCGCGCGCGCCTCGTCGGCCGTCGCCGGCCACGCGAGGGTCGCGAGGGGTTGATGACCTCCGTCGTGAAACGAGACCGCGACGGCGTGGTGGCAGGCGGGGCAAGGGGTGCGATGGAGGGTGCGGGACATGGCCTTCCTCTCATCGGACGTCGTGCCGCGCGCCTTTAGCGGGCGTCGAGCTCAGAAGGTGAAGCTCGGCTCGACGAGCTCGGGCGCGGGCTTGGCGAAGAGGTAGCCTTGAAAGACGTCGCAGCCCAAGCCGCGGAGGCATTCGAGCTCGTCGCGGGTCTCGACGCCTTCGGCCACGACCTCGATTCCGAGCTCGAGCGCCGCACCGACCAGTGCGCGGACGAGGCGTTGCCGTACCGGATGTCGGTGCACGTCGCGAATCAACACCATGTCGAGCTTGATCACTTCCGGCTCGATCTCCGCGACGCTGTTCAAGCTCGCGTACCCCGCACCGAGGTCGTCGATGGCCACCCGCATGCCGGTGTCGCGGCACGCCTGAAGCTTGCGCGCGAGGTCGCCGACCACACGGGACTCCTCGCTGAGCTCGAGCACGAGCCGCTCCGCGTGCGCGACGAGGGGGGAGTCGGGAGCCGCGAAGGTCTCGTCGTCGAGGTCTTGCGCGAGCACGTTGACGAAGAGCAGAAGCGAGGTCTCTCGGTCGGCGAAGGGCACGACGGCCAGGTGCCGAATGCGCCGGGCGAGGGCGTCGAGTCGTTCGAGGCGGTGTGCGGCGCCGAAGAGCAACCCGGGGTTGCCGAGCTCGGGATGCCGCGAGCGTACGAGTGCCTCGTAGCCGACGACTTGCCGCGAGGAATACCGAACGATCGGTTGATAGACGACGAAGACCTGCTCGAGCGCGGCGTCGAAGATCGCCCACTCGCGTTGACGCCGGACTTTCGCTTCGAAGCGTGCCCGCTCGTGCTCCTCCTGGCGCTCGCGTTCTTCCCGCCGCTCCCGCGACTCGTGGACCGCGCGCCGTACCGTCTCGTGAAGCTCGGCGTGGTCGCAGGGTTTGGGCAGGAGCGCGAAGGCCCGTTCCGAGAGCGCCTTGACCGCGGCGTTCACGTCCGCCGACCCGCTCACGAGGATCACGGGAATCGTCGGTTTGTGCTTTCGCACCGAGCTCAGAAGAGCGAGCCCGTCCATGTCCGGCATGCGGATGTCGGAGACGACGACGTCGAAGTCTTCCTCCTGGACACGTCGGAGGACCTCACGTGCGCTGCCGCTCGCGACGACGTCGTGTCCCGCGCGCCGCAGCGACCGCGAGAGCGAAGAGAGGATGGTGGGATCGTCGTCGACCACCGCCACGCGGCCGCCGCGGGACGTGTCGAGGGAGCGAGGCTCGCGGGAGGGGAGGGTGGTCATCGGGAAGCCCTTTCGTCGTGCGTGCTCGTGCGTCCCGGACGAGCCCGGACGAGGGAGCGCGACGAGTCGCGCCCGTGATGGAACGTGGGTGCGAGGTCGGGCCTCGCGTCGGTGTCGTTGCGATTCGAGCGTGTGAGGCTCTCGCGAAGCTTGGCTGCGGGTCGCTCCGCGCTCGGGTCGGAGAAGGTCATGCGTTCCTCCAATCGTCTTCGCGTGCGGCGATCGAGGTGTCGCGCACCGCTCGTTTCGGCTCGCCCGCATCGGCCTCGATGCCGAAGCGTTTGCACTTCTTGTAGAAGAACGAGCGATCCACCTCGAGGGCACGGGCGGCCGCCGCGCGCGTGCCGTGCAGGGCGATCGCCGACTCGATCACGTGTCGCTCGAAGCGCTCGACGATCTCGGCGAGGCCGCCTTGGCCGAGCTCGAACGTGCCGCCCCGTCGGCTCGGTTCGAGCGTGCGTTGCACGTCGGCGAGCGTGACCCGTGGACCTTCGACCAGAATCACGAAGCGTTCGCAGAGGTTCTGAAGCTCCCGGACGTTGCCGGGAAAGTCGTGGCGACGGAGTGCGTCCAGCGCGTCCTCGGCGAAGCCCGTGAGCTCGCGGCGATTCGCGCGGGCCGCGCGCTCGAGGAAGACCTTGGCGAGCAGGACGATGTCTTCGCGACGTTCGCGCAGCGGCGGCACGTGGACCGAGAGCACCGCGAGGCGGTAGTAGAGGTCTTCGCGAAACGTGCCCCGCTCGACCATGGCCGCGAGGTTCTGATGCGTGGCCGCGACCACCCGGACGTCGACTTCGAGCGTCCGTGTCCCGCCGACGCGCTCGAAGCGACTTTCTTCGAGCACCCGCAAGAGCTTGGCTTGCATCTCGAGCGGCATGTCGCCGATCTCGTCGAGGAAGAGGGTCCCGCCGTGCGCGAGCTCGAAGCGTCCCTTGCGTCGTTGATGAGCGCCGGTGAACGCGCCGCGCTCGTGCCCGAAGAGCTCACTCTCGACCAGATCCCGCGGGACGGCGCTGCAGTTGAGCTGGACGAAGGGCCCATCGCTTCGAGGGGAACCGTGGTGAATGGCGGCGGCCACGAGCTCCTTGCCCGAGCCGTTCTCCCCGGTGACGAGTACACGTCCTTCGGCGGGCGCGATGCGGCGAAGGAGGTTGCGCAGGTCGCGAATCGCCGCGCTCTCGCCGAGAATCGGTCGGGGGCTTCGTACGTCGCGTTGCAGCGCCTCGTGTTGCTCGCGAAGACGCTGCGCTTCGAGGGTGCGTTCGAGGCTCACGAGGAGGCGCTCGGTGCGCACCGGCTTCTCGAGGAAGTCCTGCGCCCCGAGTTGCAGCGCCTCCACCGCGTCCGACACGCTGCCCGAGCCGCTCATCACGAGCGTGGGCAAGTGGATGCCGTCCTCGCGCATCCGCCGCAACATGCCGAGGCCTCCGAGACCCGGCATCGCGAGGTCGACCACGACCAGGTCGGGCGGCGCCTCGCGCAGCTTCGCGATGCCCTCGTGGCCGTCGCGCGCCGTCGCGACGTCGAAGCCTCGGCGCTCGAGGGCGCGGCCCATCGTTCGTAGCACTTCGGGATCGTCGTCGACGATGAGAATCGCTTCGGCCACGGCAGCTCCTACACCCGGGCCATCGGTCGAACGTTCCTCTTCCCGTAGGACGAATCGACCACGCCCCGTGTGCGCTCGCCTGTCCGACCTCCTCCGCGCCAGGCCCCGTCGCGCCACGATCCTCGGCGTTTTCGAAGCCTCGGGGCCGAGACGGGGGACGCCTCCGGTCGTTGGCGCGGCTCGTGCTCGGGGAATCGTCGTGCGTGAAGATTCGCGCACGTCGGATCGGAGGAGCCATGAGCCACGTGATCGTCGTCGCAGAGCGAACGGAGTCGCTCGTCGCCGCTTGTCGTCGCGCCCGCGTCGTCCCCTACTTCGCACGTGACGTCCGCCACGCGCACGTTCGGATTCGGGAGCTCGGTCCGTCACGCGTTCACGGGCTCTGCATCGATCTCCGGCACGCGGACGCGGTCGTGCTGGTGGCCGATCTTCGCGACGAAGCGCGCTTCTTTCACTTGCCGATTCTCGCGTTGGTGGGCCCTTCGACCGAGGAGCACGTCCGCGCGCTCGCGCTCGGGGCGACCGATGCCGTCGTGGCCACCGACACGGACGGGATCGGTCAACGTTTGGCGTCGGTGCGTGGCTTCGACACCACGCGGCCCGGCTCCTACCGTCGCGCCGCAGCGATCGCGCACCCCGACCCGGAGACGCGTCGAATGCTCGCGCGCGTCGCCCGTCGCGCCGGTTTCGACCCGGTGGCGGTGGACCACACCCGGGAGCTCGAAGCGTTGCTGCACACGGCCCGCTTGCCGGTCGGGGCGCTTCTCTTGCACGACGCGATCGCCGAGGAGGTCGCGCTCGAACACCTCGAGGAGGTGCCGCTGGTGGTGGTTTCGGACCTGCCGCGCGCGCTCCTACGGGTCCCCGGCCTCAGTCCCCGCGCGTTGGTGGTGGCGCCACGCGACGTGTCCGAGGAGTTGGCGACGCTGCTCCGTGAGCTGGTCACCGACGTTCGTCCGAGCGCGCGTTCGTCGCGACGCATTCTCCGCCGAGGAGTCTGCTCCTTTCGCCCCGCGGGCACGTCGACTGCGACGCTCGGGGGGTTGCACGACGTGAGCGCCGACGGGGTCTACGTCCGCACGATGGTGCCGCTCCCGGACGGGCTCGACGTGTGGCTGGAGCTGCGCCCCGACGACGACTCGCCCTGGATCCATCTGCGTGGAGTGGTCGTGTGGCGCCGCCGCGTCGGCGACGGAGGGCTCACGTGTCCACGCGGATTTGCCCTTCGTCTGAGTCGAACCGAGTGCCCCGCGCGGGACCTCGAGGCGTGGGACGAAGCCTACCGCCGCCTGGTGCATGCGGAGGTGCCGGACCGGCTGCGACTCGTCTAGTGTCCTGAGTCTGCGGTGTCGATCGTATCTGGGTCGTACGCGTACAGGTCCAGCTGGCGCTGACAGTGGCGCGCGACGGCGGCGATGATCTGGTCCGCGGTCTTCGTCCAGATGAACGGTTTGGGGTTCTCGTTGTGGGCCTCGATGTAGTCGCGAATGGCCTGCTCGAGGGCCTGGGTGCTTCGATGCACTCCTCGCCGCAGGGCCTGCTCGGTGAGCAGCGCGAACCAACGCTCCACCTGGTTCAACCACGAGCTGTACGTCGGAACGAAGTGGAAGTGGAAGCGTGGGTGCTTCTTCAGCCATCGTTGAATCTCAGGCGCCATGTGGGTCGAGTAGTTGTCCATGATCAGGTGGACCTGCAGCTCGTCTGGCACCTCTTTGTCGATGGTCTTGAGGAAGCTGCGAAACTCCACGGCTCGGTGGCGTCGATGGCATTCGCCGATGACCTGACCCGTCGCGATGTCGAGCGCGGCGAAGAGGGTGGTGGTGCCATGCCGCAAGTACTGAGGCGTCTTCCTCGCCGGCTGACCGAAAAGCATCGGCAGCACGGGTTGGCCCCGTTCGAGAGCCTGAACCTGCGACTTCTCATCCACGCAGAGCACGATCGCGTTGTCGGGCGGGCTCATGTAGAGCCCCACGACGTCGCGCACCTTCTCGATGAAGAAGTCGTCGGTGCTGAGACGAAAGGTGTCTTGGCGATGAGGCTTGAGTTTGAAGGCACGCCACACGCGCGAGACGCTGCTCTGGCTCACTCCGAGCTTCTCGGCGAGCAATCGAGTGCTCCAGTGCGTGCGTCCTTTCGGCTTGGTCTGCAGCGTCGTGCGGATCAGCTCCTCGACCTTGTCGTCCGCGAGCTTCCGATCCGTGTTGGGGCGTGGAAGGTCGTGCAGGGCATTCGTGCCCCCTTGCGCGAATCGCTTCCTCCACCGAGACACGGTCTGCGGCGTGACCTGGACCAGCTCCGCCACCTCGTTCGTGCTCCCGCCATCCGCGCACGCCAGGATGATCCGCGCGCGAAGTACGAGTTGGTGGGAGACGGAGCGGCCCTTTGCCCATCGCTCGAGATCGCGCCGCTGCGAAGTCGTGAGCGTGATCGCTGTCGGAGGACGGCCCATGCGCGTGTGTGATTGCATGGCAGTCCAACCATCGGCCGCTACCTGAATTCCCTACCGCGGCACATTTTCTTGGATTCGCAGACTCGGGACACTAGCAGGCTGCTGAAAAAGTCCCGCGCGCGCTTCGCGCGACCCGCACTCCGCCTCGCGCCATCCTCTCACGCTCGAAAATGCCCCACATTTCCTCGGTTCGAGGACGCGCGATTCGAAGCACGGGACCGCACGAATCACATCACGGTCCTTTTTCAGCAGCCTGCTAGCGAGCCGCCACGGCAGACCGAGGTCGGCGCGAACGCATCGCGCGAACGCATCGCGCGAACGCATCGCGCGAACGCATCGCGCGAACGCATCGCGCGAACGCATCGCCCGAACGCATCGCGCGAACGCATCGCGCGAACGCATCGCGCGAACGCATTGCGCGAACGCATCGCGCGAACGAATCGCGCGAACGCATCGCCCGAACGCATCGCGAACGATGGAGCTACGTCTTGCGGCCTTTGCCGATCAGCCGCATCGCCTCCTCGATCGCTTCGAGGATCAGCTCCGGAGACGCGGGCTTCTGCACGAAGACACTCGCGCTTCGTCCCGCCTGCGCGAGCTCGTCGAAGTCGTCACGGCCCGACATCAGCACCACCGCCACCCCGGGCCGAAGCTCTCGGGCTCGCGCGGCCAAGGTGAGCCCGTTCATGCGTGGCATGACCACATCCGTCATCAGAACGTCGAAGTGAGTGTCGGCTTCGGCCAACCATCCGAGGACCTGATCGGGGTCACCCGACGCACGTACCACGTGTCCCTTTCGCTCGAGCATGTGCGTGATGGCGCGCCGCACCTCCGGGTCGTCCTCCACGAGCAGCACACGCCGTCCGGGTCCCACCTCGGCGCGCGGGAAGAACGGGCGGCCGAGCCGCGTGTCCTTCGTCGGCCCCGCCTCCGCGCTTCCGAGTGGCAGCAGCAGTTCGAACGTCGAGCCGGCGCCCAACCGACTTCGCGCGGTGATGAAACCCCCGTGCTGCTTCACGATGCCGTAGGCGGTCGCGAGGCCCAGGCCGCTTCCACGGCTGGCCTTCGTCGTGAAGAAGGGCTCGAAGATCCGCTCGAGGACTTGGGGCTCCATGCCCAAACCCTCGTCGGAGACTTCGATGCACGCGTATTTCCCGGGAGGGACCCGGAACCCCACCGGGTGCATGTAGCTGTCGGCGATGCGACGCAGCGAAGTTCGAAAACGAAGCCGACCGCCGTTGGGCATCGCGTCCCGGGCATTGACGGCCAAGTTCAGCAGCACCTGCTCGAGTTGCGAGCGATCGCAAGCGAGCGGGAGAGGAAAGCTCGTGAGCTCCAGGCCGAGCTCGATGTCCTCGCCCAACGGCCGCTCCACCATCTTCTGGATGCCGGCGACGATCTCGTTCAGATCCCAGCGCGCCACCGTCTGGGGCTGGATCCGACTGAACGCGAGCAACTGGCTGATCAGCGCGGTCGCGCGGTCCGTCGCTTCGCGCATCACGTCGAGGTCCTCGAGCGCGGGGCTGTCGGTCGGCACCTCGTCGGCGACGAGGTCCGTGTAGCTCCGAATGATCGTCAGGACGTTCTTGAAGTCGTGCGCGATCCCGCCGCCAAGCGCCCCACGGCCTCGAGCCGTTGCGACGCGACGAGCGCCCGCGTGAGCTCGCGGTGGGCGGTGGTGTCCAGCCCGACCACCAAGACGTTCTGAAAATCTCCCGTGGCGGGCATCGACGCCGAAACCAGCGAAGAGCGCGCGTCGCCGCGTGCCGTGAGGTGCACCTCGATGCGAGGCGAGCGATCGCCGGAGAACCACGCGCGGAGCAACGCCTCGCCAATCACCGGACCCGGCTCGTCGTAGAGCGAGGCTTGTTCGTTGAGTGGACGAGCACGTACGGCGGTGCTGCATTGTGCGAGGGAAGCCTCGAGATCGCGGCCACCCGCGTCGCCGGTCAGCATGTCGTGGCACGTCTGCAGGTTCAGGGTCCAGACCGCCGCCGGGACCGATCGCAGCAAGCGCCGAAACCGGTCCTGCGCGCGGTGAACGCCCGAAGGCGCGCCGCCCACCATGCGGGCGTCGACCTCCGCCGCCGTCCACGTCTCGTCGCGTCCGTCCCAGATTCCTGCCGCGCCGAGTCGACCGAGCTCGAGCACTTGCGTCGCCGACAAGGGGCCGGAGTCGACGACGAGCACCGAGGTGCCTCCGTCGGAGAGCTCGGCGACGATGCTCACGAGCCCCGGCTCCGTCGAGGCGACGAGCACGAGCTCCGGGCGTGCGCCTTCGTGGAGCACCATCGCCTCGCTCGCGGTGCTCACGAACACGAGATCCACGTCACGTGCTCGAAGTGTCGCCACCGTCGTCGGAGCGTGAGTCCCGAGCAAGACGTACCGGAGACGCCGGCCGCTGGTCGCGATCGCGTTCATGGCTCGCTACGAGTGTACACCTCCTCGTCGAATCCGTGGGGAACGGATGCTCACTCATCGGTCGATTCGGAAAGAGACCGCTGCGCGTCAGCCGGTTCGACCGCGTTTCGTTCCGTGTCGTTCGGGCGACGACGGAACACGAACTCCACCCGGCGATTCTGGGCCCGAGCGGCGTCGTCTACGTTGGGTGAGATCGCGCGCATGTCCGCGAATCCGGCCGCCGAGAGCCGCGTGGGATCGACGTGGCTCTCGTCGAGTAGATGGCGCAGCACCGTGGTCGCGCGGGCCGTCGAAAGCTCCCAGTTCGAGGGAAAACGCTCGGTGTGAATCGGGCGATCGTCCGTATGGCCTTCGACGATGACCCCGTACGCCCCGACATCGCTCGAAATGATCGCTCCCAGTTCGGTGAGGAGCGGCGGGGCGTCCTCGCGAAGCGTGGCGTTGCCGGTGTCGAAGAGCACACAATCACGCACCCGTACCGCGATACCCTCACGGTCCGCGAACACCTCCACGTCGTCGAAGATCTCGCGCTCTTGCAACGCACGCACGAGCTCGGCGACTTGCTCACCGTCCTGTCGGACCACTTCCGCGAGCTCGGCGGGCGGCCGGTCTCCGATCGAGATCGGGCTTTCGGCGAGCGCTTCGAAGTCACCACGCGTCCGAAATTGCACGCCGAACGCTTCTCGGACCGAGCCCATCATCTCCTTGAACTCCGTGACGTCCATGTTCGCGAACGAGAGCAGGAGCACGAAGAAGGTCAGCAGCAGCGTGGCGAGGTCGCTGAACGTCGCCATCCACGCGGGGGCTCCTTCGTCGCCTCCTCCGCCTTCGTCGTCCAGTGTGTCGATGTCCATGACGCATCACTCCTGAGGGCGCACCGCCCGGAGGCGTGGCGCGGGGAATCGGTCAGGCGGCCTTCGAGTCGGTCTCGCGAAGCTTCGGTTCGAGTCGCGCTTGAAGCTTGTCTTTGATGACGACGGCGTTGTGGCCTTTGACGAGGGAGTCGACCCCGTCGACGATGACGGCCATGTTGGCCGACTCCTCGGCGCCGTGGCGGTCGAGCTTCTCGGCGATCGGGCCGCAGATGAGGAACGCGAGAATGGCTCCGTAGAGCGTGGTCAAGAGCGCCACGGCCATCGCAGGGCCGATCGACGAGGGATCGTCGAGCGATTGCAGCATCTGCACGAGGCCGATCAGGGTGCCGATCATGCCCATCGCCGGGGCCGACGCGGCCATGAACTTGAAGAGTTTTTGCCCGCGTCCGTGGCGCTGTTTCATCGCCAAGAGCTCGCCGACCAAGGTCTCGCGGATCTGATCGGCCGGAACACCGTCGACGGCCATGCGAACCCCCTTGGCCAGAAACGGGTCGTCCACGGTCTTGTTCTCGAGGGCGAGGAGGCCCTCACGGCGCGCGATCTGTGAGAGCTCGAGGATCACCCCGATGGTCTTGACGGGATCGCCAGGAGGTTTGCGGAGCGCGTTGCGGGCGATCTTGAACGCACCGATCACGTTGCCCATCTTCTCCGCTGTCAGCGTGGAGGCGATGGTGCCGCCGACGACGATGACGAGGCTCGGCACGTCGATGTAGGGGGAGAGGGGGCCGCCGATCAGGATCGAGCCGATCACGAGCACGACGCCGAGCACCAACCCGAGGATGGTCGAGGTTTCCATCAGCTCTCCTCCTCGACGATGCGCAGGCGCAGCTCGAAGCACGCGCCGGGCGACGACTGGGGCAGGACGACGAGATCACCGCCGTGGCGTCGCGCCATCGATCGCGCGACCGTGAGACCGATCCCGAGGCCACCGCTGCTGGTGGTTCGAAACGGCTCGAAGAGGCCGGACGGGTCCTGGTCGCCGATGCCGGGACCTTCGTCTCGCACGCGGACGAAGACGGTCTCGGCGTCGCGGGAGAGCTCGAGCATCACGCGACCGCCGCGGGGCGAGTGGTCGAGCGCGTTTGCGATCAAGTTGATCGCGATCTGGCAGAGCTCGCCCGTGGTGGCATGCGCACGCAACCCGGTGGGAGGCGGGAGCTCCAGCGTGGCGGCCGCGTGGTAGACGCGGTGACGCATCAGACGCGCGGTCAGCGAGAGGCATTGGTCGACGTCGACGACCTCGCTGTCGTTCGGTCGCACCGCGACGCGCTCCATCGAGGTGAGGATGCGGCGAATGGTCTCGATGGCCGTGCCGTTCTCCTCCCACATCTCGCGAAACTCGGCGTCGAGCACGCCGCTCTCCCGGAGCATCGACTCGAGGTCCTCGTGGTTGGTGACGAGCACCGAGAGCGGGCTTCGTACGTCGTGCACCACGCCCATCGAGATGGCGCCGAGCACCGCGAATCGCTCGCGCTGCATGAGCTCGTCACGAACTCGGTCGAGCTCACGCGTGCGATCGCGAACCTCGGTCGTGAGCGCGCGAAGCTGAACCACCTCCCCCGCGCGGCGAACGATCGAGTCGACGAAACGCTCGGCGTGCGCGTCGTACTCGCGACCCCGCAAGACCTCGAGGACGAAGGCGCCGAGCAGGTACACGTCGACCGCCCCCCGCGCGTCGTCGACTGGCGAACAGGCGACCCGCCAGCGGTCGGGATCGCCCCGATGCCGTCGGTACGAGACCGACGCGACGGCTCGGTGGCGACGCAGCGTCGAGGCGACACGCTCCACGATTTCCTCCTCGCCGACCCGCGGGTCGTCGACCTCGCCCATGTGCGTCCAATCGTCGAGCTCCGCCCGAAGTCGGGTCCATTGCTCGCGCTGGGCGAGCGCGTGGTGGAGCAGGAGCGCGAGCTCGTCGCCCCACGGTTTGCGGAGCTTGAACGCGCCGAGCTCGAGGGCGGCGTCGCGCACCTCTTCGTCGGAGTATCCGGTGAGGAAGATGCGGACGAGGTCGGGGTCGACCTGAACCGCGCGTTGGAGCAGGGTCAAACCGCTCGTAGTGGGCATTCGGACGTCGCTGACGAGCGCGTCGAAATGTCTCTCGTCGAGGCGGTGGAGCGCCTGCGCGGCAGACTCGTAGGCTTCGACCTCGAATTCGCCGGAGAGCTCGTCCACGAGCGCGTCGCGGACCTCGGCTTCGTCGTCCACGACCATCACGCGATACATTCCGCACCTCCCGGAAGCTCGATCACGAAGCTGGCGCCTCCGAGTGGGCCTCGGGGCGTCGCTTCGATCCTCCCTCCGAAGCGATGGGCCATTCGGCGCACCATCGACAGCCCGACTCCGGTGCCGCGCCGTTTGGGGCGCGTCGAGAAGAAGGGCTCGAAGATTCGCTCGAGGAGCTCGGGGGGAAACCCCGGTCCGTCGTCGCTCACGCGCAGCACCGCGCGGCCTTCGCGTTCTTCCGCGACGACCTCGATGTGCCCTCGGCTGTCGACCGCGTGCAGCGCGTTGTCGACGAGGTTCACGATCGCGTGGTGCAGCTCGTCGCTCGGTACCGTGGTGAGGACCGGCGTGTCCGCGTGCACGTCGAGCCGCACCTCGGGGCCGAGGCGGTGCTCGAGCAACGCGAGCGCGGAGCGAACTTGCTCGGCGAGGTCACACGATTCGACCGCAGGTTCGGTACGTGCCTCACGGCACGTGAGGCGGAGATCTTCGACGACTCGCGCCATGCGCTCGCCGAGCTGCTGACAGCGGTCCACCACGCGGAGAAAACGCGCGCGTTCCGGCTCTTCCATCGCATCGGAGCTGCGGCGAAGCGTCCGAAGGGAGCTGATGAGCGCGCCCAGCGGGTTGTTCAGCGCGTGTGCGACTTCGGCCACGACCTCGCCGAGCATTGCCGCACGTGACACCTCCGTGAGCTGCTCTCCGAGGACGACGAGCTCGCGTCGCCGGACTTCGAGGTCTTGGTGCGCACGCAGCAGCGCGACGTGTTTCGTGATCAGCTCGCGTTCGAGCAGACGCCGCTCCGTTTCGTCGCGCGCCACACACAAGACGATGCGCCGACCGTCGACCTCCACGTGGGTCACCCGGACCGTCGCGATCGCGTCGTGCCCGTCGACGTGGCGAATGCGGACCTCTTGGTACAAGCCCGGGTACCCGAGCAACGTGCGGTCCAAGCGAACCTCGCGGCCCGAGCCGGGCGGACAGAGCTCGTCGACGTCTCGCCCGAGGAGGGCCGAGAGCGGTGCTCCGGTGAGGGCCTCGAGCGAGTCGTTCGCCCGGACCAGCGTTCCCGTCTCGGCATCGACCGCGAAGACGGCGTCCCCGGTCGTGGAGAAGAGAAGCTCCATGCCTGGGAGCGCGCTGGGCGTCGAATCCACGCCGAGGGCTTCGGGCGAGACGCCCCGTGACTTGAGAATCGACCCCGTGTTCGTCGAGGTCTCGGGTTGACCCCACGCCCGAACTCCTCGACTCTTGGCGCCCTCGGGGGATGCCAGGGGAACGCCCTGGGTCGGGAGTTTACCGATTCTTCTCGCTTGCGGTTTCGGCGTAAGACAACACAGAGGCGACCTCGCCGGCTCGCGGCGGGGAAAGACGCCGCGCGTTCTTTCGATCGAACCGTCTCGTGCGAGCACGCGTAGAGAACCGATGGGGCCACACGGGTGACGAGTAGCGATTCTCAGGGCATCGACGCTGCCGGTCTGGGCGGGTCGGTTCTCGTCGTGGACGACGAGGACGCCATTCGTGCGGTGGTCCGGCGGGTGCTCGGCAAGGTGACGGACGCCACGGTGGTCGAGGCGGGCACGGTCGCGGAGGCGACCGCGAAGCTGGCCGAGGGCGACGTCGCAGTGCTCTTCGTGGACCTCGGGTTGCCGGACGGTCCGGGCTTCGACGTCATCGACGCCGCCCTGGCGCGCTCGGACGACGTCGCGATCGTGGTGATGACCGGTGCCTCGTCGGTGGACCATCCCATCTCCGCGCTGCGCCGCAACGTATCGGATTTCTTGCTGAAACCGTTCTCGCGGAACTCGCTGCTCGAGGCGTGGGAGCGGGTCGCCGCGCGTTTTCGGGACAAGCCGACGAGGGCTCGTCGTACTCCGAAGACCAAGAGCACGAAGGCGGTCGAGCAGTGGCGTGAGCAACACGCGCCCGAGGTGATCGGCGACCACCCGAGTCTCTTGCAGGTGTTCGCAACCATCGAGCGCATCGCGGACACCGACGCGACGGTGCTGGTGATGGGCGAGAGCGGCACGGGCAAGGAGCTCGTGGCCGCCGCCGTGCACAGCGCGAGCGGTCGCACGGGTTCCTTCGTCACCCTGAACTGCGCTGCGATCCCCGAAAACCTGATGGAAAGCGAGCTCTTCGGGCACGTCCGGGGCGCGTTCACGGGGGCGACTGGGTCGCGCAACGGGTGCTTTTTGGAGGCGCAGGGGGGCACGCTCTTCCTCGACGAGATCGGGGAGATGCCCTTGGCGCTTCAGGCGAAGCTGCTGCGCGCGCTGCAGGAGAAGAAGGTCCGCCCGGTGGGGGACGACCGCGAGCGTTCGGTCGACGTCCGCATCGTGGCGGCCACCAACCGGGACCTCGAGGAGCGCGCGGAGGCGGGTCTGTTTCGAGAGGATTTGCTCTACCGCCTGAGCGTCATCCCGATCGAGCTTCCTTCGCTCCGGGAACGGCGGACGGACATTCCCCTGCTCGTCAGGCATTTCATCGCGCTGTCGAACGAGACGCGAGGCCGCTCGGTCGAGGGCATCGCGCCCGAAGCGCTCGACATGCTCACCGCCTACGGCTGGCCGGGGAACGTGCGGCAGCTCCGGAACCTCGTGGAGCGCATCGTCATCCTGAGGGTCGACGGCTGGATCGAGCCGAACGATCTCCCTTTGCGGGTCCGCGCCACGGCCGCGTCGCTCGAAGGGAACGCTTTGGAGCCGCAGCTCCCGGATGGGGGCATCGACCTTCGTGACGCGGTGGAGCGGTTCGAGAATGCCCTGATTCTGCAAGCGCTCGAGCGGACTGGTTGGAACAAGAACCAGGCGGCGTCGATGCTGCAGATCAACCGAACCACGCTCGTCGAGAAGCTGAAGAAGAAAGACCTCAAGCCGGCTGGTGGCTGAGAGCGGCCCCCACGTGCACGGAATGCGTGCGAGCCGTCGCGCTCGGTGGCGGGCACGCCGGTCGGTGGAGGGCGCGCCGGTCGGGGGAGGGAGCGGCGCTCCTTCGACGAAGTGAAGCGCATGAATCCGTGCAACGAACGCGTGCTCTGACGCGGGAAACCACGTTTCTGCCTCGAGTGGATCCTCGGGTCACCGTCTTGGTTCTTCACCCGAACGGGTGAGACAAACCGAGCGATCGGCCGGTCAATGGCGCGAGGGCTCCCCCGTTTGGGACGATCGGAAGGGCGTTGCCACGACTCGAGCGTCGGTGAACCCACGGGGAAGACCGGCGTCTCGACCTCGCGAAGCGGGCGGGTCGGAGAGCGCCGCAGGCGCACGACGACGCGCTGGCATCCCGCGCGTGCCGTGCCGAGCTGGGTGGCGCGTGTCCCTCTCGTCTTCCGCGCCCCCACACGTCGCTCGTGGGAGCGTCAGGTCCCCGTCGGTCTTCCCCCGCGAGGTGTCAGCCCACCGTCGATCGCGGCCCCCGGCGTCGTCTCTTTCTCGCAAAATGCGAGGCGCTCGCGCGTGGCATCCCGCTTGCTCTACCGCTGGGCATGTCGATTTTCGACGCCATTGGACCTGGAGCGCGCGCCCTCGATTACCACCTTCGGCGCCACAACGTCCTCTCCTCGAACGTCGTGAACGCGGACACGCCGGGCTTCCGTCCGCTCGAGCTCGTGCGTGAGCTTCCGGGCGCGTCGAGCTCGTTGCCGCTCGCCGCGACGCACGAGGGGCACCGCGGAACGCAGACCGCCGGCGAGGGCTCGACCGACGTCGAGGTCGAGCGTGTGGTCCAGCCCGGTGGCGACGGGAACGCGGTGAGCCTCGAGCGCGAGATGGCCAAGGTCGCCGCCAACGATCTTCGTTACCAGAGCCTGACCAAGGCGATTCGGCATCACCTCGGCATGCTTCGTTACGCGGCAAACGACGGTCACGGATGACCTTTTCGTCGGCGTGTCTTCAGTCCGAAACTTCGGAAGAACACGGGAGTGAACGCGAAATGAACGTCTTCAGCGCCATGGAGATCACCGCCTCGGGCCTCTACGCCCAGCGCACGCGGATGAACACGATCGCGTCGAACCTCGCCAACGCACGGACGACGCGAACCGAAGAAGGCGGACCCTACCGACGGCAGGACCCCGTCTTTCGCGCCGTGCCCGCGAACGAGGCGTTTTCGTCGCTTCGCAACGACCCTGCGGCGCGGTCGGCCTACCTCGTCGAGGTCCCCGAGATCCGCGCCGACGAGCGCGACCCGCAGCGCATCTACGACCCCGGACACCCCGACGCGGACGAGCGCGGCATGGTCTCGCTTCCGAACGTCGAGGTCGTCGAAGAGATGGTGAACATGATCACGGCTTCACGCGCCTACGAGGCGGGTGTGACGTTGCTTCAAACCATCAAGGGCATGGGATCTTCCGCGCTCGACATCGGAGGTTGAACGTGCCGATTTCCCTCGATCCGAGCGTCGTCACACCCCAGCTCCGAGGTCCGGCCCCGTCGGCGACCGCTCCCGAGACCGAGTCGCGTGGCGTCGGCTTCGGCGAGCGCTTGGCCGACGCGGTGCGTGCGACCGACCAGCAGCAGAAGCAGGCGGAGGCCGCGACCACGGCCCTCGCGGAAGGCCGCAGCGACGACCTTCACGGCACGATGATCGCGCTCCAACGCGCGGACGTCTCGCTTCGCCTCGCCGCCAACGTTCGCAGCCGCGCCCTCGAGGCGTACCGCGAAGTCATGAGGATGGGCGGCTGACGTGAAGGAGCGGATCGAAGCGCTTCGCGCGCGATGGAGCGGACTCCCGGCGCGCACGCGTGCGTTGGTGGTCGGCGGGGTGGCGATGGTCGCCGCGCTCGCGTCGCTCGGCGCGTGGATCGCCAGCGATCCGCCGATGCAGGTGCTCTTCGCGGACCTCTCGTCGGACGACGCGGGTCGCATCGTCGAAGAGCTGGGGCGTCTGCAGGTTCCCTACGACCTCGGTGAGGGGGGAACCACGGTGCTCGTCCCCGCCGACCGCGTGCACGAGCTTCGTTTGACGCTCGCGTCGGCGGGGCTCCCGAGCGGTGGCTCGACCGGCTTCGAGCTCTTCGACGAGCAGCGCTTCGGCGAGAGCGAGTTCTCGGAGCGCGTGAAGTATCACCGCGCGCTCGAAGGCGAGCTGCAGCGAACGATCTCGCACCTCGGAGGCGTGGAGCGCGCGCGCGTCCACCTCGTGTTGCCCACCCGCTCGGTCTTCGTCGACGACGAGAACCAAGGCACGGCGTCGGTCGTGCTGCACATGCAGCCCGGTCGCCGTGTCTCGCGGGAGCAGGCGCAAGGCATCGTGCACCTCGTCGCCTCGAGTGTTCGCGGCTTGTCCGAGGAGAACGTCGCGGTGGTCGACGGAGACGGACGACCCGTCGCCGAAGGCGCGGGCTCCGAAGAGGTCGGCGACGCGCTCGCGTACCGCCGGCGCGTCGAGAGCGAGCGGGAGCGTGCCGCGCAGGAGCTGCTCGACCGCACGCTCGGCGCGGGCGTCGCCGTGGTGCGCGTCGCGGCCGACATCAGCTTCACCCGCGAAGAGCGCACCGAAGAGCGCTACCACCCCGACGAGGTCGCGACTCGCAGCTTCGAGGTCGAAGAAGAGACGCGTGGGGACGAGACGCGTCGTGCGGAGGGTGTGCCGGGCGCGGCGTCGAACCTGCCCGGTGGCGAGGCGGCGACCACCGGCGCGACCGCGTCGAACGGTGGACGGCGTCACGAGACGCGGAACTTCGAGATCAGCAAAACCATCCGTCGTGCAGTCGAGCCGGTCGGGCGCGTCGAGCGTTTGCAGGTCGCGGTCGTGGTCGACGGAGTGTGGAGCGGAGAAGGCGCGAGTCGTCGTTTCGAAGCGCGTCCCACGGAGGAGCTCGACAGGATTCGCGAGGTCGTCTCGCACGCGGTCGGCGTGGTGGAGTCGCGTGGCGACCGCATCGCGGTCAGTTGCGTGCCCTTCGCCGAGCAAGACGAGGTCGCCGCCGATCCGG
>JACKEH010000067.1 GCA_020633125.1 Sandaracinus sp. | reverse complement strand
TCCGCCAGGCACGATTCCGCTTCAATTCACCGCCTGTTGCGGCGCCGGCCCTCGGGCGCCAGGCTCCGGCCGTGCGAACCCTCGTCGTCGGCGACGTTCACGGATGTTTGCGGGAGCTCGAAGCGCTGCTGGAGAAGCTCGAGCTCCGACCCGACTCCGACCGCCTGGTGCTCGTCGGCGATTTGGTCGCGAAGGGGCCGGACTCGCGTGGGGTCGTGAAGCTCGCGCGGACGCTCGGCGCGGTGACGCTGCGCGGCAACCACGACGAGCACGTGTTGCGGTGGCGGCGCGCGGTCGAAGCCGGCGAGCGACCGCCCGAGCTCGGACGAAGCCACCGCGAAGTCTGCGAGGCGCTCGACGACGACGATTGGGCGTACCTCGCGGCTACGCCGACGTGGCGACGCTTCGACGACGCCCGCCCGGACGGTTTGATCGTCGTGCACGCCGCCCTCGATCCCCGCCGTCCGCTCGAAGCACAACGCGAGGACGATCTACTCAACGGACGCTCGATTCGCCCCGACGGCTCGGTGTCGAAGCGGCTCGAAGACGGAGTGCCGTGGGCGAGCCTCTGGCCCGGCCCGGAGCTCGTCGTCTTCGGACACGACGCGGTGCGCAAGCTGCAGCGGCATCCGCACGCGATCGGTCTCGACACGGGCTGCGTCTACGGAGGCGCGCTGACCGGAGTGATCGTCGGCGACGAGCGGCTCGAGATCCAGTCCGTGCCCGCGGCGCGTGTCTACTCCGAGCCGAAGGGAGCCCCGCGATGAAACGCCGCTTGCCGGTGTGTCGGCGGGAAGACCTCGGGCCAGGCCGCCTCGCGACGGCGTGGGTCGGTCACGATCGCCACGGGCTGCCGCAAGAGGCACTCGTCCTCGTCGACGCTTCGGGCGTGGTTCGCGCCTACGTGAACCAGTGCAAGCACTTGCCCATCCCGATCGACTCGGGCAGCCGCGAGTTCTTCGACGACGACAACGAGCACCTGCTTTGCGGCACGCACGGCGCGCTCTTCCGGCTCGACGACGGCATGTGCATACATGGCCCTTGCCGTGGCCTCCCCCTCGAACCGATCGCGCTCGAAGAGCACGACGGTGAGATCGTGCTGCTTCTCGACGAGTGACGTGCCACCAAAAACGGCGGGCCCGAAGAGTCCGCCGTCCGTCACGCGTGCGTGGAGACGCTCAGCTCGTCTGACGTGCCGCCCACGCGGCGGGCGAGCTCAAGGGCCCGACCTGCGCCCAAGGCACGTCCTCGGAGTGTTTGACCACCGCGGGCCGTGCGGTGAGGACCTCGCAGCCCGTGCGCGTCACGAGGATGCTGTGCTCGAACTGCGCGGAGAGCGAACGGTCCGCGGTGAGCACCGTCCAGCCGTCGTCCTGCAGCTCGGTCTCGTAGACCCCGAGGTTGATCATCGGCTCGATGGTGAAGACCATGCCTTCCTTCATCCGCACGTTCTTCAGGTCGTTGAAGAAGCCCGGCTTCTTCTCCGGGAGGTAGTGCGGGACCTGCGGCGGCATGTGGAACTCGCGCCCCACGCCGTGGCCGACGTAGTCACGCACCACGCTGCAGCCTTCCTTCTCGGCGAGCTCTTGAATCGCGGCGCCGATGTCCCAGAGGCGCGCGCCGGCCTTCACGACCGAGATGCCGGCCTCGAGACCTCGACGCGCGGTCTCGACGACCTTCTTCGCGTCCTCGCTCGGCGTGCCCACGTAAAACGTGACGCTCGTGTCGCCGTGGTAGCCGTGCTTCTTCGGCAGGTACGTCGTGACGTCGACGTTGATGATGTCGCCGTCCTTGAGGACCGTCCCATCCGGGATGCCGTGGCAAACCACGTCGTTGACGCTGGTGCAGACGCTCTTGGGGTAGCTGTTCTTGTAGTTCAGCGGCGACGGGTACGCGTCGTTCTGCACGATGAACTCGTGCACGAGCGTGTTGATCTCGTCCGTCGTCATGCCGGCGCGAAGGTGCTCGCCCACGAGGACGAGGGTGCGCGCCGCGAGTTGGCAGGAAGCGCGCATCTGCTCGACGGCACGCGGCGACATCAGCTCGATGCCCATAGGCGGCGTGGTCTACGGCCTCGGGGAGACGGACGCAACGGCGGGCGCCGCGCCCATGAAAAACGCCACGTCGAAACGACGTGGCGCAGGGGAACGTGGCGGCCGGCGCGGTCCCAGATCCGCTGTGCTGCGGACCGATGTGGCCGTTCGCCGCGACCTGATCAGCTGTGCTGGGGAACGATGTGGCCGTTCGCCGCGAGCCAGAGCACGACGAGCGCCGTGCCGAGCGTGATCGCGAGGAGCACGATCAGCTTGGGGCCAGTCCACGTCGCGTCCGCGCGCTCGATGCGGGCCTTCTCTTCATCGGTGACGGGGATGTTGATGTACGTCTTCGCCATGGCGCGCCTCTCGGTCCGGAGGCGTAGTCGCAGCCGCTTCGACGGTCAACCGACGAAAAGCGCGCCGCTTTTTTCTCGCCCCCCGAGGCGAGTGGTAGGGTGTGCCCAGATGTAGGACAAGGTGGGAACGCAGGCGACGCCGCGGTTCTTCCCGAGCCTACCCAACGACTCCGCGCGGACGGGACGCAACCCCGCGGCGGCAGGTGGAGGTGCGCCCGATGAAGCGTTTCGGTCCGAAGGTCTACCGTTCCATGGACGAGTTCCAGCGCGAGGAGATCGCCCCGCACATGAAGGCGGGCTTCTGCCTCGACGACCTCTACGCGGACGCCACCTACAACCCCGCGCGAGACGACTCCTTCGACGAGAAGGGCGATCCGCGCGAGCTCGACTTCGACTTCTGAAGTCCCCTTCGAAACGACGTCGGCGACTCGCCCTCGCCGACGACGTCCCTCCTCCCGGGACGTCGGAGGGGTCTCCCCTCCACCCGCTCCATCTCGCGTCGCCCCGCGACGGAGCGGTCCGAGCCCGACGGTTCGCCCCCGTCGGGCTCACCTAATTCGTCCCCCCGCTTTCGTGGGGTTGCGCAGACCACGCGCGACGGTGTGGGTCGGAAGAGCACGAAAAACGGCGACCTCCGAGAGGAAGGTCGCCGTTTTTTTCGTGCGCGATACGGCTTCAGGGATCGAGGAAACCGAACCAGCCGTGATCGAGCTCGGTGCTTCGGGTCGTCGCGGGGCGGAAGCGCATGAAGAGCGTGCCGAGGCAGTTGCTGACCGGGACCGCTCCGAACGCGCGACTGTCGAGCTGGCTCGCCGAGCGGTTGTCCCCCATCAGGTAGACACGGTTCGGATCGACCCGCGTCTCACGCAGGCGGAACGTGAAGCCGTGGCGCTCGTAGATGTAGTGGTCGGTGTTGCCGAGCTTCACCAACGATCGCCGGTACGAGTCCTCGCGGTTCGTCGTCTGGTCGAAGAAACGCTCTTCTTCCAAGACGTCGCGGTCGGGCACCGTACCCGCGATCTCCAGCTGCCCGCGCACGTCGCGAAGCGTCATTCCTGCTTTGCCGACCACGCGGCCGAGGACCATCTGCCCGGTCGCCGTGGGGTGATGGCAGACCAAGATGTCGCCCATCTCGGCCTCGTCGACACCGCGCCACATCAAGACGCTCTCGCCCGCGATCATGGTCGGAGCCATTCCGTCGTGCCCGACCTCGACCACGTCGAGAAAGAAGAGCCGCAGCACGCCCACGACGACGAGGAGCAACGCCCCCAACCACAGCGCGCCCTTGCCGACGGCCTTCCACATGACCGCTTTGTTCGCTCGCGGCGTCGGTCAGTGTCAAGGAACGAGCGGCCCTTCCCGACAGCGAGCGGTGGACGCGAAGGGCCGGGATCGGCACTCTCCCGCCGTGCGCGCGCTGCTCCCGTTCGCGGTCCTGCTACTGCTGTCGTCCACGCCGAGCCAGGCGCAGGATCCCGCGCCTCGTTACCTCGACGCGATTCGTGAGGAGCTGGACCGGCTCGAGCTCGCCCCCTCGTGTGAAGCGGTCGATCCGGTCCGCGCTCGCTGCGAGCTCCGCGACGTCTCGCGTGATGGTCGCTCGGAGCTGCTGGCCCACGTCGTCTACAGCGACGAGAGCGACACCGTGTACGTCTACGTGCCTCGCCTCGCGATCGCGCCGGCCGGAGCACCGGGGACCGAGGCGGTGCTGCGGCGCATCGCGGAGCTGAACTGGTCGATGCTGGCGACGAAGCTCGAGTGGAACGGCAGCGACGGCGAGCTGCGGCTCAGCGCCGTGCTTCACACCGACTCGAGCTTCGACCGGCGCGCGTTTCGCAACCTCGTTCGGGTCGTGATCTCGCTGGCGCGTCGGCACGGACCCGAGCTCTCGCGGCTCGCGGCCGAAGAAGGCTGACGCTCCCGCGCGAAGCGCTCGATCAGTAGAACGGTTCGTTCAATCGGCGGCGAACCGAAGCTCGACGCGCCACACGCGATCGCCGGCTGGCCAAGGAACGGCCGCCATCGCGTCGAGCACGCAGCGAGACTCCCCCTCGTCGGTGAGGTCGCTGAGCGCGAGCGCCTTCTCCACCACCCGCCCCGCCGCGTCCGTTCGAACGCGCACCACCGCCATGGCGTCGCCGGGCGCGCCGTTCGCGACCGCGCGCGCGTGGCAGCGACCGAGGCTCTCGCGAAGCGCCGGCGCTCGAAGCGCGGCTTCGGCCGCCACCGCGCCGCGCTCGACCGACACCGCGCCCACCTCGACCCGCGGCCCTTCGCCGGCGATCGTGTCTTGCTCCGCGTCGTCGAGCCACGCGCGAAGTCGCTCCGTGTCTTCGCGGGCCACGACCGCGCCCTCGACGTCGACGAGCTCGGCGAACGCGAGCTCGGCCCGCACGAGCGTCACCCCCACGGCCGACCGCACCACGCAAGGCTGCCCTTCCCCGTCGAACCCGAGGAAGAAGCCGACCCGGAGCGCCCGCCCCCGGCGACGCAACTCGCGGGCACGGGTCGGCGAAGCCACGAAACCGACGTCTTCGAGCTCCGCCGGCAGGATCTCGACCGAGCCACGAAGCGCGCGAAGGTTCCGGGTGGTGTCGACGAAGAGGCGCCCGTCCTCGCGGTCGTAGCCGCCAAACCGAAACGCCGGCACCTCGAGCACCAAGAGCTCGCGCGGCCCAGGGGTTTCGCTCCGCCGACACGCGTCGTGCACGCTCGGCAGGTCGGTCAGCGTGCGCTCGTCCGCGTGTGCGGGGCTCGCGAGCACTCCGGTGCAGGCGCAGAGCGCCAACGAACGAAAGAGCGTGGAGAACCTCGCCATCGCTCCATCTTCGCGGCTGGGGCGAGAGCGTCAACGTTCTGGCCAATTGAAGCGGAATCGTGCCCCGGCCGGAACGGACGCCCCGTCCGTGGAGCGGCAGGATTCCGCGAAACCACCCGCACGCGGGAGCGTGTGTGGGAGGCGCACGAAACGAATCGCAACACGGTAGGTTTGGGTGGCCTGCTAGGCTTCGCGTCGTGCGCTGGCTCGTGCCGTTCTTCTTCGTGGTCGCCGCGTGCTCGAGCTCCCCGAAGGAGTGCATCGACACCGACGTGGACGGCTACGGCGACGGATGCGAGGCCGGCCCCGATTGCGACGACACCAACGCGCTGCGAAACCTCGACTGCGAGCGTGTCCCCGCGCCCGATTGCGATGTCACGCCCTTCGCCACTGGCTGTCCTTGCCTCCCGGGCGTGCTCAGCTGTTACGACGCGCCGGAAGAGACGCGAGGGGTCGGTGTGTGCACCGGCGGGAGCGCGCTCTGCTTGAGCGGCCATTGGGGGTTGTGTCGCGGGGCGCGGGTCCCGACCCCGGAGGCGTGCGACGGGGAGGACGACGATTGCGACGGCCGCATCGACGAAGGCGTGACCAGCCCCTGCGGAGGCTGCACGCCAGGGTGTGCTGGCGAAGCGTGGGGCGAGCCCTTCGAGCCCACCGACGAGCTGGCGGTGACGAGCTCCGGCGAGCTCACCCTTCCCCGTGAGGTCGTCGAGGCCGGCGACGTGTGGGTCGCCAACAGCGCGGACGGAACGCTGACGCGCATCGACGCCGAGCGCGCCCTCGAGGTCGGTCGCTTCCACACCGGCGGCACCGAACCGAGCCGCGTCGTGGTCGATTGGCGTGGCGACGCCTGGGTCGCGAACCGCGAATTCGACGGCGTCGGATCCGTGCGTCGCATCGCGAGCGAGCCCGAACGTTGCGTGGACGCCGACGGCGACGGGCTCGAGACCTCGACCGACTCGCGGGTGCTCGACGAAGACGAGTGCGCCGGCCCGTTGATCGCCGTCGGTGAGCTCGACGAGGTGCCCCGCGCGCTCGCCGTCGACGGCAACGTCGGCCCCGACGGTGGCGGCTCGGGAGATCTCTGGGTCGGACTGCACGACGGCGAAGCCGTGCTTCACGTCGACGGCCTCACGGGCGCCGTGCTCGCACGCTACGAGCTGCCGGGCTTCTCGCCCTACGCGGCGTCGTTCGATCCTTGGGGCGCGCTCTGGATGATCTCGCGCGACGGGTACCTCGCGCAGATCAACCGGGTCGCAGGGGAGATCGTGGTCGACGTCCGCGAGGTGCCCTTGCCGTGTTACCTGCTCTACGGCCTCGACGTCGATCGCGAGGGCCGAGTGCTCGTCACCGGATTCTCGTGCGACCGCGTCACGACCTTCGACCCCGCCACCCAACGTTGGTCCACCGTGTCGACGCCCCCGAGCGTTCGTGGCGCCGTGATCGACGACGCGACCGGCACCGCCTTCGTCGCGCACACCGACGGTCGGGTCTCCCAGCTTCGCGTGGACCCGTTGGCGCTCGAAGCGACCTGGGATCTCTCGGCGATGGGCGTCGCGCCGCTCGGCTCGATCGGCGTGGGTTTCGATGCCTTCGGGCGGGTGTGGGTCGCTTCCGAGAACGGCAGCGCGAGCGGCGGTGTCGCGACGCGCCTCGACCCGAACGAGGGGCAGGTCACGGCGCAGGTGCCGGTCGGCCAATCGCCCCACACCCAAGGCGACCTCACGGGCGCGAAACGCACCGAGCGTTTCGCCCCTTCCGGCACCGTCACGCGTGTCTTTCGCGGTTGCCCGACCCTCGACGACGCGCCCTCGCCCGACACCGAGTGGTTGCGCCTTCACGCGCTCCTCGATCCTGGCGCTTACGGAACCGTCATCCTCGAAGGCCGCCACGCGACGACCGAAGCGGGGCTCGCGGCCGCGACCTTCGAAGAGCTCGCGCGTTTCCCGGGAAGCACCTCGCCCATTGCCCTCACCTTCCCGACCGGGGGTGTGGTCGAGCTTCGCCTCACGCTGGAGGTCGACGGCGCGATCGGAGCCCCGCGCGTGCGACGCCTCGGGCTCGAACAGAGCTGCCCCGGACCGGAGTGAGCGCAGGCCCCGACACGACTCGGGGCCCGCGCTCACGTCACGCCGCCTTGGCCGGCCGGTCGCCCTTCGCCTGCGTCTTGTCGACCGGCGCGTCGCAAGGGAAGCCTAGCTTCGCGGCGACCGCCGCACGAAGCTTCGGGTCTTCGATCAACGCCGCACGCGCACGCTCTCGACCCTGCCCGAGGCTCTGCCCCGCGTGTTTGAAGAACGAGCCGTTCTTCTCGATCACGTCCGCCGCGATCGCGCAGTCGAGCAAATCCCCGATCGCGTCGACCCCTTCGCCGAAGCGAATGTCGAACTCGACCTTCTGGAAGGGCGGCGCGAGCTTGTTCTTCACGACCTTCACCTTCGTGCGGTTTCCGATCGCGACCTCGCCGTTCTTCACGCTGCCGATGCGCCGCACGTCGAGACGCACCGACGCGTAGTACTTGAGCGCGTTGCCGCCCGTGGTCGTCTCCGGCGAGCCGAAGGTCACGCCGATCTTCATGCGCAGCTGGTTGATGAAGAAGAGCGTGGTGTCGGTGCGGTGCGCGATGCCGGTGAGCTTGCGAAGCGCCTGGCTCATCAGGCGCGCCTGAAGCCCCATGTGTTGGTCGCCCATCTCCCCGTCGATCTCGGCTTGCGGCACGAGCGCAGCGACCGAGTCGATGACCACCAAATCCACTGCGCCGCTGCGCACGAGCGTCTCCGCGATTTCGAGCGCCTGCTCTCCCGTGTCGGGCTGACTGACGAGCAAGGCCTGCGCGTCGACCCCGAGCGCCTGCGCGTATTGCACGTCGAGCGCGTGCTCCGCGTCGATGAACGCGGCCACGCCGCCCGCGCGCTGACACTCGGCGATCGCGTGAAGCGTGAGCGTCGTCTTGCCGCTCGACTCCGGCCCGAAGACCTCGACCACCCGTCCGCGCGGGTAGCCACCGATGCCGAGCGCGCGATCCAGCGACGGGCAGCCGCTCGGGATCACCGGCACCCGCTCCACCTTGCGCTCACCGAGCCGCATGATGCTTCCCTTGCCGAACTGCTTCTCGATGGCGCGCAGTGCGTCGTCCATCGCCTTGACCTTCTCTTTGATCATTCGATGCCTCCTGGCGCGGCGACGGCCGCGCGTGCCCCCGACATCGCAACGCACGTACCGGCGGCGGCGCGCGTGATTTCGCGAGGTTGCGAGCGAGGTGGCGGCGGATTGGCGGCGAGGCGGTGGCGGCCGCCACTCGAAGGGCACGCGGGCCGATCGGATCGCGACCAGCGTGTCGCGCGTCACGCCCTCCCCGTTGCGAGCACGGAAGGGCGCTGCCAGGGTGCGCGCATGCGAGTGATGGTCACGGGCGCCTCCGGATTCGTCGGCGGCGCCATCGCACGCGAGCTACTCGCGCAGGGCGCCACGGTGCACGCGTTCGTTCGCGACCGCGCGGACGCTCCCGTTGGAACGACGGCCTTCGAAGGTGACGTCGGCGATCCCAACGCCCTCGCCGAAGCGGCCCGCGGCTGCGAGGCCGTCGTACACGCAGCCGGTCGACACGACGACCACGCCTCGCTTCAAGCGCTCGGAACGCTGCACGTCGCCGGCACCGAGAACGTGGTGCGCGCCGCACGCCACGTCGGGGTGCGACGCCTCGTCCACGTGAGCTCGGCCGACGCGACCCTTCACCGCGGACCTCGCGTCGGGTGGAACGAAGACCGCGCCCTCACGCACGCGCCGCTCGGCGTCGTCGGCCGCACGAAGCTCGAAGCGGAAGAGCTCGTCGTCGGCGCGGGCGGCGACGGCAAGCTCGAGATCGTCGTGCTCCGTCCCGGCCGCGTGTGGGGCGCGGGGGACACCTCGCGGCTGCCGAAGCTCGTCGCCGAAGCCCGGCGCGGCGGCATCGCGCTCTTCGGAAGCGGCGCGAACCTCATCGCGACCACCCACGTCGACAACCTCGCGCACGCCGCGCGCCTCGCGACCACCGCGGACGCGCACGGTACCGTGGCCTACGTCGTCGACGCCGAGCTCAACCTCGCGTCCGAGTTCTTCGGCGCGCTCAGCACCGCGCTCGATCTCCCGGCGCCGAAGGCGAGCGCGCTCGGTCTACGCGGCCACCTCGCCCTCGCGTGGACGAAGAAACACGTCCCGCCGCCCGAGATGATTCGTCGCGGGCAGAGCAGCTCGTTCGACCCGCGTCGGGCGCGCGATCAGCTCGGCTACGAGCCGCAGGTCTCGTTCTCCGATGGCATGCGCGACCTCGCGACGTGGGCAAAAGAGGTCGGCGGGCCCGAGGCGTTGGTGTCGAACGAGCGGCGCGCGCTTCGGCGGCGCTGATCGCTCGTCGACATCGCTCGTCGACATCGCTCGTCGACATCGCTGTCGACATCGCTCGTCGACATCACGAGCTCACCACGATCGCCGCGCTCGAGAGCGGCGAAGCGTGGCGTCAGAACGCACCCGCAATCGACAGTCCACCGCCCTCACGGGTCGCCCAACCGCCGACCTCCGGCCCCCCCCAATCGGTCGCCAAGATCGCGATCAAGGTCGTCCCGATCGCCGCGAGCCCCGTTCCCAGCCCGAGACCGAGCGTCTGACGACGCCGACGATCGAGCGCGTCCCGCGTCTGCGGGCTGGGCGCCGCGTCGTGAAGCCGCCGCGCGTCGGAGAGCTTCGAGAACGACCACACCATCGACGTGCCGAGCGCCGCGGTCGCCGCGAGGCCCGTCCAAGTGACCCACGTCGGGAGCGAGAGCCGCGACTCGTGCTCGAGGTGCAGGGCGCCATGCGGAAACGCGTCCTCCGAAGGATGCGAAGGCTGCGCGTGCACCACACCCGACGTGAGCACGAGCGCGAGCATGCCGATGCAGGCCCAGCTGCGACGACCCATGAGCGACCCCCGATGGTTCGGCCGACCCGAACGCCGACCTTCGATCCCGGTGCGCGAACGTCCTCCACACCGAGGGCGTCCGGCAAAGCCCGACGATTATGGAACACGTTCTAGCCGAGCGCCAGGGGCGTCGAGCCAGCTTTTGGAGAGTCGTTCGAAGACCCGGCACGTGACGTGGCGGGCCGCAGAGCCGGGGACATGCATCCGAGGCTTCCCGCCGGTCCGAAGGCTGTATCCTCGCGCGCATGATTCGGTTCTCGACCAACGCCCAAGTCGCCGAACAGCAGATGCACGCCATCCTCTTCTACCTGACGACGTTCGGGTACATCGATGGCGACTTCGACGACAGCGAGAAGGAATACGTGCGCGGCTACGTCCGCAAGCTCGTCGTGCAACGCGTCGACACCGGCATGCCCGACGGCGACGCGAAGCTGAAGACCGAGCTCGTCGAACGCTTCACGACACACTTCCTCGAGGTGTTCGAGAACATCGATGCCTACGTCCGCGACCTCTTCACGGAGGCCGTCGCGCAGAACGAGAACCAAGACGCGTTCATTCACGCGAAGCTCAAGCTCAAGTGCTTCGAGCTCTTTCAAGGCTTCGACCGCGAGAACCAAGAGGTCCTCATGGAGGCGGTCGACGAGCTCATACACGCCGACGGCCAGGTGCACCCTGCCGAAGCGAAGTTCCGCGCGGAGCTCGTCGAGCTCTTCCAAGCCGACCTCGGCATCGAGCTGGAAACCGACGCGGACGCGCCGCGGACCACCATCGTCGATCCGATCGAGCGTCGCGTCTCCAAGCCGGAC
Source organism: Sandaracinus sp. (assembly GCA_020633125.1). Lineage (GTDB taxonomy): Bacteria > Myxococcota_A > Polyangia > Polyangiales > Houyiibacteriaceae > JACKEH01. The sequence continues at coordinate 11,617 of JACKEH010000067.1, read as the reverse complement.
CATCCCTTCTTCGGGCAGTTCGAGTTCCACTACTCGGCGGACAAGGAGAAGATCCTCCAGCAGATCGACGCCGACCGTCGCTTGCTCGCCAAGGTGCGCGAGACGCTCGACGCCCAACGCGAGCACGGCCAAGGCCGTCTGTCCGGAAATCAGAAGGTCGACGAGCTCGGACGAGAGGCCTTCCTCGACAGCCACGTCTACTACTGCCCGGCCACGCACCCTGCGGGCTACGAGCTGACGGTCCTCGGCGACCTTCACGGCTGCTACTCCTGCCTCAAGGGCGCGGTGATGCAGGCCGAGTTCTTCGACAAGGTCGCGGCCTTCAAGCGCGACCCGGACAATCACCCCAAGCCGATGCTGGTGCTGCTCGGCGACTACATCGACCGCGGTCTCTTCAGCCTCAACGGCGTGCTCCGCACCGCGCTGCAGATGTTCGTGACGGCGCCCGATCACGTCTACGTCCTGCGCGGAAACCACGAGTACTACATCGAGTACAAAGGTCAGATCTTCGGCGGCGTGAAGCCGGCCGAAGCGATCAACACGCTCAAGCCGCACCTGCCCATCGACGTCTTCCGCGACTACATGCGGCTCTTCGAGGCGATGCCGAGCGCGCTCATCTTCGACCGCACGCTTTTCGTGCACGCCGGCATCCCGCGCGACCGTCTCGTGAAGGAGCGCTGGGAAGACATGGCCTTCCTCAACGACCCGGACGCGCGCTTTCAGATGATGTGGAGCGATCCGAGCTCGACCGACGTCATCCCCGCGCAGCTTCAAGAGCAGTCGGCGCGGTTCCCCTTCGGTCGCCTTCAAGCCGCGGCGTTCCTGCAGCGCATGGGCTGCCACACGCTCGTGCGCGGTCACGAGAAGGTCGACTCCGGTTTCGCGCGCACCTACGACGACGAGAACGTCACGCTCATCACCGTCTTCTCGTGTGGCGGCAGCGACAACGAAGACCTTCCCGCGGACTCGAGCTATCGGGGCGTGACCCCGAAGGCGATGACGCTGACGTGGAAGGACGGCGCCCAGACCATCACGCCCTGGGACATCGACTACCGCACGTACAACGACCCCGAGCGAAACGCGTTCTTCAAGGCGCCGCCCGAGATCGAGCTTCGCAAGTAGTCGCGGGCTCCGAAAAACCGACGGGAGGCCCTTGCTCTTCGAGGCCGTCGGGAGGACAAGCGCGCCATGGCGAACATCACCCTCAAGGGGAACCCCATCCACACGAGCGGCGAGCTGCCCGCGGTCGGCGCCAAGGCGCCCGCGTTCACCCTCGTCGACAAGACCCTCGCCGAGAAGTCGCTCGCGGACTTCGCCGGCAAGAAGAAGGTCCTCACGATCAACCCGAGCTACGACACCGCGGTCTGCCAGGCCGCCGGCCGCGCGTTCAACGCGAAGGCGGGCGACGCGAACGCCGTCGTGCTCCTCATCAGCGGCGACCTGCCCTTCGCGCAGAAGCGTTTCTGCGAGGCCGAGGGGCTCGAGCACGTCGTACCGCTCTCGAGCTTCCGCTCGAGCTTCGGCAAGGACTACGGCATCGAGCTCGTCGACGGTCCGCTCAAGGGCCTGACGGGCCGCGCGGTCGTGGTCCTCGACGAGAACGACGTCGTGGTGCACTCGGAGCTCGTCCCCGAGATCGCGCAGGAGCCGAGCTACGACACGGCCCTCGCGGCCTTGAAGGGGTGAGTTTTTGGTTCTTGGAGGCTCCCCCCATCGGGCAAAGCCCGAAAGGGGCTCCACCCAACCGTCCGGGGTCAGCCGCGGACGATTCTTGGAGGGGCGTCCCGGCGTTCCGGCGCCCCTCCCCCATCCGGCAAAGCCCAAATGGACGGGAAGAAGCCTCCGCCCCTGCGGAGGCTTTTTTTTCGCGCGCCCCATGCGGTCGAAGGCCACGACGACGGCGCTCTCGATTCGCGGACGTAGCCCCTCGTCATTTCTGACCGACTGGCCGATTTTCAAAACTCGCGCTATCTCCCGCTCGCCATGAGCCGCGACGCCCTGCCCTGGTCCAAACACCTCCCCGAAGGCTCCGAGCGAAAGGACGCGTTCGACGCGATCGTGATCGGCTCGGGCATGGGCGGCATGACCGCCGCCGCGTTGCTCGCGAAGCTCGGACAACGCGTGCTCGTCGTCGAGCAGCACTACGTCGCGGGCGGCTTCACCCACGCGTTCCGCCGACCTGGCTACGAATGGGACGTCGGCGTGCACGCCGTCGGCGAAGTCACCGAGCACACGCTGACCGGCCGCTTGCTCTCGAAGCTCACGGACGGCCGTCTGCAGTGGGCTTCCCTCGGCGAGAGCTACGACGAGTTCACCTACCCGGACGGGATGCGCATCGCGTTCCCAGACTCGCCGGCCCAGTTCCGCGAGAACCTGATCGACGCTTACCCGCGCGAACAAAAGGCGATCGACGAATACCTCCACCTCGTGCGCGCCGTCTCCAAGACCATGCGCGGCTACTACCTCTCGCGCCTCGCCCCACGCGCCGCCGCGCCGGTGCTCGACCGCACGCTCGCCAAGCCGGCCCAACGGTGGCTCGAGATGCGCACCAAGGACGTCGTCGACGGGCTCACCGACGACCCGCGCCTTCGCGCCGTCTTCACCGCGCAATGGGGCTACTACGGCTCCGTCCCGAGCCGCTCGTCGTTCGCGATGCAGGCGCTCGTGGTGAAGCACTTCCTTCACGGCGCCTACTACCCCGTCGGAGGCAGCAAGCGCATCGCGGTCGAGCTGCTGCAGACGGTCGCGAACGCGGGCGGTTGGACCACCATTCGTGCCGACGTCGATCAAATCCTCGTCGAAGGCGGGCGCGCCGCCGGCGTGCGGCTGAAGGACGGCCGCGAGGCGCGCGCGAAGAAGGTCGTCTCCGCAGTGGGCGTGCGCTCGACCGCCGAGCACCTGCTGCCGCCCGAGATCGCGAAAGACGCGTGGGCGACGAGCGTGTCGACGCTCGAGCCTTCGCCGGCGCACGTCTGCCTCTACCTCGGCTTCGAAGGCGACGTCGCCGCCGCGGGCGCGACCGCCGCGAACCAATGGTTCTACGAGACCTACGACATGGAGGTCCCCGCGTGGGACGTGCGCGCCGACGGTGTGCGCGGCGAAGCGCCTTGCCTCTACTGCAGCTTCCCCTCGCTCAAGGATCCCGAGCACGACGCCGGCCCCGAACGACGTCACACGGGCGAGGTCGTGACCTTCGTACCGTGGGAGACATTCGCGCCCTTCAAGGACGCGCGTTGGCACAAACGCGGCGACGCGTACGAGGCCCTCAAGACCGAGCTTCACGACAAGCTGCTCGAACACTTCGGCAAACGCATGCCTGGCCTCGCACCGCTCGTGAAGTACGCGGAGCTCTCGACGCCGGCGTCGACGCATCACTTCGTGCGCCCCACCCACGGCGCCATCTACGGCCTCGAGCCGACCCCGACGCGATTCCGCAACGCGTGGCTGCGTCCGCGTGCGCCGCTGTCCGGCCTCTTCTTCGCGGGCAGCGAGGTGGCGACGGTGGGCGTCATCGGCGCGATGATGGGCGGCGTGCTGGGCGCGGCAGCCGCCGAGCCGCTTCGTGTCGTCGACTACGTGCGCAAGATGTCCGACCGTCAGCGCTGACCGAGTCCCCGTCACCGTTCTTTCCGGCTCGGGGGACGGGTTCTCGAGGGTCTGCGACCCCTCGAACACGAGCGAATCGCGTCGCGGGTCCCTCCCGATTCACGTCCCCTGCCTCCGCCGCTGGTTCCGCAACGAACCTCGCGGCAGGGGGATGGGCTTCGACACGAACAACGCTCACACACGATTCGCGCACCAGGTGTCGGTCGCCTCGACCGCGCGCCGGATATCGTGTCTCCGTGATCGAGCTTCGACGCGCCGGGTGGATCGTGGGCTGGCTGTTGGTCGCGTGCGCGAGCGGCACCGAACCAAGCACGACGCGGCGCGACGCCAGCGCGACGCGCCTCGACGGCGGCCCCACCTGCACCGACGACGTCCCGTGCACCACCGGCTGCGAAAGCGAAGGTCGCGTGCGTTGCGACGGCACCGATGCGTTCTGCGAGCTGCCCGACGAGTCGTGCAACGGCCGCGACGACGACTGCGACGGGCTCGTCGACGAAGCGATCGCGCCACGCTCCTGCAGCTCCGCGTGCGGCGGCGGCACCATCACCTGCGAGGACGGCGCGTTCACGGCGTGCTCCGGCGGCTCCGCGCGCCCCGAGACCTGTGACGGTACCGACGAGGACTGCGATGGCGCCATCGACGAAGCGTTGACCCGCGGCTGCACGAACGCGTGCGGCAGCGGCGTCGAGCGTTGCGCTGCCGGCGTGTTTGCCGGATGCGACGCGCCGACGCCGAGCGAAGAGACGTGCGACGGCGTCGACCAAGACTGCGACGGCACCGTCGACGAGGGGTTGTCGCGCGCGTGCAGCAGCGCGTGTGGCGCCGGGGCCGAGACCTGTCGAGCGGGTGCGTGGGTCGATTGCGACGCACGCATGCCGGTCGCGGAGAGCTGCAACCTCGCCGACGACGATTGCGACGGGACCGCGGACGAAGGCTTTGAGGCCACGATTCACGACCCGGTTCCGATGGCCGAGCTGACCGCGGCTCAGCCGCCCTGCGACGGACCGAACGGCGGGCTGAACGTCTGCATGTCCGCGGCGCGCCGTTGGTGCGCGGCGCGCGGTTGTCATCCCGGCGGCGGCGCCGGGCATCTTCAAGCGACACCGACGGGCGCGCGGGTCGTCTGTTTCGGCGCGCGTGCCGATCAACACACCGTCAGCTTCGCCGACGTCTCGAGCGCGAGCTCGATCGCGGTGACGACGAGCAACGTGCACACCCGTGTCGCGCAATCGGCGGTGAACCGCTACTGCCGAAGCCGAGGCTTCGGCGCCGGCGTCGGTCCGACCGAGCACTCCGACGTGCAGATGACGGTGACGTGCCTCCCGGCCGACGTCGGGTTCGCGCAGTCGATCGCGACCACGGAGCTCACGAGCCGTGGGTGCGACCCGAACACCAACCCGAACACGCTCGGGTGCGCGAGCGCTGCCGACCTCGTCTGCCGGAGCCGCGGACACCGAAGCGGCTTCGGGCCCGTGGAGTGGAATCCGAGTGACGCGGCCGTGGTGTGTTTCCCTTGAGGGGCACGGCTCGAACCGCGCGGTTCGGACGCGGCGGAGCGAACGAGCCAACGAGCCAACGAGATGACTCGGGCCACGGGGGAACGACTCGACACCACGACGTCACTGGACGCCGCCCGCGAAACGCGCATACTGATCAAACGTTCAGACGCGCACCTCGGCGCGGGAGGCTGTTCTCATGATCGGCATTCGAAACCACGCGATTCGAACCCCTTTCCTCAGCGCGCTCACGAGCCGCGAGGACGACAGCATCGATCCCACCTACGACGACGACCTCGACACCTCGGGCGACGACGCCGTCGACCCGAGCTGGGACGACACCCTCGACGCGGCTGGGTCGGTGGCAGACGACCAAGAGCACACCTCGGCCGCCGACGAGCTCGTCGAGCACGACGACGCCTGACGCAACGGCGTCCTGGTGACGCGCCTCGCGAGGTGGCTCTCGCGACACGGCTCGCACGCCCAATGAGAAACGCCCCACCGAACCGGCGGGGCGTTTTTCGCGTCGCGAGAGGCGCTCAGTCGAGGCCGGCGACCTCGACCGGCGTCGAACGACGCATGCGGTCGTCTTGGCCGAGCTGGCGACGCAGGTTCGCGCCCCAGCAATAGACCGCGCCACCCTCGGCGAGGGCACACACCGTCTGCGTGCCGACCTGCACCGACGTGACGTTCGCCTCGAGCAACACCGCGGTCGGAGAGGTCACGCAGTCGACCGTCGTGCCGATCTCACACGAGGCGTGGCTGCCGATCTCCGCGCCGTCGCCAATCTGACCTTCCTGGTTCGAGCCCCAGCAACGCACGTCGCCCGAGTCGAGCACCGCGCACGCCGTGAGCGCGCCGAGCGAGATCTGCGCGACGCCCGTGAGCCCCGGGACCTGCTGCGGCTCCGCCTTCGACACCGTGGTGCCGTCACCGAGCTGACCCGCTGCGTTCGCGCCCCAGCACCAGACGGTGCCGTCGTCGAGAAGCGCACACGCGAAGCGCGAGCCGAGCTCGACCTGAACGACCTCCGCCGGGTCGAGCGTCGACACCGTCACCGGCGTGCGGCTGCAATCGAAGGTCTCCGGCACGAGGCCGCAGAGCGAGTGCTCCGCCACGCCGTCGCCGAGCTGACCGTCCTGGTTCGAGCCCCAGCAGCGAAGGGCGTCGGCGGTGCGCACGCAGCCGAAGTTGGCCCCGACGCCGAGGTCGAACTCGAGCACGTCCGAGAGACCCGTGAGCGGCATCGCCATGCGCCGCGGATCGTCTCCCTCGGCGAGCAGCTGCCCCGAGTCGTTCTCGCCACGACACACGACCGTGCCGTTCATCAGGCGTGCGCAGAGCTGGCTGAAGGGCGCCTCCAAGGCGACCGCCGGGGAGAACCCCATCACGATCTCCGGCTGGAAGCGCTCCGCGCGCGTGTCCGAGCCCGTCGCGGCGACGTCTTCGAGACCCCAACAAGACGTGCCCTCGCTGGTGATGGCGCAGGTCTGAAACGACGAGTTGGTCGCGATCGCGCTCGCGGTCACGCCACGCACCACCACGGGGGTCGCCGTGCAGTCGTAGCCGGAGGCTCCGTCCTCGCGGGTCGCACAGTCGCCGTGGCCGCGCTCGCGACCGTCGCCGAGCTGACCGGCGCCGTTGCCGCCCCAACAGAGCACCTGGCCGTTTTCGCGACGTCCGCAGACGTGATCGATGCCCGTGGCGAGCTCGACGATTTCACAGCCGGTCGTGCAGGTGACGCCCGCGTCCGTTCCGGAATCGACGGGTGTGCCTGCGTCGCGGCCGGCGTCCGTCCCCGGCGTGCCGGAGTCGGTCTCCGTGCCCGCGTCGTCCATCGGCGTCACGCCGTCGTCGTCACCACAGCCCACGCTCGCGAGGCCCAAAAGCAAGAGAATCGAAGTCCAACGCACCATGAAGCCCTCCACCACGCCCGTCTGACACGAGCGACGCGACGACATAGCAGGGGGATGCCGCGGGGTTCAATCCCCGGCCCTCCACCGCCCCCCTTCGCGTGATTCCCCTCTCGCCCGCGAAAGGGCTTCAGAACGCACGCCACGATTCGCGGGCGGCGTTCCGGAGCCGCACGGTTTCGAACCGTGCAAGTGCTGGGCGCTCTCAGGCGCGAAAGACCAGCTGCATGCCTTCGGACACGAGCTGCCAGACGAGGGCGCCCGGCTCGCTCTGTGGATGCCGCCAGACCCGCAGCTGGGCGCCGAGGTCGAACTCGAGGCGAAGCGCCCCCTTCTCGAGGCCCACCCGCTCGAGCGCTTGGCCCGACAGCTCCGCAGCGGCGCGCGCGAGCGTCCCCGGCCCGTCCTCGTCGGTGGCGGCGGTCTCCCCGTGGAAACCGAGCTCGAAGCGCGCATCGAAGACCACGAAACGATGGCCGCCACGCGGCAGCACCTCGCGGCGTAGCTCGCCGTGCACGTCGTGGTGCTCGTTGACCTCGAGGCGCGGCTCCCCGCCTTCGAACGAGAGCAACGACTCCGCGCCGACGCGGACCCCCCAGACGTAGCGCCCCTTCCACGCCGCGAACGCGCGCTCGACCTCGTCCTGCGTCACGCGCGGAGCATCGCCATGGGGGAGGCCGCCAGGCAAGACCGGCCCGTCGTTTGCTCCGCGAGTGCCTCAGGAGACGCTCGATGACGAAACCCCTGGAATTCTCGCCGCTCGCGGGCGCCCGGTTGACAGATTGTCATCCGCGAAAGACAGAGAGTCACACGATGTCCGAAGCCGAGATCACCGTCGTCGTGGTCGACGACGAAGAGGCCAACCTCGTCTCGCTCCGAAAGATCTTCCAGAAGGAGGGCTTTCGCGCGCTGACCGCCAGCTCCGCCCAAGAGGCCCTCGACCTCTGCCGCCAGCACCGCGTCGACGTCGTCCTGACCGACCTGATGATGCCGGGCATGAGCGGCATCGACTTGGTCAAGGCGCTGCGAACCGTCGCGCCCGACGCCGAGGTCGTGTTGATGACCGCGTACGGCACCATCGAGACCGCGGTCGAGGCGATGCGCGAAGGCGCCTACGACTTCGTCGAGAAACCGCTCAAGCGCCTGCACATCGTCAAGACCGTGCGAAAGGCCGCCGAGCGCCACGCCCTCGTCGCGGAGAACCGCACGCTCCGCAACGAGCTGACGGCACTCAAACGTTCGTCGCCGGTGCGCGGCATCGTCGGCTCCAGCTCCGCGCTGCGCCACGCCCTCGACATCGCGACCACCGCCGCGCCCTCGACCGCCACGGTGCTCGTGCTCGGCGAGAGCGGCACCGGCAAGGAGCTGCTCGCGCGCCACATTCACGAGCGCAGCGGGCTCGACGGTCCTTTCGTCGGTGTCAATCTGTCCGCGCTGCCGGAAACCATCGTGGAATCCGAGCTTTTCGGCCACGAACGCGGCGCCTTCACCGGGGCCGTCACCAAGCGTGAGGGCCGCATCGCGCAGGCCGCCGGCGGCACGCTCTTCCTCGACGAGATCGGCGAGCTCAGCCCCGCGGTGCAGGTGAAGCTCCTGCGTGTCCTGCAGGAAGGCGAGTACGAGCCGCTCGGCGGCAAGACCGTCAAAGCGAGCTTCCGCCTCATCGCCGCCACCAACCGCGACCTCCGACAGGCCGCGCGCATGGGCGAGTTCCGCGAGGACCTCTACTACCGCCTGAACGTCATCGCGATCACGAGCCCCCCGCTGCGCGATCGACGCGACGACGTGCCGCTGCTCGTCGACCATTTCCTCGCGCTCTACGCGAAGAAAAACCATCGCGAACCGCTCGTCACGAGCCGTGAAGCGCTCGACAAGCTCGTTGCTTACGACTGGCCGGGCAACGTGCGTGAGCTCGAGAACGTCATCGAGCGCGCGGTCGTGCTCGCCAAGAACACGAGCCTCGAGGTCGCGGATCTGCCGGACGCGGTCGCCCGCGCCGAACGACGGGACGAGGCGACGATGAGCTTCGCGCTCGGGACCCCCCTCGCCGAGATCGAGCGCCGAGTCCTCGCCCGGACCCTGGAGCACACCCAAGGCGACAAGCAGCTCGCAGCGCAGCTCCTCGGAATCTCCGCCCGGACGATCTACCGCAAGGTCGGAAGCGACCGAGACGACTGAACAATCCGGCCATCGGCGTCGAGGGCGGGGGATCTCCTCCGCCCTCGCGTCGTTCGTCCGGCTTGCTGGGAAAACGGCCTCATCGCCCCCCGACTCCCTTGCCAACTTGTCAGCGCCCCCGAGCCCGGCTCCACCCCCGGCGACAACGTGGCAGGCATCGCAAACGAGACGTTTGCGCCCCGATGCGAATCCCTCGCCGTTCGTGGGGAATCCGCTGGAACCGAGGGGGCTTCCACGCTAGGCACGCCCGTTGCTGATTACGGCATCGCCGAATCGGGGAGGTCGCGCCAGACGCCGAGCTCCCGATGGGGCGCTCGAAACCTCCGGAATCGACTCGCCAAGGAAGACTCGTGGGAAGCCCCCGCACCAACCACATCGCCATCCTCATCGTGCTCGCGTCGCTGAGCGCGACCGCGTTCTTCTTGGCGCAGGGCACGACCGGTCTGCTCGCCGCGGCGTTCCTCCCCGTCGAGCCCGGCGGCGCGGCCCCGGTCGGCGCGACGCGCGCGGTCGCCGCGCGTGAGTCGCGGGACGACACCGCGATCCTGCGTCGGAACATCTTCGACCACGAGCAGGGCGCGATCGACCAAGAGGTCGTCGTCGCCGTCGAGACCCCCGAGGGTCCGGCGACGCCGTCGGGCGAGGTCGACTGGACCAACCCGCCGGTCTGCGACGGCAGCATTCGCCTCGTCGCCGCGGTCGTGAACCCGGTCGCGCCCGACTGGTCCTTCGCCGCCATCGTCGGGGCCGCGGGCAAGGCGATGCTCTACCGCCGCGGTCAGTCGGTCGACGGCCGCGAGGTCTACCACATCGAGTCCAGCCGCGTGCTCATGCGCCCCGCCACCGGTGGCTGCCAGATCACGATGTTCGGCGAGGAGCCCGCCGTCGGTCGTCCGCGCGCCGCGCCGCAGGTCGCCGCCGCCGAAGAAGCACCGGCTCCCAACGCCGGCACCAGCGAAGGCGGCATCAGCGCGACGGACATGGAGTCCGGCATCACGCGCGTCAGCGACACGAACTTCACGATCGACCGCTCGCTCGTCGATCGCGTGCTCGAGAACCAAGCCGAGCTCATGCGCACCGCGCGCGTGATCCCGCACGAAGAGAACGGCCGCACCGTCGGCGTGAAGCTCTACGGCATTCGTCGGAACAGCCTGCTCGGACGTCTCGGCGTCCAGAACGGCGACATGCTCCGAACCATCAACGGCTACGACATGAGCAGCCCCGACAGCGCCCTCGAGGCGTATGCGCGGCTTCGTACGGCCGATCACCTGACCCTCTCCGTCGTCCGTCGGGGCCAGCCGACGACCATCGACTACAACATCCGATGAAGCCTCAACACGCCCTCCCCCTCCTCTCCGCCGCGGCATCGTTCATGGTGCTCGGTCTCGTGCTCGGCGGCGCCGACGCGCAGCCTCCGTCGGAGTCTCCGACGGTGCAGGTGCGACCGACCGCTCGGGTTCGCCCGCGCCTCGGTGACGCGACTCGTTCCGGTGGCGACGAAGCCGAAGCACAGACGCCCGCGGCCCCCGGCACCGGCGGCGGCTTGCCCGAGTTCGAGACCGGCGTGGAGTACGAGCCCGTCTCGCCGCGCGCGCGCGTGACCTTCAACCTCGAGGACGCCGACCTGCCCGACCTGGTGCGGCTCATCTCGAACCTCACGGGCAAGCGCTTCATCCTCTCGAGCAAGGTCCGCAGCCTCAAGGCGACGGTCTTCGCGCCGACGCAGGTCACGGTCGCCGAGGCGTACAACGCCTTCCTCTCGATCCTCGAGGTCAACGGCATGACCGTCGTGCCCGCAGGTCGCTACCTGAAGATCTCGGAGACGGCGAACATCGAGAACCAGCCGATCCCGCTCTACACGGGCGACACGCCGACGCCGGGCTCGGACCGTTTCATCACGCGCCTGCACCGCGTCGAGAACGTGAGCGCCGAAGACGCGGCGACCTTGCTCTCGCGCTTCAAGTCGCAGGCCGGTGCCGTCACCGCGTACGCACCGACCAACACGCTGATCCTCACCGACACCGGCACGCAGATTCAGCGCATGTTGCGGCTCATCGAGGCCGTCGACGTCTCGCGGACCGGCGAGCAGATCTGGATCGAGCCGATTCACTATGCGAACGCGGCCGAGATCGCCGCGAAGCTCCAAGAGATCTTCCCCTCGGCCCAAGGCAGCAGCAGTGGAGGTGGCGCCGCCGCGAGCCCGGCCGCCGCTCCCCGCGCTCCCCGACGTGCCCGGGCCGCCGCCGCGAACGCCACCGCGACGAGCGCTGCCGCGGGTCAGCAAGGCGCCGCCACCATCGGCAGCCGCACCGGCGAGTCGCGCATCACGAGCATCCTCTCCGACGAGCGCACGAACTCGCTCATCATCCTCGCGACCGAGCGCGCCTACCTCCGCATCCTCGAGATGATTCGTCACCTCGACGT
>JACKEH010000066.1 GCA_020633125.1 Sandaracinus sp. | reverse complement strand
GGAACGCCCCTCCGAGAGACGCGTCCGCGGCTGACCCCGCGGACGGGTGGGTGGAGGGGGGCCCCACTCGGGCTCTGCCCGATGGGGGGAGGGGCGCCGGAACGCCCCTCCAGAAACTCCGTCAGCGGGCCTGGAAGAAGCTCAGCGTTCCCACGTAGAGGAAGCCGATCATGAAGAGCACGAGGAAGGGGATCGTGATCCAGCTTCCGGTGACGACCGCGAGGGCGATGGTCACGACGAAGTAGAGGCCAAACCCGAGCTCGATGAGCGAGTGCACCGGGAAGCTCGCCTTGTACTTCTTCTTCTTCCAGTCGTCGCGCTTGCCGCTGACGCCGTGCTTGGGCGTGCGGACGAACTCGAGGTCCTTGCCGAAGAGGCCTTCGAGCACGGCGCGCGCGTTGTTGACGCTGAGGCCGATGCCGAGCGCCATCATGAGCGGCAGACGCTTGATGGCGTCCCAGAGGTTGTCGTAGAGCGCGCGGTGCGTGACCAGGTAGAACACGCAGATCGAGCCGCAGGTCGCCGCGAAGAGCGGGACGTCGAGCAGGAGCAGCTCCGGGTGATCCATGTGGCGACGGATCAGCATGTTCGGGAGCTGGAGCATCGCGAGCAGGACGAGGAACAGGTACGCGAAGTTGTTCGTGAGGTGGAAGATCACCTCCATCTTCACGCGCCACGGGATGTCCGCCTTCAGCACGAGGCCGAGGAGCTTCTTCGTGGTCTGCGCCGAGCCCTTCGCCCAACGGAACTGCTGGGTCTTGAAGGAGTTCATCTCGCAGGGGAGCTCGGCGGGCGCGAGGGCCTCGGGCACGTACACGAAGCGCCAGCCCTTGATCTGCGCGCGGAACGAGAGGTCCATGTCCTCCGTCACCGTGTCGTGCTGCCAGCCGCCGGCGTCCGCGATGGTCTGCTTGCGCCAGATGCCCGCGGTGCCGTTGAAGTTGAAGAAGCGGCCCGAGCGGTTGCGCGCGATGTGCTCGATCACGAAGTGGCCGTCGAGCATCATCGACTGGCACTTCGTGAGCACGGAGTACTCGCGGTTGATGTGACCCCAGCGGGCCTGGACCATGCCGACCTTCGGGTCGGTGAAGTGGTCGATCATCTTGCGGATGATGTTCGGCTCCGGGACGAAGTCGGCGTCGAAGACCATCACGAGCTCGCCCTTGGCGGTCTTGAGGCCGTTCTCGAGCGCGCCGGCCTTGTAGCCCGTGCGATCGACGCGGTGGACGTAGTCGGCGTCGAAGCCGCGCTCGCAGAGCTCGTCGACCTTCGCGCGGGCGATCTGCGTCGTCTCGTCGGTCGAGTCGTCGAGGACCTGCAGGTGCAGCTTGTCCTTCGGGTAGTCGATGCGCGCGACGCCTTCGAGGAGGCGCTCGACGACGTACATCTCGTTGAACGTCGGGAGCTGGATCGTGATCGTCGGCAGCTCCGAGTCTTCGAACTTGCGAAGGGCCTTCGGCGCGTTCTTGCGGTGCTTGAGGTAGAGCATCAGCAGGTTGCCGCGGTGGGCGCCGTAGATGCCGAGGATCGTGAGCGCCACGAGGTACAGCGCGATGACGAGCGTCTCCAAGGTCGTTCTCCTTCGATCTCTTCGTCCGAGTCGCTTTGTCCGCCGTGGCTTGGAGCCAGGGTCGGGGCCCTGGGCTCGACGAGAAGCGCGAGCTCAAAGGGCGGATTCGGACGAGGGGAATCTGATCGGAAGGAAGCCAGAACGCCCTCGCTCAATTGTCATCGACTTGTAATTCGTTGTCTGCGACGGTCAGCGGTCGTCCGTGTCAAGTTTCCGGAATCATGGATCTTTCGGTCGAGGCGAGTTGCCCACGTCCGGGTGGCTGGTCGAGTGGCCACTTCGGAAGCGTGGGCGATCTACCCGCATTGAGCGGCGCGGAAACGCGCACGAAACGATGTCGGTGGCTACGTGAGTCGCCACCTCGGCGTCACGCGGATCGGCGTCGGGCGCTGACAATCGGCGACGAAGCGCCGAGCGGCCTAGAGCCTGATCCAGGAGCGGCGTCGGCGCTTCGCGCCCTGAGCACGCACCCTGAGGCATCCCCTCACGCTCGAAAATGCCCCACATTTCCTCGGTTCGCGGATGCCCCAGTGCACGCACCCAGAGCACCAATCACTCGACGCCGCTCCTGGATCAGGCTCTAACACGACGGAGGGGCGTCACCACGCCGGCCAAAACGTGTCGGGTAGGCCGTGCAGCTGGAGGATGACGGCGACGTCCATGCTGATCGCGACCAGCATGTGGACCAGCAGGCCACCCCAGATTGAGCGCGTGCGCATCGCGAGCGTTCCGAGGATCACCCCGGCGAGGATCGCGCCGAGGGTCTCGGGCAGCTCCTTGCCGTAGTGGATCATCACGTAGGGCACGACCATCGCGAAGATGGCGTTCGAGCCGAGCTGCGCCTTGCAGGCCTTCAGCCACCAGCCACGAAAGAAGAGCTCGAGGCCGAGGAACTGGAGGAAGTAGAGGCCTTCCCAGATCAGCAGGTCGGCCCACGAGCGGTGGGCTAGGTCGTAGAACGGGTAGTACGCCTGAAAGCGGGGATCGTACGAAACCACGGCCACGGCGACGAGCACCACGAGGAAGGCGGCGAGGTAGATCGGCAAGTGGCGAACGAACCCCCTCGTGGAGAGGTATTGGTCGCGCAGTCGTTCGCCGCCGAGCCAGATGAAGGGCACGGCGAAGACGCCGAACCCGAGGAAGCGCCACAGGGCCCAATAGCCGTGCTCGCACAACAGCTCCCAGCCACGTGGCAGGCCATCTGGCAAGACGGCGTCGACGAGCTCGGGGTAGAGCGTGTTTTTGGCGTTCTTGGCTCCGAAGTACTCCATCAACGTGAGGAGCACCGCGCCGCCGAGGAGCGCGACGAGCGGACGACGATCGAAGCCGAGCCCGGCTTCGCGGCGTGCTTCCCGCTCCGCCGCGGCCTCGCGATCGAAGTGCGCCCACGTGCGGAGGTAGAACCACGGGTTCAGCAGCTGCCAGATCGCGAGCGGCGCGATTCGGTCGAGATGCGCTTCGCTGAGCTCGTCGTCTTCGGGCGACGACCGGCTCCGAGAGCCCGTCGACAGCTTCCACGACTTCGGGCGTCGCGCTCATCCGCCGCTGCGCGCGAGCTCGGCGCCACGGCGCAGACGCGCGAGCGCGTGGTCCTTGCCGAGGAGGACGATCGTCTCGTAGAGGCCGGGGCTCGCGCCGCGACCCGTGAGGGCGACGCGCGCGGGCTGCGCGACGTTCTTGATCGCGAGGCCTTCGGCCTCGAGCCACGCGGTGGTCGCGGCTTCCATCGCCTCGGCCTCGAAGGGCGTGCTCTCGATCAACGAGGCGAGCTTCTCGAGGTGCGGTGCCGCGTCGGGCACGAGCATCTTCTTCTTGGCCTTCTCGTCGAAGACGATCTCGGCGTCGGGGCGGAAGAAGTAGTCGAGGCCGTCGGCCAGATCGGCGAGCGTCGTCGCGCGAAGCTTCACGGGACCGATGGCGGCGGGCAGACGCGGGTCGCTCGCGTCGACCTTCAGGCCACGTGCTTCGAGGTGAGGCACGACGAGCTTCGCGAGCGTGGTGTCGTCGGCGCCGCGCAAGTGGGTGCCCTGCACGTGGGCGAGCTTCTTCACGTCGTAGCGGCTGCCGGTCTTGCCGCAGCCCGACCAGTCGAACTTCGCCTTCAGCTCGTCGCGCGTGAAGATCTCGTCGTCGCCGTGGCTCCAGCCCAGGCGCGCGAGGTAGTTGAGCACGCCGTCCGGCAGGTAGCCGGCGTCGCGGTAGTCGAGCACGGCGACGAGCACGCCTTGGTCCGCGCGGCGCTTGCTGAGCTTCTTGCCCTTGGGGTCGAGCACCATCGGCAGGTGCGCGAAGCGCGGAGGCTCCACGCCCCACGCGCGGTAGAGCAGGATCTGCGGCGGCGTGTTGACGAGGTGGTCGTCGCCGCGCGTGACGTGGGTGATGCCCATCGTCAGGTCGTCGACGAAGGCGCCGAAGTTGTAGAGCGGCAGGCCGTTTTGGCGGATCAGGACGAAGTCCTGCTGCTGGTCGTTCGGGTAGCTGATCGCGCCGTAGACGAGGTCGTCCCAGCCGGTCTCGCCCTCGGTGGGGGCCTTGAAGCGGATGACGTGCGGCTGCGAAGGGTCGCCGTCGGTGCGGTCGCGCCAAGGCGAGCGGAAGCGGAAGCCGCCGTGGCCGTGCTCCTTCTCGTAGGCCTCGCGCAGCGCCTGCGTCTCGGCCTGGGTCGCGTAGCAGCGGTAGGCGGCGCCCTTCTCGATGAGCTTCTCGGCGTGCTCGAGGTAGATCGAGGTGCGCTGGCTCTGGAAGTAGGGCTCGTGCGGTCCGCCGACGCCGGGACCTTCGTCCCAGTCGAGGCCGAGCCAACGCATCGAGTCGAGGATGACGTCGACGGCCTCTTCGGTGTTGCGCTCGACGTCCGTGTCTTCGATGCGGAGCACGAAGGTGCCGCCGTGCTGGCGGGCGTAGAGCCACGCGTAGAGCGCGGTGCGGACGCCACCGATGTGCAGGTAGCCGGTGGGGGAGGGCGCAAAGCGGACGCGGACCGTCATGACCGGCGGTGCCTAGCAGTGAGGGCCACGGTTTCGCAAGCGCTGTGCGCTGTGCGCTCGCTACGGCTTCGCCTTCGCTCCGCGGTGTCCCCGCCGTGAGCGAAGCGGCTTCGCCATCCCGCGGCGAAGGCGAAGCCGAGCGTCCTGCCCTTGGGATCCCGCGATCGGTTCGAAGGGCGGAGCCCTCGCAGCTCGCCGCAGCCCGCTCGGTGCGGCGCGGAGGCCGCCTTCGAACCGTCGGGCGGGATTCGGGGGAGGATGCTCGGCTTCGCCATCGCCCAGGAGACAAGAGGCGTCCAACACACCCGCAGAGCGAGGCGTAGCCGAGTGAGTGCACCCGTACACGGAAGCGAGGCGCAGCCGAGCGGCGAACGGGTTTCCAAAGGGGCATCGCCCCTTGGCCCGCGGAGCGCCGCAGTGAGCCCGACCGGAGCGAAGCGAAGGGAGGGCTCCGAGGACTCCAAGAGGGGCGCGGGGATACGTCCCCGCCGTGAGCGAAGCGCGATGCGCGCAGCGAACAGAAATCAGAGCGAAGCGAAGGGAGGGCTCCGAGGACTCCAAGAGGGGTGCGGGGATACGTCCCCGCCGTGAGCGAAGCGGCGCAGCCATCCCGCGGCGACGGCGAAGCCGAGCGTCCTGCCTTTGGTGTCCCGCGATCGGTTCGAAGGGCGGAGCCCTCGCCCGCGGAGCGCCGCAGCCGCCGCACCGGAGCGAAGCGGAGGGAGGACGGCGAGGAAGAGGGGTGCGGGGAAACCTCCCCGCCTAGCGGAGCGAGGCGCAGCCGAGCGAGCGCACTAAGCCATGTCGGCGACGCGCACGAGGATGACGCTGACGTTGTCCTTGCCGCCGCGGGCGTTGGCCTCCGCGATGAGCTTCTCGACGTGCCCGTCGAGATCCTCCGGGGCGTCGGCCATCATCGCCTCGAGCTCGTCGTGCGGGACCATCTTCGACAGACCGTCGGAGCAGAGCAGGTAGATGTCGCTGGGCTCCGGGGTCTCGACGAAGAGGTCGACGTCGACGTCGGGGGCGATGCCGAGGGCACGCGTGAGCTGGGCGCCGCGACGGCCGGAAACACCGAGGAGCGCACCGAGGGTGTGGTCCTGCGTGAGCTGCTCGAGCTTGCCGCCGCGGTAGCGGTAGATGCGGCTGTCGCCGACGTGGGCGAGGTAGGCGCGCTGCTTTCGCGGGCTGAAGAGCGCCGCGATGATCGTGGTGCCCATGCCGCGCTTGGCTTCGTCGCGGAGGCCTCGTCGAAGATGGCGCGGTTCGCGCTCTTGATCGCGCGCACGAGCTGGTCGCCGAGCTTCGGCAGCTTCGGGTCTTCCTCGAAGTCGCCGTAGTGGCCCGACTCCCAACACGCGGTGAGGGTGTCGACCGCCATCTGGCTCGCGACCTCGCCGGCCGCGTAGCCGCCCATGCCGTCGGCGATCGAGAAGAGCTCGCCGTTCAGAATCAGGTAGGCGTCCTCGTTGTGCTCGCGACGGCGGCCCTGGTCGGAGTTGCCGTGCGCGCTGACCAGGATGCGATCGACCGGGCCGGTCTCGTCTTCCGGCGGCTCTTCCGCGGTCGAGAGGTCGATCTCGAGCGACTCCATGTTGGCTTCCGCCTCGAGGGCGGCGGCCAAATCGGCGGGGCGGCGCGCGACGAAGGTGAACTCCGCCTCGTCGTCTTCCGACTCCGTGGCAGGGCCGGCCGGACGACTGTCCTCGGCAGGAGCCGGCTTCGGCGTCGGCTTCGGTGCGGGCGCAGCCGCAGCGGGCGCCGACGCGGCCACCGCGCCACCGGCCGGCGCTTCTTCCGAGCGCGAACGCAGTAGCCACACGAAGGCGATCACGCCTGCCGCGAGGATCAAGCCCAAGACGACGTACGTCACCACGTCTGTTCACCCCACAACCCCGCCCACGCGCACGTGGGGACGGTAGTTTCGTGGCGTCGCCGCTACACGGACGAGGGTCCGCTTCGCTTCACACGACGCCACTTCAATTTCACGCACACGCCACCATGGAACACGGTCACCGACGAAAAGGCCAGTCGGGAATGGCCTTGCGTGGGCATCGCCACGAAATCGCCATGTTCTCTCCGCTCGAACGCCCGTTCTGCGTGCCACCGTCGAGGGATGGAGGGTGTCGAGAAACCAGACACTCGGTCGTTCGGCGGAACGAGGCGCTTTCGTCGGCACTTTCGTCGGGCTGCTAAGGTCGCGACCACGATGCTTCTCGTCTGGATGACGGCCGCCGCGTGGCTCGACCGCCGAGGCCTTCGGACGCCGGAAGGCTCGTTCGACGCGATCGTGGTGGCGGGGTGTCGGGTCATGCCCGACGGCCGTCCGAGCCCCGCGTTGGCCCGACGGGCCGAGCTGGCGACCGAGCTCTGGCGCGGGGGCCTGGCGCCGCGGGTGGTGTTCACGGGAGGGGTGGGCGACCACGGTGGCAGCGAGGCGAGCGTCGCCGCGGCACACGCGCGTTCGCGTGGCCTACGGGCCGATGCGGTGTGGCTCGAGGAGCGCTCGACGAGCACCGAAGAGAACGCCCGCTACGCGGCCGAGGTTCTCGCCGACGCGGGGCTTCCACGGGCCCGTGTGCTGGTCGTGTCGGACAGCTACCACGTGCTCCGCTGCGAGCGGGTGTTCGGACGACGCTTCGACGAGGTGGTCGGGACCGGATCGCGGAGCGTGCCCTACGCGCGGGCCAAGGGCGCGATGCGCGAGGTCCCGGTCCTGATCGCGTACGCGTTGTTGGGCCGACTCTGAGCCGCTCGCCAGCGACGTGAGGGGCCGCGTGTCGCTCCGTCCGCGT
Organism: Sandaracinus sp.; assembly: GCA_020633125.1. Classification (GTDB taxonomy): domain Bacteria; phylum Myxococcota_A; class Polyangia; order Polyangiales; family Houyiibacteriaceae; genus JACKEH01. The sequence continues at coordinate 15,383 of JACKEH010000066.1, read as the reverse complement.
TCGACCACGCGAGCGCGGGCGAACGGACACGACGGACCTCGAGCCTCGTCGCGCACACCGAAGAAAACCGAGTGGGCACGCGGGCTGCGATGCGGCCGGGCATGCGCCGCTCGCTCCTGACGTTCTTTCTGGCTCCCCTCCTCGCTCTCCTCGTCGTGCGTGGCTCCGTTCGTGCGCACGAGCTCGCGCTGGTCGGCGCGGTCGTGCCGACGACCGTGGTCGCGCCGGAGCCCGCCGAAGCGACGCCTCCACACGACCCGCTCGCGGCGGAGCTGGCGGGAGGGCGCACGACGCGCGGCTTCGTTCGCCATCGGATGTTGCACTTCACCTTCGACGACGGTCCGCGCCTCGACACGACGCCTCGCCTGCTCGACGCGCTCGACGCGCATGGTGTGAAGGCGACCTTCTTCGTGGTCGCGCGTGGCTTCGACGGGAACAACGCGACCGATCGCGCGAAGGCCGCGCTGCTTCGGGAGGTCGCACGCCGCGGGCACACGATCGGCGCTCACACCTACGATCACGCGAACCTCACGCGTCTCGACGACGAAGGCATTCGCGCGCAGCTCGACGCGCAGGAAGCCGTGTTCGAGGCGGTGCTCGGCGGGCGCCCGTGGCTCTTTCGTCCGCCCTACGGCGCGCGCGACGAGCGAACGGACGCGTTGCTCGTGGAGCGCGGCTACACGCAGATGCTCTGGAACGTGACGGCGCGGGACGTCGAGTCGCGGACGGGCGAGCAGGTCGCCGAGGCCTTCGCGCAGAGCCTGGACCTGCGTGAGCGCCACCCGCGTGGGCCCGGCGGCATCGTGGTGCTTCACGACACCAAGCCCTGGGTCGTCGACGCGTTCCCCGCGATGATGGCCGAGCTCGAGCGCCGCAACTGCGCGCTGCTCGCGTCCGGCGAAGAGCTCTGGGACGTGCTCGACGAGCCGTCGATCTTTCACGAGGCGACCGGCGACCGACCGCGCATGCAGCGCGAGGCCGACGTGGACGACGCCTTCGTGGCGGCGCGGCAAGAGGCGCTGCGCGCGCGCTTGGCGACCCGCTGCGGCGGGTGAGGGATGCGTCCGAGCGTCCGCACGAGCGTCGCCACGGACACACGACGGCCGACCTCGAAACTCGGTGCCGCGCGGAAAAACGGGCGCGGCACGGCTCCTGAAGAACCGAATGCCATGGAGAAGCTCATGACCCTCACGTCTCGACTCCCCTCTCGCGCCACCCGCCGTGGCTTGGTTCTGGTCCTCGCCGGAATGCTCGGTCTCGTCGGTTGCGACGACGCCCCGGTCGTTCCCACCGAACCCACCAGCCCGCCGCCCGCCGTGCTCGACACGCCCGTCGCGACGGCGGTCGTGGCACCGACCCCGCGTCTCGCGGACGTGGCCCCGCAGCCGGTCGTCGAAGCGCCGGCGCCTCGTCCCGCGCCCGCCGCTCCGGAGCTCGACAGCGACGGAGGCCTCTCGATTCGACGCTTCGCGCTCACGCGACGCATCGAGGGCCGCGAGCCGGTCGACGCGTCCACGCGCTTCGAGTCGCGCGCCGAGCGGCTCTACGCGTTCGTCGAGGCGCGCAACGAGGACACCGAAGCGCGCGAGCTCGTGGTGAGCTTCTTCGGGCCGGACCGTCGGCACACCGGCGTGGTGACGCTCGAGATTCCGGCGGAGGCGGCGCGTTGGCGTACCTGGGCGTACTCGTCGCACGTGACGGAGCCCGGCGCGTGGACCGCGGAGGTGCGAACCCCGGAGGGCGCGTTGGTCGCGCGGCAACGTTTCGAGATCGAGTGACGCCTACGCCGCGTTTCGAAAGACCCCTCGGTTTCGGCCGAGGGGTCTTCGTTCGTCCAGACGCGAGGGCTCGTCGTGGGCCCTCCGAACGCAGAACTACGCCGGAGCGGCCGGGACGGGTACGCTGGTCGGAATGTCCAGCGTGTTGTCCCGCATCCGCCACGGAACCGCGTCGTCCGAGCCGTCGGGCTCCGACGGCCCGTGGTGGGAGACGCTGCCCGAGAGCTTCGCGGAGAGCGAGGAGCCCTTCGCGCTCGAGACCGGCGACAAGGTGCGGGTCGCCAGCACCGCGGTGATCGACGTCGGCATTCGCACGGCGGCAGCGTCGGCGGTGGCGGGGCTCGCGCTCCCGCTCGGCTACCACCCCCGCGAGCTTCGTCGTGCGTTGGACGACGTCGCCTTCTACCTGCCGATGGCCGAGAGCGGGGACGCGACGCGGTTCTTCAAGACGCCGCCGAAGGGTGTGCGCGTTCGAACCTCGCCGGCGGATTGGTACCCGCGCTTCGATCCCGACGACGGGACCTGCGAGACGATCCGTTTCGACAGCCCCTTCATGCCGGTGAACCCGCGGCTGCACGACCGCTACCTCAAGCACGCCGGCAACCGCGTCGCGCACGCGCGCTATTGGTTCCACGGCGACCAGCCCCGCCCGACCATCGTCGCGATTCACGGCTTCTCGGCGGACCTCTACTTGGTCAACGAGTGGTTCTTCGCGATCCCGTGGTTCTACCGGATGGGCTGCGACGTCGTGCTCTTCACGCTGCCCTTTCACGGCGAGCGACAGCCCGCGTACTCGCCTTTCTCGGGGCACGGCTATTTCGCGGGCGGGCCTTCGCACATCAACGAGGCGGTGGCGCAATCGATCTTCGACCTTCGCATCCTCATCGATTGGTTGATGGAGGTGCGGGGGGTGCCGAAGGTCGGCGTCACGGGCGTCAGCCTCGGCGGGTTCACGTCGAGCGTGCTCGCGGTCGCGGAGCCTCGTCTCACGTTCGCGATTCCGAACGTGCCGGTGATCACCTTCCCCGACCTGGTGCTCGAGTGGGAGCCGATCGGCGTCGCGGTGCGCACGATGTTGCGGGTGGTGGGGCGTCGGTTGATCGATGCGCGTCGGTTGCTCGCGGTGAGCAATCCGCTGACCTACGCGCCGGTGGTGCCGAAGGAAGGACGCATGATCGTCGGCGGTGTCGGCGACCGTCTCGCGCCGCCGAAACACTCGCGGCTCCTCTGGGAGCATTGGGAGCGCTGCGGGTTGCATTGGTTCCCGGGCAGTCACCTGCTGCACCTCGACCGCGGCGTGTACCTGGAGGAGATCGCGAAGTTCCTCCATCGCCTCGACTTCCTTCCCCACGCCCGTTGAGCCCACGACGCGGGCTCGGTCGGAGCCCGATACCGCTCCACCGGTCGGTCGGACGGGTGCGACGGAAACGCCACACGCCGCGGATCCACGCCCCTCGCGCGTGGCGTGAGAGATTCGGAGCGGCGCTCACGCGTGGGAGCGCCGTGACCTCCTGGTATGCTCCGCGGCGTGGGAGGCCTCTCCGCTCGGCTCTTGCGTCCGGCTTGGATCGGTCCCTTGGTCTTCGCGGCGCTCCTCGCGTTCGCGGTATGGGCGGTCGCGCTGAGCATCACCGTCCGAGACCTACGTGCCGAGGTCGAGACCCACGTCGGCTGGCTTCGCGCGGTCACCGAAGGCGAGACACCCGCGTTGCGTTCGGCGCTCGAGGCGATGGCGTCGCGCGAAGGAGCGATCGGGGACCAGAGTCGTGAGGGGCTGCGTGCGCTGAACGACGGTGGGGTCGACGAGGCGTGGACGTCGGCGACGGTGCGAACGCTGCGAGGGGAGACCGGCCGGCTGAGCGCCGAGCTGGGGGACCACTGGTCCGAGCTCTCCGCGCTCGTGGTGATCGCGCTCTTTCTCGCGTGGATGCTCTCGGCGCTCTACGTGGTCGCGCGACGTCAGGTGATGCAGCTCGACGCGTTGCGCGCGGACTTGGCGCGCCGCCTCGGGGAGCTCGCGGACCGTGACCGGGAGCTCGAGCAGCGCTTGGTCGAGCTCGAAGATCGTGATCGGGTCCTGCGCACGGTCGCGGCCAGCATCGTCCACGAGATCAACAACCCGCTGACGTACGTGTCGCTGAACCTCTCGACCGTGCAGCGCGAGCTTCGTGCCCTCGACGTGCCCGAGGACGTGACGGAGCGCTTGATGCGCATGGCGGGGCGCGCCGTCGACGGAGCGGATCGGGTCGCGCAGATCACGCGCGACCTTCGTGATCTCACCCTTCCCGACGCGGCGACCGAAGGGCCCGTGGACCTCGCGCAGGTGCTCGGGGCGTCCGCGCGCCTGAGCAGCGGACGCATGACCTCGGCGGTCGTCGAGCTCGAGATTCCCGAGTCGTTGCCGCCGGTGGAAGGCGACGCGCGGCGGCTGGAGCAGGTCTTTCTCAACTTGCTGCTCAACGCGGCGGACGCGTGCCGCGAGAAGTCGCGTGCGCGGATTCGGGTGCGCGCGGAGGACCTCGGCGATCGGGTCGCGATCTCCGTGGAAGACGATGGAGAAGGCATTCCCGCCGCCGTGATCGAACGGGTCTACGAGCCCTTCTTCACGACCAAGGGCGAAGAGGGCACCGGGCTCGGTCTCTACGTCTCCAAACACGTCGTCGAGGCGCACGGGGGGCTGCTCTCGATCGTCAGCGAGCCGAAGCGAGGCACCACGGTGCGCGTGGTGCTGCCCGTTCGGGCGCCGGTTTGAAACGCGAGCCGCGTCCCTCGGCTCGAGAGGCGGCCGTCCTCTGGTCGAGGAGCGGACGAGACCCTCGAGGCCGACCGGGTCACTCGAGCATGGCTTCGACGACGGCGTGCCAACGTTCGCTGCTCGTCGCGAGGTCCACGACCAACACGGCTTCTGCCGCCGCGACGTCGGCGCGGGCGCCGAGGCGACGCAGACGTGGCTCGAGGTCCCGTGCGAGCGCGTAGCGCGTCGCGAGGTCACGGCGCATCTGCTCGAAGGTCGCGTGCGGGGTCCAGAAGAGGCTCCACACGTGGTCGGCGAACCACGCGGCGTAGACGTCGCGCACGGGCCGCGCTTCGGAGCGAGCCGTCGCGCGCTCGAACCCGAGCTTCCACGGGCGCTCGAGCTTCGACAGGCGCACGCCCGAGAAGCGGTGGCGCAACAGACCGCCCACGAGGCGGAGCGCGTCGTGGAAGCGCGAGTCGCCGCCGCCGCGATCGAGCCAATCGGCGATCTCGGACCACTCGCGTCCGTCGAGCTTCGGGAAGGGCTCGCGGTCGATCGCTTCTTCGAGGGGCACGGCGCTCGCGAGCGCGTCGAGCAGGCGTTGCTCTTCCTCGCGGTAGCGTTTGAAGCCGACCGTGCGCCGTTTGGAGAGGCGCATTCGGTCGCCGACGCCGTGGCTCGGACGAAGGCGCACGCCGACGGTGAGCTGGGGCTCGGCGCGTTCGACGGTGAGCGGCTCGCCGACGCCGACGTTGAGGCACGAGCAGCGATGCTCGACGACGACGCGTCCTCCGGCCGGCGTGGCGGTCACGCCGAGCGGGAATCGGTGGCAGCTCTTCGGTTTGAGCAGGCCGCCCATCGGCTCGTGCAGCGCGCAGAGCTGGTCCTCGCGCAAGAAGGGGCACGTGCCGTCGAGACGCACCGCGAGCACGTGCGCGCCGGCGAGCGCGTCGTAGCCGGTCACGCCCGGGTGCACCATCGCCAGGCGTTTGCGTTCTTCGCGCGAGACGGGGCCGAGCGCGTGAAGGTCGCTGCAGCAGATGCCGTCGCCGAAGCAGGTGTAGGTGGCGCCTTCGCGCACGTGCAGCGGGCGCAAGAGGCCGGGTCGTTTCTGGCTCACGAGGGCACCCCCAGGACCGGGCGTTCGGCGAGGTAGACGACGGCGTGGCACGCTCCGACCGCGGCGTCGTCTTTCGGGTTCACGTGGACGCGGCCCGAGTCGTCTTGCCAGCCGACGACGAGCACGCCGTGGGCGGAACGAAGCGCGGCGGCGAGCTCTCCGAAGGTCTGGCGCGCGACGCCGTCGGGCACGGCGCCGAGGTAGAGATCGCTCGCGCCGGCCGAGACGATGCGCGCGGTCGCGTCGCCGACGCCCGGGAACGCGAGCGAGTGCACGAGCATCGCGAAACCGACGCGCTGCGACTCGATGACCTCGTCGGCGCCGGCGGTGCGGGCGTGGTCCGCGTTCTCGGTGTCGAGGATTTCGGCGACCACGTGCACCGGTCGGCGTCGCGCGTCGGCCAGCGGGTTCTTCGCGAGGTAGGAGCGCATCGTGAAGAGCGTCAGAAGCGTGGTGGCGTCGGCTTGTTGCGGCGTGACCTTTCGCGAGCCGACGACGAGCACCGCCGAAGCGTGCACCAGGCGCACCTTGTCGAGCTCGCTCTCTTTGGTCGGGTCGCCTTGCACCCACGCCAGCTCCGGCGCGATGCCGGCCGGGCGTTCGTGGGGGCCGAAGAGCACGACCTCGGCGTTGGCGAGGCTTCGTTCTTCGACGAAGGCACGTAGGAGCTGCTCCAGCCCTTCTTCGAAACCGCACACGACGACGTGGTTGGCGCGACCGGACATACGGAATTGATCCTCTCGAATCGTGAGCACCGCGTTGAGCAGCGAGTGGCCGACGATGCCGGCAAAGAGGGCGAGCGTGAAGAGGCCAGCGACCATGAGGGTGCCGGCGATGACTCGGCCGAGATCGGTGACCGGGGTCACGTCGCCGTAGCCGACCGTCGTGATGGTCACGAGCGACCACCACAAGCCTTCGCCGAGCGAGGTGATGCCGTCGGGATGGCCGTGCTCGACCAAGTAGAGGCTGCCGCCACCGAGCAGGGTCTCGACGCCGAGGATCGTGAAGGCCGCGAGCCAGAGGGCGCGGTCTTGGTCGAAGGCGTGGAAGAGGCTCTTGAAGGGGTTGCCGTAGCGGAAGAGGCGTTCCGAGCGGAGCAGACGCAGGAGGCGGAGAAGGCGCAGCCCTCGCAAGCCGGGGTGCAGCGCGAGGATGGTCAGCAGGTCGACGAGGTTGAGCGGGTGAAGCAGGTAGCCGAGGCGGGCGAGCACGTGGGTGCGCAGCGCGTGTGCCGGCGGTCGCGCGAAGACTTGGAGGGAAGGCGGCGTGTACGTCGCGACACGGAGCACGAGCTCGACGCCGATGCCGGCGAGCAGGACCTGGTCGGCGATCAGCACCGCGCGCAGCGTGGCGCCTTCGAGCATCGGCTCGATCGCCAACAACACCAGCGAGAGCAGCACGAGGGCCCAGACGACGCCTTCGACGACGCGGTAGGAGCGCGCGCTCGGGTCGTGGAAGGCGCGGTGCAAGGCGCTCGGCGCGTGCGCGGTGGTCGTCTTCGAAGCGGAGCTCATCGCTCGGCCGCAGGCGAGCACGGGAGCGGGGCGCCCGTAAAGAGCGGACTGCGTTGACCTGCGGCGGGGGCCCGACCATCCTCGCGCGCCGTGGGGAGAGACGCCCGGCCAGGGGTACTAGCGTCGGTGCTGCTGAGAGGCGGCGTCGTGGCGTTCGTCGTGGCTGGCGTGTGGGCGGCGCCGTCGGTCGCGTTCGCGCAAGAGGCGGCGGGCTCGCGTCCGGTGGTCACGATGGTCGCGCTCGCCGCGCTCTCGATCGTGCCCTTCCTCTTCATGGCCGCGACGAGCTTCGCGAAGATCAGCGTGGTGCTCTCGATCCTGCGCAACGCGCTCGGGACGGGGCAGGTTCCTTCGGGGACCATCCTCAGCGGGCTCGCGGTGATCTTGTCGCTCTACGTGATGACGCCGGTGGGCCAAGAGATCGCCGAGGTGGCGGGACCCGCGGCGGCGCGTATCGACGCGGACGATCCGACCTCGTCGGGGAGCATCGACGCCTTCCTCGAAGCGCTCGACGCGGGAGAAGAGCCGCTGCGCGATTTTCTCGAGCGCAACGCGGGGGACCACGAGCGGGCGCTCTTCCTCGATCTCGCGCGGCGCAGTCGGGACGCGGATCGACGCGACGAGGTGACGGGGCGCGACCTGCTCGTGTTGCTGCCGGCGTTCCTCGTGACCGAGCTCGCGGAGGCATTTCAGATCGGCTTTCTGATCTTCCTGCCCTTCCTCGTGATCGACATGGTCGTCGCGAACGTCTTGCTCGCGCTCGGCATGCACATGCTCAGCCCGACCACCGTGAGCCTGCCCTTCAAGCTCCTGCTCTTCGTGTTGGTCGACGGGTGGTACCTGCTCTCACGGGCTTTGGTGCTCGGGTATTTGTAGAGAGCGCGTACGAGAAAGTGCGTTGCGTGCGTGCGACGGACTTGCCGGCGCAGGGACAGCGATCTCGGGCATCTATCGAGTGTGAACGCGTTTCGCTCCGTGTCGTCGTGTGGGGGAGAGCCCCGAAGGCGACATGTCCTACCCCAGTGACGTCACCCTTTGGTGTTCCGTCCCCAGTGGAGTCGTGCGACGCTGCGGTACATGCGAAGCCTGTTCTGGGGGATGGGGCTGGCACTGATCGCCGCACCTGCGTTCGCGCAGCCGGTCGATCACGCCGGCGAGGACTACACGGTGGTCAACGGCCAAGTCCTGACCGGTCAGCACGTGAACATTGGAACGTTCTCGGTGCCGGCTGGCGCGACGGTGATCGTCGACGGCGCCGTGTTGCTGCAGGCGGAGTCGGTCGTCGTGGCCGGCACGCTCGACGGCAACGCGACCGGTGGGGTCGGCGGCTACGAGCGCGACAACAACGGCGCACCCGACGAGCTCGTGGAGCCGCAAGGTCCGGGACGAGGTGGCGTCGGTGGCTACGGCAACCCGTGGCCGACCGCGCAAGGTGGCGGCGGCGCCGGACACGGCGGCCTCGGTGGGCGTGCGCTCTTGCTCTCGATGCCTTCGACCGCGGGGACCCAGCTCGGCGAAGGCGGCACGCGCTACGGCGCGGTCGACGACGGCTTCGCGTTCGACCCCGGCTCCGGCGGCGGCCGCGGCGAGGTGCTCTGTGGTCCGTGCAACAGCGGCCGTGGCGGACGTGGCGGTGGCGCGCTCGCGATTCGCGCGACCCGTGAGATTCGGGTCGTCGGCACGATTCGCATGAACGGTGGCGACGGCACGCCGGGTTCTTCGACCGCGAGCACCGGCCCTTCCGGCGGCGGCTCGGGCGGCACCATCTTGCTGGACTCGCCCGCGCTCTACCTCTCGGGTCGTCTCGAGGTGCGTGGCGGCGCGGGTGGCGGTCGTCCTCCGACGGGGGGCGGGGGCGACGTCGCCGGCGGCGGCTCGGGCGGCCGCGTGAAGCTCTTCGGCACCGTCATGACCGACACCGCGACGATCGACGTGATCGGCGGCGGCGCGATGGTGGAGGTGCGCGGCGACATGGGCACGATCTGGCGGCAGACCGCGACGATCGACATCGACGCCGACGGCATCCCGGACGCCTCGGACAACTGCCGCACGATCGCCAACCTCACGCAGGCCGACGCGGACTCGGACGGAGTCGGCGACGTCTGCGATCTCTGTCCGGACGTGGCGGACGCGACGAACGCCGACACCGACGGAGACGGCCTCGGGGACGTCTGCGACAACTGCGCGGCGGTCGCGAACGCGGACCAGGTCGATGCGGACTCGGACGGCGTGGGCGACGTTTGCGACAACTGCGCGAGCACCGCCAACACGGATCAAGCGAACGCCGACGCCGACGCCTTCGGCGACGCGTGCGACAACTGCGCGAGCGACCCGAACGACCAGACGGATGGGGATTCGGACGGCGTGGGCGACGTCTGCGACAACTGCAGCGCCGACGCGAACGCCGACCAGGCGAACGGCGATGGGGACGCGCTCGGCGACGTGTGCGACGCGTGTCCGGCGGAGGCGGCCAGCACCTCCAACGGGTGCATGGCGGACGGCGGGATGCCCGACGCGGGCGCGCCCGACGCGGGCGCTTCGAGCGACGCCGGGGCCTCGGGCGATGCGGGCGTGGCGGCCGACGGCGGCAGCGACGAAGAAGGTGTGCCGCGCGTGAAGCTCGGCTGCGCGGCCGGTGGCAGCGGCCACGTGGGCTGGATGGTCTTGCTCCTCGGCGCTTTGCTCGCGCGGCGTCGTCGCGGCGCTTGGGCGATGCTCTTGGCGCTCAGCCTCGGGAGCGTCGCGACCGTGCACGCGCAGGAGGAGCCGACGCCGGAGCAGATCACGCAGGCGCAGACGCACTTCGAGCTCGGTCGCATCAACTACGAGGCGGGGCGTTTCGAAGAAGCGGACCGCGAGTTCAGCCGTGCCTACGAGCTCTCGCGTCGGCCGGCGTTGCTCTACAACATCTTCCTCGCGCGCCGCGACATGGGCGCCTTCGGGCCCGCGGCGGAGGCGCTCTCGGAGTTCCTCACGCGCGCGAGCAACACGGTGGACCCGGTCCAGCGGCAACGTCTCGAGCGGACCTTGGAGACGATGCAGGCGCAGGCGGCGCGGACCGCGTCGGCGACGCCCGAGCCGGCCGAGCCCGCGCCAGTCACCGAGCCGGAGCCCGAGCCGGTCACCGAGCCCGATCCGGTCGCCACGCCCGAGCCCACACCCGAACCGGCGTCGTCGGGGGGAGGTCGTGGCCGCGTGATCGGTGCGGTGGCGCTCTTCGGGGTCGCGGCGGTCGGGGTCGGGCTCGGCGTGGGCATGTTGGTCAAACGAGGCAACGAAGCCGATCGCCTCGACGACGCATGCACGCTCGGCTCCTCCGGCGATCGCTGCCCGGCGGACTTCGATCAGCAGTCGGTCGCCGACGACTATTCACGCGCGAGCCGCATCGGTGTCGTGGGTTGGGGCCTCGCTGCCGCGTCGCTCGCGGCGGGCGTGGTGTTGTTGCTCCTTCCGGGCGACGAAGACGCGCCGCGTGCGTCGGTGGCCTGCACGACGGAAGGCTGCATGGCGGGCGTCGGCGGACGTTTCTGAGCGCGCGCCCACTCCTCGAAAACGCCCGGCCTCTCGAGGTCGGGCGTTTTCGCGTGCGCACCCGCATCCGGACGAAACGCCCGCTTCGCGACGAACGGCGCCGCTCACCGCTCGAGCGGGCGCCTTCGCGACGAACGGCGCCGCTCACCACTCCGGCTCGAGCAATCCTTCGAGCCGTAGATGCATGGTCGTCGGTTCCTGCATCGCGGTGGGCTCGGTGGTGGGCTCCATGCTCGTCGTGGCCGTCGACGTCGGCCTCGCGACGACACGCGGGCGTGAGCGGGGCCGCTCGGTCGGCGCCTCGGGCACGTCGACCCCCGAGGGTGTCTCGACCACGACGGCGGGCTCGCTCGGAGGTGGCTCCGGGGATTCGACGGGCGGAGCCTCGGTGGGAGGCGTCGGTGTCGCCGCCGAACGCGTCGTCGTAGGAGTCGGTGGTGTCGGGGTCGAAGGCGTCGGTGCGGCGACGGGAGTCTCTTCGGGTTCGCTCGGTCGCAACGCCGTCGCGAAGATCACGATGGCGCCCAGCACCATCGCGAGCCCCGCGAACGCGAGCCAACGCCCGAGCTTCACGGGGTCGAGGTTCATCGGGAGTGCCGAGAGCGACACGTTCGAGCTCGACGACGAGCCCTTCGGTGTCGCAGCCGGCGGGGCAGCGACCGGACCAGGCCCGGGCGGTGCCACGGGTCCGGGCGTGGCTCCCGCGCGAATCGCGACCGTGGAGCGCTCGCTCTTCGGGGTGTCGCGCCAATGCGTGAGCGCTTCGGCCATCGCGTCGGCAGTCGGGAATCGTTCGGCCACCGTGGGGCGAAGGCCGCGCCGCACGACCTCGACCAAACCGAGCGGCGCGTCGGGACGGAGCGTCTCGATCGGCAGCGAGAGACCGTTGGCGATGCGCGCGTGCATCGCGGGGAGCGAAGAGGCGGAGAACGCACGCTCCCCCGTGAGCGACTCGAAGAGGCACGCGGCGACGGCCCACAGATCCGTGTGCTCGTCGGCGCGTGCACCCGTCAGACGTTCGGGCGGGAGGTAAGCGAGTGAGCCGACGAGCAAGCCGGTCTTCGTGAGCCGCTTCGAAGGACCGGCCTCTTCGAGCAGGGTCGCGAGCCCGAAGTCGACGAGCTTCACGACCTCGCGGCCGCCCATGCGCGCCAAGAAGACGTTCGCCGGCTTCACGTCGCGGTGGACGATGCCGGCATGGTGGGCGACCGAGAGCGCTTCGAGCAGCTGCTGGTGAATCGCGACGGCTTCTTCGAGCGGGAGCGCGCCGCGGGCGATGCGGTCGTCGAGCGTCTCGCCGACGAGGTGCTCCATCACGACGAAGGGCGCGCCGTCGTCGGTGCCGAAGTCGAGGACCTGCACGACGTTCGGGTGGGTGAGCTGCGCCGCGGCCCGCGCTTCGCGCTCGAAACGTGTGAGCACGTCGGGCTCGGCCAGCAGCTCCGGGCGAATGCGTTTGACCGCGACCATGCGGGCGAGCCGTTGGTCGTAGGCCGCGTGAACGGTGCCCATGCCGCCGCGTCCCAAGGGTTCGCGGAGCTCGTAGCGCGAGGCCAGGAGGATGGGGCCATCCACGGGGGGCAGTCTGCCCCCGTCGACGCGGGGGCTCAACGTCTGCGCGAACGTTCGAGTCGGCGACGGGCGCGGCGGTTCACTTCGCGAAGCCGAAGAGCTTCTCGGCGTGCGCGAGGTCTTGGACGTCGTCCACCTCGGCCCAGCGGAAACGACCCGTGGGAAGGATCGCCATCGGCCAACGTCCTTCGGCGACCAGCTCCGCGAAGACGGCTTCGTAGTAAGTCTGCGTGCGGCCGGCCTTCACCCACGCGTCGATGCGCGGCAGGACGAGCTCGCGGAGGTCTTCGCCCGAGAGCTTGTAGAGGTTGACCGTCTTCCAGGTGCCTTCGCGAACGAAGTCCGGGCCCTGGTCGACCTTGAGCACCATGCGGTCGGCGTTCGTGCCGTCCTCGCTGACGATGACGGTGCCGTCCATCGGCGGCGCGAAGCGGTCGACCAACGCGACGTTGCGGGCCGGATGCGAGGCGAGCTCCGCGATCATGCCGTCGTCGTAGACGAGGTCGGCTTCGAGCAGGAGCGTGTCGGTGACGATCGCGTCCTTGGCCAGCAGCAGCGAGACGATGTTGTTCGTCGTCGCGTACTCCGGGTTCGGAAGGTAGCGCAGGGCCATCTTTCCGAAGCGGTCGCCGTAGGTCTTCTCGATGACCTCGGAGAGGTAGCCGGTCACGAGCGAGGTCGTCTCGATGCCCGCGGCCTCGAGCTGGCCGAGCGCGTGCTCCAGCATCGGCTTCCCGAGCACGGAGACCATGCACTTGGGTCGGTCGTCGGTGAGGGGGCGCAGGCGGGTGCCCGTGCCGGCGGCGAGGATGACGGCGTCCATGAGGTCGGGTGCTCCGTCGTCGGAGCGGGCCGGGTGTTGCATGGAATTCCGAACCCCGCACGCCGAGCGTCGGGTGGGGTGGGGTCGTGGCGTGCCCCGTGAGGCCCGTGATTTGCCCGATGTCGGTCCTTCGATTCTCGTCGCCACCGCCCCGAGGCGAGGGTGGCTCGCTCGTGCGCGTTGCCTCCGACCAGCGCGGTCGAATACCCTCGCGCCATGCACCGCAGCCTCGTGCGCCTCGCGTCGTTGCTCTTGGCCTTCGTCTCGCTTCCCGTCGCGGCCCAGGACACCAGCTTGATCGTTCTCGGCATTCGCTCCGTCGAGGGCGACGAGGAGCTCGCTCGGGACCTGACTGGCGCGTTGCGACAAGCGGCGTCCCAAGTGCCCGGCGTGCAGGTCAGCCAAGCCGACGTGACGCTCACGCAGATGTCGATGGTCCACGGCTGCGACGAGCCCGACGCGGCTTGTATGGCCGAAATCGCGGGCGAGCTGCAGCAGAAGCGCATCATCTACGGCACCGTCCGACGCACCGGCGCGGGCGCGCAGTACGACTTCGCGCTGACGCTCTATTACTTCAACGCCGAGAGCGGTCAGATCGAAGACTCGCTCACGGACACCATCCCGCGTGCGATGACGGACATCGATCCGCTCCGTCCGCGGGCGACGCGTTACGTCGCGCGCTTCACGAACCAAACGCGCTACGGCTCCGCGCGGGTCACCACCAACGTGCCGGGCGCGACCGTGGCGGTCGATGGCAACGAGGTCGGCACGACGAACGAAGCCGGCGCGATCGACATCCCGGACCTGACCGAGGGTGAGCACGCGCTCGCGATCTCCGCGGACGGGCACGACGGGTACGAAGGTTCGTTCACCGTCGTCGCGGACGAGCGCACGGATTTCCGTGCGAGCTTGGCCGTCGACCAGGGCACCAACTTCGGCTGGATTCCCGGCGCGGCGCTCATCGCGGGCGGCGCGGTGATGTTCGGCCTCGGCCTTCGCAGCTGGGGCAAGGTGCGCGACTACGACAGCCAGGCCTCGGAGCTCGCGGGCCGCGAGGGGGGTGTCTCCGACCTCGTGAACCGTCTGCGTGACGACGGCATGCGCCTCGAAGGGTTCTCGCCCTACCAGCACGCGCTCCTCGCGACGCCGCAGGGCAGCAACGCCTGCCGTGGTGAGTACCGCAACTTCGACTCGTTCGAGGATGGGCTGCAGGCCGACGTGCGAAGCGCGTGCGACGACCTGAACAAGCACAGCGCGCTCCAATACGTCTTCAACTTCACGGGCCTCGTGCTCGCCGGTGCGGGCATCACGTGGTTGATCGTCGCGCTCACGGGCGGCTCCGACGAAGCCGACGAGGCGGCCGCGCAGCGCGTGCGCCTCACGCCGATGGCGAGCCGCCGCAACGCGGGTCTGCACTTCGCCATCGACTTCTGAGCGCGGCCAGACGCCGACGTCCTCTTCGAGCCCGCTCTCCTCGAGCGGGCTCGTTTCGTGTTCGCCCGTGCCTGTGCCCGTGCCCGTGCCCGATTCGTGTGAGAAGACGTTCCCCTCTCGATTCGTGGCCAACGCGCGGGCGGTTTGGAGAAAACCGGGGGGCTTCCCGTGCCCGCGCCCGTGCCCGTGAGATCCCGTGAGGACGAGTGCGTCGGCGAAGCGAAGGGCTCGAACTTCCGAGCGGGTGTACTAGAGTCGCGCGGCCGATGGGCTCGTTCCGCATCGTCGGCGGCTCGTTGCGGGGTCGCCGCTTTCGTCCGCACGTCGGGGACGCCACGCGCCCCACGTCCGACCGCGTACGAGAGGCGTTGACCTCCGCGCTGCTCTCCCGCGGCCGCATCGTCGGCGAGCGGGTGCTCGAGCTCTTCGCGGGGACCGGCGCGCTCTCGTTCGAGGCGATCTCCCGCGGCGCGACCCACGCGGTGGTGGTCGAGCGGGACCGGAAGGCGCTCGCGGGCCTCAAGCAGAGCATCGCCGACCTCGGCCTCGACGCGAAGGTGACGGTCCGCCCCTACGACCTCGAGCGAGACGGACAGGTCGCACGCCTCGCGGCGGACGGCCCTTTCGACCTGGTGATCGCGGACCCTCCGTACGCGAAGGCCGCCCTGGTCGACGGGCTCGTTCGTGCGCTCGACGCCGCGGGCGCGTTGGCCCCCGAGAGCCTCTTCGTGATCGAGCACGCGCTCTCGAGCCCGCCCGCGCTTCCCTCGCTCGCCCCCGTGGCGCGCTACGAGTATGGTGACACCGCCGTCGTCTTCGGGACGCCGGTTCTTTCTTCCCCTTCGACCGCCTAGCTGCCCGCGCACCCCCGGAG
>JACKEH010000065.1 GCA_020633125.1 Sandaracinus sp. | reverse complement strand
CGGCACCTCGTGCTCGCTCGGCATCTGCGACGCGAACGTCACGTGCTCGGTCGTGGCCGTCGACCTCGTCACGCCGGCGAACGACTCGATCGGCAACGAACCGCGTCCCGTGATCTCCGGCACCGCGACGCCGGGCATCACGGTCGTGCTCACGCTCGACAGCGGCGCGCTCGGCATGGCCACGGCCGACGCGACCGGCACCTGGAGCTTCACGCCGTCGAGCGACATCGCGGACGGGATGCACACCGTGATCGCCACCGTGATGGGCGGCATGGACATGGCGATGGACGGCGCCGACTTCACGGTCGACACGTCGACCTCGGTCGCCATCACCGCGCCGGCCGACGGCGACCGCTCCACGAACACCACGCCGACCATCTCCGGCACGGGCGAACCCGGCGCGATGGTCGCCGTGATGGTCGACGGCATGATGCTCGGCATCGCCACCGTCGGCGCCGACGGCACGTGGACGATCGACGTGACGGACGCGCTCGGGGACGGCGCGCACTCCGTGGCGGTCACCTCGCGCGACGCCGCAGGCAACACGGCGTCGGACACCTCGTCGTTCACGGTCGACCTCTCGACCACCGTGGACATCACGAGCCCCGGCGCGGGCGAGCGGGTCATGACCGCCACACCCACCATCTCCGGCACGGGTGAGCCCGGCGCGTCGGTGGTCGTCAGCGTCGACGGAACCGAGCTCGGCACCGTCACCGTCGCGGGCGACGGCACGTGGTCCATCGACGTGACGAGCGCGCTCGCGGAGGGCACGCACGAGGTCTCCGCGACGGCGACCGACACGTTCGGCAACACCGCCGCGGCGGGCGCGTCGTTCGAGGTCGACCTCGGCAACGCGGTCGAATGGCTCCAGCCCGAGGTCACCGGCGACACCACGCCGGAGCTCAGCGGCACGGGAGAGCCCGGTGCGACGGTCGAGGTCTCGGTCGACGGCAGCGTCGTCGGCAGCGTCGTCGTCGACGCGGAAGGGAACTGGACGCTCCAACTGACGACGCCGCTCGACGCGGGCAACCACACGGTGAGCGTCGAATCGGTCGACGAAGCGGGCAACGAAGCCACCGACTCGGGCACGCTCGACGTGGAGCTGCCCGGCCCGCGTGTCGAGATTCGCCACCCGGCCGACAACGCGACCACCCGCGACACGATGCCCATCGTCACGGGCAGCGCGACGCCGGGCAGCGTGGTCTTGGTGGTGATCGACGGCACGATCGTGGGTCACGTGCGGGCCGACGAGCGTGGCATGTGGTCGTTGCCGCTCATGGAAGCGCTGGCAGCCGGCGAGCACCTGGTGCTCGCGTCGGTCACGGATCGCGACGCGTACACCACGGTCGACGCGCACCGTTTCACGGTGGTGGTCGACGCGCCTCGCATCGCGCTGACGGGACCGCCGCACGGGGGCGTGACGAACGACGCAACCCCGACGCTCACCGGCACGACCGAGGCGAACGCGACGGTCCAGGTCTTCGTCGACGGCATGTGGATCGGAACCGTCACCGCCGACGGAGACGGCAACTGGTCGCTCGACGTCTCCACGCCGCTCGACGACGGAGAGCACGTGGTGCGCGCGTCGCCATCGACGACATGGGGCGCACTGCGACCGACACCGTCTCGGGCTTCGTCGACACGCAGACCGAGGTCGTCATCGAAGGCCCGGCCGAGGCCGCGACGGTGCCGGGACCGAGGCCGACGATCTCCGGCACCGCCGAACCGGGCGCGACGGTCGTCGTGTCCATCGACGGCACCGAGGTCGGAAGCGTGGTCGCCGACGCCGCGGGCCTCTGGTCCGTCCGCGCCGACAGCGACCTCGCCGAGGGGACGCACACCGTGGGCGCCGTCTCGACCGACGCGGCCGGCAACGTGGCGACGGACGACGGCACCTTCTCGGTGTCGGCGACGCTCGACTCGGACGGCGACGGCCTGGTCGACACCGACGAGTGCCCGAGCGAGCCGTGCCGCGACAGCGACATGGACGGCACGCCCGACTACCTCGACCCCGACGACGACGAGGACGGAGTGCCGACCGCGCTCGAATGCCCGATGCCGTCGGCCTGCGCCGACAGCGACGCGGACACCACGCCCGACTACCTCGATCCCGACGACGACGGCGACGGAATCCTCACCGTCGACGAAGGCTCGGGCACGGTCGACACCGACGCCGACGGCTTCCCCGACCACCTGGACGTGGACGACGACGGCGATGGGCTCGAGACCCGCAACGAATGCCCCTCCGAGCCGTGTCGCGACACCGACACGGACGGGACGCCGGACTACCTCGATCCCGACGACGACGGCGACAACATCCCGACGACGCGGGAGATCGCCGACTCGCGCGGCACCACGGAAGACGTCGACGGAGACGGCGACGACAACTGGCTCGACGCGGACGCCGACGGGGAGGCGCCCGGCGATCGCGAAGAGGGCATCGGTGATTCCGACATGGACGGCATCCCCGACTACCTCGACCCGATGCCGGTGGTGACGCCGGACGCGGGCGTCGACGGTGGCACGTCGGACGGTGGTACGACCGACGGTGGCACGCCGAGCGATGGCGGCACCGCGGTGGACGCCGCGACGGGCGACGCCGGCACGGACGTGGACGCCGGAGAGACGAGCAACGGCGGCTTTGCGGGTGGCGCGGGATGCGCGGCGGGCGGCTCCGGTGGACACACCACCCTCGCGCTGCTGATGCTCGGCTGGTTGGTGCGCCGACGCCGCGAAGACTGAGAGCGGCGACGAACGGCGAGGGGCCGCGAACGTCACGGCGTTCGCGGCCTCTCGGCGTGTGCGGGATCGGGCGGCACACGCTCGGCGCAGGGCCCCTCGCTCGGCATCGCGACTCGTGGGCGAATGCGGCAGAGCGCGACGTGCACCACGAGCTCGTGTCGTCGCGGAAGCGCGCACGCTTCGTGCTCTTCCGACCGAGTCCTCGGCGTTTGCCACGCGATCGCCCGATGCCTTCCGCTCGAAGACGCCTCTGCGCCGCCGCGCGCCGAACACTTTGCAACACCGATCGTTTCAGCGCGTCGCCCCGACGCGCGAGGAAGTCCCGTGAAACGCACGTTCTGGATCGTCTCGCTGCTCGCCCTGGCCGCACCCGCCGCCGCCCAGCCCACCACCCACGGCAACGCGGTCTGGGCGGGTTGGATCGCGACGCAAGACCTCACGCCGGGCACTCCGGGTCCTTCGCTCTGGCTCGACGCGCACATGCGCCGCGAAGAGTCCGGCACCAACGTGTTGGTTCGCCCGGGCGTCGGTTTTCGTGTCCTCCCGTGGCTCTCGCTCTGGGCCGGCTACGCATGGACGCCGAGCTTCCCGGACGCCCCCGGCGCCGCGCGCGTCGACGAGCACCGCCTCTGGGAGCAAGTGATCGCCTCGCACGCGTTCGGCCCCGGACTCTCGCTTCAGTCACGCACGCGTTTCGAGCATCGCTTCGGCGAAGGCAGCGACGAGATCGCGCATCGCTTCCGACAGTTCGTGCGCTTCGCGTGGATGCACGAGACGCATCCGATCGGTGTCGTCGTTTGGGACGAGCTCTTCGTCGGATTTCGCGGCGCGGAGTGGGGCGCGGCATCGCGCTACGACCAAAACCGTCTCTTCGTCGGACCGGTCTTCAAGATCGCGCCGTGGGCACGCGTGGAGCCCGGGTACCTCTTCGTGCACCTCGACCGCACGCCCAACCGGGTCGTGCACGCAGTGGCGGTGAACCTCTTCCTCGTCGGCAAACGTTGACCCGCGAAAGACTCGCATGGATTCGATCCGTGCAAGTGGTCGGCGCTCTCAGGCGTGCACCGACGAGCCGCGTCGCGCGAGCGAGGTCATCTCGGCGTCGTTCACGTGCCGCCGAATGCCCTCGTTCACCTCGGCCGCGCACTGGAAGGTCACGCCGTGGCCCGCGTCGGCGAGCTCGAGCAACCGCGCGTGTGCGATGCGGCGACGAAGCCGATCGGAGCTCGAGGGCTTGATGAGCACGTCCTTGCACGGCTTCACGATCAACGTCGGCAACGTCAGGCGTCCGAGCCGGTCGCCCGTGTCGTGCCGCAGCACCGCCGAGAGCTGCCCGACGAGCGTCTCTTTCGCGACCGGCCGACCGAACTGCGCCGCCATGCGCTCGCCGAGCGTCGCGGGATCGAAGCGCCCCGCGAACTCCGGCGGGTAGAGCAAAGTCTTCATCGCCTCGAGGCGCGCCGGCCCGCGGCTGGTGTTCGCGCGCACGAACTGCCGCATGCCCACCCACGTCGGAAGCTTCGCGGGCAAACGGCCGCCCTCGTGCGTCGCGATCAAGGTCAGGCTGCGAAGACGCGGCTCGAATCGCAGCGCGATCTCCTGCGCGACCATGCCGCCCATCGACACCCCGACGAGGTGCGCGTCGTCCCAACCGAGCGCGTCGAGCACACCGACCGCGTCGTCCGCCATGTCCTTCATGGTCCAGACCCGTCGGTCGCCGCGCGGGCTCTCGCCGACCCCACGGTGATCGAACCACGCGACGCGGTGATCCGAGCGCAGCCCTTCGATCTGCGGACGCCACACGTCGCCGCGCATGCCGAAGCCCATCACGAAGAGGATGCGGGGACCACGCGAACCGGCGGTCCACCAACGAAGCGCGGGGTCCCGCGAGGTCACGCCAGAGGCGTCGTGCAGCTCGGCCATGTCGGGGATCTTTCGGCGAGCCCGGCTCACGCGCAAGGGCTACTCCCGAAGCGATCTGGCGCGTCACTCGAGGAGCAGCGCCTCGGCCTCTTCGAGCGAGAGCGCCCACGCCTTCGCCGCAACGTCGTAGCCGAAGCCGGCGCGCCCGAGCGACGCGAGCTCCTTCGCACGATCGCCCTCGCGGTCCTCGCGACGAAAGGGCCCGTGACGCCGCTTCCGAAGGTGACGCACCGCCGCGCGCAGCTCGTCGCCGTCGGGGCGCTCGGCGAGCTCCGCCTGCACCAACTCCGGCGCCACCCCGCGCTCCCGCAGCTTCGACTCGATGCCTCGCCGAGACGCCCCACGCGCTCGAAGCGCTCGGGTCTGCAGGGCGGCGAAGCGCGCGTCGTCGAGGTAGCCGAGCCGAACGAAGTCGTCGAGCAAGGCCTCCACCCAGCCGAGCAGCTCCTCGCGGTCCTGTCCGTGCGCCTCCACCGCCGCGTCCACACGGCGCACCAGCACCCGCCGGAGCCGCGCACGGCTCGCGTCACGGTCGCCCAGGTAGCGCGTCGCCGCCTCGCGCAACGAGGCTTCGGTCACCGGGCGCGGCGTTCGCCGCGACGCCATCAGCCGGCGACGAGGGCGCGAATGGTCTCGAGGAGCTGCGCCTCGCTCTTGGGCACGTCCCCGTCGACCGACACGGCCCGCTCGACCGCGGCGACCAGCTGGCCCTTGGCCTCCGCGGAGAGCCCGGCGACGCGTTCGGCCACGTCGCTGTCGAGGTCGATCCCCTTGAGCGCTTCCTTGCGCTCGGTGTCGGCCATTCCGAGCTCGTCCATCACGCGATCGAGGTGCTCACGCTCCGCATCTCCGAGGATGCCGTCCGCGATGAGAACCTGCCCGACGATCTGAACGAACCGCTTGCGATCTTCCGGCGACATGCGCCGCATGCTCTCCGACGTGAACCGTCGACGCAACGTCGATCGCGGTCCCCCGGTCCGAAGCGCGCTCCGGGCCTCACCGGTTCGGCGCGAGCCGAGGGCGATCCTCGACCGCAACCCGGATCGAACGTGTCGAAGGGGTTGCCTACCGACCCAGCTCGGAGGTAGACGAGAGATGGTGAGCGCGCCCGCCACGGTGTTGATCGTCGAGGACGACCCGGACCTGCGTCGTTTGATCGTTCGGCTCCTCGAGCACGACGGCTTCTCGGTGCGGGCGGCGGCCGACGGTCGTGAGGCGCTCGACGCCCTCGAGCCGATGCCGGACGTCATCGTGGCGGACCTCATGATGCCGGACCTCGACGGCGAGCAGTTCTCGTGGAGCTTCGCAGCCGCTTCCCCGAGGCGCGGCCGGCGATCGTCCTGGTCAGCGCCAGCGCGATTCGCGAGCAGGTGGCGGACCGGCTCGAAGTGGACGCGAGCCTGTCGAAGCCCTTCGACACCGCGGAGCTTCGCGACGTGGTGCGAGAGCTCGCGACCCGCGAAGGGTGACCCCCGTTCCATCTCGCGTTCCTCCGGGGCAATCCCGTGAGATCCCGCGCCCGTGCATGCGGAGAGGTCGGTGGGGCACGGGTCGCTCCGAGGGCCCGGCAAGCCCACACCCCACGGCGCACGACGCCCCCGTCGCCACGGGCTTTCGCGCTGAAAACGTGGGGAGACGTGGTAGAACCCGCGCGATGACCATCTTTGCTTCTGGGCTTTTGACGACACGGTCGCGCTCGTCACGGGCGGCGGAACCGGCATCGGCTTGGCGGTCGCGTCGGAGCTCGTCCGTCTCGGCGCGGACGTCGCCATCTGCGGCCGCCGCCAGAACCGCTCGACGAAGCCGCGGGCGATGCTCCGCGGGCTGCGAAGGCGCGCGGGTGCATCGCGGGCACCTGCGACATTCGCGACTACGACGCGGTCAGCGCCTACGTCGACTCGGTGGTCGAATCCCTCGGACGCGTGGACCTCCTCGTGAACAACGCGGCGGCCAGTTCCGACGACCGCACAGCACCTCTCGCCACGTGGCTTCGAAGCCGTGGTGCGCAACAACCTCTTTCGGCACCTGGAACGTCACCCACGCGGTCGCGACCAAGTGTTTCCTGCCGCAGAAGCGTGGTCGCATCGTGAACGTGATCGCGAACGTCGCGCGAGGCTTTCCGGGCATGGTGCACACCGGCGCGGCCCGTGCCGGCGTGGAGAACCTGACCAAGTCGCTCGCGATCGAGTGGGCGCAGTTCGGCGTGCGCGTGAACGCGGTCGCCCCCGGCGTCATCAAGACCACGGGCACCAAGCAGTACCCGCCGCAGCTCCCGAGACCGCGCAGAAGAGCGCGCCCCTCAAGCGCCTCGGCAGCGCCGAGGAGGTCTCGCACCTCATCGTCTACCTGGGCTCGACCCAAGCCGACTTCATCACGGGCCAGACCTTCTACATCGACGGCGGACAGAGCCTCTGGGGCGACCAGTGGCCGATCCCCGACGAGATCCCCCGCTTCCCGCCCTACCCGATCGACTGACGGCGTCTCGCGCCGACACCGAGCCGAGCATGGACGGCTCGAGGTCGGCGCTTGCCCGTCAGACCACGAGCGCGCTCTGGTCGCCCGGGTCGACGTACGCCCGATCGATCGCCGCGCAGATCGCGCTCGTCGTGTCGATCGCGTGCGTCAGCTCGTCGTGAATGCTGTCGGCGAAGATCGACTCGATGTCACGCGTGCGCAGCCGCTCGATCAGCCCGTCGGCGCGCGGCCGGCGTGTCGCCGAGCTGGGACGGCTGACCTGACGAATGCGCTCGAGCGTCGCGCGTGCCCGCAGCAAACACCCGATCACGCTGCGCGGCAACGCGGGGTCCTGAAGCAAGAAGGCCGCGATCGAACGACCGTCCGGCTTGCTCGGCACCCGCTTGTAGGCCTCGCTCGCGCTGCACGAGTAGAGCAACGCGCTCCACTGTGCGAGCTCCACCGGCGACTCCGGTCCGCGCGCGAGGCCCGAGCGTGGTGCTTCACGTCGAGCATACGCGCCGTTTGGCTCGCACGTTCGAGCCACATGCCCAGGCGCATGAAGTCGAAGCGGCTCGTCGTCGAGCAGGGTCTGCTCGGAGAGACCGAGGAACAAATCGCACCCGTCGCGCAGGCGCTGTAGAAGGTCGCGATCCGCGTCGTAGCGCTTGCGCGCCTTGCCACGGGAGATGTCGACCACAGGTCGTTGAGCGTCTCCCACATCTCGAGGCTGATGACCTCCCGCGTCGTTCGGGCGTTCTCGCGCGCCCAACGAAGCGAGGTGATCACCGAGACCGGGCTTCGCTCTTCCCACGTGAGGTACGCCTCGACGACCTCGCCGTCGTCGCCCGCGGACGGCGGGTAGAGCTCCGCGAAACGCCTTCCTGCTCGCCGCTGACGATGATCAGCGGGTGCCAGCGGTCCGCGACGCCTTCGGGCACGTCCAACAAGAACGAGCGGTTCACCTTCAGGAGCCGCGCGAGGTTCTCCGCTCGCTCCACGTAGCGGTGCAACCAGAAGCAGCAGCCTGCGACTCGGGAGATCATTCCGCCGCCTCCTGCGCGTCGCTCGCGGTGTCGTCGCTCGCGAGCACCCACGTGTCCTTGCTTCCACCGCCTTGGCTCGAAGTTCACGACGTAACTGCCTTCCTTCAGCGCGACGCGCGAGAGGCCCCCCGGCAGCACCCACGTGCTGGTGCCGGTCACGATGTACGGACGCAGGTCGACACGCGGCGCGACGCCCTTCTTCGTGAGCGTCGGGCACGTCGACAGCTCGACCACCGGCTGCGCGATGTAGCCGCGGGGCGCGGCCTTGAGCTGCTCGGCGAAGTCCTTCCGTTCCTTCTTCGTCGAGCGCGGCCCGAAGAGCATCCGTACCCGCCGGACGCGTCGACCGCCTTCACCACGA
The DNA here is from genome assembly GCA_020633125.1 of Sandaracinus sp. GTDB lineage: Bacteria > Myxococcota_A > Polyangia > Polyangiales > Houyiibacteriaceae > JACKEH01. The sequence continues at coordinate 15,137 of JACKEH010000065.1, read as the reverse complement.
GGTGCTCGGTTCTGCAAGCACGTGCGAGAGGTGGTCGGGCCGGCTGCAGTGGTAGGTCTCGACCTGCCCGAGGATGGGCTCCTCGCCGAGGTAGAACCGGATGAGGTCCGGCACGAAGGTACACGCCCTTGTCGTCCGCGCAGCCGTTTCCGAGCCCGTTCGCGAGCACGACGTTGCCTTCGCGTAGGCCTGCACGATGCCCGGCACGCCGAGCAAGCTGTCGGGTCGAACACGGTCGGGTCGAGGAACTCGTCGTCGATGCGCCGGTAGAGCACCTCGATGCGCTTCGGCCCCTTCGTCGTCTTCACGTAGACCCGGTCGTCGTGCACGAAGAGGTCGCTTCCCTGAACCAACATCGAGCCCATGCGGCGCGCGAGGAAGCTGTGCTCGAAATACGCGCTGTTGTATTGCCCGGGCGTCAGAACCGCGAGGGTCGAATCCACCCGGCAAGTGACTTGAGGCCGTCGCGGAGCTTCTGCGGGTACGCGTCGACGTTCCGCACCTTCACCTTCGCGAACAATCCCGGAAGACCCGCTTCATCACGAGGCGATTCTCGAGCACGTACGAGACCCCGCTCGGCGTCCGCAGGTTGTCCTCGAGCACGAGGAACTCCCCGTTCGGCGCACGCACGAGGTCGATGCCCGCGACGTGCACGTACGTCGGATCCAGCTTCTTCGGTCCGGGCGGCCAATGCCGCGCATCTTCTCGAGATACCCGGTGGAGCCCTTCACGATGGTTTGGTCGATCGGAGAGTTCTTCGCTTTGAAGACCCTCTCTTCCCCGTAGACATCCGAGAGAAAGAGGTTCAGCGCTTTGACACGCTGCTCCAGCCCTTTCTCGACCTTTTCCCACTCCTTCGCGCCGACGATTCGTGGAATCACGTCGAAAGGAAAAATCTTCTCGGTGCCGCGCGGATCGCCGTAGACACGGAAGGTGATGCCGCTCTGCAAGAAGGCACCGTCCGCGAGGCGTTGGCGCATGCGAACTCGGACTCACCGAGCTGATCGAGCTGCCGCACCACCGGCGCGATCCCGGCGGGCGCGCTTGAGGGCCCGCGAAGAGCTCGTCGTAGCAGCCCTCGATGGGGTCATATCCATCGAAGACCGGTGTGCGCGTTTCTCGGGGGTTCTTCTTCGAACCGTGCGTCTGAGGACGTCGGGGACTCGCCACGTCGCGACGCTACCACGAGGCCAAGCGCGAAGGGCAGCTTCCGGATGCGGGACGACCGAAACAAAAAGGAAACAAGCCCCGGTTCAGCGGTCGGCGAGACGCGCGCCTCGTCGACGAGCCGCCGCAGCACCGTCGGTTTCGAGCCGACGACGGGAGCCAAGATCCGACACGCACGCCCGCCGAGCTCGTCATCTCGACGCGCTCGAGCTTGCGCGGGAGCAGCCCTCGGAGCAGCAGTCGAGACCCCTTCTCCGGGAATCGCGATCGCCGCATGCAACCACGGCCGCGACGCGAGCTCCGGGATGAGCTGGCGTTGGCGTTCCCGCATCGTGGGCGGCGGCGGCGGCGCCCCGGGCTCGAGCACGACCAGCACCCCACGCGTTCGGCGCCTTCGGAACGCATCGCGTCGAGCGCGTCCAACATGGCGGCGATCGTCTCGGTCCGTGAGCGCCCCCCACCGAAGCTGCACGAGCACGTTCGCGTCCCGCACGACCACGTTGCTCTCGTCTCGATGAACCAGCACGCCCACCCCGCGAGCGTGACGTCCGACGACGGTGACCTCAAGCTGCACGCGTGCCGGAAGGCGACACCATCTTTCGAGCCGCCGCGCGGCTGCGCCCCGTGCTCGAGGGAGAACGCGTGGTGCGTTGGGAGGCGACGCTGCCGGCCCTCGCGCGCGAACGCGAAGGTCGGGTCGTCACCGAGATCGAAGCGCGCGGCAAGAACCTGCTCTTCGCCTTCGACGACGGCCTCTGGCTTCACTCGCATCTGCTCATGAACGGGCGATGGGACACCTACGCGCCGGACCAACGCTGGCGCCTCCCGCGCACGCGCATGAGCGTCGCCATCCACACCGCACGTGGTGTCGCCGTCGGCTTCGACCTGCCGGTCGCACGTTTCGTACGTCGGCCCGAGCACGCTCGCCAGGTCGCGACACTCGGTCCCGACCTGCTCTCCGACGCTCCCCTCGCGCACGTGCTTCCGCGACTGCGGGCCTGCGCGGAGCTACCGCTCGGCGCCGCGCTGATGCGGCAACACGTCGTCGCGGGCATCGGCAACGTGTACAAATCCGAGGTGCTCTACGTCGAGCGTGTCGACCCCTTCGCGAAGGTCGCGAGCTTCGACGACGCCACGCTCCTGCGCGTGCTCGAGCGCGCGCGTCAACTGCTCGCACGCAACGTCGGCCGAGGGCCACGCGTGACGCGCCGGGGCGAAGGCGGACGTCATTGGGTCTACGGGCGCAGTGGCGATCCGTGCTTCACCTGCGGGGACCCCGTTCGCATGCGTCGGCAAGGCGACGACGGGCGAAGCACGTACTTCTGTTCGACCTGCCAACGCACCTCGGTCTGAGAGCACGATTCCGTGGCACACCACCGAGCGCCCGGCCGCTGGCACGGATTGCGATCCGCAAGTGCCGGTCGCTCCGAGCGCGAAGCGTGCTCGTCGCGAGGTGCCGTGCTTTTCCGGGCACCCCGACGACCGAGCTCTCGCGCCTCGAATCGTGGGGCGGGCGGTCCCACGCGCCCACGATCCCGCCTCGAGCATGGAGGGTCGACTCCGACGAATGCGCCGATTTTTCCGAGCCCTCGTGAGGCCCCGCGGCGCGCGTGCGTGCTTCGCGTGAATCACGGCACGCAGTGGTCGAGCCCACGGCGACCGAACGAACCGACCACGCCCGGCTCCCGACGCGCACGGACCACGCTCGATCCCCTGGAAAGTTTTCCCCTTCCCTGGTAACAAATCAGCTCGCCCGTAGTGCGAGGCATGGTGCGGTGAGCTCTCCCCTGTCCAGTCGACCGAATAGGCAACCTGGTTGCGTGACCTGACTAGGCGAACCTGTCAGTGAACTGTCCGGCGGAAGCAATCGAACCGAGAGAGAGACAGAGGAGAATCAGACAGTGTCGAACAAGCTCTTCGTGGGAGGCCTTCCCTGGTCCACGGACGACGCCGAGCTTCAGCAAGCGTTCGCGCCCTATGGCGAGGTGGTGGACGCGAAGGTCGTGACGGATCGCGAGACGGGTCGGAGCCGCGGCTTCGGGTTCGTCACATACGGGAGCGAGGCCGAGGCCACCGCGGCCCGTGATGCGATGGACGGTGCCTCCCTCGGAGGTCGTCGTCTGCGTGTCGACCTCGCCACGGAGCGGCCGCGTGGGGATCGTCCTCCGCGTCCGGGCGGAGGCGGTGGCTACGGCGACCGTCGTCCCGGCGGCGGTGGAGGCGGTGGCTACGGCGACCGCAAACCCCGCTTCGGCGGTGGCGGCGGCGGTGACCGTGGTGGTTACGGCGGTGACCGTGGCGGCTACGGCGGCGGCGGCGGTGGCGACCGCGGTGGGTACGGCGGCGGCGGCGGTGGTGACCGCGGCGGCTACGGCGGCGGCGGCGGCGGTGGCTTTGGCGATCGCAAGCCCCGCTTCGGCGGCGGACCGGCACCTCTTCCGGATCATCGTGAGGGCAAGCCCGACGCCGACAGCCGTCGCAAGAAGAAGTTCGACGGAGGCGCAGGCGGTGGACGCCGTCGTCGCGACGACGACGACGATTTCGACTACTGAGCGCCACGCGCGAAGAGAGCCCCGGAGACGGGGCTCTTTTCGTTCCGTCCGCTCCGTGTCGATGCGGCCGTGCCCGTGGTTCACGAGCGACGCGCGCGGCTCAATCCGCGCAGCAACGGAAGCCGGTGGAGTAGTCGAAATGACCCATGTCGTGCGCGGTCGTGCGGTACAGGCACCCGGGCCCGTTGCGCACCGTGTCGACGTAGAAGCCGCCTCGAAACGTGCCGTCGGGATCGGCGGTCCACTCGTGAAGGTTGCCCATCATGTCGAGCAGGCCTTCGAAGGTCTCGCAGTCTGCGTACGCGCCGGTCGTCGCGAGCGACATCGGCAGCTGATTGATGCACGGGTGATCGAGCTCGGACCAGATCCAATCCGCGCTCGTTCCGAAGTACTCGACCGCGGGATGCATCGCGCGCGCGTCGTTGCACCGACCCGTCTCTCGGGTGTTGCCGTAGGGATAGGTCGTGGCGTCGGGGCCCTGGCAGGCGCGAAGCCACTCGGTGTTCGTGCACAGACGTTTGCCAGCTTCCGCGCAAGCACGCGCCGCGGTGCGACCGTCGACGTAGCCCTGCGGTACCGCATTACGCAGCGAGAGCGCACGCACGCGCGTGTCGCCCGGATGAAAATACGGTGACCACGGCACGAGGCTGCCGTCCGGTCGAACCTCCGCGAGGCTGGCTTCGTAGCGGTCGACGCAGAAGGTCGACACTCGAACCATGCCCGCGGGACAACCGCCGACCCCCGCGGCCTCCACGAGCCCGACGTTGGGTTGTGGACGGGCTTCGGGATCGCAGCTCGTCGAGCCGTCGGGCGGCACGCCTCCGTCCGTGCGTGGCGTGCAGCAACGAATGTTCGACGGACCGGGGCAGAAGCCGGGCGTCGACACTCCGTCGCAAGCGGACACGTCCAAGCACACGCCGCTCACCCCCGAGACGGAGCAGGCGGTTCCGCTCCACGGGTCGCCTCCGTCGAGGCTCGACCCGGCGTCGACGCCTCCTTCCGGCGTCATGCCTCCGTCGCGCTCGGTCATGGCATCGAACGAGGCATCGAACGAGGCATCGAACGAGGCATCGAACGAGGCGTCGAAGACCGACGCGTCAGCCGCACCTGCATCCGTCGAAGCGGCAGGCTGACCACAAGCCGCTCCGAAGAGCGCGAGCACCGACACCAGCCGCATCGAGCCAGGATAGCAGCGACGACGTCGGCTCTGGAGAGGGCTGTCGGACGTTCCGGACGAGCGGTCAGAGCTCGGCGTCGGCTCACATCCCGAACCAGCGAAGCATCCGGTCGACCCCGGAGACCACCAAGACGCCGCCGAAGGCGCCGACGAGGGCCAAGCCCCAGGCGGCGAGAAGGATGTCGGCCGTCATGACGACACCTCGGGCAAGTCGTCGCGCACGAGCTCGAGGTCGAGCGCGTCGATGTCGAAGACGAAGCGCGAGAGTCGGTCCGCGAGGCGGCGACCGACGGTCCACGGCAGGGCCACCCACGCGCGGCGGCTCTGGTCGAACGAGAGCGAGCGCGGTCGGGGCAGGGGGAGAGAGTTGGGCATGAAGCACCTCCGAAGCCCCCACCTTGGGAATCATGACGCGACGCGTCAAGCGCACCGCGTCAAAGCCTCCAACCCGTGACGCGGGCGACATTTCACGGAAACATTGAATTTTCCGTCCCGCACACAGCTCGTGGCTTGCACTTTATGACGCAACGCGTTAGTGACGCGGAGAGGTTTCGACACCGCGCGTCAAAGTCGGCGTCGAACCCTCCCGTGGGGAAGCCCGATTCGTGGGGAATAGGGGAAGCGAGGAAGACCATGACGAAGACCACCCTGAAGGCCGAAGCGGTCGCCGCCGTGCAGCGCATTCGAGAGCGCGGCGCGCTCTTCGTGGAAGAGACCAAGGCCGCCGGCACCAGCCTGCTCACCGAGACTCGCGAGGCCGGCGAGCGTTTCGTGGGCACCGCCCGCGACGCGAGCGAGCAGCTCGTGTCCGCGCTTCGTGAGGAGACCGAGGCGTTCGTGCGTCTGGCCCGCGAGATGGCGGCCATGCCCCGCCTCCCGGCCCCCGCCGAGGTGCGGGAGCTCGCCGAGACCGAGGCGCGCGAGCGCACCTTCGAGCTCCAGAAGGACCTCCTCGTGCGCCTCAAGAAGACGCTCACGCAGGTGGAGGCCAAGGTGGACGAGCGCCTGACGGGCCTCGAGACGCCGAAGGCCAAGAAGGCGAAGCCGGCCAAGAAGGCGAGCAAGCCCAAGGTCGCCAAGGCCGCGAAGTCGCCGCTCGCCGGCTACGACGCGCTGACCGCGAAGGAAGTGCTCGCGAAGCTCGCCGACGCCGACACCGCGACGGCCGCCGCGATCGTCGCGTACGAGAAGGCGCACAAGAACCGCAAGACGATCGTCGAGGCGGCGGAGAAGGCCGCGGCCTGATTCGTTCGCTTCGTGACGCACGAAGGACCACCGGCTCGGCCGCGTGGTCCTTTCGCGTTTCGGCGTCGGACGAAGAGAACGCGTTTCGACCTGCCGCGTGACGCACGCACGAGTTGCGGTCTCGACGAGTACCCCCGCCCGCAAGTTCGTTCCGGGTTGCCGTGGATGATCGGCGTGGAGGTCGTTTGCCGCGCCGACGAAGGACAGGCCGAAGCCTATTCGAGGAGGTCGGCGAGCGAGATCCGCGTCGAGGGCCGCGGATACCCGGAACGAACTTGCGGGCGGGGGTACTAGACTCGCACCATCCGCCGCGGAGGCAGGATGACGAGTCGACTCACCGAGCGCGCCACGTGGAAGGCGCTCGAGAAGCACGCGACCGCGATGCGCGGCGCCCACCTTCGCCAGCTCTTCGCCGACGACCCGAAACGAGGCGAGCGCCTCGCGGTCGAGGCGGCCGGGCTCTACTACGACTACGCGAAACAGCGCGTCACCGACGAGACGCTGCAGGCACTGCTCGCGCTCGCCGACGCGTGTGGGCTTCGCGCGAAGATCGACGCGATGTTCGGCGGCGAGAAGATCAACGCCACCGAGAACCGCGCCGTGCTTCACGTCGCGCTGCGTGCACCGAAGGGGGCGTCGTTCGTCGTCGACGGCGAGGACGTGATGCCGAGCGTGCACGAGGTGCTCGACGCGATGAGCCGCTTCGCGACCTCGGTGCGAGACGGCTCGTTCGTGGGCTTCTCCGGCAAACGCATTCGCAACGTCGTGAACGTCGGCATCGGAGGCTCCGACCTCGGCCCCGTGATGGCCTACCGCGCGCTGCGCTCGTACGCGGACCGCGAGCTCACCTTCCGCTTCGTCTCGAACGTCGACGGCACCGACTTCGCGGAGGCGACCCGCGACCTCGACCCGCACGAGACGCTCTTCCTCATCGCGTCCAAGACCTTCACGACGCAAGAGACGATGACCAACGCGGCGTCCGCGCGCGCGTGGGTGCTGAACGCGCTCGGCGACGAAGCCGCGATCGCCAAACACTTCGTCGCCATCTCGACGAACGCGGCCGAGGTCGCGAAGTTCGGCATCGACACCGCGAACATGTTCGGCTTCTGGGATTGGGTCGGCGGTCGCTACTCGATGACCTCGGCCATCGGCCTCTCGACGATGATCGCGATCGGTCCCGAGCGGTACCGCGAGATGCTCGACGGCTTTCACGCCATGGACGAGCACTACCGGACGGCGCCCTTCGAGAAGAACCTGCCGGCGCTGATGGGTCTGCTCGCGGTGTGGAACCAGAACTTCCTCGGCGCGCAGACGATCGCGGTCTTGCCCTACGACCAATACCTCGAGCGTTTCCCGGCGTACCTGCAGCAGCTCGCGATGGAGTCGAACGGCAAGGGCGTCACGCGTGACGGCACCTCCGTGAGCTACGAGACCGGCCCGATCTATTGGGGCGAGCCGGGCACGAACGGGCAGCACAGCTTCTACCAGCTCATTCACCAGGGCACGAAGCTCATCCCCTGCGACTTCGTCGCGTTCTGCCGTTCGCATCACACGCTGCCGCCGCACCACGATCTCTTGATCGCGAACGTGCTCGCGCAGGCCGAGGCGCTCGCGTTCGGCAAGACCGCCGACGAGGTGCGCGCCGAAGGCACCGCCGAAGCGTTGGTGCCGCACCGGGTCTTCGAAGGAAACCGCCCGAGCGCCACGATCTTCGCGGACGAGCTCACGCCGGCCACCCTCGGCGCGTTGGTCGCGCTCTACGAGCATTCGGTCTTCACGCAGGGCGCGATCTTCGACGTGAACCCCTTCGACCAATGGGGCGTCGAGCTCGGCAAGGCGCTCGCCAAGCGCATCGCGCCGGAGCTGACGAGCCAGAGCGAGCTCGGTCACGACTCCTCGACGAACACGTTGATTCGTCGCTACCGCGCGCGCCGCTGAGCGTCGCTGGAGGAACGAAGGAGGGCGTCGCGATGCGGCGCCCTCTCTTCGTGGCGGAAGCGCGAGCCCCCGGCGCCACACGCGCGACGGGATTCGACCGCTCAATCCAAGAGGCGCGCTTGTCGCAGCAGCTCGCGCACGCTCGGGCGCGAGCCCGTGAGCAACAAGCCCACGCGGAAGAGCCTCGCGCCGAAGCGAATCGCGAGCCACGTGCTGGCGAGCAAAACCCCGAGCGCGCCGAGGATCTCGTGGAACGCGATGCCCTCCGGCGCGATCGACATGCGGACGATCACCGTGAGCGGCGCGCTGAAGGGAATCCACGTGAGCACACGACCGACGGTGCCGTGCGGCTCTTCGAGCAGGATCACCATCAGCATCAGCGGCAAGACCGCGAGCATCGCCCAACCGAGCGTGAGCTTCTGACTCTCGGGCACGCTCGAGCCGAGCGAGCCCGTGCAGAGCATGAGGCTGCCGATGAAGAGGTAGCCGAGCACGAAGAAGAGCGGCGAGATCGCGATGGCCGCCCACGGCACGGGCACCTCGAGCGAGGCGACCACCGCGGCGAGCGTGAGCGCACCGCCGACCACCATCGCGGCCCAGACGAAGAACTGCAGCAGCCCGGCGCCGCCGAGACCGAGCAGCTTCCCCGTGAGCAGCTCGTCCGGATCCGCGCTCGAGAGCAACACCTCGACGACCTTGCTCTCCTTGTCGAGCGCCACCGTCTGCACGAGGTAGCCGCTCGCGGAGAGCAACGCGGTCAGGAGCAACACGCCGAGCAAGAAGGGCACGCCCGTGCGCACGACGAGCTCGAGCGCGCGGTTCTCGGTGGAGCGTTGGTCGCCGTTGGGCGCCATCGTCACGCGGTCGAGCCGCATCGGATCGAGCGCGCGCGCGATCACCTCTTCGCCGACGTGCCCGCGAAGCAATCGTTCGGTGAGCAGGCGCTCGAGCACCGGCTCGACCGTCGCGCTTCGCACGCTGATCACCGGTCCCGACTCCGACTCGTAGACCGTGACCTTGCCGCTCTGCAGGTAGTCGCCCGACACCGCGTAGACCGCGCCGAGGTGCTGCACGCGAAGCTGCGCGAGCGCCTCGTCGTCGGACGCAAAGCGCATGAACACGACCGCGTCGAGCACGAGAAAACGCGCGTCCTGCATCGGCAGCTCGGCTTCGAGGATCGCGTGGCGGGCGCGCGAGCCTTCGACTCCGTCGAAGTCCGACCAGATGGCGTCCGAGCCGAGCAAGCCTTCGTGGTCGACGAGCCCGTAGACCGTGGTCCGCTCGGCGCGCTCGACGAGGAACTTGCCCTGAATCGTGAGCAAGCCGCCCGAGAGCGCGGAGAAGAAGAGCGGCAACCCGAAGGTGACGAGCAGGTAGCTCCAACGCTTGGCGACGTTGGTGAACTCGAAGCGCGCGATGGCGGCGACCTTGCGCGGACGAATCACGCGGCCTCCATCGGCTCGGCTTCGCCACGCACGGCGCGAAGGAAGATCTCTTCCATCGTCGCGAGCACCTCTTCGAAATGATGCACGCGCACCTTGCCCATCACGAGCGTCTCGAGGACCTCACCAGGCGAGGTGCCGGGCGCGAGGTGAAGCTCGAGCAAGTCGCCGGCTTCGGTCACGCGTTCGAGCCCCGGAAGCTCCGGAAGCGCGCCGTCGATGCGCACCCGAACCACGGGCGCCGAGTGCGCCTTTCGAACCTCGCGAAGCGCGCCGTAGACGACACGCTGTCCCGCGTGAATCACCGCGACGCGATCGCAGAGCGCCTCGACCTGACTCATCTGATGCGTCGAGAGGATCGTCGTGCGCCCCGAGGCGCGACGCTCGCGGAGCAGCTGCTTCACGAGGTCCACCGCGACCGGATCCAAGCCGCTGAACGGCTCGTCGAGCACACAGAGCTCGGGATCGGAGAGCAGCGCGCTCGCGATCTGAATCTTCTGGCTCATGCCTTTGCTCAGCGTCTCGACGTTGCGCTTGGCGACGTGCCCGAGGCCGACCTTCTCGAGCCAAACCTCGGAGCGCGCGCGCGCTTCCTTTCGCGTCAGGCCCTTGAGCCGCGCGAAGTACTCGAGCGCGTCCACGACCTTCACCTTGCGGTAGAGGCCGCGCTCTTCGGGCAGGTAGCTCACGCGGTCGAGCCCGTCGCGTTGCAGCGGATGACCGAAGAGCAGGACCTGCCCGGAGTCCGGCCGCAGGATGTCGAGCCCGATGCGGATCAGCGTCGTCTTGCCGGCGCCGTTGGGCCCGAGTAGGCCGAAGATCTCGCCTTCACGAACGTCGAGGGACACTCCACGCAGGGCTTCGGTCGCGCCGTAGCTCTTGCGGACGTCCTCGTACGCCAGCACCGCGCTCATCGAGACTCCGCGGGTCGCGCCACGAGGACGGGTGTACTCGTTCGGGGTCTTGGCGCCAAGCGGGTTCCTCGGCGGCGGCCCCGCGGCGCATGGGGGTGGGCAGCCCCGGGCTCCGACGATGGGAAGCGCCGAAACGCCAACCGCCCTCGGAAAGAACTGCTTTTCGAGGACCGTGGCGCCCGAAGAGGCCGCGCGCCCCGGCGCCGACTTGACGACACCCCGCTCCGGCCAGAAAACCAAGCCGCGATGGGACGAGCGCGGGTCGTCGACGAACACGAAGAAGAGCTCTGCGAGCTCCTCGCGGTGCGGCTCGCGCATCACGGCTACGAGGGGTTGATCGCGACTCTGACCGAGCTCTTCCTTCGACGGGCGTGCGCGAAACACGCGCTCGGTCCCATCCGTCTCTCGCCCGACGCGTTGCGCGCGCACGATTGGCCGGGAAGCGTGCAGGAGCTCGCGAACGTCGTCGAAGCGGCGGCGTTGCTCGCGACCGAAGGTGTGGTCGAGCTCGCGCACCTCGAAGCCGCGATTCCGCCACCGAGCGCACGGACCAGCTTCGAGCCTCGCCTCGACACCGACGAGCTTCCGCCGATGGCCGAGGCGCGCCAACGCTTCGATCGCGCGTACCTCTGCGAAGTCTTGCGACGCACGCGTGGCAACGTCAGCGCCGCCGCGCGGCTCGCAGGTCGCAACCGCACCGACTTCCACGACCTGCTCAAGCGTCATGGCGTGGACGCGAGCGAGTTCCGGGAGTGACGCGAGTTCCGGGTGGGAGTCGCCTGCGCGATGCCGCCACGTCGGCCGCTACGAGCGGTCCTCTCCGCGGCGGCGGCGCGCGCTCGCAGGGGTGACCGTTCGTGCGAGCCGCGCTCGAGGCGTGATCTCCGCGCTCACTTCGTGGGCTTGCCCTTCGTGGGCTTGCCCGACTTCGCGACCTTCTGGCTCGCCTTCTCGAGGGCGTCACTCGCCTTGTGGAGCACGTCGGCGACGGCGGCCTTGGCCTTCTTCGCTTGGGCCTGCACCTTCGTCTCCGCGCTCTTCTCGGAAGCCTTCGCGCTCTTCTCGAGATCCTTCGCGGCCTTCTTCGCCTTCGTCGTGACGTCGTCGACGGCCTTGGTCGCGGCGCGGTCCATCGCGTCGAGCCCGCTCTTGACGGCGCTCTTCACCTCGACCTGCTCCTGCTTGGCCTTCGCCTCGCCCTTCTTCACCTTGGCGGCAACCTGGTCGACCGTCGCGAGGAGCTTCTTCTCGGTGGAGCGGACCTTCGAAGCCACCGTCGCCTCCCCCTTCTTCACCGCGGCACCGACCTTCTGGATCGCCTTCTTCACCTCGGTCGCCTTCTCGTCGATCTTCTTGCTCGCCATCGTGCACCTCCGCGCGCGTACGGTACTCCTCCCGTGAGGCACGGGATACGCGCCCCACGGAATCCGGTGTTCGCGCCCTCACACGCCCCGCGACCGCCACCTCGCGCTCAAGGACGCGTGATCGTGCGCGCCAACGCAGCGAGCGTCTCGGCCGCCATCGGCGTGGCTGGCGCGGTCTCGCCGTAGAGCACGTAGATGCGTTGGTCGTCGTAGCCCCACGACACCGCTCCGTCGGAGCGGACGAAGGCCGCGGCCCCGAGGTCTTCGACCGGCTCGGTGAACGGCAGGCCGCTCTCGCGGTAGCGATCGAGGTAGCGGTTGCCGGGGTCGGCCTCGATGGTGAGCGCCAGGCGCGACGATCCGCCGGCCCACGTGTAGCCACAGGTGCCGAGGTATTCGCCGACGAAGGTGCCGTTGTCGGCGCCGACCTCGAGGGTCTCGTCGACCTCGAGCTCGGTGGCGACCGTCTCACGCGAGAGCAACGCGCACGCGTCGACCGAGCCGGGTTCCTCCGACGAAGGAGAAGAAGAGGACGTCTCGTTCGAGCACCCGAGGCTCGCGACGAGGGCCAAGAGCAGTCCAGCGTTTCGGACGTTCATGCCCCCTTCTATCGCGGCCCGCGACCGTCCGTGCAAGCGGACCTCGAGAGAGCGCGGCGAAGCGCCACGCACCTCGAGCGCGGGCGGACCTCACGCGAAGTCACGCGTGTCCGTCGAGCGACCTTCGAAGAGCGCGTTCCGTTCAACGGGCCGCGCGCAGCCGCGCGCGAATCACCCCGCCGCGACCCGGTCGCAGCCGCACCCATTGTTGGCGCGGGCGGTGCCCGGCGAGCTCGATCGACACCCGATGCCGCCCTTCCGGAAGCTCGGTGAAACGGAAGGGGGTCGTGCCCGGCAACAACACGCCGTCGATGCGCACACGCGCGCCGATCGGTCGGGTCTGCACGAGCAGCGAGGACGTCCCCGACGGCAGCGTACCGGTCGCTTCTTCCGGCGCGCTCTCGGGCGACACGGTCGGCGTCTCCTCGACGGGCGCTTCGCCGCCGGGCGTCGCCGCTTCGGGCGCTTCGACGCTGGGCGTCACCGGTGCGACGGGTGCGCTCGTCGTCGTCACCGGCTGCGCGGGCTCCGGTGCTTGCGGTTCCGGCGCCTCGGTGGGCGCGGCGTTCGTCGGCGAGGTGGCCGCCGCGGGCGTCTCGGCGTCGCCAGTGAACACCCAGGTCGCCGCGCCCAAGCCCAAGAGCGCCGCCACTGCGGCCACGACCCACCGCATCTTCTGCGGTGCCTTTGCCACGGGCGCGTCGTCGAGACCGAAGTCGACGGGCTCCGGGGTCACCGAAGGCGGCTGCCGCATCGCGTCGCGGACCGCCTTCGGGCGAAACGCCAACGCCGTCACGTCTTCTTCGGTGTCTTCGTCGTCGCCCAGCGGGTAGCTCGACACCTTCTGGGTCGGTCCCGCTGCTGCGGGCGGGTCGAGCGGTTGCTCCGTGCTCTTGCGCGTGACCTGCGAGACGGGCGTGGCGAGCGGGAAGGTCGACGAGCGTGGGTCGCGGTCGAAGCCCTTGAGCGACGCCCGCCAGTCGCGCCACTCCGGATCCAGGCCGCGCACGACCTCCTGCACGATCCCGTTCGGATCGTCGATGGCCGCGCGCGCCGCGAGCACCATCTCGTGCAGCTCCTTCATGCGCGGGCGCCCCTCGACGTTCGACGAGAGCGTGCGGCGGACGAGCCGCGAGATCGTCTCCGGCACCTCGGGGCGAAGGTCTCGCACCTCCGGTACGTCGCCACGCGCGAGCGCGCGCACGGTCGCCAGACGATCCTCGCGATCGAAGAGCGGCCGCCCCACCAGCGACTCGTGCATCAGGATGCCCACGCAGAACACGTCGCTCCGGTCGTCGAGTGGAAGACCGAGCGACTGCTCGGGCGACATGTACGCGAACTTGCCTTTGATCTGTCCGCCTTCGGAGTGCTCCGTCTGCACGGCGCTTCGCGCGACGCCGAAGTCGAGCAAGCGAATCGCGCCGTCGTATTGGACGATCACGTTCTGCGGGCTGACGTCGCGGTGCACCACGCGCAGCGGTCGACCGTCCGGGCCTCGTGCGTCGTGCGCGTACGAGAGCGCCGCCACCACGGCCTCGACGACCCGAAGCACGAACGCGATCGGAAGCGGCTTTCGCTCCCGCACGGTTCGGCGAAGCACCTCGCTCAAGGTCAGGCCCGCCGCCCACTCCATCTGGATGCAGGGCTGCCCCTCGACCTCGAGGAACGAGAGCGTGCGGCAGATGTTGCCGTGCTCGAGCGAGAGCCCGAGACGCGCCTCGTCCTTGAACATCTGGCGGAACGACTCCTGCCGCGCGAGCGCGGGCAGCATTCGTTTGAGCACCACCGGTCGGCGACGCGGGTCGGCGGGGTCGCGCGCCAGGAGCACCTGCGCCATGCCGCCGCGTGCGATCTCGCCGAAGATCTCGAACGGCCCGTAGCGCGCCGGTGCGACGTCGTGCGAGCGCGGGCCGTGCTCCAAACTCGCGACGAGCTGCGCGATGCCGCGCTGGCCGCGAAGCACCGTGTCGTCGAGGCCCGAGAGCACGACCTCGAGGCTGTCGGGTCCGGTGCCTTCGGTCGTGGAGATCGAGCGGTGCCGCCCCGACTCGGAGGCGTCGCGGCGACCGGCGCGCTCCATCGCGAGCGCGAGGCTGGTGCGCGCGGAGACACGGTCGATCGGATAGAGGATGGCGGCGAAGCGCTCACGCAGATCCGCCGCGCGCCCCTCGCCGGTGGTCGCGGACTCGATCGTTCGGCGGTAGGGGCCACGCGCCACGGGATGCAGCGCCTCGGCGAATGCTTCGAGCGAATCGTCGAGCCCTTCGCCCGGCGTGCCGCGGCGGCTCGGGTGCAGATGGCCGATGACGTCGAGCCAGACCCTCGCGGGCGTGAGCACCGCTCCTTCGAGCGCACGCTCGCACAGCTCCATCGCGACCATCGCGCCCACCTCGAGAGAGACGAAGCGCTTCGTGGACGCAAGAAGAGCCACGGCGTCCGGCAAACGGTACCGAACGCTCACCTCGGTCGCTTCGCCGACCTCGGCCGTCATCGCGTGCTTCTCATGAGGGGGGTGAGCTCCGGCCTTCCCCGCCGGAGTGTGCACCAATCGTACAGCACGGCCAGCGCGAGATCGAACCGATCCCGTCACGCCGCCCGCGCAAGTCGCCGCGCCGAAATCTTCAGCAATTTCCGAGGCTCCGAGGAAGTAGGTCAAATCGACCTCCCGCCGAGGTCAGATTTTCCCCCTTCTCCAGCGCCTTTCCGACGAAAGATCGAACGATCTCGGCTCGGCACGTG
>JACKEH010000064.1 GCA_020633125.1 Sandaracinus sp. | reverse complement strand
AATGCCCCATCCGTGCTAAGCCCGGGTTCGATGGGCCTCGCGGAAGTTCTGGCGACGCATCGAGTCGTCGTGACGGTCGGCAGCGGAGGCGTGGGCAAGACCACGACCGCGGCCGCGTTGGCGCTTCACGCCGCTTCCCAGGGCCGCAAGGTGCTCTGCCTGACCATCGACCCCGCCCGCCGGCTCGCCAACAGCCTCGGCTTGGACGAGATGACGGTCGACGAGCAGCGGGTGCCCGCGAGGCTCTTCGAGGAGCACGGCCTCTCGGCCGACGGCGAGCTCTACGCGATGATGCTCGACACGAAGCGCACCTTCGACGCGCTCGTCGCGCAATACGCGTCGACCCCCGAGGTGCGTGACCGAATCCTCGGCAACCGCATCTACAACTACGTCGCCGGTTCCCTCGCGGGCACGCAGGAATACATGGCGATGGAGAAGCTCCACGCGGTGCGGCAGAACCCGCAGTGGGACCTCATCGTCCTCGACACCCCGCCGACCTCGAACGCGCTCGACTTTCTCGACGCGCCCGAGCGTCTGGTCGACGCCATCGACAGCCCGGCCATCCGCTGGTTCCTCCAGGCTTTCGAGGGCGCCGGCAAGATGAGCTTCAGCCTCGTCGGCAAGGGCGCCGCCTTCTTGCTCCGCAGCCTGGGCAAGTTCACTGGCGCGGGCTTCCTCGAGCAGGTCGCCGAGTTCGTTACTGGCATCAACGATCTCTTCGGCGGCTTCCGCCAGCGCGCGGCCGAGGTCAGCGGTGCGTTGCGCTCGCCCGAGGTCGCGTTCGTCGTGGTCACCTCGCCGGCGCCGCTCGCGATTCAAGAGGCGCTCTTCTTCAGCGATCGCCTCCGCGAGGCCGGCATGCGTCGCGACGCCGTCGTGCTCAACGGCGTGCACGCGTTGCTTCCCGAGCCCCAAGGCACGACCGCCGAGCTCGAGGCCGAGGTGCATCGGGTCGAGCCCGCGCTTGATGCGCCGCGTGCCGTCGACCGCATGCGTCGTGCGCTCGAGGACGAGCGCCTGCGTGGCGTCGCGGACCGCATCGAGGGCGACCTGCTGCGTTCGAAGGTCGGCAAAGACGTCGTGTTCGTGCAGGTCCCCGCGCTCGAAGAAGACGTCCACGACCTCGGAGCGTTGGCGCGCGTCGCGGGTCACCTCGTCGCCTGAGCGTCATCGTTCGCGCGTCCCGTTCGAGGGTGCTTTCGGCTCCTCGTCGAGACGAGCGACGCCGCGGCGACCTGTCGCTCCACACCGACGCGTGAACGTCCGACGCGCCTATCGCTCCGTGCGCGCATCGCGACGCCGCGCGGGGAAACCCGCATCGCCTGCTACGCTAGCGCCCGGTGGTGGTGCGACGTTCGGAGATGCCGTCCGGTCCGGGCGGCGTGCGGCCGTTTCCGCGTCCCGTGCGCGGGTTCGCAGGCCGTCGCGCCGAGCTCGATCGAATTCTTCGGCACCTCGACGACGAGGTCGTCTTCCTCGTCTACGGCGTCGGAGGCATCGGGAAGACGGAGCTCGTCTACCGAGCCATGGCCGAGGTGCGCGAGCGCGACGCGTGGCGCGAGGCCGTCCCGGTGCACCTCGAGCTTCGCGAAGGCGAGTCGACCACCCGCGCGCTCGCGGAGCTGCTCGCCGCGATCGGCGCGCCACCGGAGCCCCGCAGCGGCCAGCCGACGGAGGTCGCGCACCTCACCGAGCAGCTCGGGTTGCTCGCGGGGCTTCTCGACGAGCGCCCCTACCTGATCTTCCTCGACGACGTGCACCACTTGCCGCCCGAGCCGGTCGCCGAGGCGCTCGCGCACTTCTCGCGGCACGTGCGGCGAAGCCGAATCTTCGTCGCGTCGCGTCGTGAGATTCGCCTTCGGCCGGACGGATCGCCCCCGCTCGTGACGACGCTCGGTCCGCTCGATCCGGACGCGGCGACGCGCATGATGGACGTGCTCGCCGAGCGGCTGCAGGTCGCGCGTCCGGAGCCTTCGTCGCTGATGCGCTCCACGCACGGCAGCCCCTTCCACATTCGACGTCTTCTGGTCGGCGGCGCGGGTGACGACTCGCTGGGTCGTTCGCTCGACGAGCTCTCGCCGCTCGCGCGGCGCCTGCTCGCCGTCGTCTCCGTCGCGCCTCACCGACCGCTCGTCTCCGCCGCACGCGCGCTCTTCGGCGAAGGCACCGACGACGCGGTCGCGGAGCTCGAGCGGCGCTTTCTGATCGACGTCGAGAGCGCTCGGCTCGTCGCGCACGATTTGGTGCGCGAGGCCCGCATGTCGCGCGCGACGGACGAAGAGCGGCGTCACGCGCGCCTCGACGCCGCGACGCTCTGCGGCGCCGAGGTCGAAGCCGGAGGCAGCGTGCTTCACGCGGTCGACGCCATCACGCTCGCGCTGGCGGCCGGTGAGCCCGAGGAGGCGTGGCGCCGCGTCGAAGGCGGGCATTCGAAGCTCGCCGCCGCGGGCAGCGACCACCTCTTGTTGGCCCCGCTCGAGCAGCTGCGCGAGGCGCTGCCCGACCGTCGCGTGAGCATCGACCTGCTCCTCGCGCGTTGCCTCGTGCGTGCCTCGTTGGTCGAGCGTGCGTCCGAAGCGCTCGCGCGCGTCGGGCAGACCCGAACGCCCCTCGAGCAGACCCGCTTCTTCGCGCTCTCCGGCGAGATCGCCCAACGCCGCGGCGACCTCGTCGCGGCGGAAGCCGACTTTGCCCGTGCCGTCGCGAGCGCGCCCGACGCGTCGACGCGTTTTCACGCGCGCCTTCAGAGCGCGATCGTCGCGAGCTACGGCGGGGAGGGCGAACGGGCGCGCGCGATGGTGGACGCCGCGCTCGACGAGCTCGCGCCCCCGAGCGTCGCCCAACGCGCGCGAGGACGCTGGGCACGCACCCTGACCTGGCTCTTCGAAGAGCGTTTCGAAGAGGCGCTCGCCGAGTGTGTGCGTGCGCGTGACGAGCTCGTCCTGACGGGGCTGGTCGACCTCCGAAACCAGGTCGCGATGCTCGAGACGCTCGCCGCGGTCGGCGCCGAGGACATGGAGCGTGCGCGCGTCGCCGTACGCCGGATCGAGGTCGCGGGCCTGCGGCGTCGCGTCATCTCGCTCTACCAAGCGATCGTGCGTCATGCGGACGGAGAGCCCCGCGCGGCGAGCGCCGAGCTCCTGGAAGCGCACGACGACCTGCGCCGCGAAGGCGACACGATCAACGCGTACCTCGCGGGTCATTTCGGCGGCGCCGCCTTGGCCGAGAGCGGGCGGCTCCTCGACGGCCTCGGCTTGGCGCAACGCGCGACCGAAGACGCGCGGGCGGCGGGCCTTCGGTCGTTCGTCACGCGTTCGCTCGCGCAGCGCGCGTTGCTCGCGGCCGAGTCGATGCAGACCACGCTCGCGCACGAGCTCGCCGATCGGGCGCTCGCCAGCGCCTTCCTCGGTCCGCGCGCCCGGGCCAACGCGCACCGCGCCCACGCGCACGCGTTCACGATCGAAGGTGACGTGGTGAAGGCGCGCGAGCATCTCGACGACGCGCGCCGGACGCTCGAGGGGCTTCGTGGCGCGGAGACGCTCGACGTCGAGCACGCGGCGGCCGACCTCGTGGGCGGCGAGCTCGACGCCGCGATCGGACGCGCGGAGGCCGCGACGCGTGTGCTCGTCGCGCGAGGTCGAGAGGTCACGCCGACCGGTCGGGCCTACGACGCCGCGCGCGCTCTTGGTTCTCGCCGCGGCCTACGTCGCGCGGGGACGGCGGACCGATCTGGTGCTCGCGGAGTCGACGTTGCAGCAAGCGCGCGAGCTGGCGAGCCGCGGCGGGCTTCGCGCGATCGAGGTCGGCACCGCGGTGGTCGCGGCGGCCCTCGCGCGCCGTACTCACCGCGGGCGCGCGCCGGACGACGTGCTCGACGACGCGCTCCGAGAGCTCGATCCCGAGCGCTCGACCGTCTACTCGAACGTGCTTCGTGCCGCGATCGACGGCGGCGCATCGGCCGTCGCGCCGGGCGCGGTGGCGTTGCTCGCCCACCTCGGTCTGGTCGACGCGGTCGATTGTTACCTCGTCGATCGTCACGGTCGTCGCGCGGCCACACGTCTCGACGTCGAGCGGGAGCGCTCGCGTCGCGAGCTCTTGGTGGACGAGCTCGAGGGTCGCATCGTCGCGCGACGCGGCGAGGTCGAGATTCCCGGGCGCGCGTTGCAGTGCGCGTTGCTCTCGGCGCTGGTGAGGGCGCGTGGTGCGCCGGTGGACGCGGGCACGCTCTACACGCAGGTCTGGCAGGTGGCCGAGTACCACCCGCTCCAGCATCGCAACACGCTCTACGTGGCGATCAACCGACTACGGAAGAGCCTGCAGGAAGCGTTGCCGGGTCGAGAGGTCGTCGAACGAAGCGGGGGCGGGTGGCGCATCGCCGACGACGTCGACGCGTGCGTGGCCGTCTCGACGCGGGCTCCGACGAGCTGAGCTCGCATGGTCGGCGAGAGACGCGAGCCGTCGCGACGTCCGCTCACGTGCGGAACGCGTGCTGCGATCGGCGCGCGGACGAACGTCGACGCGAGGAGGTCGAGGCGGGCGCGAAGTTGTGCGTGAGCGACCGCGCTTCGCGGTCTGTCGCGCCGAAAGACGAAGTAAGAAGGGCGTGCGCGCGAGCGGGTACACCCATCCCATGAGCGAGAGCCAAGCGGGGGGGGCACGCCGGCGCGTCGAGTCCGGATTTCGGGAACGCGCACCGGACGCGGCGAGCGTCTTCGTCGGCTCGGTCGCCCACGAGCTCGTGGGACCGCTCCAAGAGATCTCCCTTCATGCCGATCGCATCGTGCGGGGTCTGGCGACGAATCCGAGCGACGTCGCGAGCCTCGCGGCGGCCACGCACGCGATCTCCCGTGTGGCGCGGCGTGCGGGCGCGTTGCTGCACGCGCTGCGCGCGCTCGCGGGCGAAGAAGAGCCGGGACCGCCCCGCGTGATCGCGCTGGCGCCGCTGATCGACGAGGTGCTCGAGCTGACCCGAGCGCGTGCACGCGCGGTCGGCGTGATCGTGGCCGCGCGTTGTCCTTCCGAGTGCCACGTGCTCGGGCATCACGAGGAGCTCGTGCACGCGTTACGAAACCTCGTCGAGAACGCCATCGACGCGGCCGCCGGCGGGCGCCCTTGGGCCCACGTCCGAGTCGACGTCGCGCGCGAGCTCACCTGCATTCGCGTCGTCGACGGTGGCCTCGGCGTACCACGCGCGCAGATCGACGACCTCTTCGTCCCGTTCGCGAGCACCAAGCGCCGCGAGGGCGGATCGGGGCTCGGTTTGGTCATCGCGCGTACGTTGGTCGAGCGCATGGGCGGTTGGCTGACGTTCAAACGCGGGGAAGCGCGGACCACGTTCGAGGTGGGGTTGCCGACCGCGTGAGCGTCGACGGCGCGGGACGACCTCGTCGGTCGCGCTTCCGAGGGCGCGGACGGTTGGCGCCGTTCTCCGTCCCGTGAACCGTGGCGCGCGACGTCTCACGCCGAGCTCTCGGTCGGCACGAGTCTCAAGCCTTCGCGTCCGCCCAGCTCGCGCCGTGCCCGACGTCGACCACCAGCGGCACGTCGAGCGCCAGCGCGTTCTCCATGCACCGCCGCACGATCCCTTCGACGCGCTCGACCTCGTCGGGCGGGCATTCGAAGAGCAGCTCGTCGTGAATCTGCAGCAGCATCTCGGCCTGTACGCCTTCGTCGGCGAAAGCCTTCGCGACGTCCAGCATCGCGAGCTTGCAGAGGTCCGCGGCCGAGCCCTGAATCGGTGTGTTCGTCGCGATGCGCTCGCCGTACGAACGTTCGGTCGGATCGCGGCTCGAGAGCTCCGGCACGTAGCGGCGCCGGTTCATCAAGGTCTCCACGAAACCTTTCGCGTGGGCCTCCGCGACCGTCGCGTCGAGCCAGGTGCGCACGCCGGCGTACGCCTCGAAGTAGCGGTCGATCAACGCCTTGGCTTCCTTGCGAGGAAGGTCGAGCGATTGCGCGAGCGCCGTCGCGCCCTGGCCGTAGATGGTCGCGAAGTTCACCGTCTTGCCGACGTTGCGTTGCGCGGGGGTCACGTCCTCGCCCGCGACGCCGAAAATCTGGCTCGCGGTGCGGCGGTGCACGTCGATGCCTTCGCGAAACGCCTCGAGCAAGAGCGAGTCCTGCGTGACGTGCGCGAGGATTCGCAGCTCGATCTGGCTCCAGTCGGCGCTGATGAGCACCCAACCCGAGCGCGGCACGAAGGCCTCGCGAATGCGTTTGCCGTCGTCGGTACGGATGGGCGTGCGCTGCAGGTCGGGGTCGGTGGTGATGAGACGACCCGACGCACCGACCGTCTGCTGAATCCGACAGTGAATGCGACCGTCCTCCGCGATCGCTTCGCGCAGCACCCGCGTGTAGGTGTTCACGAGCTTCGCGAGCGCGCGCCACCGCAGCACCTGCGCGACCACGGGGTGTTTGGGCGCGAGGCGCTCGAGCACGTCGGCCGCGGTCGAATACCCGGTCTTCGTGCGCTTGAGCACCGGCAGCTTCAGCTCGTCGAAGAGCACCTCGCCGAGCTGCTTCGCGCTGCCGAGGTTGAACGTTCGTCCCGCGAGCGCGTGCACCTCGGCCTCGACCTCGTCGCGACGTGCTTCGAACTCGCGGCCGAGCGTCTCGAGCACCGTGCCGTCGGCGCCGATGCCCACCCGCTGCATGCGCGCGAGCACGAGCGAGAGCGGGAGCTCGATCTCGTCGAGGAAACGACGCTGCCCTTCCTCTTCGAGCAGATGCTCCAGGATCGGCCAGAGCTCCGAGACCGCCGCGGCGAGGTGCGCCGCGTAGGGGCCGAGCTTGTCGACCGACACCTCCGCGAGCGCCTTCTTCGCGCTGCCTTTGCCGCGCACGCTCTCTTCGCCGACCAAGGTGCGCTGCAGGTTGCGGCGCACGAGCTGGTCGAGGCGATGCGGGATGTCGCGGGTCGGATCGATCAGGAACGACGCGAGGCGCGTGTCGCCGACCACGCCTTCGAGCGTGAGCCCGTGGCGCTCGAGAATCGTCGACGTGTCGCGCAGGTCGTGGGTGATCTTTCGCTTCGATCCGTCCGCCAACCACGCGCGCATCGCGTCGTCGAACGCGTCCTTCGGCACGTAGCGACCGCTCTCACCCCCGTCGGCCAACGACGCGAACGCGATGCCGAGCAACGCGCCGTGCACGGGCGACGGATCGCCCGGTGTTGCGTCGGGGTCGGTCGACTCGGGCGCCGAGAACACCGGAACCACCGCGGCGGCGTCGAGCGCCTCGAAGTAGCCCGCGACCTCGTCCGCGCCGAGCGTCCCGAGGTCCGCGTCCTCGACCTGCGCCTTCGCGTCGTCGCCGCTCAAGAGCGAGAAGAACTCGAGCTCACGGTAGAGCGCGTCCACCTCCGAGGGCTCCGGATCGGGCACACGCAGATCGTCGAGCCCGACCTCGAGCGGCACGTGCTGGTCGATCGTCACCAGCTCCTTCGAGAGGCGCGCGTCGTCGGCGTGCTCGATCAGGCGCTCCTTCGTCTTGCCCTTGAGCTCACCCGCGTGCGCGAGAATCCCCTCGAGATCGCCGAACTGCTCGAGGAGTTGAATCGCCGTCTTCGGACCGACGCCCGGCACACCCGGCACGTTGTCGATCTTGTCGCCGGTCAGCGCGAGAAAATCGATGAACTTCTCCGGACGAACGCCCCACTTCTTTCGGACGAGCTCGGGGTCGTAGGAGACGTCCTTCATGGTGTCGACCATGCGGACTTGGTCGCTCACGAGCTGCGCGAAGTCTTTGTCGCTGCTGATGACGTGCACCTCGTGCCCGGCTTCGGTCGCGATGCGCGTCAAGGTGCCGATGACGTCGTCGGCTTCGAAGCCCGGCACCTCGAGCATCGGGAAACGTTGGGTCTGCACGAGCTTTCGAATCCAGGACACCTGCTGGCGAAGCTCGCTCGGCATCGAAGGACGCTGCGCCTTGTACTTGGGGTATTTCTCATCCCGGAAGGTCTTGCCCGGCGCGTCGAAGATCACGGCACCGAAGCCGGGCTTCTTGCCCGCGAAGATCTTCCGAAACATCAGCGCGAAGCCGTAGGTCGCGTTGGTCGGCAGCCCGCCGCTGGTCGCGAACCCCGAAGGAATCGCGAAGAAGGCGCGGAAGACGAGGGCGCTTCCGTCGACGAGGATCACGCGTTCTTTGGCCACCGCGGGACGGTACACGAGGCGTGGCCTGGCGCCCACGCACCGGTGGGGGCGCGCCGTCGGTGGGTGCGACATGCATGTCGCGCTCGTTCGGTTCGTGGCGAAACGCCGCTCCTACTTCCGCGGATTCAACCGGTTCGCCGGCATCGATCGAGCTCGGCATCCCCTTTGCTCTGCCCTCCCGCGTGCAGACGCTTCGTCACCCACGCCCCGCGATGTCCTCCGGGGTTCATCTGCGACCGCTTCGCGCGGGGGCCTTCGTCGCCGACCGCTACCTGGTCGAGGGCCCGCTCGCCGAAGGCGGCATGGGCGAGGTCTTCGGCGCGCTCGACGTCGTGCTCGACCGCCGCGTCGCGCTGAAGGTCGTGCGTCCGGGCGGCTCCGAAGAGGAGCGCCGTCGTTTCCTTCGCGAGGCGGCGCTGACCGCGAGCGTTCGACATCCGAACGTGGTGCAGGTGCTCGACCTCGTCTTCGTCGAGGCCGCCGCGGTCTTGGTCCTCGAGCGGCTCGAAGGGCAGACCCTACGCGCACGCCTCGAGCACGAAGGCGCGCTCCCGCTCGACACCGCGTGGCGATTCCTCGATCAGCTCCTCGGCGCCTTGGTCGCGTGCCACGAGAGCGGCGTCGTCCACCGCGACGTGAAGCCCGACAACCTCATGGTCGTCCCGGCGCGGGGCCTCGAGCCGGAGCGCCTCGTGCTGCTCGACTTCGGCCTCGGCAAGCCACTGCGAGGTCACACGCCGCTGACGGAGGAGGGCGCCATCGTCGGCACCCCCGGCTACCTCGCCCCCGAGCAGCTCCTGGGTCGCGCGATCGACGCACGCACCGACGTGCACGGCTTCGGCGTGACGGCCTACGAGGTCCTCACGGGCCAGCGCCTCTACGAAGCCGACGGAATGCACGCGACGATGCTCGCGGTGCTGACCGCGCTCCCGCCTTCGGCCCACGGGATTCGTCCCGCGCTTCCCGCGGCGGTCGACGGCCTCCTGAGCCACGCGCTGGCCAAGGAACCCGAGGATCGCTGGGCCGACGTCGCGGCCTTGCGTCGCGCGTGGCGCACGAGCTGGCCGGCCGCGAGCTGAGCGTCACCGGACCCGCTCCGCCCCGTGCGAGGACGCCTCACGGCTTGCCTCGTCCGCGGACTGCCCTGGCGCGCCCGGGCTGCTAAGGTCGCTGCCGCCATGACGACGCTCCCCCGCACCCTGGTTCAGCGCATCGAGCATTGGGCGGCCCAGAAGCCGAACGCTCCCGCCATTCACGGCAAGAAGCAGGGCCGATGGGTCTCGCTGACCTGGTCGCAGTATTGGCGCAACGTGCAGGACGTCGCGAAGGCGCTGGTCGCGCTCGGGCACGAGCCCGGCGAGTGCGTGGCCCTCTGCGGCGCGAACCAACCCGAGTGGGTGCAGTACCAGTTCGGCATTCAAGCCGCGCGCGGCGTGCCGGCGCCGATCTACGGCAACGCGACCACCGACCAGCTCGGCTACATCGTGAAGGACTCGGCCGCGAAGATCGCGGTGGTCGACGGGCCCGACCCGCTTCGCAAGCTGCTCAACGCGGAGACCGAAGGCCTCTTCCCGGCGCTCGAGCACGTGCTCTTCTTCGACGCGTTCGACGTTCCCGCGGACCTTCGTGAGCGTGTGGGCACGCGGGGTAAGAGCTTCGACGAGGTGCTGGCGCTCGGTCGCGCGCAGAACGGCGACGAAGCGGAGAAGCGCCTCGCCGCGCTCGACCCGAACGAGACCTGCATCCTCATCTACACTTCGGGCACCACGGGCAAACCGAAGGGCGTCGAGATCAGCGCCGCCGGGCAGCTCGTGATCGGCGAAGGCACCCGAGACTTCGCGCCGCAGTTCTACGACGGCAGCGCCGAGTACCACGCCATCAGCTATTTGCCGCTCTCGCACCAAGCCGAGCAGCTGCTGACGAACGTGGTGAGCCTGCAGGTGGGTGGTCAGGTCTACTTCTGCCCCGAGATCACGCAGGTGCGCGACTACCTCGCGGAGGTGCGCCCGACGGTCTTCCTCGGCGTGCCGCGCGTGTGGGAGAAGTTCGAGGCCGCGCTTCGTGGCCGCATCGGCCAGGCGACGGGCTTCCGCGCGAAGCTCGCGAAGTGGGCGATGGACACCGAGTTCGCGTGCTTCGAGCAGCAGGTCGAGCGAGGCGTTCCCGCGCGCTCCTTCCAGCCGCTCAAGCGCCGCGTCGCCAGCAAGCTCGTCACTGGGAAGGTGAAGACCGCGCTCGGCCTCGACCGCCTCGAGATCGCGATCACCGGCTCGGCCCCCATGAGCCCCGAGACGCAGCGTTTCTTCGCGTCGCTCGGGATCACCGTCTTCGAGGTCTACGGCATGACCGAGAACAGCGGCGCGGTGACGATCAGCGACCCGCTCAAGCCCCGCTTCGGCACGGTCGGCAAACCCTTCCGCGGCGTGAAGGTGCGCATCGGGCCCGACGACGAGATTCAGGTGAAGGGCCCGAACAACGTGAAGGGCTACCGCGGGCTGCCGGAAGAATCGGCCGCGCTCTACACGGAAGACGGTTGGTTGCGCACCGGCGACGCGGGCGCGCTCGACGCCGAAGGCAACGTGAAGATCACGGGCCGCCTCAAAGAGCTGCTCATCACCGGCGGCGGCAAGAACGTCGCGCCGATCGAGCTCGAGTTCTACCTGACGAGCATCGTCGGCGTCGGGCAGTCGGTCGTGGTCGGCGACGGCAAGCCCTACCTCTGCGCGCTGCTCGCGCTCGACCCCGAGCACCTCGACGCGCTCGCGGACGCCGCGGGCGTTCCGCGTGCGTCGATGGCCGAGCTCGCCGCGAACCCGAAGGTGAAGGCGCACCTCGAGCGCGAGGTGCAAGCCAAGTGCAACGCGAAGGTCGCGCGCTACCAGAGCATCAAGAAGATCAGCGTGCTGCCCGCCGAGCTCACGGTCGAAGGCGGCGAGCTGACGCCCTCGATGAAGCTGCGCCGCAAGCCGATCAACGAGAAGTACGCGGCCGAGATCGAGCACATGTACGAGGGCGGCACCTTGAACACGCCCGAAGCCCACGCCTGAGGGCGTTCCAGCGTGAGCGTGGGGTGCTGGGAGGACGCGCGCTGGAGAAACTGGAGGCGCGGGAATCCAAGCGAGGGATTCGGTCGTTCGAGCTTCCTCGAGCGGCATGAACGGACGAACGCCGATTTGGATCCTCGCGTTGCCGATGCTCGCTTGCGGCGGGCCGCCCTCGGCGGCGACCGAGCGGCCGTCGGTGGCGCCGGAGCCCCCACCTTCGCAATCCGAGGCCCGCGTGGAGGCGGACGTGGAGCCGACCCACGCAGACCCCGTCGTGCCCGGAGAGGACGCGACGAGCGTGCGCGTGCGGGAGACGATCGCCTCCGTCGGAGCCCGTGTGGTGGCGGTCGAGACGACGAGCGACGGTGGGCCGCCGGTGGTGGACGTCGAGCTCGGCGCGACCCGGCTGCGCACGCCGGTGGCGTGGGAAGCCGTGGGCGCCCTCCGCGCGATCGCGACCGTCGAGCACCTCCGCGCACGAGGCATCGCGCCGATGGACGTGCGGGCTCTGCGCGATGAACGGGTGTGGATTTCGAGCGAGCTGCGAGCGGTGAACGCCGCGCTCGTGCGCCGACCATGGTGGCTCGTCGCGCCGACGCGTCGTCGCGGCATGTCCCCACCAGACGCGCTCGGCCCTCCCACACGCGAGGTCGAAGGCACCGGGAACGCCATGATCGACGCGTTGCGTGTGGACGCGACCACCAGCGTGATGCTGGTCGGCGAGGTCGAAGAGCTCTCCTCGAGCTCCGCGGTGTGCGTCGCGCACCCGGACGTCGTGCGTTGCGTGGCGGCACGCTACGCCCGGATCGAGGGGCTGACTGGCGCTTGGGAGGGGGCCGCGCGAGCGCTGGTCGTCTCGACCGTCGGCGGCAGCACCCGCGATGGTGGCCGCGCGCTTCTGTTCGTGTCCGAAAACGGCGAGCGCGTGGTGACGCGCGAGCTGCTCTTGGGCGCGATGACGGGCGACGGGGAGCGGTGCGAGCAGGAGGACTCGTACTGCGTGTTCGTCGACGCGATCGCGTCGGACGCACGCTGGGTCGCGGATCGCTGCGTGGAGATCGATGCACCCGAGCGTTGGCGGGGGATGCACGTTCGCGTCGGCGATCGGTGGCGTAACGTCGACGTCTCGCCCGGCGCGTCCTGTGTTCGGCGCTTCTCGGTCGGACCCGAGGGACCGCGTCGGGAGCGTTGTGGCCCGACGGGAGGTCGTCCCGAGTGCAGCGACGACGGCGCGGTCGAGTGACACGTCGCGATCCGTTGCGACCGAACGCGAGTCGTCACGATTCGTGTGGTGCGACCCGTGTGTGACCGCGGCCGACTTCGGTCACTCCGTTGGCGTCGACGTCCGAACCTGAAAGAACAGATCCGGTGTCTTGCGGCGGTCGATCGCGCTGGCGATCTCGGCCCGCAAGAAGCCGTGCATCTCACCCAGCAGTCCGTACGCCGCGTCGAGATCGGTGCCCGGCGGCACTTCGACCACGACCAAGAGCCGCGACGCGTCGGGGGCCGGCGTGACCTCTGCGACCCATGCGCCCGCGAGGCGTCCGTCGGTGGTGCCCGCGAGCACCAAGTCGATCGACCGGCGAACCTCGCTCGACCGACTGGCCCTCGACTTCGACTGAAGGTGCCGTCCACGACGAAGAGCGCATCCACGCGAGCAGGCCTCGTCGCTTCGACGTCGCCCACCGCCGCGAGCACCGCACCCCGCCTCAAGCGGGCGAGCGCGATCGCGTCGTCCATCGGCATCAGCGAGCTCCGGCGAGCGCGCCGTCAGCTCGGCCCCGAGACGCCCGACTCGCCCGTCAGACATCCGCCAACGCCAGGACCACGGTCCACCGCCAATCGCGCCTCGCCATCGCATGCTCCTCTCGAGTTTGCCGCGAAAAGGCTGGCTTCAGGACCGGCTGTCTGGCCGCCCCCACAGGTCCTCTCGGCCACGAGGCGCGCCATCACCCGGCTGGTCGACGTCCGAACCTGAAAGAAGAGATCCGGTGTCTTGCGGCGGTCGATCGCGCTGGCGATCTCGGCCCGCAAGAAGCCGTGCATCTCACCCAGCAGTCCGTACGCCGCGTCGAGATCGGTGCCCGGCGGCACTTCGACCACGACCAAGAATCGCGACGCGTCGGGGGCCGGCGTGACCTCTGCGACCCATGCGCCCGCGAGGCGTCCGTCGGTGGTGCCCGCGAGCACCAAGTCGATCGACCGGCGAACCTCGCCCGCGACCTGCATGTCCTTGCGCGACGAACCGCCGCGCCTTCCGCGTCCCTTCAAACTTCGTCTCTCTCCGTGCTCGCGTCGTGAATCACGCGAGCCCCATGTTCTTGCGCATGCGCGCCTGCGGCTCTTCGAGGTTCGGCTCGAAGGGCACGCCACGAATCACGTCGCACGCCTCGATGTAGCGGCGCGAGGCTTCGATGCGCACGTCGTCCGGAATCGCCGGCGAGGGGCCGTCGCCCGAGTAGCCGACCTGCTTGAGCCAGCGGCGCACGTACTCCTTGTCGAACGACTCGGGATCCTCGCCCGCCTCGAAACGCTCGGCGTAGGTCTTGGCGTACCAATAGCGGCTCGAATCCGGCGTGTGGATCTCGTCGATGAGGACGATGCGGCCGTCCTTCGTCTTGCCCATCTCGTATTTGGTGTCGACGAGGATGAGCCCCCGCTCCGCGCAGACCTTCTGGCCGTGCGCGAAGACCGCCTGGGCGATTTCGGCCGCGGCGTCGAAGTCACGCGCGTCGATCTTGCCGCCCGCGAGCAGCTCTTCGCGCGAGACGCTGACGTCGTGGTCGCCCTTGTCGGCCTTCGTGCTCGGCGTGAGGATCGGCGCCGGAAGCTTCTCGTGCTTGCGAAGGCCGTCGGGAAGACGGTGCCCGCAGAAGACACGCTCGCCGCGCTCGTAGTGCGTCCAGATGCTCGTCGAGGTCACGCCCGTCACGTACGAGCGCATCACGAGCTCGACCGGCAGCGGCTCGCATTCGACCGCCACCATCACGTTCGGATCGGGTACGTCGATGACGTGGTTGTCCGCGAGATGCTTCGTCTCGTCGAACCACCACGCCGCGAGCTGGTTCAGCACCTGGCCCTTGAAGGGCAGGGTGCCGAGCACGCGGTCGAAGGCGCTGATGCGGTCGGTGACGACCAGCACGCGGCGCCCGTCCTTGCTGTAGTTGTCGCGGACCTTGCCTTCGTACTTCGTGCCGAGCTCGGGCAGATCACTGCCCTCGACCACGAGCGAGAGACCACGACGGAGAGCTTCTTCGGAGACGGTCATGCGTTGTCGGAGGGCGGCAAGTGGGTTTGCGGAGGGGCGATGTCAACGGGAGTCGCTGACTCGTTTGCCGAGAGGGGTTCGAAGGGGGCGAAGCCCCCTCGCCGCCGGAGGCCCGCAGGAGACCGACCGGAGCGCAGCGTAGGGAGGCCTCCGAGGAGGGAGGGGGCTGGGGAGATCACTCCCCAGAAGTCGGCGAAGCCGACCAGCTATCTGCGAGCGCGCGGTCGAGGATCGCGTCCACGCGCGCGAGGGCGTGGTCGAGGTCGAACTGCGCGTCGATGGTCTCGGCCGAGAGGCGCGACGAGACGTCCGGGTCGGCCTTGAGGAAATCGCGGAAGGCGCCTTCGCCCGCGAACGCACGCATCGCGTTGCGCTGCACGAGCACGTAGGCCTCTTGGCGACCGAGCCCGGTGCCGACGAGCGCGAGCAGCACGCCCTCGCTCGCCCAAAGGCCCCCGGTGCGCTCCAGATTCGCGAGCAGCTTCTCCGGGTAGACCACGAGGTCGCGGATGACGTTCGTGCAGCGGTCGATCATGAACGCGAGGGTCGCGGTCGCGTCGGGCACGAACATGCGCTCCACGCTCGAGTGGCTGATGTCGCGCTCGTGCCAGAGCGCGACGTTCTCGAGCGCCGGCGTCGCGGCGGCCCGCACGATGCGCGCGAGACCGCAGAGGTTCTCGGTGAGCACCGGGTTGCGCTTGTGTGGCATCGCGGACGAGCCCTTCTGCCCGACCTTGAAGTGCTCCTCCGCCTCGCCGACCTCGGTGCGCTGCCAGTGGCGCACGTTCGTCGCGAAGCGCTCGATGCCGGCCGCGATCACCGCGAGCACCGAGTGGAACATCGCGTGGCGGTCGCGCGACACGATCTGCGTCGAGACCGTCTCCGGCTTCAGCCCGAGCTTGCCGAGCGCTTCGGCCTCGATCTGCAACGTGAGGTGCGCGTAGCTGCCGACCGCGCCCGCGATCTTGCCGACCGCGATCTCTTCGCGCACCGCCGCGAGCCGGTCGCGTCCACGACGAAGCTCGGCGTAGTGCCCCGCGAGGATGAGCCCGAAGCTGACGGGCTCGGCGTGAATGCCGTGGCTGCGGCCCATGGCGGGCGTCTTGCGGTGCTCTTCGATGCGGCCGCGGAAGGCTTCGAGCAGCCCGTCCATGCGCACGAGCAGCTTGTCCGTCGCCTCGACCATCAAGAGCGCGAGCGAGCTGTCGAGCACGTCGCTCGAGGTCATGCCGCGGTGAAGCCAACGCGCGGGCTCGCCCGCGAGCTCTTCGACGTGCGTGAGGAACGCGATCACGTCGTGGCGGGTGACGCGCTCGATCTCGTCGATGCGGTCGGCGTCGAGCTTGTCGCGAAAGGGCAGCACCTTCGCGGCCGTGCCCTCGGGCACGATGCCGGCGCGCTCCATCGCCTCGCAGGCGGCGAGCTCCACGTCGAACCATGCCTCGAAGCGCCGCTTGGGGCTCCACAGGGCATCGAAATCCTTGGGCGTGTAGCGGGGAATCATGGCCGCGGGTCTAGGCCGAGGTCGCAGCGCGAGCAATGCGTCGCGTGAGGGACATGTGGGGATGTGCCCCACGCGCCGACCTCCGGGGTTGTGATCGCCGGGCGTGTCCCGCACCGTCGACCGCAGCCTCGGGCGCGAGCTCGGCGGCGGGGGGATAGCGAATGACGATCACGAACCGCCAGCGAGGGGGCTGGCTCTTCGTTCTCGCGTGCACGAGCGCGTGCATCACCGTTTTCCTGAGCGCGTGCGGAGGCAACGGCGAAGGAGGCTCCGACGGCGGCACCGGGCCCTTCTGCACCTCGACTTCCGCGTGCGACGACGGTGTCTTCTGCAACGGGGCCGAGCGTTGCGTTCCCGGCGATCCCGCGGCTGACGCGTTCGGTTGCGTCGCGGGCGCCGCGCCCTGCCTCGACGGGCAGACCTGCGACGAGTCCGACGATCGCTGCATCACCGCATGCGACGTCACCGGCGACGCCGACGGCGACGGACACGACGCCCCGGAATGCGGCGGTCAGGACTGCGACGACTCGGACGCGCGTCGAAACCCGGACGCCACCGAGGTCTGCGATCCTGACGGCGTCGACGAAGACTGCGATCCCACCACGCTGGGTGACCGCGACGCCGATCGCGACGGCGTCGTGGACGCGCGTTGCTGCAACGGCGACGTCTGCGGCGACGACTGCGCGGACACACGCGCGGACGTTCGACCCGGCAGCCCCGAGGTTTGCGACGGCTTCGACAACGACTGCGACGGAAGCGTCGACGAAGGCGTGCAGGTCGGCGGCTACCGCGACCTCGACGGCGACCAACACGGCGACCCGGCCGAAGCGGCGATGGCCTGCGCGGGCACGCCGCGTTTCTCGGACGTCGAGGACGATTGCGACGACGAGGCCCCCACGGTGCACGGCGCGCAGGTGGAGGTCTGCGACGAGCTCGACAACGACTGCGACGGCATCGTCGACGAACGCACGCGCCCGATCACCTGGTACCGCGACGCCGACGGAGACGGCTTCGGCCGCGCGGCGGGTGGCATCGAGATCGCGTGTGCACCGCCCGACGGATTCAGCGCGTTGCCGAGCGATTGCGACGACGGCGCGCTCGGCGTGAACCCCGCCGCCGAAGAACGATGCAACGGCCGCGACGACGACTGCGACGGCCGCGCGAACTTCCAGATCGGGCCCAACGATTTCGAGGACGACGACGGCGACGGGCACGTCGACGACGCGTGTGGTGCAGGCGACGATTGCGACGACAACGAAGCCGTCACCTACGCCGGCGCGCCCGAGGTCTGC
Source organism: Sandaracinus sp. (assembly GCA_020633125.1). Classification (GTDB taxonomy): domain Bacteria; phylum Myxococcota_A; class Polyangia; order Polyangiales; family Houyiibacteriaceae; genus JACKEH01. Next base: position 6,666 of record JACKEH010000064.1, on the reverse strand, counting down.
GACGGCCTCGACAACGACTGCGACGGCACCGTCGACGAGGATCCGGTCGAGATCGACTGGTACCGCGACCTCGACGGAGACGGCTACGGCGCCGGTGAGGCCCGCTCGTCGTGCGAGCGACCCGAGGGCTACGTCGCCCGTGGTGGCGACTGCGACGACACCAGCGTCGCGCGTTCGCCCGGCCTCCCGGACCGTTGCGACGGAGTCGACGAGGATTGCGACGGAACCGTCGACGAAGACGCCTTCACCGTCGGCACCTACGTCGACGCGGACGGAGACGGATCCGGCGGCAGCACGCCGGTCTTCGTGTGCGGCGGCCCGGCGAGCGGCTCGGGTGTCTTCCCGAACGATTGCGACGACACGAACCCCCGCCGTTACCCGGGCGCGCCCGACCTCTGCAACGGCGTCGACGACGACTGCGACGGATCGAGCGACGAAGGCGACGACCGCACGCTCTGCGACGTGCCTTTCGCGAGCGGCACCTGCGTCGCGTCCGCGTGTGTTCTGACTTGCGACGCGGGTCACCGAGACTGCGACGGAGACCCGATCACGGGTTGCGAGTCGACGCCGAGCACGGATCCCCTGCATTGCGGCACCTGCGGCAACGCCTGCGCAGACGGACCGCGCGGCACCGCGACGTGCGTCGCTGGCGCGTGCGCCTTGGTCTGCGACGCAGGATTCGCCGATTGCGAAGGCGGAGTCGTCGACGGATGCGAGACGGCGACCGAGTCCGACCCACGCAACTGCGGCGGTTGCCGGGTGCGTTGCTTCGGTGGCGCGAACACCGAGAGCGCGTGCATCGCGGGCGCCTGCATGACCGAGTGCGCGGTCGGCTTCGAAGACTGCAATGGCGACCCGAGCGACGGATGCGAGGTCGAGCTCGCGTCCGACCCGCGTCATTGCGGCGCGTGCGACGCGGCCTGCCCGGGCGCGAGCGACGCGTGTGTCTCGTCGTTGTGCCGGAGCGCGGCGTTCCCGAGCGACGGCACCGACGGCGTCTTCGCGCCGAGCAGCGACGTCGTGCTCGAGGCCGGCGTCTACCATTTCACGACGATCACCATCCCGGCCGGCGTCACCGTCACGACCGACGGCGACGGAGTGCTCGAGCTCTACGCGAGCGGCGACGTCGTCGTCGACGGGACGATCGATCTCTCGGGAGGCACGGGAGGTCGTGGGGTGAGCGGGGGGAGCACGTGTGGCGTACGCACGGGGGGCGGCGCGACAGGGACGACCGTCGCGGGCGCGGACGTCACGCTCGAGGAGCAACCCGTCTGCTCGCCCGGCGGCGGCGGAGGACGGGGCGCGGTCGGCGGGGCGGCCTACGTGCAGATCGGTGAGACGGGCAACTGCCTCGAGACCTCGGGCGGCCGCTACGGTGGCGGGACGGGAGGAACCAACACCGCCGGGTGCCACATGTCGGCTGCGGGCGGCGGCGGCTACGCCGGCGGGGGCGGCGGCAACTACTGCCCCAACGGCGTGGTCACTGCCGCAGGTGGGGCGGGCGGAGCGACCGGTGGCAACACCGGCGGAGCCGGGGCGCCGACGCTCGGCGACGCCGGGGTTTGTCTCGGTGGTTTCGGCGGTGAGCCGGGCTTGGGCGCGTACTCGGGAGACGATGCCTACACGACGACGGTCCGCTGCGGCACTGGCGGCGGTGGGGGCTCCATCGGTCGCGACGCGGTGATGGATCTCGCCGTGGCCACCACCTTTCGTCCCGGCAGCGGCGGCGGCGGCGGAGGCGCGAACTTCCAGAGCGGTGGCGGCGGTGGTGGCGGCGGAGGCGCGCTCCGCATCGCGTCGGCCACCTCGATTCGGGTGCGCGGGCGCTTGCTCGCGAACGGCGGCGCGGGCGGCGAAGGCACCAACTTCGGCGGAGGTGGCGGCGGTGGTTCGGGCGGGGTCGTCTATCTCGCGGCGCCTGCGATCACGACGGAGGGGGAGGTCTCGGCGCTCGGTGGGGCGTTCGGCTTCGGCAACGGCACGGCGGGTCGCGGCGCGGGCGGCGCGGGTGGGCTCGGCCGCATTCGGATGAGCCTCGTGCCCGAACGCAGCTCGCTCGGTGGAACGATCGTCCCGCCGCTGGCGGACGGTGCCACACCCACCGCCACCCCCGTGCTCGAGCGGGTCTACGTCGACGTCTACCCGTTTTGATACGCCGCGACGGTCACGTGAAGCGGGCCCGCGTGGGCGATGACAGCGTCGCAGACGCGCGGCGGCGGGCTGGTGTATTCTGGTGACCGTGCTGCAGGCCACCGTCCGCCAAGAGGTTCACATCGTTCGCGAGGTGCTCGAAGGAGCCTTCACACCGGAGCTGGCGACGCAGCTGATGTTCGAAGCGCTTCAGGCGGTGGGCGACGTGCCGACCTCCGAAGAGCAGGTGCTCAAGTTCTGCCGCGGTCCGCTCGCCCAAATCGTCGAGGACATGGTCGGCTTGGACGCGCGCGCCGCGGTGCTCGTCCGGCTCGAGCAGGTGCTCGTCAAAGGCGACACCACCGGCACCGACATTCCGATCGACGTCGACCTCGAGCCCGAGCCCTCGATGACGATGGTGATGCCCACCGTCTGGCGTGAGCCGGTTTCGGTGTTGATCGTCTCGAGCACCGGCGACTTCGGGCAACGGCTTCATGCCGCGCTCGGCGCGTCCCGCGTGACGGTCGCGACGGTCGACGGTGAGACCGAGGTGCGCAAGGGCGTCTTTCAGATGAGCCCGCTGCTCGTCGTCGTCGACGCGACGGCGGCGCCTTCGATGGAGCGTGGCGCCATCGCGGCTGCGTTTCGAGGTCTGCCCGACAACGTGCTCCCCGTCGTGTGGGGCGCGGAGACGGAATACGGCGACGGACTCGCCCACGCGATGCAGGCCGCGGGCGTGCCGCACGCGATCAGCCTCCGCTACGGCGAAGGCATTCCCGCGTTCCTCGACTTGGTGCTCGCGCGCTACCAGCCCTGAGGCGATCGCTCGCCACCGTGCCCGTGGGCGGCGAGATCATGCGCCGCGCGAGGCGAGCCCGACCCGGCGAGCTCCGTGAAGCACACGCCCCTTCGCGGCAGTCACGCGGCCCGCATCCACACGCGGGATCACGCCATGCCGTGCTCGCGGAACCACGCCACCGCGTCGCGAATGCTCGTCTCGACGTCGCGGTAGGTCGCGCCGAGCTCCTGCACGCTCTTGCGGTTGTCGTAGAAGCTCGGTTTGAGGCTGTACTCGAAGAACACCCGCGCCAGCGGCGGCTCCTTGCCGGTGCGCTTCGCCTGCAGCTCCATCGCCGAGACCACCGCGCGCGCCGCCGGCAGCGGCAGCTTGTAGTACTTGCGGGACACGCCGAGTGCGCGGCAGGCCGACATCAAGAACTCGTAGTTGCTGAGGTTGTGCGCCGTCGCGAGGTAGCGCTCGCCTGCGCGGCCCTTCTCGGCCACCAGCGCGTGCACCTCGGCCGCGTCGCGCACGTCCACGAAGCTCGCGCCGCCGTCGACGTAGATCGGCGGCGTGTTCGACTTGAGCATCTCGAGGATCAGCTTGCCGCTCGGCGTCGGCGCGATGTCGCCGGGCCCGAAGATCATGCCGGGGCAGACCACACGCACGTCGAGGCCCCACTGCGCGAAGCTCTCCGCGATCTCGCGGCTGTGAAACTTCGCGCGGCTGTACGGGAAGTCGAGATCCCAGCCTTCGTAGGCCGTCTGCTCGTCGCCGAGCGTGCCGAGGGCAGGGCGCCCGAGCGACACGATGCTCGCGGTGTAGATCACCTTCTCGACGCCTTCGCGGCGGCTCGCCTCCATCACGTGAAAGGTGCCGCGGTTGTTCACCTCGTACATGCGCGAGGGATCGGGCGCCCACGCTTGGTAGATCGCCGCCGCGTGAAAGACCGTGTCGCAACCCGCGACCGCGGCCTTGCAGTCGTCGGGCGAGCGCACGTCGCCGCGCACGATCTCGACGTCGAGCCCGTCGAGGTTGTCGGGGCGCTCTTTCGGGAGCGCGAGCGCACGCACCTGCACGCCGCGAGCGAGGAGGCTCTTCACGATTTGGCTGCCCAGAAATCCACAGCCGCCGGTCACCAACGCTTTTCTCACGCGTTTCCTCCTCGCTTCCCGATCGCGGCTTTGTACCACGGCCGCCGGACGCGCCGTTGACCGGATGCCTCGGGCTCGTTATCGAGTCTCGTCGTGGATCTCGAGGCTCTTCGACGCGCTCTCGCGCAAGGACCCGCAGCCGAGCGTGACTCCGAACGCCGCGCCGCCGTCGCCGCGGTGCTTCGCGAAGGCCGTGAAGGACCCGAGGCGCTCTTCATCCGCCGGGGCGAGCGCGAAGGCGACCCGTGGAGCGGCCACATGGCGTTCCCCGGCGGCCGCCACGAGCCCCACGACCCGGACCTCTTCGCGACCGCGCTCCGTGAGACCCGCGAAGAGGTCGGCCTCGACCTGCAGAACGCACGCTCCCTCGGCCGCCTCGACGACGTCGAGACCCACCAACGCGGCCTCGTCGTGCGCCCCTACGTCTTCGAGCTCGTCGACGTGCCGCCCCTCGCGGTGCCCAACGCCGAAGTCGCCGAAGCGATGTGGGCCCCGCTCGCGCCGATGTTTCGTGGCGAGCGCGACACGACGTTCGCGTACGAGCACGAAGGTCGCCCCTACCGCTTCCCCGGCTACGACGTCGACGGCAAGGTCGTGTGGGGCCTGACCTACCGCATGCTGCAGATGCTCTTCGGGCGCCTGCGTTGAGAGCGGCCCCGACTTGCACGGATTCGATCCGGGCGAGTGCAAGGGGCATGAATCCGTGACTCTTGCTCCGAGGGCTCAGCCCTTCGCTTCGCGCCACCGCAACACGCGGTGCGGGAAGGTTGCGTCGGCGTCGCGGCGGCTCGTCCAGATCTGACGCAGCAGGCCCGTCACGAAAGAGCGCAGCCAGTCGGGCGCGCCTTCGGCCTCGAGCTCGCCGCGGCCGGTGGCGCGGTCCAGCGTCGCTTCGCCGTCGATCGGGCCTTCGGGCAAGTGCAGGCGCACCGCGTAGACGACGCGCGCTTCGTCTTGGCTGCGTCGTCGCAGCTCCACACGCGCGCCGGTCTCGGGTCGTAGCTCGTCCATGGGCGCGCGAGTGTCGCGCAAATGGCGCGGGCCGCAACGTCTCCGAGTGCCCGTATCTCTCGCTCGCCGAAACGAAAGAAGGGCGCCCGCGACCGGATGCCCTTCGAGACCGCTTCAGTTCGCGGTGGTTGGAGGTGGGGTCGTCGGAGTCGTCGTCCCCGGCGTCGTCGTTCCCGGCGCGGGGGCCAGTCCCCCGAGCCACGCCTGCAGGTTCGCCGGCACGCCCGCGTCCGGGCCACCGGGGCCGGCGTCCACGGGCATCTCGCGCGGCGTGATGTTGCCGCGGCGGTCGACGTTCACCCACGAGCCGTCCGGCATCACGTAGGCGCCGACCTCGTCGTCGTACTTCGGCAGCCCGTGCGGGATGGGCTGCGTGAGGTCGCCACGAATGCGGCCCTCGAGGACGTTCACGCGCAGCGGCTCGATCAGCTCGAAGACGTAGCCGCCCTGGTCGATCGCCATCGTGAAGGTCTCGTCGGCGTGGAGCAGCTCGCGGCGGAAGGACATGGGCTGCATGCCGACGCGGCGGTGCGGGCGGTGCTGGAGCACGAAGCTCATCAGGCGCACCGCGATGTGGTTGTGCAGGCGGTGACAGCCGTGCGAGTGGCGGCGCATGATCGACATGTAGTCGACGCTGCCGTGCGTGCGGATGCCCTCGTCGTGGCCGAGGCGAATGCCGTCCGGCGTCTCGGCGAAGGTCTGGTGGTAGGCCGCGACCAAGCCGTACGCGCTCGCGTACGAGGGGCCCGTCTCGTGGTAGTTCACGAGGTAGCTGGGCTCGCCGCGGCGGCCGCGGTTCGGGTTGCGACGCAGGAGCTCGCGGGCCGGCGTGCTCTCGGGCGGAAGCCAGACCGGCGCGGCGACGATGCGCGACCAGACGCGCTCGCCGATCTCCGACTGCTTGTATTTCCACATCACGGTCCCGTCGATCTGCTCGCTGCGCCAACCGCCGATGGTGGTGCCGAAGCGGGCGAGCGGGATGCGCTGGCCGCGGTAGGTCGTGAAGATGGTCACGCGCGGGCGGCGCTGGACGGGTTGCGCGCGCTCGCGGCCCTCTTCGTCGTAGGGGAACTCGTACCAGACGTCGCCGCGGTCGGTCTCGACCGAGAGCGCCATCTCCGCGCCGTAGTACTCGGGGAGCGCGGGACCACGGAACGCGACCTCGACGCTGCGGCCGGGCTCGAGCTCGCCGAGGCCATCGAGCCACGCGAGGGTGGCCTCGGGCGTGGTCAGACCGAAGGCCGCGATCAGCGCCTCGCGAATCTGGGCTTCGAGGTTCGGGATGGGGTGACGCTGTCCGTCCGAGCCCACGAAGGTGCGGGGCGCGCCTTCGTTGCCCACGATGCTTCCGTCTTCGATCACCTTCGCCGCGTGCACCGCGCGCTCGGTGAGGATGCGGAGCACGGCCTCGCGCTCGACCTCCATCGGCGACTCGCGGAGGCGCTCGAGCGTGTCGTTGCCGAGGAAGCCCCAGCCGTAGACGCGGTGGCGTCGCTCGAACTCGGCGAGCGCTTCGTGCGTGGCCCAGTCGAGGGCGCCGCGCTCGTAGCGACCCTTGCCCTCGAAGGAGCCTTCGCAGTCGAGGCGCGC
>JACKEH010000063.1 GCA_020633125.1 Sandaracinus sp. | reverse complement strand
GGCGAGGTCTGCGACCGCCTCTACACCTGCGTCGAAGGCGCCACGCCGTGCACCGTCGCGGGCACCGTCGTCTGCGAGCTCGCCAACGGTGCGCCCCACGACCTGCGTGCGTGCGACGGCTCCGACGAGGCGATCGACTGGCGAGAGTGTCAGGTGCGCGTGAGGGCCGCGGGTTTGCGCGATCCCTTCGGCTGCCCGTGACCGTGGCCTGCGGTCGAGCCGCTTCACACCCTCACTCCGGCGGCTCGAGCCCGTACTTCTTGATCTTCGCGTAGATCGTCGGCCGCTCGATCCCGAGCAACTCCGCCGCCTTCGTCTTGTTCCAGCCGACGGATTCGAGCACGCGCCGAACGTGCTCGGCTTCTGCGTCCGCGAGCGAAGGTGAGGGCGACGAAGGCGGCGCGTGCGAACGACGCCGCAACCCGACGATGTCGCCGGCTTCGATCGTGCGTGCGCTGCCGAGCAAGACCGCGCGCTCGAGCACGTTGCGCAGCTCACGCACGTTGCCGGGCCACGCGTGTTGGCGAAGACGCTCCAGCGCTGCCTCGCTCACGCCGTCGACGCGGCGTGCGTCCCGAAGCCCGTGCAGCAGATGCGCGCACAAGGCCGGCAAGTCCTCGAGTCGATCACGCAGCGGCGGCACGTCGAGCGTGACCACGTCCAAGCGGTAGAAGAGGTCCTCGCGAAAGAGGCCTTCGTCGACCATCGCTTCGAGGTCTCGGTGCGTCGCGGCGACCACGCGCACGCGCACGCGCACCGGCTCCTCCGCACCGACCCGCAGCACCTCGCCCGTCTCGAGCACCCGCAAGAGCCGCACCTGAAGCTCGGGCGCCAGCTCGCCGACCTCGTCGAGAAAGAGCGTGCCGCCGTCCGCCCGCTCGAAGACGCCGAGCTGCCGACGGTGCGCGTTGGTGAACGCGCCCTTCTCGTGCCCGAAGAGCGTGCTCTCGACGAGCGTCTCGGGGATCGCGCCGCAGTTGATCGCCACGAAGGGCCCGCTCGCACGCGGGCTCTGGTCGTGAATCGCACGCGCGACGAGCTCCTTGCCGCTGCCGCTCTCGCCACGAACCAAGACGGGCGCCTGCGCGGGTGCGACCTTCGCGACGAGCTCGCGCAAACGCGTCATCACCGCCGAATCGCCGACGAGCGTTCGGCCGCCTTCGGTCGCCGCAAAACGCTCCGCGTCGGCGCGAAGCCGCACCCGCTCGCGCACCGCGAGAATGCCGAGCGCGGCTTGGTTGCAACACGCGATGAGCAGCTCGAGATCCTCACGCGTCGGCGGCTTCGCCGTGATGCGCGCCCGCAAGGCCACCGCGCCGAGGCGGCCTTCCGGCCCCTTCAACGTCGCGCTCAAGAACGCGTGAGGCGAGGTCGCGGTCGGTGGCTCCGCCACACACACTTGTCGCGCGTACGCCCGCCGCGCCCGAAACGCGCAGCCCGACTCCGCCTCGCTCACGCCGAGCCACGCGACCGCCTCGAGCTCGCCCGTGCTCTCGAGCGGCATCCAGAGCCCGACCGCGTCGCAATCGAAGAGGCCCACCAAGGTGTCGCCGAGGTCTTCGAGCAAGTCGCGCGCGCTCTCCGCCCGCGCGGCTGCGACCACGCCGCGGTAGAGCGCGTCGAATCGCGCGAAGACCGGCGCGTGCCCGTCCGCGTGCGACCACTCGGTGTCGCGCCTCGGCGAGCTCGCGAGCGAGTAGCGCTCCCTTCCGTCGCGCACCACGACGCGCTCGAAGCTCGGTGGCACCGAAGGCGGCTCCGCGTGCGCCACCGCCACCGCGAGCTCCGCGTCGCCGACCTCGATGCGATCGCCGATCGAGAGCTCGGCTTCGTGAATGCGCTCGCCGTTGACGAAGGTGCCGTTGCGGCTGCCGAGATCCCGCACGAAGAGCCGATCGGCCTCGACGCGGATCGCGCAATGACGTCGTGACGCGCGCACCCCTTCGAGCCGCACGTGGCACTCGGGATCGCGGCCCACGAAGACCACTTGGTCCACCACGATGGCGCGGTCTCCCACGCGAAGGGCCCATCGACGACTCACGCCCGAGGTGTACCAGTCCCCGGGCGCGAGTGAAGCGACGTCGTGATCGAAGCCCGCGTGATCAAGTCCCGGTGCAGGGTCCATCGACCGCCCCGCAACGGATCGAGCCGTCGCTCTCCGAGCGGCAGCTGAGCCCCTCCTGACACTCGAACGAGGCGCTGCAGAGCGCGCGGGCAGGCTTTCGCGCCGCGCAGGTGCCTTCGTCGAGCCCCTCCGGGACGTCGCAATAGGTGGTCGATTGGCAGGCGATGCCGCGATCGGGCCCGCTGCACGTCGCGCCCTCGGCGAGCGGCGCCAAACAACGCGCGGTGCTCTCGTCGCAGTGAAGACCCGTCGCGCAGGTGCGCAGCTCGCTGGGGTTGCACGCCTCGCCTTCGCTCGCGGGAGCGCGGCAGGTCTCCGCGATGCACACGAGATCCGGAAGGCATTCGTAGGTGGCGTTGCATGGATCGGTCGGCCCGCCCCTCGGCACACAGCGGGCGCTCCCCGGACCCGAGGCGACACACGCCAGCGACGACGCGCACGAGGGCAAGAGGCCTCCGCATTCGTCGCCCACGCCGCCGTACGCCTCGCAGGTCCCGGTTTCGCCGCAGAACGCCTCGGGGTCGCAGCGGTCGGAGAGGCACGGCTCGCCGACGCCGGGCAGGTCGGTGCAGGTGCCGAGCACGCCGGTCGACGCACCGACACAGAGCTGCCCTTCCGGGCACGCGTTCAGGTTTTCCGGGCACGCCCCGCCACGCGGCGACGACGTGCGGCACGTCCCTTCGACGCAATAGCCCGGCGTCAGACAAGGGTTCGCTTCGTCGCAGCTCTCGCCCGGGAACCGTCCCCCGGAAGAACAGACCCGCGCGCCGCTCGGCGTCGTGAGGCATTGCAGGCCCGAAAGGCATGCACCACAAGGCTCCCCCTCGGCCCCACGCGCCACGCAGAAGCCGCCGTCGCACCAGGCCGCGCTCCCACATTCGGGTCCGCTGCTGCACGCCTCACCGAGCGCCACCGCGGCCACGCAACGGCTCGGGCACGCACCTTCGTCGAGGCAATATCCGTCGAGGCACATCGTCGCGCCCGGCGGCGAGTCCTGAAAACAATCCCCGCCGACCGGCACGTTCGGGAGGAAGGGCGAGCACGCGAAGATCGGGGGCGACCAGCAGAGCGTCAGCGACGCCTCCATCTGCGCCAAACACCGCGCTGCGAGCTCGGCGTCGTAGCGAAGCCGGCCGGCCTCGACGTTGGCGCGCGCGCGCTCGCACCAATCGGCCCCGAAACGCGTGGTGCCCGGCCAATCGGCGCAGGTTGGGAAGTTGCGGCACGTCGTGAGCCACTCGCAATGCGTCGGCTGCGCGCGCGCGCAGAACGCCTCGGCGCTCAGGCTCGTCGGACCGGCGTCGGTGGGAGGCGGAGGCTCGCCGTCGCGAGGGACGAACGCATCCGCCGCGCCGTCGACGACGGCGGCGTCGGGAAGGCTCGCATCGACGGCGACGTCGTCGTCTCCGCAGCCGGCCAGCACGAAGACACACGCCCACACGCGACACGACCACGAAGCGCTTCCCATCGTTCGTTCTCCTCTCGTCGCACCTGCCGCGCATCCCGCGGCGGAAAGAAGAAGGGCCGCTCGATGGCGGCCCTCTTCGTCACTGGCAGCCGACCGTGCCCATCAAGCGGCGTGGCGGCGAGATGCCGATGAAGGTCAGCTCGTTGCAAACGTCGAGCGTGCCACTGGTGTTGCAGAAGCAGTTCGACCACGGCACCGATTGCCCGCAGTTCCCCATCGTGGGCGGGTCCGTCGGGCCCGCCCCGGTGCAGCCACGCGTGGTGTTGCACTCGAAGGTGCCCCCCGCGGGCCGGCACAGTGCTTCGGGCTGCGGCTCCACCGTGCCGTCGCAGTCGAAGTCGAAGTTCAGCGGCAACGAGAAGCCGTTGCTGCAATCGCAAAGCGTGCCCGCGGCACACGACTTCACCGACACGTGACCCACGCAGCCCCCCGACGTGAAATACGTCGGTTGGCTCGGCCGGAACCGCGAGTCGGCGTCGTTGCAGTCGGTCTTCGGGAAGCCGCCCGTGCAGGCCGCGGTCGGACGCGCGTAGCCGTCGTTGTCCGCGTCCTCGAGGACCTCCGCGCCACCGCCCGACGAACAATCGTTGTCGAGTCGGTCGCAGATCTCCGTCGCGCCCGGGTGAATCGCCGCGTTCCCGTCGTTGCAGTCGACGTTCATGCCCGTCGGTGCGCGGTCCGTGGTGTTCGAGCCGGCGCCGCAGCTGCAACGTTGCGTCGCCGTCGCGCCGCTCGGCGCGTATCCGTCGTGGTCGAGGTCCGTGTAGCAGGTGACGGTGAAGCCCTCGTCGGTGGTGCCGTCGCAGTCGTCGTCGGCCCCGTTGCAACCGCTCTCGGTTCCCGGCGGAGTCGAGCACGCGCTCCACGCGCCGCTCATGCAGGTCTGGGTACCCGACGCGCAGACGCCGAAGAGACCGCCCGCGCTGCACGCGCGCATGACGTTGCCCGAGCAGCTGCAGATCGCGGGGGGGTTCGCCATGCCGTCGCAGTTCTCGTCGACGGATTCGCCGTCGCAGAGCTCCATCGCGGCCGGGTTCACGTTGAACGCGCTGTCGTCGCAGTCGACGCCCATCGTCGGGTTCCGGTTCGTGGTGTTGAACGGACAGCCGCCCGCGGTCTCCCGTCCGCCGACGACGCAGCGATCCTGGCTCGCACCCGCCGCTGGGTAGAGGTCGTTGTCCGAGTCCACCCAGCAGGTCACCGCGACCCCTTCGTCGACGGTTCCGTCGCAGTCGTCGTCGCGATCGACCATCGCGCCTTCGACACAGACCTCCTCCGCGCCGGGGCTCACGGTCGAGCGCGTGTCGTCGCAGTCGCGCGTCGCCATCGTCGGCGCGACGTTCGTGTAGCCGGGCGGGCAACCGCCGACCTCGCCACGCCCACTCACCGGGCAACGCGGCTCGGCGCCCGCGGCCGGCCCGGGGTACGTGTCGTTGTCGTCGTCGCGGTAACACGTGACCACGAGGCCTTCGTCGACACGGCCGTCGCAGTCGGTGTCGATGCCGTCGCACATGGTGTCGACCTCGGGCTCGATGCTGCAGGTCGTGCTCCACGTGCCGGAGTCGCAGATCTCGACGCCGCTCGCGCAGAGGCCCGGGAGCATGCACGGGCGGGTGGTGCCCTCGGTGCAATCGCAGTCCTCGTTGGCCATGCCGTTGCAGTTCTCGTCGATCGGCTCCTCACCCGCGGCGGGTCGATCGCAACGCTCACCGAGGCCGGGGTTCACGTCCGACGCGGTGTCGTCGCAATCGCCGACGTTCGCGCTGTACCCCTCGGGCGCCGCGCACGCGGTCACCGGGCCCATGGCGTCGTCGCCGAAGTCGTCCCCGTCCATGTCCGGGTAGAACGTGAGCATCACGCCCTCGTCGACGGTGCCGTCGCAGTCGTTGTCGAAGCCGTCGCAGGCTTCGGTCGAGGTCGAGCTCACGCCCGGACGCATGTCGTCGCAGTCGAGCCCGCAGAGCACGTCGCCCGCGTCGTCGGTGTTGCAGCAGCGCGCGTCACCCTCACCGTCCATGTCGGCGTCGCGAAACCCGTAGGTCCGCGGGTCGCAGTCCTCGTCGCGGTTCGCGGGGTCGCAGACCTCCGTCAGGCCGGGACTGCGGTTCGGATCGGAGTCGTCGCAGTCGGTGCCGCCACACGACGCGGCGGGAAACCCATCGCCGTCCATGTCCTCGCAGGCACCGCCGCAGCGGTCCATCGTCTCGTCGCAGGCGGCGGGACAAGGCGCGGTGCCGGGCGTGCAGCTGCCGGCCACGCAAGTCTCCTCGCCGTTGCAGAAGGCGCCGTCGTCACACTCCGAATCGGCGCTGCAAGACGCGTCCGAGCGCCCCGCATCGTCCGGGTCGTTGCCACCGCTCGTGCAGCCGAAAGCCGCACACAGCACCACCAGCGCGGTCCACCGCGTCGTCCTCATCCGAGTACCTCCCCCGCCGCAGCCTTGCGTGTGGGACGCCCGCCGTCCAGCACGGGCCGTACCGCGTGGAAATTGCGGAAGAAGCGGCACGCCCGCGCGACGAGCGTTCAAAAGCGCGACGGGGGCGTTCGAAGATCGAACGCTTCCATCGACGTTCGGGGTCGTGGCGCGCTCGAGAGCCGGCTCTCCTACCCCCGGCCACGAGCTCGTTTGGTGGAGCATCGGCGTGGAGTCGTTTGCCCGCGAAACCTCCGTCGAGGGGGCAAAGACTTGGAACGAGCTCTGGCCCGAGCCCCTCGGAACACGCGCAAATCGACCCTCGAAAGGAAGGATCCGTCGACCTTCCGTGGTAACCGCTTCGCGTGCGCCTTTTCCTCCGAGCCTTCGCCGTCCTCGCGACGACCTTCGCGGTCGCCGGGAACGTGCGTGCGGACGAGGCGCTCTCGGACCTCGTCTCGCGGCACGCGGACGTCGAAGCGCTCGCCGAGCTCGAGCGGCTTCCCGTCACGCCCGAGCGCCGGTACCTGCGCGGGCGGCTGCTCGAACGACGGGGTGAGTTGGTCGGCGCCGCCGAGGCCTACGCGAGCACCGAAGGGCTTCCGACCTTCGCCGCCACCGATGCCCGCGAGCGTCGGGCGCGTCTGCTCGCGCGCCTCGGCCGTTGCCCCGAAGCGGTCCCGCTGCTCGAAGCCGAACGCGGCGGCCTCTTTCGCGCGCTCGCGATCGAGTGCCGCGCCCGCACCGCCCTCGAAGCGTCGAACGCCGAAGCGCTCGCGGAGCTGCTCGGGCCGCTCGCGACCGTGACCCGCGACACCGCGCCCGTGCGTGGCGTCGACACCTTCGCGCTGCGTGCCCTCCGCGTGGAGATCTTGGCGCAGCTCGGTCGCACCGACGAAGCCCAAGCCGAACGCCGCGCGATGGTCGTGGAGCTTCCCGACCATCCCGAGGCCGACGCGATCGCCGCCGCGCTCGGCGAGGTCACGTGGTCGCCCGAAGAACGCCTTCGCCGTGCCGACGCGCTCTACGAGGCCAGACGCTACGCCGACGCCGCGGCTCAACTTCGCGGCGTGACCCCACCCCGCGACCTGCGACCGGCGTGGCTTCACCGCTTCGGCATGTCGCTCTACCGCGCGCGGCACTTCTACGCCGAAGCCGCGTCGGTGCTCGCCGAGTCCGCGCGCCTTCGCCACGTGCACCGCGAGACCGACGCCTTTCACGCGGCGCGAGCGCTCGCACGGGCCGACCGCGACGCCGACTCGATTCGCGCGCTGCGAGCGTTCGTGCGCGCTTACCCGCGCGGGCCCCATTCGGCCGAGGCCGAGCACCTCGCGGCGTGGCTCGAAGCCCGCCTCGGCCGAGCCGCCGCCGCGCGACGTTCGTTTCAACGTTTCCTCGCCGGCCCCCGCGCCGCCCTCGACGCGGGCACGCGGCGCGACGCGAACTGGCACCTCGGCTTCGAGGCGTACCGCGCGCGGCGTTGGGTCGAAGCCGCGCGTCACCTCGAGGCCTACGCGTCGGGGAGCGACACGCCGCTGATCGCGGGGCGGGGCCATTATTGGGCCGCCCGAGCGCACGAAGCGCGCGGCGCACGCTCGGCCGCGGTCGAAGGCTACCGACGCGCGACGAGCTACGACGCGCTCGGCTGGTACGCGATCTGGTCGCGCCGTCGGCTCGTCGCCCTCGGGGTCGTCGCGGAGACGGATCCGCCCGCGCTCGACGCCCCCAGCGGCCGCGCTCCCACGGCCGCGCCGCTCACCGACGAAGCGCGCTTCTATGCGTCGCTTGGTCTGCGCGCCGACGCCGTCGCCGCACAACGTCGCGGCGAGAGCGGCAACTCGGCCGAGAAGGCGCTCGCGCGCTACGAGATCGGCGACTTCGAAGGCGCGTACCGACTTGCGGCCGCCCAACGCAGCCGACTCGGCGAGCGGCCGTCGGACGGCGCGGCGTGGGCATGGCAGCTCGCGTACCCCAAACCCTTCGAAGCCGCCGTGCGCGCCGAAGCCGAACGCCACGGCCTGCCGTGGGAGCACGTCTACGCGACGATGCGCCAAGAGAGCGCCTACGACCCCGACGCGGTCAGCTTCGCGGACGCAATCGGCCTGCTCCAGGTGATGCCCGAGAGCGGCGCCCGCGCGGCGCGAAGCCTCGGCCTGCCTTTCGATCGCGACCGTCTCTTCGACCCGACCTGGAACGTGCGCCTCGGCGTCGCGGAGATGTCGGCCCTCTTCCGCCGCTTCGACGACGCGCTGCCGCTCGTGATCGCCGCGTACAACGCCGGCACCGCGCGAGTGGAGCGTTGGCTCGCCGAAGAAGGCGACGTCGAGATGGACCTCTTCGTCGAGCGCATCCCCTTCGACGAGACCCGTGGCTACGTCCGCCGCGTGATCTCCCACTTCGCGCGCTACCGCTTCGCGGAGGATCCGACGCGGTTTCCGGACGTGCCGCTGCCGGGGCGAACGCCGGCGCGGCACTGATCGCTGTGGTTACGGCGCTGTGGCGCCCAACGCCGGGAGATGGGTCCGGACGTGTAAGCGCTCGGGCTCCGTCGCGTTGGTTCCGAGGCCCGCTGGGGAGCGGGCCTCGGAGGACCTCATGCAACGCACGCTTCTCGCCGGCCTGATGCTCGGCTTCGCCTTCTCGTCTCTCGCCTCGGCCCAAGAGACCGAGACGCTCCTGCTCACGGTCGAGCCGTATCGGCCGCCGAGCGGGCTCACCGCCGCCGAGCTCACCGTCGGCCTCGGCACCGTGGGCCGCGCCACCTCGGGCACCCCGCTCGACGGCCATGGCTACGACGGCAGCCAAGGACCCGCGGTCGACGTCGCGACTCGCTTCCTCTTCGGCAAGAACCGCTTCCTGCGCTTCGGCTTCTCCGCGCGAGGCTTGCACCAGCGGGGGCGAGGCTTCGGCCGCGAAGGCTTCGGCTTCGCCAGCACGGTCGTCGACCTCACGATCACCGCCCGCACGATGTTCCCGTGCATGAGCAACGACGCCCGCAAGGTCTGGTTCGCGCTCAGCCTCGGACCCAGCGGCGGCTGGCACGACGCGGGTCGCGGCCGTGGCGACATGGCCACCGACGACCAAGGCGCCCGACTCGAGGCCGCGCGTACCCTCGATCACGTCGGCCTCGGTTGGGTCGTGGGCGTCGACCTCGGCCTCCAGTTCGGCGCCTTCCTCGTCGACCTCGCGGTGGACGTCCGCCAGCACTTCGGTGTCGACACCGTCGTCGGTTCGCACTTCTTGCCGAGCGCGGTCCTGCGCGCGGGTTGGGCTTTCGACACGTCCAGCTACTGAGCCGTGCGACTCGAATCATGAGCAGATTCGAGCACTTGAAGTGGATCATCGACCGCCCACGCCTGGCTTCGCCCACACGCGTCGCGACGTTGCGGCAGATCGCATTTCACGTGCGCACCCAAGGCCCAGAGTTGCTGGTACAGCTTTGCCCACGAACGACGAAAGCCTCGTCGAATCAGGCACTTGCAACCACGGGCAAACGACGACCACGCATCGTGGCGCGTGTTCGCCCACCTGCTCAGGCCACCTCGTTCACGAACGATCTCGGGCGCTTGCCCGGCGCAATGGTCGCCAAGAGGCCAACGTTGGATGGATCGAACGCGTGATCACCACGCGTTCGATCAGTTCACGTCGATCGGCACCGTCTGCGTCGCGCCGCCCTGGAAGATCAGCCCGTTCACCTCGACGCGCTGCGCACCGAACGTGAGCACCGCGGTGTAGCGACCCGGCATCACCACGCGCGGCTCTTCGCTCGGCTCGAAGACCAGCTCCTGACCCCCCTCACGCTGCGCGACGATGCGCCAGCGCCCGACGGGCTGACCCCGCCGACGCACGACGAAGGTCACCCGCGTGACCTCCCAGGTGAGCGTCCGCTCGTTCGCGCCGGGCTCGACGTAGAGGTTGTCTTGGCGCGGCATCGCACCCGCGAGCTGTCCGTCCGCGAGCGTGGCCACCACGCGGTACGAACCGCTCGGCACCGTGAGCGCGTCCCCGCTCGCGCCTTCCGCCGCGACGGCGCCGCTCGTGTCGAGCAGCTGCACCGTCCCGGTCGCGGGTGCGTTGCCGACCCGCAGCGCGATCCGCACCTCGCCGGGCGCCTCCTCTTCTTCGACGAGCTCCTCTTCGACCGGCGCTTCTTCGAGCACCTCCGGCCGCGCGACCTCTTCGTCGCCGGTCGTCTCGGTCGTCTCCGGCTCGCTCGCGGTACCCCCACCGCACGCCAGCAAGAACACCAGCACACCACTCGCTCGTTTCATGTGCACCCCTCCCGCGCATCCTCGGGCAACGACGTCGCGTCCGCCAGCGGGGGGTGTTCGAAAGCGCGTCTCGCCGCGAGACGGCGCGTCAGTTCACGCCCCCGACCACGGCCTTCCCCTCCTCCGCCGCACGCGCGAAGAAGCGCGCGAGGTTCTCTTCGTAGTCCTCCTCGGGATCCCACGCCTCGCTCGCGAGACCCGCCGCGATCGCCCGCACCTCGTCCGGCGTGAACACCCACGCGTTGCCGTAGGTGAGCTCGAACTCGACGGCCTCGCCGTAGTCGTCCCCGAGCACGCGGCGGGTCCACGTGCAGTCTTCCCCCGCCTCCTCGAGCCCGTCGACCAGCGCCGAGTAGGTGCGGTAGTCGAGACCGACCGCGTCGCGCTCGGGGTCGAGCGAGGGCGGGGTTTCGCCCTTTCCGAAGAAGAGCACCTCCCCGACCGACGGGTCCTTTCGCAGCGCCTGAGCCACGGACTCCTCGACCTTCACCAGCTCGAGCCACATCGACATCGCGCACCTCCCTCGTGTGCGCTCAGTCTAGAGGGCCCCACCGCGGGGACGATTCGCGTCCAGGATTCCGAACGATTCCGCCGAGGTGAAGCGTCCGACGATCCGCGCCATCAGGTTCGCCGCTCCACCGGGGGCACCGAGCGCTCGACCCACACCGAATCCAGCCCCACACCTCGGCCTCCGATGCTCGAGTCCCTGCGCTCCGAGGTCGTCGCGCTCGAAGCCGCGCTCGGCCACCACCCGCTCTACGGCGCCGTCCGCACGCGCGAGTCGCTCGCCTGTTTCATGGAGCACCACGTCGTCTGCGTGCTCGACTTCATGTCGCTGCTCAAGAGCCTGCAGCGCGAGCTGACCTGCGTGCAGGTGCCTTGGGTGCCGACGCCGCATCCCGCGCTCGCGCGTTTGATTCAGGAGATCGTGCTGGGCGAAGAGACCGACGAGCGCGCGCCCGGCGTCTTCGTCTCGCACTTCGAGTGGTACCTCGACGCGATGCGCGAGGTCGGTGCACGCACGGAGCCGATTCGCGAGGTGGTCGCCGCGTTCGCCGCGGGCGTGCCCCCGATGCGAGCGCTGAGCGAGTCCGCGCTGCCGGCCGCCTCGATCACCTTCTCACGCCACACCTTCGGCCTGCTCGACGCGCCGCTCGCCACCCGCGCTGCCGTCTTCTTTCACGGCCGCGAGAGCGTGATCCCGCAGATGTTCCTGCCGCTCGCCGAAGAGCTGGAGCGAAGCGGCACGCGATGCGACGCGCTGCTCGGCTACCTGCACCGTCACGTCGAGGTCGACGGCGACGCCCACGGCCCGGCGGCCCAGCGTCTGCTTCACGAGCTCTACGTGAGCGACTCCGTCGAGCTCTCCGCGTTGCGTGCAGCGAAGTCCGCGCTCGAAGCACGTCGCGCCTTGTGGGACGCGACCCTCGCGGCGCTCCCGCGTGCCCACACGACCCTCCGCGCCTGACTCGCCCGAAGAATCGCGAGAAACCCCGCGCTCGAGGCTCCCTTCAAACCGGAGTTCTCGTCTTCGTACTCGAAGCCATCGCCCACGCGCTTCGAGCAGGCGACCCCGCGTGGCTCGGCGTAAGGATTTACCCCGCGCCGAGGTGATTCCGCGGGGGAATCGCTTCGAAGGCCCCAGGCATCGGCTCGGTTCCTCTACTCTCCGCGCCAGGGAGGTTCCTTTGACGCGACTCGGAATTCTGGCGCTCGTGATCTTGGTGGCGTGTGGAGGCGACGACGCGCCTCCGAGCGACGACGCCGGGTCCGCCGACGGAAGCCTCGTTTGCACTCGCGCCAGTGAGTGCGACGACGGGCTCTTCTGCAACGGCGCCGAGTCCTGCGATCCGAGCGCATCCCGCGCCGACGCCCGCGGCTGCGTCGCCGGCCCGCCGCCGTGCGCCGAGTCGGAGAGCTGCGACGAAGCGGCGAGCGAGTGCGAGACCTGCCGCACCGACGCGGACGGCGACGGCGCCATCGCGGTCGCGTGCGGCGGCGACGATTGCGACGACGACGATCCGGACCGCTACCCCGGCAACCTGGAGGTCTGCGATTCGCAAAACCGCGACGAAGACTGCGACCCGACCACCCTCGGCGACGTCGACGCGGACGAAGACGGCTTCGTCAGCGCGCTCTGCTGCAACGTGGTCGACGGCGCGTCGACCTGCGGCGACGACTGCGACGACGCGCGACCGAACGTCCACCAAGGCGCCACCGAAGCCTGCGACGGCTTCGACAACGACTGCGACGGAAGCACCGACGAGGGCGTGCTGCGCAGCTTCTTCCCCGACACCGACGGAGACGGCTACGGCGACGAGGACGCCGAGGCGCGCCGCGAGTGCACGCCGCCGAGCGGCTTCGTCGAGGATGCCACCGATTGCGACGACACGGCCCGCACCGTGAACCCGGTCGCGGCCGAGCGTTGCGCGAACGAGGTCGACGACGATTGCGACGGCGACGTCGACGAGGCCGGCATGGTTCGCTACTACCGCGACGCCGACGAGGACACGTACGGCGCGCTCGGCGATTTCGTCGACCTCGCGCAATGCGAGCCGCCGACCGGCTACGTCGCCGTGGCCGGCGATTGCAACGACACGAGCGCCGCCTACTACCCGAGCGCGCCCGATCCCTGCGACGGCCGGGACACCAGCTGCAACCTTCCCGCAACTCCGGGCGCCGCCGATCCGGCCGAGGACGCCGACCTCGACGGCCACACCGCCACGGGCGCGAGCTGCGAGGTTGGTGACGTGGGTTTCGGCTCGTATCCGAAGGACGATTGCGACGACACCGCGGCGTCGGTCCACCCCGGCGCGACCGAGCTGTGCAACCGACGCGACGACGTCTGCGCCAGCGGCGGCGGCGTCCGCACCAGCGAAGACGAGGACGGCGACCTGCACGCCGCGCCAGGTGCGAGCTGCACGGGCGGCTACCCCAAAGACGATTGCGTCGACACGGATCCGACCATCCACCCCGAGGCGACCGAACGCTGCGACCGCCTCGACAACGTCTGCGCCAGCGGCGGCGGCGTCCGCGCCAGCGAGGACGTCGACGACGACGGACACGCGCCGGCGAGCGCGAGCTGCACCGGCGGCTTCCCGAAGGACGATTGCGTCGACACGAACGCGGCGATCCACCCCGGCGCCCCGGAGCTCTGCGACCGCCTCGACAACGTCTGCGCCAGCGGCGGTGGGGTGCGCGCGAGCGAAGACGCCGACGAAGACGGCTTCGCCGCGCTCGCCGCGAGCTGCACTGGCGGCCCCCTCCCGAGGACCGACTGCGACGACTCCCGCGACGACGTCTTCCCCGGCGCCCGCGAAGCCTGCGGCGGCGGCGACCAAGACTGCGACACGACGCCCGACGCGAGCGACGCCGACGCCACCCGCTGGTGCGGCCCTCACGCGAGCTGCGACGGATCCTCCTGCGCGTTGGACGCGACGCTGGCGGTCGGAGGGTTTGAGGCCGACGGCGGGTCGTTCGCGGTGCGCGGCGGCCAGCTCGTCGGTTGGGGCAGCAACCAAGAGGGCCGTCTCGGCATCTCGCCCGGCACCCTCACGGACGAGCGCTCGCCACGACCGACCGTGATCGCGTCGGCCGCGGGCGTCTTCGCCGGACCTCGCAGCACGTGCCTCCTCGAGGCCGACGGCGACCTGGTCTGCTGGGGCGCCCGCGAGCCCTTCGGCGACGGGTCGCCGCGTACCCCGAGCGGGCTCGCGATCCCGAACGCGATCGAGGTGGCGGCGACGATCCACGCGACCTGCGCCCGAACCACCGACGAGCGCCTGCTCTGCGTCGGAAGCGGGGACTCCGGCGAGATCTTCTCCGGCAGCCCGGGGAGCACGCCGGTCGAGCTCGACCTCGGCCTGACCGACGGCTTCTCACAGCTGGTCGCGGGCACCAACCATCTGTGCGCCTTGGCCCGCGACGGGCGCGTGATCTGTTGGGGCAACGCTGCCGACGGCCGTCTCGGTCACGCCGGCTCGGCGCCCTCTGCGGTGGCCGGGCTCGTGGACGCGCGTGAGGTCGCGGCGGGCGGCGCACACACCTGCGCGATCCGCGAGGGCGGCAGCGTGGTCTGCTTCGGCGCCAACGCCTCCGGCCAGCTCGGCGACGGTGGCGACATCGGATCGTCGAGCCCGGTCGCGGTCGCGTCGATCACCGACGCGGTCCAGCTCGCGCTCGGCACCGAGCATTCGTGCGCTCTGCTCGCCGGAGGCAGCGTGCGTTGTTGGGGTCGCAACGACCGCGCGCAGCTCGGCGATGGCACCCTCGACGACCACGCCACACCGGTCGCGGTCAGCGGCCTCACGGACGCCGTCTTCGTCGTCGCGAGCCACCAACACACCTGCGCGCGCCGCGCGACGGGCGACGTCGTGTGTTGGGGCACCCACGACCACGGCGAGCTCGGCGACGGCAGCGACTCGGTCTCCGTGCCGTTCCCGGTGCCGGTGACCGGACTGACGAACGTCCAAACCCTTCGCGCGGGAAGCGGCGGACGCCAATGTGTGGTTCGCACGGGGGGCGAGGTTCGATGCTGGGGCGACGCCCCGCTCGGGGACGGAAGCGCATCGGCGTCGGCGACCCCCGTCGTGGTGTCGGGTGCCGCGGGCGCGACCTCGCTCGGCGGCTACGCACCAGCGACCTGCGCTCGCGTCGGCACCGAGCTGCGTTGTTGGGGTCGCGACTTGCTCGCGGGCGCCGCGCCCTCGAACACGCCGATCGCGACCGTGAGCAGCACGGCCGCGCCCGCGCATGGCCCGTCGGCGCGGCATCATTGCTGGGTCACCGCGGGTGGGTTGCGCTGCCTCGGCAACAACGACGCGGGCGAGCTCGGCGACGGCACCACCACCGACGCACCCGCGGGCGTCGCGGCCGCCTTCACCTTGCCTTCGATCACGAGCCTCGCCGTGGCCACGTCCCCCGCGTTCCTCCGAGGCCGCACCTGCGCGGTCTACGACGGAGGCCGCGTCGCGTGTTGGGGGAGCAACCTCGGCAGCGTCTTCGGCGACGGCACCACGAGCGACTCGTCGACGCCGGTCGACGCGACCGGGCTCACCGGCGTGACCGAGCTCGCGACGGCCGATCTTCACACCTGCAGCCGCAGCGGCGGTCAGGTGCATTGTTGGGGTCTCAACTTCTACGGCGAGGTGGGCGACGGAACGACCACACAGCGCTCGGCGCCGGTGGCGACCTCGATCACGAACGCGGTCTCGGTCGCCACGCACTCGAGCGTCTCGTGCGCGGCGCTCGCGACCGGCGGGCTGCGTTGTTGGGGACGTGGCGCGGGGGGCCGGCTCGGCACCGGCACCTACACCGACCTCACGAGCCCCGGGGTCGTCGACGGCGTGTCCAACGCCGTCGAGGTCAGCGTGGCCGACTCCGTCTGCGCACGCCTCGCGACGAACGAGGTCGTGTGTTGGGGCCTCCGCTCCGGGCTCGGCAACGCCGACTACACCACCTCCCCGCGTGTGCCGGTGACCGCCGCGCTCCCCTGAGCCGGCACGACGGAACGAGGCCGCGACCCCGAAGGGCGCGGCCTCGCTTCGTTCTTTCAGCGCTCAGATCCCGCGGGTGTCGACGCCGTTCACGTAGCGCGTGTCCTCGCCACGACCGCGTCCCCGGCGACCGTTCGCTTCGAAGCGTGCCTGCCGCTCCGCCCGAAGCTCCGCCATACGGGTCTGCTGGTCGGGCGTGAGGATCTCCGCGAGCTGCGCGTCGATCTGCGCCCGACGGGTCTCACGCGCCGCCTGACGGTCCTCGGGGGAGAGCTCGCGAAGCTGCCCGCGCTGACCGCGGAACTGCGCGAAGACGGCCTGCACCTGCTCGGCCTGCTCGGCGGTGAGCGAGAGCTCGTCCTTCAGGTGCTCGGCGAAGCGCCCGGCGCGCTCGCGACGGCCTTCGCCGCGATGCTCGCCCCGCTCCCCGCGCGGCCCACGCTCGCCACGGACGCCACGCCCCTCACGAGGGCCCCGACCTTCACGCGGCCCCCGCGCTTCCCGACCTTCCTCGGCCGCGAACGCCGGACGTTCGCGACGTCCCTCCGGGGCACCCGCCTCGGGCGCGCCCTGGCGGAAGCGACGCGGCCCACGCTCGCCCCGCGGCCCTTCGGCACGCGGGCCCTGGCCCATCTCCGGGGGAGCCTCGGGGCCGGAGGACGAAAGCCCGTACACGACCGGCGCGGCAAGAGCGGCAGCGAGGGCGACCTTGAGGAGCACGTTCTTCGTCATCGTTCTCTTCCTTCGCCACGAATCGTGAGTGGCCCCCAGAAGACGCCTGGACTCTGAAGCACCTCTGAAGCTTCGAAAGAAAATCGACCCGGCGCACGAAAAACCTCGCATGGGCTCCGACGCCTCCGTCGAGGACGGCTGCTGCCTGGACGCCATGTGCGAGTGAGCGCTGGGAGCGCTGGGGGGTCGCAACTCCCTGCGACAGAGGCATCATGGGCACCTTCGGCCCCAACCCTTTCGACGACCTCGGGCAAACGCGTCGACCTGCCAGCGCTCCGGCTCCGCGTTGCATGCGGTGACGAGCGAGGACGTCGAGGCTTGCGTGGCCAGCCTGGGACGAGCGCCTTCGAGTGACTCAGGTCAGCGCGCTTCGACGACACGGAGCGTGTACGGCATCGACGACCCTGCCCGCGAAGTGCCCACGCGAATCTCGTACTCGCCCGCGCTCCAGGCGCCACGCCCCACGTGTACGTTCGCGTCGCCGGGTTCGTTGCAGAAGTGGTTGTGCCCACTCGAGATCCAGAGGGCGGTCCCTGGTGCATCCACCTCGACCCGAAGCTCGAGTTGATTCTGCTCGAGCGTGAGCCGGTGCTGCGGCGCGCTCGGGAAGTGACCAGCACAACGACCGTCGGACACGCCACCACCAGCCTGACCGCTTCGTGCAACCTCCCCGAACCCAGGCGCGACACGAACGTCGCCGGTCGGCGCGCTCGGTCCCGACGGCGCGGGAGCGTTCTTGTTGCAGCCGAAAGCCCAGACGAAGAGTGCGAGGACGAGCGGGAACCGCATGGCCGAAGCATAGACCCAAGCTCGTCGAAGCGAGGTGCTCGCGGAGCACCTCACGGCGCGAATCTGCCGGAGCTTCTCTCTCGAGCCGCCGTGGACGACGCGCGGGCGTCTCGGAAGAGCGAAGGGATGAAGCGTCTTCCTCTCGCTTGTTGGCTCGTCGTCGTGGCGGCGTGCGGAGGTGGCGGGTCGGCCGACGCCGGACCCGACGCGAACGTGGATTCGAGCGGACGCGAACGGCTCGACGGATGCGAGCTTCGACGCGGGCTGCTCGCGGGTCGAAGCCCTACTCGGTCCCGAAGGCGGCCCCCTCACGCATTGCGACGGGCTGTCCTCACGGTGCCCGCCGGCGCGCTCTCGGAGACCACACGCGCGCGTTGACCGCGACGTTCACGGCACGCCCCGAGGTCTACCGCTATCCTCCCGAGCGACTCTGTGGGTTTCCGCCAGACGGCTGAACCTGTGATCCCTCGAAGCTCGAGCGGCGCCGACGTCGTCCACTCGAGCTCGCTTCCAGGAAGACGCCATGCGGATCGTTCACGTCGCACTCTTGATCCTGGGTTGCGCTGGCAGCGTGATCCCGCACGTCTCGAACGAACGCGCGAGCTCGGAGAACCTCGAGGAAGTCCGCGACACCGCGAGGTCGGAAGCTCGCGACCACGTATCCGTCGACGACACCACGAACGAGGGCACGGACGACACGCGCACGGCTCTCGTCCCGGAGGTCGCGGCGCCCGAGCCACCACGAGAGGAGGAGACGACCGGCTCGGCGTCGATCTGGCCCACGCCTCCCACCGAAGAGGAGATTCGCGCCGCGATGCACGGGACGTTGGTGTGGCTCGTCGGCGAGAACGCGGCGACCAGTCGTTGCGAGGCCTACCGCTGGACGGACGATGGCCGGCTCGAGCGCGCGATTCGCGGCGGAACGGTGTCGTATCACGTCGGCGTGCGCGGAAATGCGCTGCATTTCATGGGCCCGACCACGATCACTCGGCGCGAGCGCAGAGTCACGGGCTGCCATTGGTACGTGGAGGTCTCGAGACTCGACGAGACCACGTGGCAGACACTCGGGGGACCTTGTCCGGGCGGCGCTCGGCCGTGGTGGTACCGCTCGGTCGACGCGTGTGAAGAAGTCCGGTCCGAGTGGTTGCGGAACCCGTGAGCGCACGCGCGACGTCACGGACTCGGAGCGACCGCCCGGCGGAAGAACCGACCCCTTCCCACGTATGCTCGACTCCGCGAGGAGAATTCGATGGGCGCCATCTGGGACCGAACGTTGCTGCCTCTGAGTTGTGAGGACCGCGTCACCGAAGACGACCTCTGGGCGCTTCACCGTGAGCTCTGGATCCTCGCGTTCGGTTCGCTCGGGGACCACTACGAGAACCTGCTGCACGACCTCGACGCGAACGTCGTCGTGCAGCCGCAGCACCCCGAGCTCTGGTTCTACCGGGGCCGCGACGACGACGCCGGCCTCGACGCCGTCTCGCGCTCGGAGCTGCGCTACGCGTTTGCCGCCGACGAATTCAACAACCCGACGTACGAATACGAGGTGATCCACCATTGGTTTCGCCTCGGGCTCGCGGTCGCGTTCGAACGTGCGATCGCGACCGCCGCGAAGCGCGGGATTCGGCTCGAGGTTCCTCCCTTGCTCGACGAGCTTCGGCAGTCGCATTGGCGGCTCGCCTACCTCGGCAGCAGCGGAGGCGGCTACGGCCTCGTCCACCCGCACGGCGACTCGTACACGCTCTTCACCGCGAAGGGATGGCAACCGGTCGAGACCTTCGAGGCCTCCTACCAAGAGAGCGTCCGAAAGGCCGCAGTGCAGGGGTGCCAGTGCTTCTTCTGCCCCGGGTTTCGTGAGCGCGCGCGCTCGATCGTCGAACGTGCGGACTGGGAAGCGGCCCTCACCGAACGAAAGGCGACCCACGCGGGCCTCGCGCTCTTCGCGTCGCTCCTCGAGCTTCGAAACGAACAGGAAGACGACCCCGGGCGTTTCGATTGGGCGGCGCTTCGTTTCGCACGGGAAGGCGGCAAGACCGCCGTGCTCGCGAACCCCTCCGAAGCCACCGAGACGCTGCGCCCGTTCCTCGAGACCGTCTCGCCGGCCACGGCGCCGGCCGCCCTCGCCGTCGCGTGTGCCTTCGTCGCGGGCAAGAGCGCCCAACGCGTCGCGCTCTTGCCGCTCGTGCGCGCGACCCTCCGCACGCCGGATGAAGAGGCGCTCGGACGCGCGGTGCGTGAGCTGATGCCGGGCAAGTTCGGCTCGAAGTCGCCGGTGCTGAAGAAGCACCTCGACGCCGAGCTCCTCGAAGCGCTCGCGACCCTCCCCGATCGCCTCGGTCCCTACGCCGCGCGCGAAGAGCGCCGTCACACGCGACCGCTCCTCGAGTGCGTGGTGGAGCTCGGGTACGGGGCGGTGGTCGACGCCAAGCCCGTCCCAGGTTCGCTCGACGTGATCCGCGCCTGGCTCGAATCCGCGCATCCGGAAGTCCGCGAGCAAGTCTCGCAACGCCTTCGGCGGGCGGTGGCGGGCTACTCCGGTCGGAAGCTGCTCCCGTACTTTCAGCTCGTCGTCGAGGTGGCGCGGCGGTCACTTCTGCCCGAGCTGATTCCCGTGTTGCTCGCCCGCGCCGAAGACCTCCCCGAAGACTTGGTGCCCGAGGTCGCCAAGAAGCTCCCGACCCTCGGCCAGAGCCTCGACGAAAGGCTGCTTCAGGAAGCGTTCGGAAAGGTTCCCGCGTTGCGAGCGCCGAATGCCTCGGAATGAATCCGTTCGGCTTCGCGCGATGCGCGTGGTCGTCGGGGTCCTGGTTTGCGCGAGTTGCGCGAGCGAGCCCGTGGTCGCGCCGCGCCACACGACCGCGGCCTCGAACGAGGGCCCCGCGCACGGCGAGCCCTCCGAAGCGGAAGCGGTGGCGGTCACGGCCTCCGAAGCGGAGACGACACCCGAGCCCCTCGAAGCGACGACGGCCGACGAGCCCCTCGAAGCGACGACGGATGCTGACGACGCGCGCGCCGGCGAGGCACGAGAGGCCCCGGTGACTGCGCCCCGGACCGCGTACTTCACGCGTGTGAGCTTCGACCTTCGCAGCATGCCGCACCGCGGGCCCTACGACGTCGACGAGCGCCTCATCACGAGCCGCGTCGAGCTCTTGATGCAACGCGCGCGCGACGTCGCCGGCGAGCCCGCGCCGCGACTGACGTACCAGCCGGGCGTCAGCGTCTTTCGCGCGGAGTTCGAGGGCCCGACGGCGCAGGCGCAGTGTGCTCGTGTCGTCGCCGCGCTCGCGACGCCGCCGGACGAAGGTCCCTCTCGACGCGCCTCCGTCCGAGGCGTTCGTGCGACGCCCTGCGCCCCGGTCGACTCCGAGCACGACGAGTGACGCCTGGAATGGAAATCGACTCCGTTTCGTGAGTGTTCGTGGCGCGAAGCGCGGTGTCGGAAGCCGTGAGGCCGCGAAGCGGCGGTGGCGCGAAGCGCCGTCTCGGACTCTGTCTCTGAGGCGCGAAGCGCGGCTCTGGTGACCGTTCTCGCGGCAGGATGAGAACCACACCCAATGCGAATCGGCGCCTCCAAATCGCGCCGCTCTGGTGACCGTTCTCGCGGCAGGATGAGAACCACACCCAATGCGAATCGGCGCCTCCAAATCGCGGTGATAGCCTCGAGCTCGGCATCGGGAGGACGCATGTCGCGGATACGAACGACGCGGGCGCCGAGCCCGAGCTCACATCTGTGCCGCGCGCTGGTTCCGATGCTCTTCGTCTACGCGATGGGCTGTTCGGATGCCGACGCGGCGCCGTCCCCTCGAACCGAAGCGCCCGAAGCAACGAGCGCCGCGCCCGCCGAAATGCACGCCGAAGCCGCGCCTGCCCGAGCCGCGACCACTGCTTCGGCGGTCGTGGCTTCGGCGACCGAAGCCGAGCCTGCAGGAGCCGCGACCACCGGACGTCCCGCCGGCCCGGCGCCCGCGCTCGATTCCGTGCGCTGGGCGCCCGATCCGCGCGAGCCCGAAGAATCGCTCGAGAGCCTCGACGCGTTGGCGCGTGCCCACTTCCACGGCCCCGCTCGGGTCGCGGGCCGTCTTCGCGCGCGCCACCTTCGAGAGCGCCTCTCCCTCGCGCTGGTCGTCACCGTCGACGCGAGCCTCGACGACGAAGAGCACGACGTCGACGCGATGATCGGCTTCGGACGTCTGCGAGCGACCGAGACACCGCCCCCCGCGCCGGGCCTCGAACGTCGACCGCTCGGCAACGAGCGCGACGACACCTGCCGCTGCGACGGAGAAGACGTCGTGCAGTTCCACCTGATGCGTGTCGTGCACGGGCCGACGCCAGTGGTCGCCTCCGTCGAGCTCGCGCGTGGATGCAGCGGCCTCGACTTCGACGCGCGCCTCCTCGACTTCGACGGGGACGCGCGTGTCGAGCTCCGTCTCGAGCTCGGGTACACGGGTTGGGAGAGCTGCGGCGTCAACACGAAGGAGACCACGCGCCTCTTCGTCTTCGACGTGGCCGACCTCTTGCTCCAAGCGAACGTGGTCCTTCGCGAGTACGTCGTGACCTACGAAGACGAAGAGCGTCGTGAGACCCGCGCGCGCTTCGTCGACCTCGACGACGACGGCGACAAAGACCTCGAGCTCCGCGGTCTCGGCACCTCGATCGAGAGCCACGAAGAGTCGCGCTATCCGATTCGCGAGCGAGCGCTCTACGATGGCGCGCTCGATCGGTGGATGGAATCGAGGCCCGTCGAGTGAGGCGCGGGGTGGTGATCACGTCGCGAGGAGTCTCGTTGGCGAGTCGTCCGAAACCCTCGTCGACGACCGTGCTTCGGGCGTCACGGGTTCGCGCCCGCCTCGATCCACGCCCGAATCGGCGCGAGAACGTCGTCCGGGAGCTGCCACCCGTGGCCCCAGCAAACGTCGTTCGTCAACGAGACGTAGAAGACGCTGTTCGCCGGATCCCCTGGCGTGAGGTACGGCAAACCCTCGGAACACCAACGGCTGCTCTCCCCAACGCTCAAAGCCCGGTAGGCGGCGTCGTTCGACTCGAGCTCGAGCCGCGAGCAGTCGTCTTCGCAGCCGGAACGGTGACATTGCGTGCAGAAGGGCTCCACGACCACGTCGAAAATCGACGACCACGTCGGGTCCGGCGCTTCCGGGGCGGCCAGCAATCGAACACATTCTCCGACCGAGCCGTGGTCGCATCGGCCGAACTCGCCACGCCCCGGATTCACGAGCTCGACGAGAGGCGAACCGCACGCGAGCCAGTTGCGAAGCTCTTCCTGCCCGGCTTCGGTGTCGAGACCCGGCACCTCTTCCACGAGGTGAAATCCGTCCAGCTCCCCAAAGAGTGTCGCGCCCGAAACCGGGCCGCGACGCCCCAGCGACCCACGCGAAGCCGCGCCCCAGATCGCACGACGGTGCTCGTAGACCTGCCACTGATTGGCCTGCAGGCGCTCCGAGCCGGCCGCCCGCAGCTCGTGACCTCGGACCACGAAGTCCTCGACACAGGCGTCGTCTTCCCCACAGACGCGGCGGGCAGTTCTCAAACACTCCGCGTCGTTGCAACAGCCGATCGGACACGCGGGCGAAAGGTCGTAGTACGCGCGGCCGACGCACTCCCCTTCGTCGCAGAGCTGCGTGAGCAGAGCCTGACCCACGTACATCGGAACCACGGAGGTCCTGGCTTCCGTGACCCCGTCTGGAGCCTGGAACGCGACACGTCGCGCCATGACCTGGTCGCACAGTCCGAGCGGGGGGTCGGGGTCACACGCGCTCGCGAGCGACAGAAGACAAACGCAGAGGATCGAGCGCATCACCGTCGAACCCTCAAGGGATCCGGCGCGAATCTCAAGCCTCCGCATCTGCGGACACTCGGCCAAGTCTGACAGTCATTGGCCGTCGTCTTCTCGAACGAGACGACGAATCCAATCCCGAGAGCGCCGGATGCGGCTCACTCCCCGATGCGCGGTCGCTCGTACGTGCGCGCCGGGTCGACCGCCTCGGCATACACGCCGTTCCACACGCGATCGAAGTACACGTCGAGCGCGCGCGCGAACGCGGCCCCTTCGACGAAGAGGCCGACGTTGCGGCTGCGCAAGAAGTAGTCGCCGCCTGCGTTGCTGGTGCCGAGCCACGCGATGCGTCCGTCGACGGTCGCGTACTTCGCATGCACCGTGCGCGCGTACGGAACGAAGCCGGTCGAGGCTTCCGGAATCGTGACCAGCCGCACCTCGATGCCGTCGACCTGCGTCAGCGACTGCAGCGCTTCGATGCGACCCGGACGCGTCTCCCACGACGACACCACGAGCTCGACCCGCACGCCACGCGCCGCGGTCGCGCGAAGCAACGCGTCGAGCTCCGACCAATCCTCTCCGTCGTGGCCGCGAATCTGGTAGCTCATCACCTGCAGCCGCACGCGCTCGCGCGCCGAAGCGACCGCGTCGCGAAGCAAGGGCCACTCCCAGCGCGCGCCACGCGGCAGCAGGTCCCGGGGGCTCGCGACGACCCGC
This sequence comes from Sandaracinus sp., assembly GCA_020633125.1. GTDB lineage: Bacteria > Myxococcota_A > Polyangia > Polyangiales > Houyiibacteriaceae > JACKEH01. The sequence goes on along the minus strand of JACKEH010000063.1, from coordinate 718 downwards.
GCACGCACGGGCTCGCCACGAAACGCCGTCTCGACCAGGCCCTCGCGCTCACGTTCGACCTCGGTCGTTTCGTGGCTCGGCAACGGAGCATCTTCGTCAGGCGTCGAAGACGCGTCACCGAGCAGCGCCTCACGCGTGGCGCCTCCCGCGAGCGCCCAATCGAGCTCGAAGACCTCGCGCACGTGCGCCACCAAGGTCGGCTCGCGAAGCCGCACCCCGAGCTCCTGGATGTGCTCGAGCGATCGCCAATCGAAGTTCTGGCTGCCGACGTACGCCTCCGCGTCGTCGACCACGAAGAGCTTGCCGTGCTGCACGCCGCCCGTGATCGGTCGCAGGTCCAGGATGCGCACCTCCACGCCGGGGATCGCAGCGAGCCGATCGGGGATCTCGGGCTGACGCTCGTGAAAGCTCGCGTCGAACACGAAACGCACGCGCACCCCGCGCGCCGCGGCTTCGGTGATCGCCGCGATCACCGGCTCGAGCCGCCTGCCTGGCTCGCTCGCCCCGTAGAACTGCAAGAAGTCGAGCCGCTCCCGCGCGCCCGCGATCATCGCGAGCCAGACCTCGTGTGCCTCGGGAATCGTCGGGTCATCGAGCGTCGTCTCGACCGGCCACGTCTCGACGAGCTCGAACCCGTCGGGGAGCGCCGCGGTGGCCATGGTCGCCGGCGAGATCGGAGGAAGCGGCGTCGGTCCCGCACACGCGAGAAGCGACGACA
>JACKEH010000062.1 GCA_020633125.1 Sandaracinus sp. | reverse complement strand
AACGCGCCGGCACGACACGTGAGCTGCTCTCGTCGCGCGCGGCGATCCTCGTGCAGCGCGGCATCTTGCTTCGACGCCTCGGCCGAAGCGACGACGCGTTCGAGTCGTACGCCGAAGCCATCGTCATCTTCCGCCGGCTCGGCATCCGCCGAAACGAAGCCTTCGCGTTGAACTCGCTCGGCGTCGCCCTCGCGGCCAACGGCGCGTACGAAGATGCGATCACCGCGTTCCGCGCGTCGATTCACATCGACCGCGAGACGGGGGATCGCTTGAGGCTCGGTCGCAAGCTGAGCAACGTGGGGCAGCTCTACGACGCGCTCGGCGACGTGCGCCGAGGGCTCTCGTTCGTGAAGCGCGCGCTCGACGTCTTCGAGGCGGTCGACGACAAGGCCGGCCGCTGCGACGCCTACGCGGCGGTGGCCGAGATGATGCTGGAGGAAGGCTCGCCGCCCGCGACCGCGGCGCTCCCGCTCGACCAGGCCCGCCGCATCGCGGAGCGTCTGCAGGCGAACTACGAGATCGCGCGCGAGCGCATCGTGCGCGCGCGTCTGGAGCGTTTGGCGGGCGACGCGGCGGAGGCGAAGATCGCGGCGCGCGAAGCGCTCGATGCTGCGCGCGCGGAGCGGCTCGTGAGCTACGAGGTGCACGCGCTCGCGGAGCTCGCCGCCGCGCATTCGCTCGCCGAAGATCGCGAAGACGCGCTCGCGCGGGCTCGGGAAGCCCGCGAGCGTCTGGCCGGCATCGACGTCGAACGTCCGGAGAAGGTCTACCGTCTGCTCGCGGAGGTCTTCGGTGGGCTCGGCGAGGAGGAGGCTGCCGCGGAGCTCTTCCGCGAAGCGCGCACGTTGCTCGACGCGAAGGCGGCCTCGATTCGCAGCGACGCCATTCGGGCGCGTTTCCTCGAGAGTCGTGACGTGCGCGCGATTCGTGAGGGGGCCACCGCGTGAGCGAAACGACGGGGGACGTCGGCATCGTCCTGTCGGGTGGTGGCGCGCGCGGGGCCTACGAGGTCGGCGCGCTGCACTACGTCTTTCACGACCTGGTGCGAAAGCGCGGGACCGCGCCGAAGCTCAGTGTCATCGCGGGCACCAGCGTCGGTGCGGTGAACGCGACCTTCCTCGCGTCGACCGCGGAGGACTTTCCGCGCGGGCTCGATCACCTCGTCGACCTCTGGACACGGCTCCGGCTCGCGGACGTGATGAGCTTCGGCCTGCGGCAAGCGACGGGCTTGCACCGTGTGTTGCTCGGTGGAAGCCGTGCGATGGGCATCTTCGACGCGTCGCCGCTCGTGAAGCTCGTCAGCGAAGGCGTGCGTTGGCGGCAGCTCGGCCGAAACCTCAAGAGCGGCGCGCTTCGGGCGCTCACGGTGTCGACGACGAACGTGCCGACCGGGCGTCCGGTGGTCTTCATCGACGCGGGGCCGGGGGTGCCGATGCCCAAACACCTGCCGCAGCAGGTGGCGGTGCGACCGGGGCGCATCGGTCCCGCGCACGTGCTCGCGTCGGCGGCGATTCCGATGGTCTTCCCACCGATTCGCATCGGGCGGCAGCTGCATTGCGACGGCGGGCTTCGGCTCAACACGCCGATGGCGCCGGCGATTCACTTGGGCGCGAGTCGGCTCTTCGTGATCGGCGTGAGCGACCCGGCGCCCTCGCGCGCGGTGCTCGCCGACGACCGCTACCCCGGCGCGCCCTTCTTGCTCGGCAAGATGCTCAACGCGTTCTTGCTCGATCACCTCAACGCCGATCTCGAAGAGCTCGAGCGGGTCAACGCGTACCTGCGCGACGGCATCACGTGTTTCGGCGACGACTTCCTCGAGCGACTCAACGCGCTCGGGCGCGCACGAGGCGAAGCCGACAAGCGCATCGTCGATGCGCTCGCGATTCATCCGAGCGAGGACCTCGGGCACGTCGCGTCGGAGCACCTTCGCCGCGCGGAGATGAAGCTCGCGCGCCCGCTCGGGCGGAGCTTCTTGCGTCTGCTCGACGTGGGCGAAGGCGGTGACGCGGACCTCGCGTCGTACCTGCTCTTCGACGCCGCCTACGCACGCGACCTGATTCAGCTCGGCCGTCGCGACGCCGAAGCGCAGCGCGATCGGATCGAAGCCTTCCTCTACGGCGAGGCGTGAGGACATCCGGGCGCCTCGCGTAGGCTCGTCGAGGGGCCGCTTCCACGCGCCCTCCGTTCGGTACGCCCGCGCGAGCGAGCCGCCTGGCGTGCCCTCCGTTCGGTACGCCACATGCTCGGGGGCGCTGCTCCCGTTTGGTTCGCCGTACGTTCGCGCCGCCCGCAGGACGCTTCAGCGCGCGCACTCCAATCGGTAGGCCGCGCGTTCGACTCGCCCGTCGATGTCGACCCGGTTCGGTCGCGCGACCGGGCAGCTCGTCGCGTCCTCGACGTACGTCCAGGCGTCCGCGGAGAGCTCGCAGATCTCGACGACCTCCCCGCGAAGGTCGGTCACGCGCTCGCGAAAGCGACGGCCGGCGAGCTCCGAGCAACGCGCCGTCGGGGGCAGCGTCTCGACCAGGGTGCACGCGCCTTCCGTGGTGGGAATCGTGCGCGCGAAGCAGGACGTCACGGCGTCGCCGATGCTCGAAAGCAGGCCGTTCCACGCCGGTCCGAAGTCGTCGCGGCAAATCGACTGCACGGTGGCGTTCGCCCCCGCTAGGTCCAGCCCTTCGAGCACACGCACGATGCGGCGCGGCGGGAGCGCGAGCGACCGGTCACCGGCTTCGTCGGTTCGGTCACACGAGGGTCGAAGGCGCGAGGGCATGCTCGGATCGGGCATCTCCTGCATGTCGGGGTGCGCGAGGATCGCGTCCCAATCGGCCTCGGTGCCAGGCGCCGGGCTCGTCGTCTCGGGAATGCCCACGATGCCGCCGACGGCGAGCAGGCTCGGGTCGCGGCGGGTCGCGAGCAGGCCGTCGACGAAACGTTCGACGGGGTGCACGACGCCGAGCGCGGGGTCTCCGTAGCGGAAGCATCGGAGGTTGAGGTCGCCCTCGAACTCGGTGGAGCTCGGATCGAAGACGGACGAGTCGAGCGCCGAGCAATCTTCTTCTTCGGTCAGCAGGACGATCGCCAGAGCGGTGTGCCCGAGGGCGTCCTCCGCCCGGAAGAGGCCCGCGTTGGCGCCGTCCGCGTGTCCGACCGTTCCTGCTTCGAATCGGAGCGCCGAGGTGCTGGGGGTGACGGCCTTGAGCGCCGCCTCGAGCTGCTGCTCGAAACCGCAACCGTCGGTGCCCATGCCGGCGACGCACGCGAGGTCCGCGGCAACTTCGCTCGCGCCGCTCTGTTGGAACTCGAAGAAGCTCGGCTGCGTCGCGGCGCACCCGGTTCGAGAGGTGTTGCCGCGCGCGAGCAACACTCCGTCGTCTCCGAAGGCCGATTCGGAACAGGTCGGAACCGTGGCACCGCCGGTGCCCATGTCGGTGGTGACCACGCCGACACGAACGTCGAGAACCGGGTGGGCCTCGGGTGTGCCGTCTGCGTTCACGTCGCCGGTCGTGAGCGCGCGGAACACACGGGGCAGCTCGCGAAGGAACGCGTTCTGCTCCTGGGCCATCGATCCGGAGTTGTCGATCACGAAGAGAAGATCGAGCTGGTCGGCGCTCGGGCTCAGCGAAAAACAATCGAGCGATCCGTCGCATCCGAGCGCGGGGGGCGGGGTCTCGCAGCCTTCGTCGACGAGGCCGTCGCAATCGTCGTCGCCGTCGTTGCAGCGCTCCGGCTCCGCGTCGCAGCGGCAGAGCGCGTCGCCACAGGTCCATCCCGCGGTGCACTCCTCGTCGCTCGTGCAGGCGGCCGTGCAGGCCCGCGCCTCCCCGACGTCGACGCAGACGCCTCCGGTGCAATCCCCGTCGCGCTCGCAGGCCGTGCCGGCGGGTGTGTCGTTCGCGGGGCAAGCCCCGAGGAAGAACAGGAAAGAAAGAGCGAGGGAAGGGCGCATGCGTTCCTGAGAAGTGAGGCGTCTGCGTCGACGCGTGACGTCGGGAAGACGTCGTTCGGGAGGTCGGCCGTTTTCCATCCCGCGTGGGATTTCGCCTCGGAAACATCGGTTTCGTGGATTTGGCGGGATGTGGAATCCCTGCCGTTTCGTTCGGCACGCGATCCACGATTGATCGAGCGGAGAGGAGGATCACTCAAAGGCGGTGATCGCGCCACTCCGGCGCACCGGTCACGAACCGAGCCGAACAGGGTCTCGACGCGTGAATGGTTCGATCGGAGTCGCGCGCTCGGCGGCTCGTGAGGGACGCGTCGCGCGAGCGCCGCAGATCGTCAGCCCGGACGAAGCGCGACGAGCGCTTCGCGAAGCTCCGCGATCGTCGCGAAACGGTCTTCCTTCTCCTTTTGCAGCGCGCGCGCCAAGAGGCGGTTCACGCCGAAGGGAAGGGCGGGATTTCGTTCCGTCGCCAGCACCGGCTCTTGCTCGAGCACCATCGTGAAGGTGTCTTGCACGCCGCCCTCGCAACGGGGGAAGGCGCGCTGACCGGTGATCATCTCGTAGAAGAGCACGCCCGCGCCCCACATGTCCGTGCGCGGGTCGACGTCTTCCGCGAGCACCTGCTCGGGCGACATGTAGCTCGGGGTGCCGAGCGCTTCGCCGGGGCCCGTGACCATCGTGCGGTCTTCCAGGCTGCCGAGGTCTTTCGAGAGACCGAAGTCGATGAGCTTCACCGCGCCGCCGTTCGTCAGAAAGACGTTCGAGGGCTTCAGGTCGCGGTGGATGATGCTGTGCTGATGCGCGGCGTGAACGCCGTCGAGCACCGCGCAGAGGATGTCGATCGCGGGCTCGAGCCCGAAGGGTCCGTCGTAGCGGAGGCGGTCGTAGACGGTCTCGCCTTCGAGCAGCTCCATGACCAGGAAAGGCGTGCCGGATTCGAGCGAGCCGGCGGCGTGGGTCACGACCCAGTTCGGGTGGCGCACTCCGATGGCCATTCGGGCCTCGCGCTCGAAGCGGGCGGCCAGACGTTTGGTTCGAAGACGCGAAGGGAGAACCTTCACCGCGATGTCGCGATCGGTCTGCAAATCGACCCCGCGGTAGAGCACGGACATTCCGCCTACCGCGAAGCGGCGATCGACCCGATAGCGATCTTGCAGGACGGCGCCGGGTGCGATCTCGTCCTCGGCTGCGACTTCGTGAGTCACCGGAATCTTCCGTTGTCGATGAACATGAGGTCTTCGCCTGCGGACGTCGACCGATTCTCTCGAATGTCGGGAGCCTGCCGGACTTCCGGACAATCCGCCAGACGGGGTGGGCGGAACGGGAATCGCCCGCTCGAGGCGGGCGATTCGTGGGATTCGAGGGAGTGATTCGGTCGATCAGGCTTCGCGAACGTCGAGCTCGACCTTCCAGACTTCGTCGCCCTGACGCGGGAGCGCTTCGAGCACGAGCGTGCCGAGCTCGCTGACGCGCGCGCGAAGCCGAACGGGGACCACGTCGCCGCCGTGGCGGCCTTGCGTGGGCAGCTCCGCTTCGATGGCGCCGAGCTCGACGATCTCGTCGTCGCGCCAACGCTCGAGGAGCGCGCCCGGCACGTCGTCGCGACGCACCGAGCTGGCGAAGAAGCGGAAGCGCACCGGCTCGCCGACCACGAGGCCGAGCTCTTGGGGAGGCGAGGGCGCGGTCGAGCCTTCTTCGAGGCCGAAGGGCGCGACGCAGAGCGCATGCACGGGCGGCTCGATGCCGGGCACCGCGGGCATCGCGGTCTCGACGCCGACGTAGAACGCCTGCGCCATGCCGCCGCGAATGCGCACGCCACCGCCGAGACGCGCGTAGCCGTAGTAGGCCGCGCCGCGTGCGACGGCGCCGTCGAGGTCCGCGCCGTCGAGCACGCGCGCTTCGGGTGCGCCGTCGGCGCCGAGCCACGCGTTCAAGACCTTCGTCACGCGGTCCGCGATCGCGCTCGCCTTGAGCACGCCGCCGTTGAAGAGGATCGCGGTCGGGTGAAGGAAACGCGCGCCTTCCTTGCTCGGAAAGCCGAGCTCCGCGGTGGCGCCGAGCTGCCGCGAGAGGAACGCCGCGAGGTGGCGCGTGACCGCCGCGTCTTGGGCGTAGGGCAGGCCGAGCTGGGTGAGCGCGCCACGCGCACGCGAGGCCGGCTTCGCGTCGACCGTCACGTCGGGGAAGAAACCTTCGAGCAAGGTGCGGCGCACCTCGTCGAGGGTGAGCTCGGTGCGGAGCGTGCCGCCGATGAGCTTGCTGCCGCGGCTCGGCACGACGAGCGGCACCGCCTCGGGCGGGTGGTCGCCGAGCAGCTGCTCCTTGGCGTGACGGCAACCGTGGGTGAGCGCGCGAAGCTGCCAGGCGTCGAGCTTCTTGCCTTGGCCCTCGAGCTTCTGCGCGACGACGTACGCGAGCGCGAGATCCATGTTGTCGCCGCCGAGCAGGATGTGCTCGCCGACCGCGACTCGCTCGAGGGCGAGGTTGCCTTCCTTCTCGTGCACCGCGATGAGCGAGAAGTCGGTGGTGCCACCGCCGACGTCGACGACGAGGATCACGTCACCGACCTTCACGTGCTCGCGCCACGCGCCGTGGGTCTGCTCGATCCAGGCGTAGAGCGCGGACTGCGGCTCTTCGAGCAAGGTCAGGCGGTGGTAACCGGCGGCCTTCGCGGCTTCGGCGGTGAGCTCGCGCGCGGCGGGATCGAAGCTCGCCGGCACCGTGAGCACGACGTCTTGCTCGCCGAAGGGCGCGTCGGGGTGCGCGTGGTTCCACGCGTCGCGAAGGTGCGCGAGGTACTGCACGCTCGCCGCGAAGGGCGAGAGGCGCGAGACCTCTTCGGGCGCGTCGGTCGGAAGGATCGCGCCCTTGCGGTCGACACCCGGATGGCACAGCCAGCTCTTGGCGGACGACACGAGCCGGAGCGGCGTCTGGGCGCCGAGGCGACGTGCGATCTCGCCGACGACGTAAGCCGGCGTCGGGTTCCACGGGAGCGCGGCGGCTCCGGGCGGCAGCTCCTGCGGGTGCGGCAGGTAGAGGAAGCTCGGCAGGAGCATGCGCTCCTCGAGCTCGCCCGGCGCGACCGCTTGAGGCAACGCGAGCACCTGCTGCGCGACCTCTTCGCCTTCGCTCAGGTCGAGGTCGACGTAGGAGAGGGCGCAGTGCGTGGTGCCGAGGTCGACGCCGATCGCGTACGACGCGGTGGTCTTCTTTTCCGACATCAGTTCTCCACTCGGTCGGTCAGGGCTCGAAGGACGATCACAGCTCCACCTCGGCGGGCGCGATCACCAACACGTCGTGCTCCTCGGTGAGCTTCGGCAGCTCGGCGCGGGTCGCCTTCCAGCCGCGGTGCTGGAGGGTGCCGCGGAACGGCGGCTCGCCGACCACGTTGCCCGTGAGGCGGATCGTGTGGGCGTCGAAGCCCTTCGGGACCTCGATCGAGGTGCCCTCTTCGTCGTCCTTCACGGGGGCGAGCGTGAAGTGCTCGCGGACGGCCTTGCGGCAGCCTTCGTGGACCACGCGGGCGGCGGCGCCGATCTCTTCGTCGCTGAACGACGCGACGTCTTCTTCCAGGAAGTCGACGAAGCGGCCCTCACGCTGGAAGAGGGCGAGGAGCTGAAGCGCCGCGTCCACGGGTGCGCGCTCGATGCGGGGGGGCTCCGGCTTCGGCGGCTCGGGCTCGGGCACCGGCTCGGGCTTGGGGGCCTCGGGCGGTGGGAGCGCCGGGGCGCCGCTCATCAGGCGCTGCACGCCAGCGCCGAAGTCGGCGGAAAAGAGCACACGCCAGGGGGCGACGAACGCGATCCAGAGTCGAACGAAGAAGGAAGGCTTCGGGTCGGACACTCGTATCTCCTCGGGCCGTCGGCGGTCGCCGACCGGTCGCTCGGTGCGACGTCGAACGACGCGGAATGCTTCCGCGCCGCTCGGGGCCACGCCGAGCGGGAGACTGTTAGCACGACCGCCCCCGTCGACCACGCGCCCCGCGCGGTGGTATACGGGGGCCCCGTTTCCGGCGGGCCGGGCTCGTCGGAACTGTCCCATGCGGCGCCAGACGCCGCTCGCGGAAGCACAAGGAGAACATCCATGAAGAAGAGCCTCGTTGGCCTCGCGCTCCTCCTCGGCCTCGGCTGTGGCGGAGGAAACGAGCAGGAAGCGCAGCAGCAGGCGGAGGCGCTCGGAGCCCAGCTCCAGGCGCAGCTGAACATGGCCGCGGAGCAGGCCGGTGAGCAGGCCCAGCAGGCGGCGGCGGCCCAGGCGGCGGCCCAGGCGGCGGCGGCGCAGGCCGGCGCGGCGGCGGGTGCGGCGGCGGCCGGTGCCAGCAACTTCGGCACCGTTCAGCTCGCGGCGGGCTTCGTGCCCGATCCGCACACGGCGAGCGGCACCAGCGGCGGCAGCATCGACGCCTCGACGTGGCAGGCGGGCTGCAACGGCTTCGTGACGCAGCAGCCGGACCACCTCTTCGTGGCCAGCACCGCGTTCGCGAACCTTCGCGTGATGGCGCACAGCCAGGGCGACGTGACGCTCGTCGTCCAGAAGCCCGACGGCACCTACGTGTGCAACGACGATGGCGAAGGCACGGATCCGATCGTCGAAGCGGCCTTCCCGGCCGGCACGTACAAGGTGTGGATCGGCAGCTACCAGGCCGGCACGAACTCGCCCTACACGCTCGGCTTCACGGAGCTGGCGTCGGTGACGGCGGCCTCGCTCGGCGGCTGAAGCACCTCGAACGAGAAACGAACGAGCGGGCCTTCGGGCTCGCTCGTTTTCTTTTGGGGGCTCTGCTTGCGTCGGGCCGCGTGGTGCGTCGGTGGAACGAGCGTGCGCCTCCCTCGAGCACGAAGTCTTCGCGCACGGGCACGGGCACGGGCCGAGCGCGACGATCCGCTCGCGCCGAGCGCCTCAGAGCATGATCGACGCGAGGTCCGTCATGCGCGGCGGCTCGGTCATCGCGGGCTCGGGATCCATCGCGGCCGGCGCCTCGACCATCGGCGCTTCGACCATCGGTGTGACCGCGACCTCGACCATCGGCGCTTCGACCATCGTCGCGACCATCGTCGTGGTGGTCGTCGTCATCGTCTCCGCGGCCGGCTCCGTGCCGCGGCGACTGGCCCGACGATCGTCGGTGCCACGTCCCCGTTCGAGGCGAAGCGTCACGGTTTGCTCGTAGCGCAGCACCAAGTCCTGCACGAAGGTCCGGTAACCGTCCTTGCGCGCTTCGAGCCGTCGTGACTCCGTCGATTGCGGCAGCCGACCCTGGAAGGGGTTCGGGATCCGATCGCCGTCGAGGTAGAGCTCGGCGTCCGCGGGCTCCGTGTTGATCGTGATCGCCACCGTGTCGGCCGCGGTCGGGGTGACGGGGGCCTCTTCCATCGGGCTCGGAGGCGTCGCTCCGATCGGCTCGGGCGACACGGGAGGCGTGGTCACGGGCGGGGGGGTCGCGGCCGTCGTCTCGCCGCCCCCGAGCATCACCGCGCCCCCGACGCCGAGCAGCGCGACGAGAATGCCGATCCCGACCAAGAGCGGGGCTTTCGACGAGCTCGGAGGACGAATGACACTTTCGGCGTGCGGGACCACCGGCGCCGGCATCGGCGTGGCGTTCGTCGGGGTCAGCGCGCGTCCCGAGGTGGACGCGGCCGCCACGACGGGAGCCGACGGCAGCGAATCCGGGGTCTGGGTCGCCGCGTGGGCCGCGCCCCCCAACATCGAGGGCGGCCGGTTCGCCGTGCTGGGGGCGTCCGTGGCCACGACGGGCACGTCGCTGATGCCGGCGAAGGGCTCCACCGCCACCTTGACCGCTTGGCAGTCGGCGAAGCGTTGGTTCGGATCCTTCGCGAGCATGCGCATCACGACGTCCTCGAGCTCCTTGGGCAGGTCGGGACGGTAGAGGCGCAGCGGCGGCGGCGGCTCGGTGCAGATCTTCAGGACGAGCATCGGATAGGACTCGTCGTCGAAGGGGTACTGCCCGGTCAGCGCCTGAAAGGTCATGACGCCGAGCGAATAGATGTCGGCGCGGTGGTCGACGTCTTTCTTTCCCTGCGCCTGCTCGGGGGCCATGTAGTACGGCGTGCCGAGCGTGGTGCCGGTCTGGGTCATGCCCTTGCCGGGACCGCCCGAGTCCTTGAACTTCGAGATGCCGAAGTCGAGCACCTTCACGAAGTCCGGGTCCCCACCGCGCGCGATGAGGAAGACGTTCTCGGGCTTGAGGTCGCGGTGAATGATGCCCTTGGCGTGGGCGGCGGTGAGGGCGTCGCAGATCTGCGTCGTGATCTTCACGACCTTGCCGAGCGGCTGCGGGCCTTGTTCGTCGATGTCCTTCGACCAATCGCGGCCTTCGAGGAACTCGAGGACCATGAACACGCTCCCGTCCGGGAAGCGGCCCATGTCCGTGACCTCGATGATGTTCTGATGGCCGATGCTGGTGGCGGCGAGCGCTTCGCGGTGGAAACGCGCGACGATCTCGGGGTTCGTGGCGAACTGCCCGTGCAGGCACTTGATCGCCACACGGCGCTTGATGAGGACGTGCTCGCCCTCGTACACGGCGCCCATGCCGCCTTCGCCCAGCTTGCGAACGATGCGGTAGCGGTCCTGAAGGACCATCCCGATCTTCGGATCCGGTCCAGTGGCCGGTTGAAGCAGTCCCTCGGTCATCGGCGTCGTGACTCTACCAAACCCCGCGTGCACCACCCACCTTGGGTTCTCGCGTGGCGGAAGATCCTGGCACGGTCGGCGCACACGCGGGGAGACGAAGCGCGGAAGCCTCTGGTAACGTGCCCGCGATCGTGGGGGGGGCCCGCGGTTGCAGGGCTCGTAGGAGGCAGAGGATGAGGGACGGTAGGTGGGCGCTCGTCGCGCTCGTGGCGATGGCCTCGATCACGGCGCGTGCGCAAGAGCCGAGCGAGGAAGCGCCCGCGGAGCAAGCGGAGGCGGAAGCGCCTGCCGACGCCGACGCGGACGCACGCCTCACCGAAGCGCGCGAGCGCATCGGACGGGGTGAGCAGCTCTACGCCGACGGCAGCTACGAGGCGGCCCTCGCGGAGTTCACCGAGACGCTCGATCTGCTCCGTGGGCACCAGCTCCGCTACTTGGTCCTCTACAACATGGCCAAGTGCCAAGAGCGCCTCTTCCTCTACGACGCGGCGCTCGCGTCGTATCGCGCGTTCCTCGAGCAGGGCGGTGCGTTCACCGAGCTCGAAGGCGAGGTGCGCGCGAAGATCGACATGTTGGACGGCTTGCTCGGCACCGTCCGGGTGACCGTCAACGTCCGCGCGTACGAGGTTTGGGTCGACGACCGTCGGGTCGGCGAAGGGCTCGACACCTTTCTCGTGCCCGGCGGCACCCACAAGGTCGAGATTCGCGCCGAGGGTTACGTGCCCGCGCAGCAAGAGGTGCAGGTCGCGGCGCGCGCCGAGCGCTCGCTCAACTTCGAGCTCGAGCGTCTCGCGGAAGAGTTCGAGGGCCTCTCGCCCGTGCTCTTCTGGAGCGCCACCGGTGTCGCGGTGGTCGCGGTCGGGGTCGGGGCCGGCTTCGGCATTCGTGCGCTTCAGCAGCGCAGCGACGTCGACGCGCGCACGCCGCCGCTCGGCACCGACGGAGAGTCGGACGACATTCGAAAGTCGGCGTTGCTCGCCGACGTGATGTTCGCGGTGGCCGGCGCGGCCGCCATCACGGCCGTCATCTTCGCGCTCTTCACCGATTGGGGCGACGACGACGACGACCCGAGCGCGACGCGGCTGCGTCTGGACGTCGGTCCGACGCGCGGTGGTCTCGGGGTCGGTCTGGGAGGGAGCTTCTGATGCGCTCCTCGATGGCCTTCATGCTCGTGAGCGCGTGCATCCTCAGCGGCTGCAGCGTTCTCGGCCTCGACGATTTCGATCGTTGCGACACGATCGGCTCGACCCCGGCCGAACGCGCCGCGGCCTGCGCGCAGGCGCTCAACGAGTCCTTCGGTGTGCCCGCCTGGTGCTCGCCTTGGCAATGCGTCGAAGGGCGCTGTGTTCGCACCGACGAAGAGCTCTGCGACGCGGCGGACAACGACTGCGACGGCGTGGTGGACGAAGGAGTCTTCGCGCCGACCTCGATCGGCAGCACCGAGGTGATGGGCAGCCCAGCCGGTCTCGACGGCGCGAGCGGCCTCGAGAGCGCCTGGGCGCGCTACACCACGACCAACGCGGCGGCGGTGTCGGCGACCATCGGCACCGCGCTCACCGACGTCGGCGGGCAGAGCTACGCGCGTCACGTGCGCGTCGGCGAAGGCGATCCCGAAGACGTGCGTGGCATGCGCACCGAAGAGGAGGGCTGCTGGGAGCTCGATTTCCGCACCACCGGACTCGACGACGCCGGCACTCTTCGAGGCTCTCGCATCGTCCCGACGACGTGTCGCTTCGACGTGCTCGACGTCGAGATGTCGGGCGAGGTCGGCCTCGCGGTCGCGCTCGACACCGCGTCGAGCTCCGACGGTCTCGTGCGCCTCGGCCACGTCGACGCCGCGGAGCCGCGGCGCTTCGCGGCGCTCGGCCCCTCGGCGCTCTCGAACGCATACCTCGGCGTCGCGCGTGACGGAACGTCGGTGCGATCGGCGATCGATCCTCGGGCCTGCGCGGAAGCCCGCGACGCCGCGGCCGCCGTGGGGACCTGTGCGACCGATTGCGCCGACGGCGAGCTCTGCATTCAAGGCCTCTGCGCGCCGCGTGCGTGCGCGCCGGCGATGCCCAATGCCTGCGGCGACGACGCGGGATTGACCTGCACACAGGCCGGCGTCTGCTCCTCGCGCACCTGCACGGCCGACTCGCAATGCGGCTCGCTGCGTTGTGTCTCGGGCCGTTGCCGTCAGCGCTGTGCCGAAGACGTCGACTGCGGCTCGGATAGCTTGGTCTGCGAAGACTCGGGCGCGTGTGTGCCCAAGCTCTGCACCGCGTCGAGCGAGTGCGAGGCCGACGACGTCTGCGCGTGTGGCAAATGCCTCGACGCCCGGCAGGTCGCGGCGGCGCGGGCCTGCGGTGTCGCCGACGTGGACCTCGCGGTCTCCGCGGCACCCCCCGACGTCACGGACCAGTCGCGCCTTCACGGCGTGGTCACGATGCTCGGTGGCTCGCGCGATCGGTACCCGCTCGGCTGCGTGCTCGACGACTTGGCGGGCACGGACGTCGACGAGTCGACGCGTGACGTCGCGTTCCTCGGCGCGTGGTTCCAGCGCTCGAGCCTCGACGTGTACTCGGTCGTGAACGTGACCGACGAAGGTCGCCCGACCTCGCTCGGCACCACGCGCTCGGCCTCGGCGCCGGCGGCCGCGACGATCGCGACGGGCTCGTTCTTGGTCGGCTTCGCCGATCCGCAGAACGCGCTCTCGCTTCGTCTCGTGCAGCTTCCCGAGGCGCGCGAGGTCGTGGTCTCGAGCTGCGAGGATCCCTCGGTACCGCCGCCTTCGCCGCTGCCGGCGGGCTACTTCGGCTCGCAGACGTGTGGCGATCCGACGATGGCGCAGCAGAGCCTCTGCCTTCAGACGCGTTGCGGAAGCGACGTCGGCGAGTGCACGTCGGGCATGCCGGTGTGTTGGGGCGGCATGGGCCTGTGCGAAGGCATCACGATGCCGCGCGCGGAGGTCTGCGCGAACGAGGCCGACGAAGACTGCGACGGGCAGATCGACGAGAGCGAGTGCATCGTCGCGTGCGAGAGCAAGGCGGAGACCTGCAACGCGGTCGACGACGACTGCGACGGCATGGTCGACGAAGAGGTCGGCGGCGACACCTGCACGGACACCGAGCGTGTCTGCGGCATGGGCACCACCGTCTGCGTCGGTGGCGAAGAGATCTGTGTCGGCAGCCGACGACCCCTGGACGGCATCGAGCGTTGCGGCAACGGCATCGACGAAGACTGCGACGGCGACGTCGACGAGGCTTCTTGTCAGCCGTGCATGGCCACGGGGAACGACCTCTGCGACGGCCGCGACAACGACTGCGACGGTGTGATCGACGAGAACGCGCCGGGTCAGAACCAGAAGGTCTGCACGACGGACTTCGACTGCGACATGGGCCGGACGTGCGGGGCCAACGGGCGCTGCACGAGCAACAACACGGACTTCCGCCCGGAGGCGTTCAACTCGTTGCCGTCGACGAACCGAGACCCCTCGCTGACTCGCCAATGCCTCGAGACCGACGGTCCCATGGTGTCGGGCAGCTTCTCGGTGCCGAGCGACGGAATCGAAGGTCGGGTCGAGGACCTCGTGATGGCGGTGGGCCCGTCGGCGGAGAACATCGGCCTCACGGTCGGCTTCGCGTGGCGCGAGGTGCGGGACGAAGGCTCGATGATTCGTTTCCGCACCGTTCGTTTCCTGACCGACTGCACGTGCCTCCGCGGCGGCATGTGCAACGAGCCGGGCTGCGAGCAGGTGCTCACGCCGACGAACATCCGTGACGACGGCGAAGCGGTGACGCTCTCGGTCGAAGGTGCGGTGGGCGCGCCGAGCTTGGTCTACGTGCCGGAGGGGGTGCTCGCGATCGGCGGGCCGCGTGGTGCGCGTGCGATCGACGACGGCGGTCAAGGCGGCGGCGGATGGCACGTGCTCTGGCAGCGCTACACGTCCGCGGACGGCCGCAGCGACGGCCGCGTCGAGCTGCGCACGGTCGCGGCGCACGACGGCCTGCCGACGAATGCGGACTGCGATGCCGCAGCGTCGCGCGATTGCGCGCTCACCGTGGCGGGCGCGACCGGCAACGCGCGCTACGTCGACACCTTCGACCGCGGTGGGGTGCCGGGCTTCGCGTGGGTCGACGACCGGACACTCGAGGCGCTCACGCTGCAATGCGGCGGGTGAGCGAGTTGGAGGTCTGAGGGAAACGCCCGGCTTCGGCTGGGCGTTTTCTTTTTCGGGGGTCGGAGACGGAGACCGAGACGGCGACGGAGACCGAGACGGAGACGGAGACCGAGACCGAGACCGAGACGGCGCTGCGCGCCACCGTCGCTTCGCGACGACAGAGACGAAGGCTGAGACGGCGCTTCGCGCCACCGTCGCCTCGCGACGCCGCCACGACACGGTCACCGACACCGCGACGGTCAGCGACACGACCACCGAGGTCTGTCAGTCGAGTCGCAGCCGCCGCTTCGTCGCTTCGTCCCGCGCCTCGTACACCGTCTCGCGTGGTGTGAGCAGCGCGCTCGTGCCCACCTGCTCGCGTTGTTCGTGCACGAGCGGGGTCACGTCTTCGACGTCGAGCAGCGCCGAACCCGCGAGGCCCCGGAGCGCTTCGCCGCGAAGGCCGATCTGCACCGCGCGGCGTTCGACGGGGCTGCCGCTCGGCGCGTGGTCGGGGTCCCATTGAAGGCGCACGTCCGAGCGACGAACCGCGGCCTGCCATGCGTCGCGGTCGGGCCAGGCCTCGGGATGAAACGACGACTCCACTGCGTGTGCGAGGAGGTCGTCGAAGGCTTCACGCTTCAGCCGCAGCGCGAGCACGACCTCTTGCCCTTCTTTTCGAGCCCAGCCGCAGCGGTACATCATCCAGAGGAAGTTCGGCTTGATCCAGCTCATGCGGTCGAAGGAGAAGCCTCCGCCTCCGAGGCGACCGTGCTCTGCAGCCCACCGGCCGATCGAAAGGCGGTAGGCCTGGTAGACGACGATGGAGTCGGCGTCGTGCTGGGCGAGGAGGTGACGGCCTCGCGTGGGCCATCGCCGGACTTGGGATTCGTAGGGCTCGAGCGCGAGCATGGCGGGGACCAGTAGGCATCGCGGTCGTCGCGCGAAACCCCTGATGACGGTGTCGGCGTCGGCGTCGGTGTCCGTGACGGTGACGGTGACGGTGACGGTGACGGTGACGGTGACGGTGACGGTGACGGTGACGGTGACGGTGACGGTGACGGTGACGGTGACGGTGACGGTGACGGTGACGGTGACGGTGACGGTGACGGCGACGGTGACGGTGACGGGGTCGCGGCGGTGGCGCGCAGCGCCGTCTCTGTCGTCGCGAAGCGACGGTGGTGCGCAGCGCCGTCTCTGTCGTCGCGAAGCGACGGTGGCGCGCAGCGCCGTCTCTGTCGCAGCCTCCGTCGTCGCAGAGCGATGGTGGCGCGAAGGCGTCAGCTCAGAGCCAACGCGCGTCGAGCGTGTGACGACCGGCGGCACCCGCCGGAGGCGCCACGTACTTCGCTACCGGTGGCGTGCGCAGCACGAAGCGATCGAGCCGGCGCTTGGCGGCCTCGGCGTCGTCTTTCGGCAACCCCGGGTAGACCCCACCGCCCGGAATCCAGGCGTGCAGCGCGAGCGCGTAGTGTCGCTCGCCGACCGAGACGACGAGCTCGATTGGGTCCCGCGCGGGCAAGCTCGGGTGAAGCCCGAGGTTCGGCACGAACGCTCGAAAACGCACGCCGACGACCACGGTGCTGCGTTGGCCGTCGTCCACGTAGGTCGTGGGCGCGCGGAAGACGTTCTCGCCGTCGCGCACGCCGACGCTCACGCGACCGACACGCTCGCTCGGTCCCGTCACGCGCACCTCGACCCGCGTCGTCGAAGGATCGACGAGGCGCGAGGTCCCGGCCTGTTGGCTGAGGTCGCCGACGAGCGGCCAATGTTCGAGCGCGCGTCGCACCGTGAGCGTGACCGGCGCGTTCGGATCTCCGAGCTCGACCTCGCCGTACACCCGATGTGGATCGGCGAAGAGCTCGTGGGCGAGCGCCGGAGGCAATCCGAAGCCGGCGCGTTCGAGGTCGCCGAGCACCTCGCGAAGATCGCTCTCGAGAAAGAACGGAAGCGCGTAGCGGTCGTGAAGGTCCGCGCCGAGGTCGCGAAGCGCGATGGGGAAGTCGTGAACCGCGAGGCGCGCGAGGATCGCGCGAAAGAGCGCGGCGCGTGCGACGGCGTGGGCGCTCGTCGGCGCTTGCCGAAACGCGCGGAGCTCGATGACGCCGAGCTTTCCACGTCCAGGCAACCACGGGTTCCACAGCTTCTCGACGTTGATCTCGCTGCGATGGGTGTTGCCGAAGCGGTCAGCCAAGAAGGGCGCGAGGCTCGACCAGAGCCGCGACGCGACCTCGTCGTCGCTCTCGGGCGTCTCGAGGTCACGCACCAAACGATGCAACGCGAGCTGAAGCTCTCCGAAGAGCTCGCGTGCGCTCTCGTCGGCGCGAGGCGATTGCCCGGCGCTGCCTGCGGCGTGGCCGCCGAAGTAGTAGCTGAGCGAGGGGTGGCGGTTGAGGTAGGCGATCAGCTTCGGGAGCAAGAGCGGGAAGCGGAAGAAGGGGCTGCCTTCGGGGGAGGAGGCGCCGTAGGTCAGGTGGCCACCTCCGCCGCTGTCGGAGAGCTCGCCGTTGAAATGACGGCGCTGTGCGGCCAGCCCCACGTCGTCGGCGGCCTCGTGAATCGCGTGCACCTGCGCCGCGAACTCGGAGAGCTCCTCGCACGGCGCCATGTTCACTTCGACCACGCCCGGATCCGGCGTCAGTGTCGCGAATCGCACCCGCGCGTCGACCGGCGGCGGATGGCCACGAAGGATCAGCGTACGTGTCTCGCTCGTGAGGCAGGCGTTCGCGAGGGCGCCGAGGAACGAGACGAAGCCGTCGACGTTCGCGAAGGCCGGAAGCTCGAGGACGGCGCACGGGCCCTGCGGGGTCGACTCTTCGCCCACGCAGACGAGCAGGAATCCGTCGCGCGCGAGCTCGTCGACCAAGCCGCTCTCGGGAATGGCGCGCCCTTCGAGCGGCGCGCGCAGGCAACGTGCGTCGCGGGGATCGGTGCCCGTGATCATCCGATGCGGCAGCGCGCCCTCGACCTCGAAACGCGTCGCGCGCAGCTCTCGCGCGAGCGCGTCGGCGAGCGCCGCGCCACGCGCCTCCGATTGCACCGCGGTGAACGCGGGGTCTTCGAAGGTCGCGGGGCAGAGCGGCGAACCGTCGCGAAAGGCGTAGAGCCCGAGCGAAAAGCGCGGCGCGTCTTCGTCCGGGTATTGGCGACCGAGGGTGCGAAGCGCGAGCTGTCGTCGGCCGGTCGTCGGCGGAGGTTCGCTCGAACGTGGGGGCCGGACGACCGGCGCGGTCTTCTCGTGCAACGCGACCCAGAGCGCGAGCGCGCGTTCTTCTTTGTCGCCCCCGACCGCGGCGCCGTTCCATTCCGGCGCGCTGGAG
The DNA here is from genome assembly GCA_020633125.1 of Sandaracinus sp. GTDB lineage: Bacteria > Myxococcota_A > Polyangia > Polyangiales > Houyiibacteriaceae > JACKEH01. The sequence continues at coordinate 6,908 of JACKEH010000062.1, read as the reverse complement.
GTCGGATCGGTGAAGGTCGGCTCGGCGCCGAGCCAGAGCTCGAGCCCGGCCTCACGCACACGCGCGTCGTGGGCCGCGATCGCACGACGGACGTTCGTGGAGAGCTCGTCGGTCACGCGGGATGCTCCGGCGCACGGTGCGTGACGCTTCGAGCGTTCGAATGGCTCGACGCGTCGAACGACGTCGCCAGATCTTCGAACGGATGCGTCACTGCCATCGGAGGTCGAGCGTGTACGGCGCTTCCGGTCGCACGACCGGTTCCCGTGGCGTGATCGGCCACGCGGAGTGGCCGTCGGTGGTGAAACGCTGCGCGCGTCGTGCCTTCGCCTCGTAGGGTGTCAGCGGCGCTTCGTCGAACGCGCGGCCCTCGGGATGCCACACGTGGTAGGTGCACGCCCCGAGCGCGCGGCGGCCCCACGTGTCGACGAGATCGAAACGCAGCGGGTGCTGGATCGGGATCGTCGGCTGCAGGCAGAAGGGCGGCTGCCACGCGCGGAAGCGGACGCCGAGGACCTTCTCGCCCACGGTGCCGGTCTCGCGAAGCGGCAGCCGCACGCCGTTGACGCAGACCGCGTGACGTCCGTGGTCGCCGGGCTGAAGCCCACGCACGCGCACCTGCAGACGCTCCACCGACGAGTCGACGTAACGTGCGACCACGCTGCCTGAGGGCTGCTCGCCGAGCGTGTACCAAGGCTCGCCGGCCTGACGTACCTCGATCTCCACGTCGTCGGCGGTGTAGGTGCCGGCGACGGGAAAACGCAGCTCGAGAAAGGGCGAGAGCCACGCGGCGTCGAAGTGCACGCCGTGCGCGCGAAGGTCCGCCGCGACGTCGCACGCGTCCTTCCACAGGAAGTGCGGGAGCATCCAGCGATCGTGCAGGTCGGTACCCCAGGGCACGAGAGGGCGCTCGTAGGGTTCGGCGAGAAGACGCGCGGTGATCGCGCGCACGAGCAGCATCTGCACGCACGCCATCTGCTCGTGCGGCGGCATCTCGAACGCGCGGAACTCGACGATGCCCTGACGCCCACCGAGGTTGTGCGGATCGTAGAGCTTGTCGATCGAGATCTCGGTGCGGTGGGTGTTGCCGCTGACGTCCGCGAGCAGGTTGCGGAAGAGTCGGTCGGTGAGCCAAGGCGGAATCCAGCCGCCTTGTTTGGGCACCTGCCGCAGCGCGAGCTCGAGCTCGAAGAGCACGTCGTGGCGCGCTTCGTCGATGCGCGGCGCCTGCGAGGTCGGCCCGATGAAGAGGCCGGTGAAGAGGTAGCTCAGCGCGGGATGGTTCTGCACGTAGCGCAGCAGCCCGGCGAAGAGCCACGGCTTGGTGAGGAAGGGCGATTCGACCGCCGAGGCGCCACCGAGCGTGAGGTGGTTGCCTCCACCGCTGCCGACCTCGCGTCCGTCGAGTTGGTACTTCTCGAGGCGCAGGCCGGAGTGGTTCGCGGCGTCGGTCACCACCTCGAGCAGCTCGCGGTACTCGCGGAAGCTCGACGCGACCGGCAGGTTCACCTCGATCACGCCCGGGTCCGGGGTGACGGTGCAGACGCGCATGCGCGGATCGCTCGGGCGATAGCCTTCGAGGCGCACCGCGATGCCGATCTGCGTGGCGACCGCTTCGATCGCGGCGATCAGCTGGAGCCAATCCTCGGTCGAGCCGACGGGCGGCAAGAAGACGTTGAGCACGCCGTCGCGCGGCTCGAGGCAGAGCGCGGTTCGCACGCCCTGCGGGGCGTAGAGCTGCGAAGGCGGCTGGTGGCGGCGCGTCGCGATCCACGCGGCAGGATCGAAGGGGATGTCCTCGTCTTCGTCGATCTGCGTGAGGTCGGGCTCGAAGGGCGAGAAGCTGCCGGTCGCGAGCTGGTTGAGCGGAAGACGCAGGCCGACGGGGCTGTCGCCCGGCACGAGGTAGAGGCGCTCACGACGGAACGACCATTGGTCGCCGACCCATTCGCCGGCGGGTTTGCCGAGCGGGAGCACCCAGCCGACGGGCACCTCGAGACCACGCCCGAGCACGCTGGCGAGTCGGCGACGGTCCTCGCTCTCGTCGAGGTCGTGATCGTGTGGGTCGACGTCCGTCGGGAGCAGCGCCTCCTCTTTCACGAAGTGCCACGGGTCTTCGTACGCGGCGTGTTGGTTCGGTGGCACGCCGAGCAGACGCGCGACCGCGATGCCGAGCTCGTACGCGTCTTCGAGCGTGGGCTCGCGTTGCGCGGCGCCGACGCTGCGCGGAGGACTGAGCGCGAGCTTCGAAGGGTCGCTCCAGATCGGCGTTCCGTCGGCGCGCCAGAGGATGTCGATCGCCCAACGCGGCAGGCTCTCGCCGGGGTAATGCTTGCCCATGCGGTGCAAGACCGCGGTGCCGGTGCCGAAGCGCTTGCGGAGCTGCTCCGCGATGCGAAGCCCTTGCTCGAGCTTGGTCTTGCCGAGCGCTTCGGTCGCCCACTCCGGCTCTTCCGGATGCTCGCGCGAGGTGAAGGTCGGCTCGCCGCCACACGTGAGCTTCACGCCGAGCTTCGCCAGCGTGGCGTCGACGGCGTCGCCCGCCGCCTCGATGCTCTGCCATTGCGCGTCTTCGTAGGGCTTGCGCGGGCGTGGCTCGTGGCCGAGGCGCTCGACGGTCATCGAGAAGCCGAAGTCGGTCGCGCCCTTGCTCGAGGTGCCGGCGATGGCGGCCGCGAGCTCGGGATCGCTCGCGACCGCGAGCGGGATGTGGCCTTCGCCGCAGAGCAGACCGCTCGTGCCGTCGAAGCCGATCCAACCCGCGCCGGGCAGGTAGACCTCGCACCACGCGTGAAGGTCGACGACGTCGCTGCTGACGCCCTTGGCGAGATCGGGGATGTTGCCTTCGTCGGTGAGCTGCACGAGGTAGCCGCTCACGAAACGCGCCGCGAAGCCACGCGAACGGAACGCCGCCACGAGGACCTGCGCGCTGTCGCGGCACGAGCCGCGGCCTTCGGAGAGCGTCTTCTCCGCCGACCAGGTGCCGGGCTCCATGCGAATCACGTATTGCACGGTGCTCGCGACGCGTTGGTTCATCGCCACGAGGTACGAGACGGTGTCGCCTTCGAAAGGCACGCTCGCGACGAGCTCCTTCACGAGCTTGTCGGCGTCGCTCGGCGGCGCGCGAAAGGGGGCGAGCTCCTTTTCGAGCGTGCCTGGGTATTCGAAGGGCAGCTCGCGGGCGTCGTCGTCGACGAAGAAGTCGAAGGGGTTGATCGAGTGAATGTCGAAGACGCAGTCGACGAGGACGTCCATCTCCGTGATGCCGCGCTCGGCCGGGAACGTGATGCGCGCTTCGCGGCTTCCCCACGGGTTGTATTGCCAGCGCACCTGCGGGCCGTGCTTGCTGCCCGCTTCGTGACGTCCGAAGCCGTCGAGCTCGGACGTGACGTGCAGCGCGTAGGAGAGCAGCGGAGTGCGGGTGTGGGGGGCGGGGCGCAGTCGAATGACGTGCGGTCCGAGGAGGGCGGGGTCGTCGTAGCGATACGTCGTGCGGTGCTGAATGCGGACCTTCATGCGCTCCTGCGGCGGAAGACGACCGGCGCCTTCCGAGCCCCGTTGGCCTACACGAGGTGGCCTCGCGGGACAATGGCGACGCGTCGTTGTTTCCGCCGTGTTTCGCGAAAAGAGCGGCGTTCTCGGGCTGCGCGACGACGCCGGCGCCATTCTCGGGGCGGCCCGACCAAGCGAGCCTCCCGGTGTCACGGCCTCACGTCGTCTTCGGTCTCGAACACCCCGTCGGGACCGGGGCTGATGGCCACGACGTCGTCGTCCTCGCACTCGAAGCGGTAGTCGCCGCCCCACGGGTCTTCGGTTCGGCCATGGCGGTTCGTGAGGCCGGCTTCGACGAGCTCTTCGGCGCTCGTCGGGCAGCGTCCGTGATCCAACACGAAGCGGGTCGCGATCGACGAGAGGGTCTGCGCGTCGGTGCGCGCTTGTTTGCCGCGGGCGTCGCGCATCGCGCTCATCACCGAGACACCGACCGCTCCCGCGATGAGCGCCATGATCGTGACGACGATCAAGATCTCGATCAGCGTCATGCCTTCGACCGTGCGTCGGCGACGGCGACGTGGGGGAGGCCAGGGAAGCGGTGGGAGCGGCGACTCGAGGGAGGTCTGCGGGTGGGGCTCGGACATGCCGGGCCTCATCGCAGGGCGCGTGCCACCGAAGCCCTCCGTCGAACGAGGGAAAACGTGGAAGCGGCCCCGACTCGCCACGAGACGCTTTGTCCGAAGCGCCGCGCTGCGACGACGAAACGACGCTCAGCGATCGATCATCGCCGCCGCGGCCGGGGAGTAGCGGTCGCCCGTCACCGGCACCGCCTCCACCGCCTCGGTCAGGCTCGCGAGCTCGACCGGCGTGAGCGTGACGTCGAGCGCGCCGACGTTCTCGCGAATGCGGTGCGCCTTCGTGGTGCCCGGAATCGGCACGATCCACGGCTTCTGCGCGAGCAACCACGCGAGCGCGATCTGCGCGTTGGTCACACCCTTCGCGGCTGCGAGCCGCGCGATGACCTCGACCACCGGTTGGTTCGCGCGCATCGCGTCGGGGGTGAAGCGCGGAATGGTGCGGCGAATGTCGCGCTCGCCGAACTCGGTGTCGGCGGAGACCGCACCGGTGAGGAAGCCGCGCCCGAGGGGGCTGAACGGCACGAAGCCGATGTCGAGCGCCTCGAGCGTCGGCAGAATCGACGTCTCGGGCTCCCGCCACCACAGCGAGTATTCGCTCTGCACCGCGGTCACCGGGAAGACCGCGTGCGCGCGACGAATCGTCTCGGCGCCGGCTTCCGAGAGCCCGAAGTGCAGGACCTTGCCTTCGCGGACGAGCTCGCCGACGACGCCCGCGACGTCTTCGATGGGGACCTTCGGGTCCACGCGGTGCTGGTAGAGCAGATCGATGCGGTCGGTCCGAAGGCGCTGCAGCGATGCTTCGACCACCTCGCGGACGTGCTCGGGGCGGCTGTCGAGACCGCGGGTGCCTTCGCCGATCACGAAGCCGAACTTGGTCGCCAGCACGACTTCGTCGCGGAAGCTCTCGATGGCTTCGCCGACGAGCTTCTCGTTGGTGAGCGGGCCGTAGACCTCCGCGGTGTCGAAGAAGGTCACGCCGGCCTCGTACGCGGCGCGAATCGTTCCGAGGGCGGCGGCCGGATCGACCCCTTCGCCCAGACCGAAGTCGAGGCCCATGCAGCCGTAGCCCATCGCCGAGACCGTCAGACCCTGACCGAGCGTGCGTTTCTTCATCGGAATCTCCCGGGGGTGACCGCGGCCGTCGTGACCGGTACGCGTTAGCTAGCGCCAGATCCTCCGCGGCGTAAGGGCCGGGCGATGTATGGGCCCTCGCGCGCAACATTCCTGCGTCAGCGACCGGGTTGAGGGTTCTCTCTCGCGCCGGCTGGCGTAACGATGCGCCCGCCGGCACGTTCGGCCTTCGGAGTGATCATGAGCGAGCCCATTCACGAGATCGTCAGTCGCTACTACGGCGAGACCCTGCGCTCGAGCGCGGACCTGAAGACCAACGCGTGTTGCGCGACCGGCGCACCGCCGGGGTGGATTCGATCGCGTCTGTCGAACGTGCACGACGACGTCTCGAGCCGCTTCTACGGCTGCGGCTTTCCGATTCCGCACGCGCTTTCGGGCGCGACGGTGCTCGACCTCGGCTGCGGCACGGGTCGGGACGTCTACGTGATCGCGCAGCTCGTCGGTGAGACGGGCCACGTGCACGGCCTCGACATGACCGAGGCGCAGCTCGAGGTCGCGCGCGCCACCGAGGCTTGGCACGCGGATCGGTTTCGCTTCGCGAAGCCGAACACGAGCTTTCATCAGGGCTTCATCGAGGACCTCTCGGCGTTCGCGGACGCGAGCGTCGACGTGGTGGTCTCGAACTGCGTGGTGAACCTCTCGCCCTTCAAGGAGCAGGTGCTGCGCGAGGTGCGGCGCGTGCTCAAGCCCGGCGGCGAGCTCTACCTCAGCGACGTCGTCGCCGACCGTCGCCTGCCCGAGGACGTGGTGCGTGATCCGCTGCTCGTCGCGGAGTGCCTCGGTGGCGCGATGTACCGGAAGGACTTCGAGAGCCTCGCCAAGCGCGTCGGCTTCCTCGACCCGCGTTTCACGACGGAAGCGCCGATCACGATCGGTGACGAGGCGTTGCAGGCCAAGGTCGGCGCGGCGCGCTTCTTCTCCGTGACCTACCGCCTCTTCGCGCTGCCGGAGCTCGAGGAGCGCTGCGAGGACTACGGGCAGCTGGCGATCTACCGCGGCGGCATCGAAGGCGCCGAGTCGCTCTTCTGGCTCGACGACCACCACGCGTTCGAGGTCGGCCGCCCGGAGCGTGTGTGTGGCAACACCGCGTCGATGCTCGCCGACACCCGCTTCGCGCCCTTCTTCGAGGTCGTGGGCGAGCGACGCGTGCACTACGGTGAGTACCCGTGTGGTCCGACGTTGGCGGCGGAGTACGCGGCCAAGGGCGCGACGGCGAGCGTGGGAAGCTGCTGTTGAGGAGTTCGCTTCGCTTTCAGAACAATCCGAACCACTTCTTCGCTTGCGACGGGCGCTTCGGGTCTAGGACGAGCGAAAGGCTCTTCCAGTTGAGGGCCTTCATGAGCGCGGGCAGACCTCGAGACCGCGCTAGCTCGATCTCCGCTCGGTGCAGGGCGACCAACGACAGAATTTCGATCGTCGTGCCGTCTGGGCGAGTCAGAGTGCAGGGACCCTGGAGCGAGAGCCCTGGCACGAGGACCCAACCCGCCAGCTTCGTTGATGGGTGCAAAGGTGCGGGTGGTTCGTCGAACGCGACCGTTTCACCGAGCCGCAACACGGCGCCGTACCGGTGCGGATACTCCGCGACCATCAGGAGGGAGTCGATCGGCCACGCCGCCTCGGTGGCGGATTGCTTCAGCGCGTGCCCGACTG
>JACKEH010000061.1 GCA_020633125.1 Sandaracinus sp. | reverse complement strand
AAGAAGCAGCGTCCCGACCTGCGCGCGTTCCTCCCCACCACGCGGGAGGAGATGGAGGCGCGCGGCTGGGACGAGCTCGACGTGCTGATCGTCAACGGCGACGCCTACGTCGATCACCCCGCGTTCGGCGGCGCCTTGATCGGCCGCTTCCTGGAGAAGCGCGGCTACCGCGTCGGCATGATCGCCCAGCCGCGCTGGGACTCGCCCGAAGACGTCCTTCGCATGGGCGTGCCGCGCCTCTTCGTCGGCATCACCGCGGGCAACCTCGACTCGATGCTCAACAAGCTGACCGCCCAGAAGAAGGTGCGGTCGGACGACCAATACTCGCCGGGCGGCCGCACCAACATGCGCCCCAACCGCGCGAGCATCGTCTACTCGAACCTCTGCCGGCAGGCCTTCGGCAAAGACGTGCCGATCGTGCTCGGCGGCATCGAAGCCTCGCTCCGCCGCATCGCGCACTACGACTATTGGAGCGACTCGATTCGCCGCTCCGTGCTCCTCGACGCCAAGGCCGACCTCGTCATCTTCGGCATGGGCGAGCGCCCGGTCTGGGAGGTCGCCGACCAGCTCGCGTCCGGCAAGACGATTCGCGAGGTGCGCGACGTGTGTGGCACCGGCTTCGTGCTGCACAAGGGCGAGCACGAGTCGATCGAGCCCTCGCGCCGCGTCGCCGATCGCAAGCCGGTCGTGTTGCCGAGCTACGAAGAGGTCTCCGCGGACCTCGACGCCTTCAGCCGCATGAGCGGCGCGTTTCAAAAAGAGACGAACCCCGGCAACGGCCGCCCGATCGTGCAGCGCCACGGCGACCAAGCGATCTACCTGAACCCGCCCGCCGAGCCGCTCTCCACCGAGCTCATGGACGAGCTCTACGACCTGCCCTTCCAGCGGCAGGCGCATCCGAGCTACCGCGAGCCCATCCCCGCGTTCGAGACCGTCAAACACTCCATCGTCACGATGCGCGGGTGCTTCGGCGGCTGCTCCTTCTGCTCGATCACCGAGCACGAAGGCCGCGTGATTCAGAGCCGCTCCGCCGAGAGCGTGCTGCGCGAGGTGCGCGCGCTCCGTCGCATGGACGGCTTCTCCGGCGTCATCAGCGACGTCGGCGGACCGACCGCGAACATGTACCAGATGACGTGCAAGGACGAGCGCATCGAGAAGTCCTGCCGTCGCACGAGCTGCGTGCACCCGAAGATCTGCGAGAACCTCGTCACCGATCACACGCCGCTCGTCCAGCTGCTGCAGAAGGTGCGCAAAGAGCCCGGCGTCAAACGCGTCTTCATCGCGAGCGGCGTGCGCTACGACCTCGCGGAACGAAGCCCGGAGTTCGTCGAAGAGCTCGCCAAACATCACACCGGCGGGCAGCTCTCCGTCGCGCCCGAGCACGTCGACGACGACGTCCTCGACAAGATGAAGAAACCGGGCGCGGAGTCCTACGAGCGCTTCGCGGAGATGTTCGCGTGCGCGTCGGAGAAGTCCGGCAAGGACCAACACCTCGTGCCCTACTACATCAGCGGGCACCCGGGCTCGACGCTCGAGTCGATGATCAAGCTCGCCGTCTACCTGAAGAAACGCGGCCTCAAGCCGCGTCAGGTGCAGGACTTCATCCCAACCCCGATGTCGATGGCCACGAGCATGTGGCTCACGGGCAAAGACCCCTTCACGCAGGAGCCGGTGTACTCGGCCAAGACGCTGCGTGAGAAACGCATGCAGAAGGCGCTCTTGCAGTATTGGGACGTCACCCAGCACGACCTCGCACGCGAGGCCTTGATCGCCGCCAACCGACGCGACCTCGTCGGCTCGGCCGCGCATTGCCTCGTGCCGCCCGCGACCGGCAAAGGCGCGCTCTCGATTCACGAGAAGCGTCGCCGCTCGCAGCAACAACAGAGTGGCGGACGCAAGGGTCGCTTGGGCAAGCGAGGCGCCGGCGTCCGCTGACGAATGTCCTCGGGATTCAGGACAGCCGCCTCACGCAACGCCACGATGCCGTTCGCAGCATTTCCCAATCATTTCAGTACGCCGATCGACCAAAGCGCCAGACGTAAGGGAAGCCCCGTCACCAACACCACCCAAATGGGGTAGTGTTTTTCGTTACGAGGCGAGGATGTCTGCCGACTGCCCGAAGATGGAACGCTGCCCGGTCTTCCCCGAGTTCGCCGCCACTCGCGCTCTCGCGCGAGGGCGTCAGTCTCACGGAATCCTGCGGCTCCACGGACGGGTGTCCGCTCCGCTTCGCACGATTCCGCTTCGAACCAGGAACCAGTCCGCCCTTCGGGTGCTTCAGTCCCTCTACTGCCAGGGCGACTACGGGCGCTGCGCTCGCTACAAGCTCGCGAGTCGTGGTGAAGTGCCGCCGCTCACGCTCCTCCCCGACGGGCGTCACATGGGAGCGAAGTCCGCGTGAGAAGCGCGAGCGTCAAGCTCACGACGCCGGCGCGACGCTCGTACATCGACGCGCTCCGTCCGCCGCCCGAGCTCTCGGAAGGCGTGCTCGTCGCTGGCGTCTACGAGGTCCAGCGGGTGCTCGGCGCGGGCTCGACCAGCCAAGTCGTGCTCGCCCACGACCGACGCCTCGACCGCCTCGTCGCGCTCAAGAGCCTCGACCCGCTCCGCAGCCGCGACGACCTCGTCCGCGAAGGCGCCGCGCTCGCGCGTCTGGTGCACCCGAACGTGCTCGGGGTGCACGACCTCGTCGAGCACGACGACCACGTCTTCTTGGTGCTGCAACACTCGCCGGGCGGCTCCTTGGCGCGACGCCTCGCCGAGCGCCGCGCGACCCCCGAGGACGCCGTGTATTGGCTCGACGGTCTGCTCGCGGGCCTGGAGGCGCTTCACGCCGCGGGCTTGGTCCACCGCGATCTCAAGCCGGCCAACGTGCTCCTCGGGCCCAGCGGCGAAGCCAAGCTCGCCGACTTCGGGCTGGCCACCCACCTCGACGACGAGGTGCTCCCGCGCGAAGGCACGCCCGCGTACTGCGCGCCGGAGATCGCCGAGGGCACCCCACTGCCGCCCGAGCTGCGCACCGCCGCCGACTTCTACTCGCTCGGCGTGTTGGCCTTCGAGCTACTCACCGGTCGCGCGCCTTTCGTGGGGAGCGACCCCTTCGACGTGCTGCGCCACCACATCGCGAGCCCGCCGCCCAAACCCAGCGACCTCGCGCCCTCGCTCGCACCCTTCGACGCCTTCGTCGGCTCGCTCTTGGTGAAGGATCCGGCGCGGCGGGCCTGCGACGTCCCTCTTCTTCGACGAGAGCTCGCCGAGGCGCTGCGGCGTCTGCGTCAGCACCGCCACGGCGCGCCGCGCATCCTGATCGTCGACTCGGACGTCGAGCGTGCGCGTGCGCTCGGCGCGGCGATCCGTCGCCTCTGCCCCGGCCCTCGCCTCGCGATCGCGAGCGACGGAGCCGCCGCCGCCGAGGTCCTGCAGAGCGGTGAGGTACAGCTGTTGATCACGAGCCTCGACATGCCCGAGGTCAGCGGCCTCGAGCTCTGCGGCATCGCGCGGTCGCTGCCGAAGCCGCCCGAGACGGTGGTCACGATGAGCCAACGCGGCTCGGCCACCGACTGGCAGGTGCTCGCGTCGATGGGTGCGGCCGCGTGTTTGGTCTACCCCTTCGCGGACGACGCGGTGGAGATCGCGCTTCGCCGCGCGCTCCAGTGGTGCGACGGCCCGAAGGGCTGAGAACGGCCGTCGCCGCGCGAGCACTCGGGCCCCCACCACCGCCGAGCGACCACTCGCACGGATTCGATCCGTGCAAGTGGTGGGCGCCCTCAGTCGTCGCCGAGGTATTTGCGAACCGTCAGCTCGAGCAGCTGTTTGTCGAAGGGCTTGAAGACCAAGCCGCGCGCGCCGAGTGACGCCGCCATGCGCCATTGCTCGCTCGTCGCGGAGCCCGAGACCACCAGCACGGGCGGCGGGTTGGGATGCCACGCACGCAGGTCCTTGAGCACCGAGAGCCCGTCGCGATCGGGAAGCCGCATGTCGAGCAACACGAGGTCGAAGGGCGCTTCGAGCAGGCGCGACAGCCCCGCCCGTCCCGTCTCCGCGACCTCCACCTCGAGCGCCTCGGGCATCTCCGAGAGGATCGCCATGAGAACGTCGGACACCATGCGCTCGTCTTCGATCACCAACACACGCTTGCACGTGGGCGCCGGGCTCGAGCGCCGCGCGGCTTCGCGCAGCATCGCGCGCGCGCGCTCGGCGGACGCCGGACGCTCGCCCGGCGACTTCACGAGGCACGCGCCGACGAGGGCCTCGTAAGGCGCCAGGGTTGGATCGAGCGAGCCGAGGGTGGGCGGCGCGGACGTCAGATGCGCCTGCAGCATCTCGGGCACCGACTCGTAGAGGAAGGGCAGCCGGCCCGCGAGCAGCTCGAACGCGAGCACCCCGAACGAGTAGAGGTCCGACGCCGCGTCGACCGTCACGCCCCCCGTCCGGAGCCGCTCGGGCGGACAATACGCCGGCGTCATCGCCATCGAACGCGTCTCCGAGCGCAGCTCGCGCGCGAGACCGAAATCCACGAGCTTCACGTTCCAGTCGCCGTCGACGATGACGTTGCCCGGCTTCAGGTCGCCGTGCGCGAGCCCGACGCCGTGGATCGCGTCGAGTCCCGCGAGGATCTGGTCGAGCACGTGCGCGACGGTCGACGGAGGCAGGCGCGCCCCGCGGGCGAGGTGTTGCTCGAGCGCCTCGCCGCGCACCAGCTCGGTCACGACGAAGTGCGCGCCCTGGTGCGTGCCGAGCGAATGCACGCGCACCACGGAGGGGTGCTCGACCCGCGCGATCTGCCGCGCCTCGTGCAGCGATGGGAGCTCGTCCTTGGTGAAGAAGACCTTCAACGCCACGTCCCGCCGCAGGAGCTCGTCCGCGGCGAGGTACACCCTGCCCATGCCGCCGGCGCCGAGCACCGAGCGAACTCGGTAGCGTCCGTCGACCAACGTGCCCGGTGAGAGCTCGTCTTCGTCGCTCTCCGAGGGCGCCTTTCCGCCGAGCACGTGGGAGAACCCCTCCGCCAGCGCGAGCATCGAGGTCGGTCGCTTCGCGGGATCGCGAGAGAGCCCCTGCGCGAGCAGCGTCGAGAGCGAGGTGCGCACGTCGCCGAGCACCGGCGGGTCGGTGGTGACGTACGCCTCGAGCGCACGGGCCGCGCTCGCAAACGGAGTCGGGTCGAAAGGCGCGCGTCCCTCGAGGAGGAAATGAAGAACGGCGCACACCCCGAAGACGTCGGCTCGAACGTCGAGCTCGTCGGAGAGCAACGACTCGGGCGCCGCGAAACACGGGAAGGGCATGTCGCCGCCCACCGTCGTTCGCTCTTCGTCGCTGCCGAGCGCGTAGGCGCGCCCGAACCCGTGCACGAGCAGGCGCGCGTCGTCGTCGGTGACCAAGATCACCTCCGGATGGAGGTCGCCGTGCACGATGCCCTCGGCGTGGGCGGCACGAAGCGCGGCGGCGAGCTCGCTCGCCCACCGAAGCGCGGTGCGCTGCGAAGGACGCTTTCGCGCGACGAGCTCCGAGAGCGGGGATGCGGCGACGTAGTTGAAGACGAGGAAAGGCGGGTCGGTGTCGAAGCGCGCGTCGACCAGCACCGGGAGGTGCGGGTGCGAGCTGCCGCCGAGCAGACGCGCCTCGCGCTCGAGCCTCACGCGCTCGGAAGCCGGACGCCGACCCCGCAACACCTTCACGTGCACGCGCCGGCCGAGGCGCACGTCGACGGCCACGTGAAGCGATCCGGAGCCGTCCGTGTACACGCAGTCGCCGAGCTCGTAGCGCTCGTTCACGGCGTGAAGAGTATCGCTCGCACGCTGCGCGAAACAGCGTGTTCAGCGAATTCGGAGCGCGTGACCGACGCCGTGGAGCACCGCCGCGATGCGCACCGCGTCGTGCACCTGTTCGGCTGTCATGCCGCCCTTGCGCACGACCGCTTCGTGGCTGCGCACACACGCCTCACAACCGTTGATCGCGCTGACCGCGAGGCAGAGCAGCTCGAAGGCCACCTTGTCGCCCGCCGGCTTCGCGATGCGGTTCATGCGCAACCGCGCGGGGAGCTTGTAGTCGCCTTCGACCTCGCTGCCTTCGACGAAGTGCCGGAAGCGGTAGTAGACGTTGTTCATGCCCATCAACGCGGCGGCGGCCTTCGCGTCGTCGTGGGTCGCGTCGCCGACCTTGCCGGCCGCGTCGGCGACGACGGCGCGCGTGAGGTCGTCTTCGCCGATCGCGTAGGCGCAGGCGAGCGCCACGCCCCAACGCACGTCGTCGTCGAGCTTCGAGTCGGAGAGGACGGCCTGGAGGTTGAGCTTGAGGTCCTTCGCGGCTTCGGGGAGCCGCTCGCGGAGGGCGTCGATGTTCTGCATGGGAGTTCCTTTCGGCGTCGTGAAGACGGCGGGGTGAAGGTCTCGGGGGTCGAGGCCGAAGGTCATCGACCAGGAGCCGAGGCCAGAGATGTCGGGGACCCGACGTCGGGGAGAGCAAGAGACTTCGAGGCTCGCGCCTCTGCTCGCCGCGTCCTCGTCGGAGCGGTCGAGAGACTCTCGAGGCCCGAACGAAGACGCCGCGAGCAGCGGCGCGCAGGGTGGCTGCGCGACGGCTCGGAGCGTTCAGACCTGGAGCGTCGATTGGCCCTTCTCCCAGTTGCAGGGGCAGAGCTCGTCGGTCTGAAGTCCGTCGAGCACCCGAAGGACCTCGGGCACGCTGCGGCCGACGCTGAGGTCGTTCACCGACGCCCAGCGGATGATGCCCTCGGGGTCGACGAGGAAGGTCGCGCGAAGGGCGACGCCGTCGGTCTTGTGAAGGATGCCGAGCGCGCTCGAGAGCTCCTTCTTGGTGTCCGCGAGCATCGGGAAAGGAAGGTCCTTCAGGTCCGCGTGATCGTTGCGCCACGCGAGGTGGACGAACTCGGTGTCCGTGCTGGCGCCGAGCACCACCGCGTCGCGGTCCGCGAAGTCGCCGTGGCGGCGGCCGAACTCGGCGATCTCGGTCGGGCAGATGAACGTGAAGTCCATCGGCCAGAAGAAGATCACCTGCCACTTGCCGCGGTTCGTCTGGTCGGTGATGCGCGCGAAGTTCTTGTCCGCGAGGACGGCCTGGAGGTCGAAGGAGGGGAGCGTGTCGCCAATCGTGAGCATGAGTCGTTCTCCGGAAGGGTGAGGAGGGCCGGGGTTCGGCCGAGGTCTGCGCCGCCTGTTTTCAGGCCGGCACGGTTTTCCTAATCAAGACTCGGACCACTCCGAAAACATCGTGTTTCCGAACATTTGCGGCCTCCACACAACACCGAAATGTCGGTAACAACGAAATCTCGGTGCCCTTCCACTGGTATTTCGGTGCGCTCCGCCCAAGGATTCGTGCTCATGGCTCCGCCTTCCGATCCCTCCCTCGAGCCCGCCACCGACCTGCCCACTCGTTTGGGTCACGACCTCGCGACCCTCGCCACGCTGGCCACCGGTCGCGGCGACGACGGCCTCGAAGACCTTCTCCGTCGTGGTCTCGATTGGCTCGCCCGCCTCGCCGACTACGACGTCGCCACCGTCTTCGAGCTCGAAGGCGACGACCTCGTGGTGCGCGCGGCGCGCGGTCCGCTCGCGCCCCAGGTGCGCTCGCATCGGCTCTCGCTCGCGCGTTTTCCGAGCCTGCGCGAAGCGCTCGAGACACGTCGCGCACGCGCGTTCACCGAGGACGACCACGAGCACGGCGACGGCGACCCCTTCGACGGCGTGCTCGACCTGCCGCCCGGTCACTCGTGCATGGTGGTGCCGCTCTGCGCGGGCGAGCGTCGCTACGGTGTGCTGACGCTCGACCGCACGCGCTGCGAGACCTACGCGCCCGAGGTCGTCAGCCTCGTCGAGGTCTACGCGCAGATCCTCGCGCTCGCGATCGAGAACGCACGCCAACGCGCGGACCTCGAGCGTCTGCACGCGCAAGAACAGGCGTTCTCGGCGACGCTGCAGCACGAGCTCGAAGGCGCGGGCATGCTCACGACCTCGCAGAGCCCCGCGATGCGAAAGCTGGTGGAGCGTGCGCGTCAGGTCGCGCGCACCGCGACGCCGGTGCTCGTGCTCGGCGAGACCGGCACCGGCAAAGAGCGCCTCTCGCGGGCGCTGCACCGTTGGAGCGATCGCGCCGAGCGGCCCTTCGTGACGCTCAACTGCGCGGCGATTCCGGAGACCCTGCTCGAGAGCGAGCTCTTCGGGCACGTGAAGGGTGCGTTCACGGGCGCGACGCGCGACCGACCGGGCCGCTTCGCGATCGCCGACGGAGGCACGCTCTTGCTCGACGAGATCGGTGAGCTCTCGTTGCCGCTTCAAGCCAAGCTGCTGCGCGTCCTGCAGGAAGGCACGATTCAGGCGGTCGGCTCGGACAGCACGCGAAAGGTCGACGTGCGGGTGCTGGCGGCGACGCACGTCGACCTGGAGCGCGCGGTGGGTTCCGGGCGCTTTCGCGAAGACCTCTACTACCGCCTCGCTGTCTTTCCGCTCGTCTTGCCGCCGCTCCGGGAGCGCCTCGAAGATCTGCCCGCGCTGGCCGAGGCGATGCTCGCGGAGCAGAGCGCGCGCACCGGCCGGCGGGGTCGCATCACCGAAGAGGCGCTCGATTCGCTTCGCGCCTACGCGTGGCCCGGCAACCTCCGCGAGCTCGCGAACGTGCTGGAGCGCGCGATGATCCTCAGCCGCGACGGAGTGCTTCGTCCGGCCGACCTCGACCTGCCGCATCGGGCGACGAGCCGGGAGCCGAGCGCGCCGGCCGGATCCGCTCCCACCGCGTTGCTCACGCTCGAAGACGCCGAGCGGATGCACGTCGAGCGGGTGCTTCGGCACACCAAGGGCAAGGTCTACGGGGCCGGGGGCGCGGCGGAGATTCTCGGGTTGAAGCCTTCGACCCTGCAGAGCCGGATGAAGAAGCTCGGCATCGAGCGCGACGCGTTTTGTTGAGGGCGGGGCGCCGGCGCGGGCACGGGCACGGGCTCCTCCGACTCCTCAGGAATCGGGCACGGGCACGGTCACGATCATGGGCGCGGGCACGGGAGGAGCGAATCCAGTCCGCAGAAACACCCACCGGGCCGCACTCGGCAATTTGATGGTTCGGTCTCCTGGCGGCGACCTCACGTGCCGTCGGGCTCCCTCCCTTCGGTCGCTCGCTGGAAACGGCGACTCGATGGTTCGGTCTCCTGACGGCGACCTCACGTGCCGTCGGGCTCCCTCCCTTCGGTCGCTCGCTGGAAACGGCAAATGACGTAAGCTGCCGACATGCCCAGCGTGAAGTGGGTCGTGCCCCAAGGGCGCCCACGCGTGTTCGCCGTCTTCAAGAAGATCACGAGCCTCGGACGAGGCGCCGCCAACGACGTGGTGCTCGACGAGCGCACGTTGGCCGAGCATCACGCGCAGATCGTCTTCGACGGCCGCGACTTCACGGTGCAGGAGGTCGACGGCGCGCTCTCGGTGAACGGCAAGCGCAAGCGCAAGGCGAAGATCTTCCACAACGACCGCCTCACCCTGGGCGACCACGTCGACCTCGTCTTCAGCGTCTACGACGAGACGGTGGAGACGCAGAACGACGACGAAGAGGTCGCGCGCAGCGCCGAGCTCGCGGGCATGTTGCGGCTCTCGGAGTTCAACCGGCGCCTGCTCGAGATTCGCTCGGTGCCCGAGCAGATCGACGCGCTGCTCGACGCCGTCATCGAAGCCACACACGCCGCGAAGGGCTTCATCATCCTCCTGCAGGACGGCGAGCCGCGCATCGCGTCGGCACGAAACCTCGACGGCACCGACATCCCCGACGGCGTGCGGCACCTCTCGGACTCGATCCTCCACCAGGTCGTGTCCACCAAGAAGCCGCTCATCGTCAGCGACGCGCTCAACGACACGCTCTTCCGCGGCAGCGAGAGCGTCATGAACCTCAAGCTCTGCTCCGTCATGTGCGCGCCGCTGATGGCGCAAGGGCAGCTGCTCGGCCTCATCTACGTCGGCAACGACAACGTCGTCTCGCTCTTCGAGCAGAGCTCGCTCGACCTGCTCACGATCTTCGCCGGCCAGGCGTCGCTCATCCTTCAGAACGCGCTGCTCCTCGACCAGCTCAGCCTCGACAAGAAGCGCGTCGAAGAGGCGCTCGACGACAAACGCTTCGGCGACATCATCGGCAGCTGCGGCTCCATTCGCGACGTGATGGACAAGGTCGACAAGGTCGCCGGCGCCGACGTCAGCGTGCTCATCACCGGCGAGACCGGCACGGGCAAGGAGCTCATCGCGCGCGAGGTGCACCGCCGCTCGCGCCGCGCGAACGGCCCCTTCGTCGTCGTGAACTGCGGCGCGATCCCCGAGAACCTCATGGAGTCGGAGCTCTTCGGCCACGTCCGCGGCTCCTTCACCGGCGCCGTCGCGACCCGCAGCGGCAAGTTCCAGCAAGCCTCGGGCGGCACGCTCTTCCTCGACGAGATCGGCGAGATGCCGATGAACCTCCAGGTGAAGCTGCTGCGCGCGCTGCAAGAGAAGGTCGTCACCAAGGTCGGCAGCGGCGATCCCGAGCGCGTCGACATTCGTGTGCTCGCGGCCACCAACCGCGACCTCGAGGTCGAGATTCAGAAGCAGGGTTTTCGCGAGGACCTCTACTACCGCCTCAACGTCGTGAACCTGCACCTGCCGCCGCTGCGCGAGCGCGGCGACGACGTCGTGGTCATCGCGAAGTTCCTGCTCGGCAAATACACCAAGGAGTACGACTCCAAGGTGAAGGGCTTCACGCCCGGCGCGCTCGCCGCGATGAAGAAGTACGACTGGCCCGGCAACATCCGGCAGCTCGAGAACCGCATCAAGAAGGCGCTCGTCCTCGCCGACAAGACCCTGATCGGCCCCGAAGACCTCGACCTCTTCCCCGAAGCGCTCCACCCCGTGCAGGCGCTCAACGAAGCCCGCGAAGAGTTCACGCGCCGCTACATCCTCGAGGTCCTCGAGCGAAACAACGGCAACCGCACGAAGACCGCCCGCGACCTCGGCGTCGATCCACGGACGATCTTTCGGTACCTCGAGCGTGAGCCCGACGCGCCGAGCCCGGGGAGCGGGGGGAACACGCCTTAGCTAGAGCCGGATCAGCCGTCAGTCGAGCAGCTCGGTCGGCGTGATGCCGTCGAGCCACGGGCGCGACATCGTGCCGACGATTTCGACTCGAACGCCGTCCCCGTTCCGCCGAAACACGGCGTACGGCGTATAGGCCTCGAGCCACTCCATCTCTTGGTGCGCGCCCTCCGAGCAGAAGGCCGCGAACAACGAGATCGCTTCGTCGTTGTCGTCCCACACCGGCACGTACGTGTTGAAGGCCGCCTTCGGATCGTAGGCGCGACGAGGAAGCGGCGCTCCGCGCCCGCCGAGCTCACCCGCACCCGCCGGCCCGAGCCGTCGAACGCGTAGCTCGTCGTGCCGCCGCCACCCGCGGACGCCAAGCGGAAGCCCGGACCGTACGTGTACGTCTCGGCGTTTCGCGAGGTCCGGTTCGCCGAATCACAGAACGACCAGATGCGCTCGCTTCTCGGCTTCACGGGCGCGCTTCGCCAGCAGGCGCAGCTCGGTGGCCACCGCGACCGAGGTGAGTCGCTTCATTCCGGCCGCGATGCCGTCTGGATACGGGTCTGGCGTTCCGCCGAGCTCCGCCGCGATCGCCTCGCACACCGCCGCGATCTCCGATGCGTCGAACCACGGTTGACGCTCCCGCAAGCTGGCCTCGACACGTTCGTCTAGCTCGTCCTCGTCGGCTTCGTCCTCGTCCTCGAGAAGCTCCTCCTCGAGCTCCTCGCGGACGCCTTCTTCGTCGAAGAAGAAGTCCGACAGTCGACGCACGCCCGCCAGCGAGGCTTGCGCGTCGAGCGCCTCCATCACGTACGGCAACGACGTTAGGCTCGGACCCTCCGCGTCGTCCGAGAGCTCTCCCTCCTCCACCAACAGCACCTCCAGCCCCATCGTTCGCCTCCGTCTCTCTCACACCTCGCGATGCACGCGCAGGTAGCGCTCGAAGATCTCGGCCACCTCGGCCTCTCGGTCCGGATCGACCGCGCGCGCGACCTCCAGCAGCGACTCCCCCGTCGGCATGCTCACGTCCGCTCGCGCCCCGTAGTGACACAGCGCCTCGACGATCTGGAGACTCACCGGCGCCCGGCTCACCGCCAACTGCAGCGGCAGCGAGTACGCCTGGTCCAGCACCCGCCGATCCGGCGCCGCTCCCGCCTCGAGCAGCCACTCGACGACGTCCGCTCGCCCCGCCTCGATCGCCCGATACACGAGCGAGCCGCCTTCCGGGTCGAGTCGGTCCAGGTCGTCGATCTTCTTCAGGCTCTTCTTCAGCTCACGAAGGGGAAGCTCCGACAACCCGCTCCGGACCGCGTCGACGAGCGCACGCTGCTTCTTGCTGCTCATCCGAGATGCTTCCTGACCATGTTTCGGCGCGAGTACTTCTCGTACAGACGCCGGAACGCTTCCACGTCGGGTTCTGGCCGGCCCTCGCCACGAGCGAGTAGAACCGCTTCCTCGACCAGGTCGAGAAATCTCTCGCCGTTCTCGCCCACGACGTCGACGTTGCCGCCCGCTTCGCAGAGCAGCGTAGCGATCGCGATATCACCGCACTCAGCCGCGTGCACGACCGGGCCTGGCGCAGCGTGGTGCCACGTTCGCCGATTCGGAGACGCACCAAGCCTCAACAACTCACGCACGACCTCGAAGCGCTCAAACTGAATCGCCGTACGCATTGCGGTAAGTCCCCATGAATTCATGTAATCCGGATCGCTCATCTCACGAAGACTTGCGAAAACCTCCACATCATCCGCTCCATTAGAGATAAGCCAACCAACCTTGTCCCTACTGTGTTTCAGGTCATTCATTTTAATCCCACAGCACGACAATTAGCGGCACCACACGGGCTTCCAGCATCATTCGATACGCAGCCGCTGTCTCCGTCACACGACGATTCTTATATCCGTTCGCGACGACGACCATCGCCAAACGACCGTATACGCGAGTTCTTGCAAATCCTGTAATCGCTTCAAACTGGCGTGACTGCCTCCCCCGCCAACGTGTACTCAACCGCCGAAGGCTTCGCTTGAACTCGGCCACCAACCATGCCTTCGGCCCATCCGGCCGCAGCTCCGTGGGCGGAGTCCCGTTGGTCGCCACGAGGTCCGGCCTCGGGTCACGACTGATCGGCGTGCGCGCCGTCACCCGCTCGGAACAGTTGAATCCGTTCCCACTCGGACGCCCCGACGTCGAGATCGGAACCTCCATCCAGAGGTTCTGGGACGGGAAGATGCCGCACAGCGCCTGGTTCAGCCAGTCCCCCAACACGATGCCTTCGCGCACGGGATTGGCCTGACGGTTGCGCAACGTCCGGCCCGCCGTCGAGAGCATGCTCATTTGAGGCGCCACGCTCTTCACGAAACCGCTGAGAACGTCGAACACCAACTCGCCGGCCGCCGCCTGCGCCTCTTCGCGCAAGTACGACTTGAACTGTTGTCGTGCGGTGGTCTGAAGAATCGAGCGGACGTTCAACGACGTTTGCAGTCCGACGATCGTGAACCTACCGGCCGGGTCCCGATACACCGTCGGCGCGTTCTCCGCGAAGTTGTACGGCAGGCCCGTCTCGGGGCGAGTTGGCAAGCGGTCGGCCGGATCCTTGCTCACGAACCGCCCCGTCACCGGGTCGTAACTCCGGGCGCGCACGTAGTAGAGGCCGGTCGGGTCCATCCACATGCCGTGGTACCGGAAGTCACCCGCCGTCTCCACCGGAAGCCCGCTCGCGCTTCCCGCGCTGCCGCGCACGTTCCCGAACGCGTCGTAGTCGAGCCGCGCCACCCGCGCGCCGCTCTCGTCGGCCAGCGCGATGACGCTGCCCATCGCGTCGCGCAGGTAGTACGTCGGGCCGCTCGCCTCGTAGCGCGCCAGCGCGTGCTCGCCCGCGTACACGTAGCTCGCGAGCGTCGCACCCGCGCCGTCCGTCACGAGGTGCGGCGACTCGTACCCCGCCGCCAACGAGGGCGCGACGAGGAAGCGGCGCTCCGTGCCCGCCGAGCTCACACCCACTCGCCGTCCAGACCCGTCGAACGCGTAGCTCGTCGTCCCGCCCGAGCGCGTCACCGAGGTGACGTTCGCACATGCCTTCCGGCCACTCGACACGCTCACCAGCTTTCGCGAGCGCTCGCGACGCGTCGTACGCAGCGTGAGACGCGGGGTGGGCTCTTCACAACGCAGCGGACGCGAAAGACGACGGGGCCTCTCTTCCGACATCCCCCGTCATCGCGGTGGCGCCCGTTGACTTCGAGCCTTGGGCAAAGGCGGTGGAACGTTCCCAGACGAGCGCAGGATGAACAAAGATTCTCGGCAGCCTGCTAGCAAAGGTACTCAGACAAACATTGAGCGAACCTTCGCCACGCCTGCTTTCCTGCCTGGGCGGCGGCAGCGTCTGTTCTGACGACGAGATGACGCGAAACCACGTCTTCCTCGTCGACGTCGAGCCCGGAGTTGACACGCTCCAAGTAACGCCGTGATCCTGATGCCAACTCTGACCACTCGTCTGGGTTAGCGGCGCCAAAAGCAATATTCTCGGCGGCGCAGATAAAGTCTCCGACGCAGAACAGCAAGAACTCGAGCTTAGCGTCGAGCGAGTCTCGGCTCGCGATCGCTCTTCGGTAGCCAATCATCGACACGATGTTGATGACACCCGGCATATCAACGCTGAGCACGCGCTCGATTTCTTGAGGAGACTGTTCGTCAATCGCTTGCTTAAAAGCGTTTCTTTTCTCCTCATCCAACGCCAGACCTGCCGCCGCGGCATGGGCAAGTCGTACACAGATCTCTCCCCAGTCATCTGAGTTCGTATACCCTTGCAACAGAGCGCGTAGATCGCCAAAAGCCAGCGACTCATGCCCCGAATCAACATGTTGAACCAACCTAACAAGCGCACGTTCCGCTAATGAATTCGGCATATGCTTCATCTCTTTGGACCGGCCCGCGTATCCTCACAACACGGGCATGATGTGATGGTGTAGAACATGTTTCGTACCTGAACTTTGTGGTGCGTGCCGACCCCGCGACATGGACCTCTCGTGGCAATCCTATCGCTGTACGTTCTTATCGAATGATCGCCCGTAGACCGCTTAATGGCATCGAGGGCATGATGAACGCTATTGTGCGTGTATCCGTGGTTGCGTCGATAGTACGCACAAGATTCCCAATTGGTGTAGCGTGCCCATCTCGATTGATGGTTCGAGATGATCCGGATTCGTCCGAGCCGGTATGAGCTGCTCGGTCCGACTCGCGGGCAATGTCCGAGTTCCGTGGCCAATCGTACGGCGACGACATACGAACTCGTGCCCGCCGATGGCCAAGGCGGGCCGATGGCCAAGGCGGGCCGATGGCCAAGGCGAGAACGCGTTTGGACGGCGTCAACCAGACAAGTCCTTCGAGTCCGCGAAGAGCCCATCGAGCTCTCCGTCGTCACTCCGTGAACGGGTAGTCCGGGTGGCCGGGCCCGAAGGGAACCTCGCCCGGGGTGGCCGGAGTCGCCGGGTCGGAGGTCGGGTCCTCGGTCGGCTCGTCTTCGTCGAGCTCTTCTTCCTCGAGCTCCGCGTCGCTCGATGCGCCGCCGCGGGTGATGCGGACGCGGTCGATCGGGGTAAGCGCGGTGAGAAAACGGGCGAGGCCGGCCTCGTCGGTGTCGTCGAGGTGGAGGGCGAGGGCACGCGCGTAGGCGCCCACCGCGAACGAGAAGCGCGCGGCGGCGTCGGCGAGCGCGCGACGGGGAGGCAGAGGTGCGCTCGCGCCGGCGACGCCGAGCTGGTCGCCGAGGTTGGAGAACGCCTGGTCGAGCGCCGTGAGAAACTCCGCGTGGACGAGGGCGGCGAGGCGCGGGCGGAGCCCCTCTTCGCTCATGCGCTCGCGCAGGAGGCGCGAGTGGCCCCAGAGCGCGAGCGCGTCGAGGGAGAGAAACTCGAGGCCCTCCGGGAAGAGGGCCGATTGAAGCGACGCGGCCTCGGCACGCGACTCCGCGTCCGCCGGAAGCGCTGCGAACGCGCTGAGCGCCGTCTGAATCGACGACCACGCGGTCACGAGCGCCTGGCGGGGACCGCGAAGCGCAGGCGCGGACATGCGGGCGCGCGACTTGCGGACCTCGTCGACCTCCGTCGCACGCGCCACGAGCGCGTCGAGCGCCTTCTTCTCGTCGGGGCTGAGGTCCGTGGGGGCGGCGTGCTGAAGCTGGAGCGCGAGCCCCATGCAGTGGCGCGTGTTGAAGCGCGCGTTCGAGGTGTACGTCGCGACCGCGGCGGCGACGTTCTGCGTCTGACCGAACATGTTCCTTCTCCGAAGCGCCCTCGCCGGGCTCGAGCCTGATCCAGCATCGGCGTCGGCGCTGCGCGCCCTGAGCACACCCCCTGAGGCATCCCCTCACCCTCGAAAATGCCCCACATTTCCTCGGTTCGCGGATACCCCAGGGCACGCACCCAGAACACGAATCACTCAACGCCGATCCTGGATCAGGCTCTAGCGCCGTGTCCCTTCGACGCGGCGGGCGGGTCTTCGCGCGAAGGCGCTCGGAGTTGCGTAGGCACGTGAGGGCGTGCTCACGGTCGGATCCAAGCACGAGAGGCTCTGCCCCTTCGGAGTGCGTTCCGTCGGCACCGACGAACGGAGGCGACCACCTCGAAACGGAAGGGATGGCCTTCGGCGACGGGCACCCCCTCCGAAGATCGCCAACCACCACGCCGCCAACGGGCGAGACCCTCGCGCAGGCCGAAGCGTGCGACTCCAGCAGGGGGGCATGTCACTCACACGCCAACGTCGGCGTCTTGGCAGGGCGGTGGGCTCTCCCAACGCGAAGGGTTGGCGATCTTGGAGGGGTACCCCCTTCCAGATCGCCAACCTTGGTCGTTCGTTGCGACCCAAACGATCTCGCGGTCTCGACTGGGTCTCCATCTCGGACTTGGCGGACTTCGGTTCGCGGTCCTGGTCCGCCCCTTCGAGCATCGTCGGTCGCTGGACACCGTCCTCGAGGATCGTTTCGGACGACGTCGTACGGCGCGACGTCGGAAACCAGGAGACGCGTGGCCGTGGGATGGAACGTGCCGCCAAGTGATTCGCTCGCTGGGACCGCGACACCGCGCCTCGAACGCGCACGAATCCTAGGGGTACCGCAGCTCCCACACATCTCCGCGAAGCTGTCCTTCGGCTCCTTCACCACCGGCGACCCACAAACGGTCCCCGGCGCGGTTCCGCACAGCGACGTGGAAGGCGCGGGCCGACGGACCGCCCGGCAGCGACGCGACATCCCCGTCGACCGTGGGTGTTCCCAGCCCCGACAAGCGCAAGGCCACGACCTCTTCCAGGGGAGCCCCGTCCTCCCCGAGACCGCCGACGACCACGAACACCGACTCGTCGCCAGTGCCCAGGACCGTCGTCGTATGTCCACGCCGTCGCAGGCGCGCTCGATCCGACGACGACAACCCGATGTCGCGCCAGACCGCGTCGCCGCAAGGCTCGACGTAGCTTGCATGGCCTGCGAGCCCTTCGTTGCTTCGCCCGCCGAGGAGGACGAGAGCTCGATCGCCGTCCCACGACAGCGTCCCCTCCACCACGGGTCCGGGAGACGGCAGAGACGGTGCCCAACCGCAGGCCACCTCGTCGCATCGC
Source organism: Sandaracinus sp. (assembly GCA_020633125.1). Taxonomy (GTDB): domain Bacteria; phylum Myxococcota_A; class Polyangia; order Polyangiales; family Houyiibacteriaceae; genus JACKEH01. Next base: position 8,140 of record JACKEH010000061.1, on the reverse strand, counting down.
CATTCCTCGAACGTGTCGACGACCTCGGTCGCCGTGGCTCCACCGACCAAGAAGGTCCGCGCGCCGCCACACCCTTGCGTGTGGACGACCATGCTTCCGCGAAGCGCGACGGGCGGCCCTCCGCTCTCGACGGGCTGTGACTCCCACCGGTCGTCGTACACCCAGAGCGCACGCGCATCTTCGTCGGCGCCTCCAAAGAACGTCCAAGGCAGTCCGAGCCCTTCCTCGGAGGTCCCCGCGATGGCCCGCGTGTCGACGACCACTTCGGCCAGCGGTCCGGGCCCGACCCCCTCGAGCCTCACCGGCCGCTGGACACCGTCCTCGAAGGTCCACGCACGCGACTCGGCCTCCCCCCCGACCACGCGTTGCCCGCCGTAGAGGAGCGAGGTGTCGCGCGCCCAACCCGCCACGGCGGAGACGAGCGGCGGAGGCGTGGTCTCGTCGAACACGAAGACGCCCTCCACTCGACCATCCTCGATCACCCGACGAAACGACCCCGGCTCGAATCCTGCGCCCTCGTCGTTCGGTTCGAACCCATCGAACACATACAGGGTCCTTCCGACGAAACCGGCCGCGGACGCCACGCCGCCCGGAAGCCCTTCCCCACGGCTCTCGAGCGTCGGCGGGTCGGTCGCAAAGTCCACGACCACGACCCCTCCCGCGCGTTGCGGCGCAGCCCCCACGAGCGTCACGCCCCCGACGAGGTGAACCCGCGACCCGAGCGTCGCGACGCCGGCCTGGGCGCGCGTCGCAGTGAGCCCGACGTCGACAGGCACCCAACGCGAATCGTCGAGTCGAAGCAACGTGTCGCGGGCGCCCGAGGCGGCGCTCCAACCGCCGAAGCCGTAGACCCGGCCGGCGTGCGCGAAGAGAGAGATTCCACGGCTCGGGCTCGGAAGCGTCGGCGCCGTTTCCCACGTGGCGCCTTCGGCGTCGATCCGCAGAAAGGAGCACTCGTCGGTCTCGACGGCCCCGCCATCGAAGAATCCACCACAGACCAAGACCGCCCCCCGAGCCGGATCCGCGTCGGGGACCCAGGTCGAGCCGACCATCCGTCGCCAGCGTGGCGCCGCTCCGCCCGCAGGAACGGCGGTGATCTCGAGCGGCCCCGATCGCTGGAGACTCACGGCGAACACCCGAGCGACTCCGGTGTCGCGTGTGCCGACCAAGAGCAGCCTCTGACGCGCGAGGTCGGGCACGGCCACGAACCCATCGCCTTCGTTCATGCGCGGCACCGCGTCCGGCGTCGGCAGAGGCACCAAGCGTGGAAGGCCCTCGACGGGGATCGCGAGCTCCCACCAGCTCGGCTCCCCTTGCTCGCTGACGAAGAGCCAGCGTTGGTGGACGGGATCCCAGAGCGCGACGGAGTCACGCCCGAGGTCTGGGAGCACCTGGCGCCACCGAGGGAGGCGCGGCAGTACCACGGCCGGCCCGGTCACTCGCTCCAACGGCTCGCCTGCCGACGGAGTCCAGGTCGCGCGCACGAAGAGCGAACGACCCACCGCGGCGTCGGGAACCGTGACGGTCGTCGCAGCGAGCGGCTGCCAAGGATCGGCGTCGAGGCGCCATTCGAGCGTCGGCGTCACGCCCAGCGTGTTGGGCCCGAGGAGGACGGGGAGCGTGTCGCCCGCGAGCGGTGCATAGTCTCCGAGCGCGACGCTTCCCGCGGCTCCGAGCTCGAAGGGAACGCTGCCATCGGGAAGTCTTCCGTCGGGGGTGGCGTCGGGGGCCGCACCACCATCGACGTCGGCGACGTAGCGCGACGAGTCGATCACCACGGAGCAACCGCCGAGCAGGAGCACGAGACGAATCGCCCGAACGGCGAGAGCGAAGCGCATCAGAAGCGCCCTCGGACGAGCGCGCCGCCGCTCTCGTGGCCGACGAAGGGAACCACGACGACGCGAGGCTCGTCGTCGTCGCGAGCGCTCACCAGCAGCACCACCAACACCCCGGCGGTGGCGCCCGCGGCGGCGATCCCCAAACCGAGGTCCGCGCCCAGCGCCAGTCGGTCCATGCGCTTCACGTCGTTGGGCGAGCACCCACGCGTCGCACCACAGCCCTCGTCGACGGCACTTCGCTCGGCCCACGCCAAACCACCGAGCACGTCGAAGGTCACGAGGCCCGCGCCAGCCACGCCGAACGAGATCGCCACGCCCAAACGTCTCGCGTTCCGGCGCGCGGGCTCCTCCACGGGCGACACGCGGGGTGGTGGTCGTCGGGAGTCGACGGTGGGCGAAGCCTCCGACGGCGGCGTATCGCGCGCCGAGACCTCCATGCTCGCCGCGCGCTCGCGCAAGTTCGCGATGCGCCGCACGAGCACGTCGCGCGTCGGCACCGTGTCTTCGGCCTGGTCGTGGTAGGCCTGCATGCGGTCGGCCGCCTCGCCGTGGCGCCCGAGCCGCTCGAGACCGCTCGCCACGTTCATCAAGAGCGCGGGTCGACCACTCAGCTCGTACGCGCGGGTGAACTCCTCGACCGCGCGCTCGTATTCGCCTTCGTCGAAGTACTGCCGACCCGACTCGAAGTGGACGCGCGCGCGGCGGTCGTCTTGCTCGCTCTCCGTCGCCGAGTGGTCGACCGTCGTCGTACTCGCGGCCGGCTCGGTCTCTCCCGTCTGCGCCGCCACCCCTCCGACGATCCCGTGCAACGTGAGCAACGTGAGCACCCCGACCTGCCCGACCACGCCTCCCCTCCTGCAGAGGTCGTCGAGCGCACTCGAGCGTCGGAGCCCACCGCGACGTGTCGGGGCGAACGCGTCCCCCCGAGCTCGCGCCACGCTACTCACCGTAGAGCTCCACGCAGCGTGGTCTTCCGTTCGGCGCAGCGGAACCGTCGTGGAAACACGCCACGACCTCGCGCAACGCGTCGGCGTCGTCGACGGTGCACGTGTCCGCCGACTCCGTCGCGCACGCCCCCGCCCAATGTGTCGCCGTAAACCCGAACGACGTGTCCGGGATCGCACGGAGCGTGATCGTCCCGCGGAAGGGCTCGGCACAAGACGTGGGGCTCGCTCGATCGAAGTCCTCGCTCACGCACCGCAGCGCGCCACCGACGAGCTCCACGGCTCCGGCGCCTGCGACACGAAGCTGCAAGGTCGAGGGCGTCGAGGTCGGCGCCGAAAAACAGGTCCCCGAGCCGCCACAAACCGACCCCGCGCCCGTCTCGGGCACGGTAAAGGGTGCAAAGCAACTGCCTCGGACGAGGCAGGTCCGAAGGGGAACACCCACCGGCACGGGCACGCAGTAGGGCACCCCACAGGCGGCGCTCGGAACCATCGCCACACGCCCGACGTCGGCGTCACGAACCTCGAGGACGCGCTCGACCGCGCCCGGATCCACGCAGCGCCCCTCGCCCTGCAAGCAGCCGAGCCGAACCGCAGGCAGCTCGACGGCCACCCGCGCGCTCGCACCGGCTTCGGGTGCGGTGACCGCGAAGGTCCGCGTGAAGAGCTCGCGGGAGAGCGGCCGAAAGTACGAGGCGCGGAAGCGATACGCGTGCTCCGCGCGCACCCGGATACAGCCCGTCGCGTCGAGGGTACGAAAGCTGGAAATGCAGCCGGACTCCGGGCTCTCGGTCGGCAGCGCGCGAAGCGTCACCCCGGGCCGCTGCACCCGGCCCGCGATCCTCGGGTCGAAGCAGAGCTCCGCCAGCGTGCCACACGTCTCGTACCTCATTCGCACCCGCCGGTGACTGAAGTGCGTGGCCTCGAACGCGGCGACGCCCTCCGCGATCGTCGCCGCGCCCTCGTCGACCCAACGCGCATCCCCCTCGTCGAAGACCTCGACTCGAGGCTCCTCCCCCTCCGCACCGACGGCCAGCCGCACCGCGACCGAGACTCCGGCGCGCACCTGCAGGCGCCGTCCATCCGACGCGAAGAGCCGCACCTCGAGTCCCCCGCTCGCGCGCACGTCGTCGTCGTCTTCGTGGGGAAGCGCGTCGAGCTGCGCGTCGTCGGTCGGGTCGGCCACCGCGACCACGATCCGCGCGCTGCCCGTCGCGACGACGCCCGCGTCGTCCTCGAGCGCGCGCTCGGGAAAGGTCAGCACCACGCCCCCACCAGACGTGCCACATCGGTCGATGCGCACTTCGCCACCTGCCGACGCGTCGAACGCGGCTTCGCAGGTCTCGAGCAGAGGCACGATCACGTCGTCTTGCGCGGCGCCGAGGCGCCACGTCGTCGGGGCGTAGCCCACGGGAGGCTCGACCACGACCACGTCACCGCGACGCGGCAGCTCGAAGAGCCCCAGCTCGTCGGAGAACGTCTCGGCGTCTCCGACGCGCACCCGTGCGCCGGCGACGACGTCCTCGAACGCACCACGCGGCGACACGATCCGACCGCGCAAGACACGCTCCTCGGCGCCCCCGTCCTCGGCCGCATCGTGGGAGTCCGACGCGTCGCGCTCCGCGGCGTCCGGTCGAAGCGACGCGTCGGCGCCTCCGTCGGTCGAAGGGGTCGAGCTCCCACAAGCGCTCGCGAGCACGGCGCTCGCGAGCACGGCCCACACGGTCCGAGCGCCCACGCCCGCCGGCCGGACCTCGCCGACCGATCTCCGAATCTCGCCTTCCTCGCTCACCGGGCACCTCCCGTCGTGCCGTGAGCAGCGAGCCCGTCGAGCAACGCGGCTTCGAGCACACGCACACGCTCCGGATCCACCGCCTCGCTCCCCTCGAGGGCACACAACACCGCTCGAAGCTCCGCGACCGTCTCGAGCGCCCGCATCGCCGCCTCCAGCGCCGCCCGCTCGGGGGCGATGGGCGCGAAGCAAGGCCTCATTCTCGCGAGCACCCGAAGCGCGTGCTCCGCCTCCACCGTCGTCACGCCCCCACCTCCGCAGACTCCGCGCCCTTCTGCCGCAACGAACGCAGCGGCTCCCCACGCATCACCTGCGCGTGCACTGCCTTCCAATCGGACATCTCCGTCCCGCAGAGCGTGTCCATCCACCCCGAGGCGAAGCCGTAATGCCCCTCGAAGCGCGCGTGGTGCAGGCTGTGAAACACGACCGGATTCCCGAGCCAGTTCATTCGCGCCAAGAAGCCCGGCATCAGCTCGGCGTTCGCGTGCCCAGTGATGTTTCCGTAGAAGAGCATCGCGAGAAAGCCGAGGTATCCCCAGAGCCCGAGCACGTCGAAGTAGGTCAGAACGATCGCCGGCCACACGAAGCCGATCGCCCACCCGAGCGACTCGGCGGGCCCGAGCGAAAAGCCGGTCCAAGGCGTCGTCACCAGCGATTCGTGATGCCAGCGATGCGTCCAGAAGAGGGCGCGCGAGTGCATCGCGCGATGGATGAGCCAGAAGTAGACCATGAAGCTCACCCAGCAGACCCCGAAGGTGAGCCACTCGGCGAAGAGCCCGGAGGTGAAGCGAACCCATCCGAGCCGAAGCACCACGATGGCGATGGGAACCCACACCGCGAAGAAGATCAGGTTGCCGATGCGCTCACGCCGCGCCTGATGACGCTTGAGCTTCACCGCGAAGATCGTGTGCCCCTTCGCCTGGTGCGCCTTCTCCATCACGACGCCGATCGCGATCGAGCCCGCCATCAGCAGCGCGAAGAACCCGCTCACCCACAGCGCCGTCGTCCCCCACGACGCGTCGTTCCAGTGTTCCGCCACGGTTCACCTCCACTCGCTCAGGGTACGGGCGCGAGGGCCGGGAACCACTCGCATCCAGAACACCATATTCTCCTATTATTTCAGCGTTTTATGACCATCCGACGACCAACCTCTCAGATACTCGGTCCGCCTACCGCACGCGAAAGCGCGCTACCGCCACGCACGGCCGGTGGATGGAGTTTTCAGAGCATCATCGAGTGCAGGGACGGGGGCCGGTGCGCGGAGAGCTCGACACACCTCGTCATCTCCAACGGGGCGCGGTGCGCCCGGTGTTGAACCCACCGGAAGGATCCGAAGGTTCGTCGGCGTGAGCACACTCTCCGCTCAGCCCGCGGCCCGCTCCTCGAAGAACCCACGCAAGCGCCGACGACCGAAGGCGGGGCCGACCATGCGCCGTCGACAGACGGTGGAAACGAAAGCACCGACGTTCCATCGACGTCGCGACAGCGGCTTCGTCACCGCGAGGCCCGCTCCCACCAGCCAATCGGGCAACGACGCGATCTTCGGCGGCTTCCCGAGGACGTCGAATGCCAGCTCCGCGATGGCGCGCTGTGTGAACGTCTCCGGACCGCCGACCTCGACCTCCGAGCGCTCGTCCGCGGCGACGTCGAGACAGAGCTCCGCGAGATCCGCGCCGTGAATCGGATTGATCTCCGCGTCCCCTTCGCCGAAAACCCACACACGACCGCCCCGCGCCATCTCGAAGATCGGAGCCATGTCCGAGAAGAACCCGGTCGGGCGCACCACCGCACAGGAGAGCGAGCTCGCTCGGAGCTCCGCCACGAAGCGCTCCTTCTCGCGGACCATGTCGGTGTGGCGGGTATGTTCGGGATGAAGCACGGAGACGTAGACGAAGCGCCGTGCGCCCGCGCGCTCTGCTTCGCGCAGCAACGCGAGGTTTCCTCCGTAGTCGACCTGCGCGTAGCCGACCCGGTCGGTCTGGCGGGTGATGCCCAAAGACGACACCACGACGTCGACGCCTTCTGCGACCCGCGCGAGGCTGTCCGTTTCCGTCGCTCGTCCCTCGAAGAGCTCCACCTTGCTCGAGAACGCCGCGCGTCGGGCGTCGCGAACCAGCGCGCGTACCCGCCAACCGCGTGAGACCCCCTCGGCTACGACGAAGCGGCCGAGGTAGCCCGTTGCCCCCGCGACGAGGATGCGCATGCGAGCAGGCTCGCCGATTCGGGCCCGCAGGTCGACTCGCGTGGCCACACCGACGCCGCGACGCTTCGGCGAGGTTCGGTCGACGGCTACTCGGTCTCGTTCGAGTCGACGGCGACGGTCTCGTCCGAGTCGACGGCCACGGTCTCGTCCGAGTCGACGGCCACGGTCTCGTCCGAGTCGACGGCCACGGTCTCGTTCGGCGTCGCCGAGCTCAGTCCCATGAACCCGAGGGCGGCGCTCGCGAGGCGGCGCTCGAGCGTGGGGTCGGAGAGCTTGTCCGGAGCGTGGCGCGCAACGGCGTTGAGCGCGGCACGAAGGCCATGAATGAGGAGCAGCGCGACGAGCTCCGGGTCTCCGCTTTCGGTCACGTCTTCGCGGCTCGCGAGGAACGCGGCGGCGAGCTGCACGGAGCGGTCGAGCCCGCCCTGCACCTCGTCGGTCTGCTCGACGACCGTGAAGAGATTGCCAATCTCCCGGTAGAGCGCGTCGTCGTTTCGGTAGGTCTCCACCATCGCGACCGCGGTCTCGTGCACGAGAGGCGCCAGAGCATCGCCCTTGGCCGCGCGGACGAGGATGCCTTGCATCATCTCGATGTCTTGCTCGAGCCGTCGCTCGCAAAAACGCGCGAGAATCGCCGCGCGGTCGGGGAAGTATTGGTAGAGCGATCCGATGCTGACGCCGGCTCGGTCCGCGATGCGGCCGGTCGTGGCGCGCTCGGCTCCTTCCTTCGAGAGCACGTCACCCGCCGCTTCGACGACGGCATCGACGAGTTGGCGGGCCCGCTCTTGTTTCGGACGGCGTCGCACGCCTCGACGGTACCGAAGGCCGAGGCTTCGGGAAACCACCCTGGCAAGGTGCGAGGTCCTCCATCCTCCGAGGCGAGCGACACGCCGTCGAAGCCTTGCCGTCGCGAAGGGCGGGCTCGACTCCGTCAGAGCCCCGCCACGACGGCGTCCACCACTCCCTGAGCGAGGATACGAAGCCGTCCCGTACGACTCGTCACTCGGTTGGTCGCCTGCGACGCGACGAAACGATGGGCCACTTCTCCTCCGAGGAGTCGGACTTCGACCTCGGCGGTCAGGAACGACTCGCCGTACCGGGGGTTGCGAAACTCGCGCACCACGACCAAGACGAGCGGTCCACCCGGCGCATCTCGAAGGCGGCCTCGACCTCGCAGCGCCTCGGCGATTCGATCGTGCATCGCTTCGAGGACGTGATGCCGTTGAAGCATCGCGATCTTGTCTCCCGCCATCCCGGGCGCGAGCACGACCTGCAGATGCGAGGCCGGCGTGCTGGCCAGAAGGGATTCGCTCCGAAGTGGCGCCGTCGTCGGCTCGACGCGGAACCCTCCACAACCGCCCAC
>JACKEH010000060.1 GCA_020633125.1 Sandaracinus sp. | reverse complement strand
CCGCGTCTGGTGCTCACCGCGAAGCATTGCGTTCAGAACGGCAACAGCTCGTCGGCGGTGTCCGCGTCGTCGTTGCGGGTGTACGTCGGCACGTCGGCGCCGAGCCGCACGAGCTACGGCGTCGCCGAGGTTCGTCCGGCCCCGGGCCGCTGGGACCTTCGTGACGCGAGCGACGTCGCGGTGCTCATCTTGGCGACCCCTGCCTCGCAGACGCCGCGCGAGATGTCGTTCGATTCGCCGGGCAGCATCGTGGGGCAGACCTTCACGGCGGTCGGCTTCGGCCAGACGCCTTCGGGCGGCAGCGGAACGAAGTACTCGACGATGAAGCAGGTCCGTCAATACGACGGCTCGTTCATCTACGTCGAGCCTGCCGTGTGCTCCGGCGACTCGGGCGGTCCGATCATCGGACCGGACGGCCGCATCTACGGCGTCGCGTCGTTCATCTACAGCGAGACCGGTGGCTCGCCGCGTTGCGGCACCGCGCCCGGCGCCTACAACGCCATCGCGCGTTGGCGCACCTTCATCGAGCAGGCGATCGAAGACTCGGGCGGTTGTGTCCCGACCGAAGAGACCTGCAACGGCGTCGACGACAACTGCGACGGAGAGGTCGACGAAGGCTGCACCCAGACCGGCGAGACCTGCCTCCGCGACGACGAGTGCGTGGGTGGCCTCTGCCAGGCGTACCGTGAGGGTGAGCCGGCGCGTTGCACCCTCCCCTGCAACCCCGCGCAGGCGACGCTCGGCTGCCCCGCCGATTACTACTGCGCGAGCTCGGGACCCCTCGGCAGCTGCGACGGCTTCTGCCGTCCGGGTGCGCCGGGAACGCTTCCCGTCGGCTCCAGCTGCACGGACGACACGGAGTGTGCGAACGCGCGCTGTGTCGACCCCGGCAACGGCATCAAGCAATGCCTCATCTCGTGCGTCGGTGACGGCGCGGACTGCCTGAGCGGCGAGGTCTGCGCGGCCGCGCCGGGCACCTGCGGCTCGTGTGTTCCGCCGGCCGTCTTCCCCGCCGCGCGTGGCATGGGCGAGACCTGCGGCACCAACGAGGAGTGCGCGAGCGGTCTCTGCCTCGACGACGCGGGCGCGCGCTACTGCTCGCGTCCGTGTGGCGACGACGCCGCCTGCGGCAACGACGCGTTCCACTGCCGTGGCGGCCAGTGCATTCGTGGTCCGCGCGAAGGCGTCGGCGGCGTCTGCGTCGGCAACGAGGATTGCGAGAGCGGCATCTGCGCGACCGGTGGCGACCGCGTGTGGTGCACCGCCTTCTGCGACGAAGCGACGCCCTGCCCCGCAGGCCTGAGCTGCATCGACGCGGGCGGCAGCCGGGTGTGCGCGCCGGATCTCGGCATCATCGGCGAGGCCTGCACCGCCAACACGGACTGCACCTCGAACATCTGCGCGCTCATGGGCGCCGAAGGCACGTGCACCCGCCTCTGCGGGCCGGACGACCTCTGCGGCTCGGGCTACGAATGCGTGCGCGTCGACGCCAACAACGCCGTCTGTCTTCCGGCCGCGACCGAGATCGAAGGCGGTGGCGGGGGTGGCGGCTGCGCGGCGGGCGGCGGCTCCGCTCCCGCCGGCATGCTCGCGTTCCTCTTCGCGCTCGGTCTCGTGAGCTGGCGACGTCGCGAGCGTTGAACGCGACCGCCTCGACGTGAACGAGCCGCGGCCCTCGGGTCGCGGCTCGTTTCGTTTTTCGCACTGGCAGGCTGCTGAAAAAGCCCCGCGCGCGCTTCGCGCGACCCGCACTCCGCCTCGCGCCATCCTCTCACGCTCGAAAATGCCCCACATTTGCTCGGTTCGAGGACGCGCGATTCGAAGCACGGGACCGCACGAATCACATCACGGTTCTTTTCCAGCAGCCTGCTAGGCACTGCACGAAGTGTCGAAGCCCGGCCGGTTCTGACAGACTCGACCGATGTCCTTCGATCTCCTTCGCGAGCGTGGGCGCGAGACCCTGGAGCGGATCGCGAGCGAGGTCGACCTTCGTGAGCCGCTGATGGCGGCCGCATGGCTCGCCAGCACCGGTCGCGACGATGCGCGCGCCGAAGCGCTAATCGCGCATGTCGCTTCACGCCAGCCCGGCCACGTCCGCACCGAGAGCCGCTACCGCTTCGAGCTGAGCCACCGCGTGGGGGTGCCCGCGCCCTTCTACGCGCCGCCCAGCGCGTGGACGCCCTGGCATCCGGGCGACGGCCCCGCGTTCGAGCGCGACCGTTTTGCGCAGGAGGAGTGGCTGGTGCAGCCCGCCGCCGTCGTCGGGCACCTGACCCTCTTCGCGCAGCAGGGCGCCGACGAGCTCTTCGACGAAGCGCTCCGAGTGCTCCGGCGCGACCTCGCCCAAGCCGCGCTCGGCGACGCGCCTTTCGTCGACACGTTTCTGCTGCGTGCCGTCACACGGGCTCCCGAGGTGCTTCGCGCGCTCGAGCCGGTCGCCTTCGCGGTCACGTCCGCCTACGCCGCCGGCGACGCAGCCCCCGTGCTGGGCATGCGATTTCCCTACGCGACCAAGCCGCTGACCTCGGCGACGGCCGCGCTGGCCGACGCACTCCTTTCGCAAGGCGCCTACCTCGAGCTGCTTGCCGTGCAGGTGCGTTGGCTCGAAGCGACGCGGCGAGAAGACGGCGGATACGGCGACGCCGAAGAGCCGAGCGACCCGTGGACCACGGCGCTCGCAGCGAACGTGTTGAGCGCGCTCGATCCCGCGCACGACTTCGATCGCACGCTCTCCCACCTCGCCGCGGCACAACGCGACGACGGCACGTGGGCTGCGATCGGGCCCGACGCGCCGGTGACGACGGCGGAGGTGTTGTCGCTCTTCGACGCGGCCGAACGTGGGTTCGCGGAGCGCTTCCGGTGGCCGCGGGTTCCGGCGGGGCATCGCGATCGAAAGACAGGGCTCCCGAGCTTCGCGCATTTCCTCGAGCTCGTGGAGCTGCTCTCGCACGTCGGCACCTTGGCGACGGTCGCGACCGAGCTCGCGTTCATCGACCTCATCGGCTTTCGCGCGTTCAACAACCACCACGGTCAAGACCTGGGCGACGCGGTGCTCGAAGCGTTTGCCGAGGCCATCGACGAACTGCCCGGAAGCCGCGCGATTCGTGACGGTGGCGACGAGTTCCTGCTCGTCGGCGCACCGGGCGCGGAAGGCCTGCAGACCCGCCTCGAAGCTTTTCTGCAGACCTGGCCGCCGCGTTTTCGTGCGCGCTTTGGCGACGCCGCGCCGGTCGCCCCTCGTGTGCTCGTCACCTCGGGCCCCGCGCACGCGCTACGCGCCACGCGGGAGCGCCTGGGCCGCGCGATCACCGAGGCCAAGGAGCGCGCGAGCGACCCGAGCGTAGGCTTCGTGCTTCCCGCGTGAACGAGCGCCCGCGCGACCCGAGCGACCCGAGCGTAGGCTTCGTGCTTCGCGCGTGAACGAGCGCCCGCGCGACCCGAGCGACCCGAGCGACCCGAGCGTCGGCTTCGTGCTTCGCGCGTGAACGAGCGCCCGCGCGACCCGAGCGCCCGAGCGCGCGAGCGCCCCGAGCGTCGGGTTCGTGCTTCGCGTGTGACCGAGCGCCGGAGCGAACCGAGCGCGTGGGCGCGCCTGAACGAACGCGCGAGCGAACCGAGCGCGTGGGCGTGCCTGAACGAACGCGTGAGCGGACCGAGGGTGGGGGCCGAGCTCGTGCGTGCGATTCGAGCGCGGGCTTCGTGCTCGCGCGTGAACGAGCGCGCGCAGCTTCACTGCGGAAGCGGCACGCCCTGCGGCTCCGGCTCGGCTTCGCCGGTCGCCTCGGCTTCGCCGGTCGCCTCGCCTTCGCCCGTCGCTTCTGCTTCGCCCTCGGGAGGCACGTAGTCCGGGCAACCCTCTTGGGTCGAGTCGAAGTCGCATGGACCCGGGTTGGCGTGGCAGTCCGGTGGCTCACAAGAGGACGAGCCTCCACCGCCGCTTCCACTGGCGCCGGTGGTTCCACCACCGCACGCCACGAGCAAGAGTCCCCCCACCGCGAAACGAAGCGTCCGGTTCATGGCCGACCTCCCGAGGCGCGAGCGTATCGCGCGTCTCGGCTCGGCGTCACGCGGGGCTTCGGTGCCGCTCGCGCTCGCCGGGATGGCCCGTGCCCTCACGGCTGCTTCGGACTCGGCTCCGAATCGCAGCCGTCGTCACAACACGAGACCGGCGCCCGACCGGCCGGCCGCGGCGCGAACCCCACGACCCTCCGACGCGCGTCGAGCGAAACCTCGCAGCACGCCTCGAAGGCCTGCCGAAGCTTCACGCGACCTCGCTGCACGCGGGACTTCATCGTCGACGGCGACACCCCGAGCATCTGAGCAGCCTCGGTCTGCGAGAGCCCCTCGAGCTCCGTGAGCGTCAGCGCTTCGCGGTAGGGCGAAGGAAGCGCCGCGACGAAGATCGCGACGTAGCCGGCGAGCTCCGCCTCCGGCGTACCGTCGAAGAGCTCCGGTCGTTCGTCGCTCTCGTGCTCGAGGCCCGTGCCCTCGATCAGCTGCGGCCGCCGGCCCCGCGCGCGGTGGTGATCGACCACCACGTGGCGCGCGACGCGGTGCACCCACGCCCCGAGCCGCTCTTCGTCGCGAAGGCCGTCGAGCCCACGGTTCAACCGCAGCAGCACCTCTTGGACCACGTCGTCGACGTCGGAGGGCGCGACCCGACGCGCGACGAAAGGCCGCAGCTCGCGTTCGAGCGCCCGCCAGACCTCGCGCGTCGGCTCCGAGCTCACGACGCGTCGCCTCCACAGCACGCGGGCGCGCAGCACGAGGTCGTGTCGGAAGGCTTCACGCCCTCGATGGTAGCCGAGACCACGAAACGCTCGAGCCCCCCGCCCGGAAACCACTCCGCGATGACCGCGCGGCTCTCTTCTTTGGGGCTGACCTTCACGTCCACGAAACCGACGCCACGAAGCCAGGCTTCGATCAACTCGATGCGTGCGGCGCCGGCGACGCAACCGGTCAGCGCAGCGACGTCGTTCGCGAGCTCGGGCGGCATGTCGGCGGTCGCCACGACGTCGGCGATCGCGAGCCGACCGCCCGGCTTGAGCACCCGAAACGTCTCGCGGAACACCGACTCCTTGTCGGGGCTCAGGTTGATCACGCAGTTCGAGAGCACGACGTCGACGGTGTCGTCGGCGACCGGAAGCCGCTCGATCTCGCCGAGCCGAAACTCGACCTGCGTGAGGCCCACGCGCTCTACGTTCGCGCGCGCCTTCGAGATCATGTCGGGCGTCATGTCGACCCCGATGACGTGGCCCTTCGCCCCCACCCGACGCGCGGCGAGGATGGCGTCGAAGCCCGCGCCCGAGCCGAGGTCGAGCACGGTCTCGCCTTCGCGAAGGGCGGCGATCGCCTGGGGGTTTCCGCAGCCGAGGCCGAGGTTCGCGCCCTCCGGTACCGCGCTCATCTCCTCCTCGGAGTACCCGAGCGCCGCGCTGATCGCGGGCCCCGGCGCGCAACAGCTCGGCGCACAACCGACGTCGCCTCGCGCTGCCGCGCCGTATTGCTCGCGCACCACCTCACGCACTCGATCCTTCGAAAGCTCGTCCATGTTCGGACCTCCTGCCTCTGCAGACGTCACGATCGCCGAACGGACGCAGAGAATCGACCGACGGAACGAAAAAGAGCGCCACGAGGGCGCCCATCTTCGAGGTTCGAGCGGGATCAGTTCAGGTAACCGAGCTCGCGAAGCTGCTGCTGCAGCTCACCGTCCATCTGGACCTCGCCCGCGTCGAGGCGAGCGCTGCCCGCTTGCTCCGCGGAGAGCCATTGGCTGCGGTTGCTCGCCCCGAGGAATTGACCCTGCAGGGTGCGCAGGTAACGCGCCGCGATCGGGTGCGCGCTGACCTCGAGCTGGTTCTGCTCGCCGGGGTCGGTGCCCAGGTCGAACATGCTCGCCGTGAGGTTGCCGCGAACGAAGAACTTGTACTGCCCCGCGTAGATCACGCGGCGCTCGTCGAGGAACTCCGCCATCGCGACCTCGGGGCCCGAGCGCGTCCCGCCCGCCATGAGCGGCACGAGGCTGCGGCTGAAGGTGTTCGGCATCGCGGGAAGACCCGCGAGCTCGACGATGGTCGCCGGCACGTCGATGGTGCTGACGCGCGTGGAGACACGACGCGCGGACACGCCCGGCGCGCGCACGATGAGCGGCACGTGAAGCAGCTCTTCGTAGACCGAGTGGCCGTGGCCGAACGAGCCGTGCTCGCGGAACTCCTCGCCGTGGTCGGCCACGAAGACGATCGCGGTGTTCTCGTAGAGCCCCTGATCCTTCAGCGTCTGGATGAAACGCGCGAAGTGGTGATCGTGCTGGCTGATCTCGCCGTCGTGCAGCGCCTCGAGGCGGCGCATGTCGCTGGCGTTGAAGGTCACCTGCGGCGGGTTCGCCTTCGCCTGCACGAGCAGCTCCCCGGTCATCCGCGGACGAACGGGGCCCTCGTAGTCCGAGCGCGAGTCGTACATCGAGAGGAACTCGTCGCCCGGATCGTAGGGAACGTGCGGGTCGATGGTGTGCACGTAGAGGAAGAAGCGATCGTCCTTGTTCTCCGTGACCCACGCGCCGGCCTGCTCGAAGACGTTCGACGAGTCGCTGTTCTGGTTCTCGCGGATGTAGTTGACGTAGCGATCCCAGCCCTGGTCGAAGCCGAAACGGTCCGAGACGTAGCCGTTCGCGCAGAGCATCGCGGTCTTGAAACCGTTCGACTTGAAGTGCTCGCTGACCATGAGCGCGCGATCGCTGAGCACCGCGCTCTGGGTGCGCGCCCCGTGGTCCATCGGGTGAAGACCGGTGAGCACCGCAGCGACCGCGGGCTTGGTCCAGTTCTCCGTGCTGTTGCCGCGCTCGAAGACGACGCCTTCGGAGGCGAGCGCGTCGACCGCCGGCGTGCGCACGCGCGACTGCGGGTTCCAGGTCTTGAGCTTGCTCGCGCGAAGCGTGTCGACGAGCACGACGACGACGTTGCGGGCCTGGCCCACGTCGGCGACCTCGGCGCGGCGACGCATGATGCGCGGCTCGGCCCACGCCGCGCGGCCCTGACCGCCCTCGGCTTCGAAGCGAATCTGGACGATCTTGCCCGCGTACGACGAGAGATCGACGGTCTGGCCGGACCACGCGTTCGTGAGCGCGCCTTCCCAGACCTTCTGGCGCTCGCCGCCTTCGGCCGTGACGTACACGCGGCCGGTGCCGCCCGCTTGGCCTTCCTGGCCGGCGCCGAACGCGAGCTTTCCGCCCTCGGGGATCTCGGCGTACCAGGTGAACGCGTGCGGCGTCGCGTAGACGACCGCGGGCTTCGACGCGCCGCCGAGGCTGACGTTCGCGGCGTAGGTGCCCCAGCTCGGGGGTTCGACGTCGGGGATCGAATCGCCCGGCACGAAACGTGCGCTCGCGAGCTGCACGCTGACCTCTTCGCCTCCGACGTTCGTGACGCCGCCGAAGGTCAGCAGGATGTAGTTCTCACCGCGACGCGTGTCGGTCGCCGGGATGCTGAAGGTGACGTCCTGCCAGGACTCGCCCTCGAAGAAGATCGACTGGTGCTGCGTGTTGTTCACGTAGGGCGTGACCGCGCGGGTGCCCTTCGGACGCAGGTGCAGCTTCACCTGGAGGTTCGTCGGCTCGTCGAGGTGCACGTAGAGTCGCGCACGACGCCCGACATTCGCGAAGGTCAGATCGCCTTCGCTGCCACGCGAGCCCCAGCCGCTGTTCCAGTCGCCGACGGTGTACTTCGCCTGCGCGGGCGTGCCGAAGTCGACGAAGAGGCCCTGGTGCTCGACCTCGGCGAGGTGCGCCTGCGCGTGCAGGTCGTAGTGCAGCTCGTGGTTCTCGAGGCCACCGCCCGCGTTCGCCGCGCTGCCTCCGGCGCCGTTCTCGCCGCCGCTGCCCTCGCCACCGCTGGCACCGTCGTCGTCACCGCACGCCACCGCGCCACAAATCGCCGCACAGGCGATCCACCACGCGAGTCGACTCGACCAGGCTCGCTTCATCACTGCCTCCGATGTGGGAAGAGCCCACGAAGGATTCGCCCCCTTCGCGGCCTCGGGGGTCGACGCTCGGCCGACCGGAGCTCCTTCCCGCAGCCACGCGGGTTTCGCTCGTGATTCACCCACGCGCCCGATTTCGCCCCGGACCCGTAGGCCCATGCGGCTAGCACGGGCTCTCGCGTGTCGCCAAGAAACCGGCGGGAACCACCCTCGCGTCCGAGCACCGAGGGCATACACGAGGCCGAGACCCGTACACGAGGCCGAAGGCCGAGACCCGTACACGTCATCGACGCACTCGCGCCACTCCCGCCGCCCGCTCATGGTCAGGGTTTCGAAAGGGGCGACGAGCCCCTTCGCCGCGGAGCACCGCAGGAGCCGACCGGAGCGAAGCGCAGGGAGACTCCGAGGCACGGAGGGGAAGGGGGAGGCAGAGCCTCACCTCTTGGGCGGTAGGCGCGCAGGCGAAGCCGAGCACCGCAGCCAAAAAAACAACGCCCGTGGTTGCCCACGAGCGTTTGGTCCGCACGGAAGAAGCTAGGGGCTCAGGCGAGCGCCGCCACCTGGGTCGAGAGGCGGCTGATGTAGCGGCTCCCGGTCTTGCGGTGGTAGACGCCCTTCGACACGGCCATGTCGATGCGGCGGGCAGCGGTGGCGAGCGCGGCGAGGGCCGTCGTCTTGTCACCCGTGGAGATCGCTTCGCGGACCTTCTTCACCGAACCACGGACCGTCGAACGGACGTGGCGGTTGCGCTCGGTGCGCTTGATGGTCTGGCGGATGCGCTTCTTCGAAGAGTCGTGATTGGCCATGGGATCGCTTTCGCTTCTTCCGTGTGCGGGAGGCGCCGTTTAGCACCGGCCTCGTAGGTGGTCAATCGAGGCCGAGCCTCGCGCCGTCCCCGACGAGGGCCGGCATCATGTCCCCCACGACGCGAGCGCGCCAACGAAAGAGCCAACCCCTCGTTTTCGAACGACTTTTCGCCACCACCCCGTTCACCCCTCCTTCGCCCGACCCCTCCTTGGCGCGCCGAGCCCCCCGATCTGGCGCTCCCGGCCCCCTCCCCGGTCGGCGCTCGTGCGACGTTCTTCCCATGGCCCGCGTCCTGCTCCCCCTGCCCGACCGCGACTTCGACGTCACCGAGGTGGCCGTCCCCTGGCACGTCCTGTCCGAGGCCGGCCACGAGGTCGTCTTCGCCACCGAAGCGGGCGCCACCCCCGCCGCCGACCCGCTCCTGCTCACCGGCGTGCTCTTCGGGAAGCTGGGCGCCGAGCCGGACGCCAAGGCGCTCTACGCCCGCCTCGAGCACGACCCCCGCTTCGTCGCGCCGCTGCGCTGGGCCGACCTCCGCGACGACGACTTCGACGCGCTCCTGCTCGCCGGGGGCCACGCGAAGGGCATGCGCCAATACCTCGGCAGCGAGCTCGTGCAGCGACTCGCCGCGCGCTTCTTCGTCGCCGACCGTCCCGTCGCCGCCATCTGCCACGGCCCGCTCGTGCTCGCGCGCGCCACGCACCCCGACACGGGCGTGCCCGTCCTGCGGGGCCGCAAGAGCACGTGTCTGCCGCGCTACCTCGAGCGCCTCGCGTGGTGGAGCACCGCGTGGAAGCTCGGCGACTACTACCGAACCTACCCGGCCTACGTCGAGGAGGAGCTCCGTGCCGCGCTCGGCGACGAGGGCACCTTCGTGCGTGGACCGCTCGTGGTCTCCGCCCGCGGCACCGAGACCGACGACCGCGCCGCGTTCGTGGTGGAAGACGGCGCCTACGTGTCCGCGCGTTGGCCCGGCGACGCGTGGCGCTTCGCGCGAACGTTCGCCGACCGACTCCACGCCCCGCTCACGCGCGAAAACGTGACGGCGTCGTCCCCGTCCATCGCTTGAACGCGCGCGCGAACGCGTGGGTGTCCGCGTAGCCGAGCAAGAACGCGATCTCGCCGAGCGGTCGCTCCACCACCCACGCGCGCGCGAGCTCTTCGCGCACCGCCTCGAGCTCCGCCCGCACCGAGGTGCCCTCGGCCGCGAGCTGACGCTGCAGGGTGCGCGGCGCCAACCCCAGCTCCGACGCGAGGCCCGTCGTGCCCGACGTGCCTTCGCGCAGGCGTCGCACCAAACGCTCCCGCACCCGCCCGCGAAGACGCGAGCCCTCGCGCGGCCGCAGCGCGAGCGCCTGCTCCGCTTGCGCGTCGAGCAAACGCAGCAGGTTCGGATCGGCGCTCGCGAGCGGCGCGTCGAGCACGTCACGTGGCAGACGCACCTCGTTGCGCCCCGCGTCGAAGTGCAACGCGTCGGTGCCCAGCGCGTCGACCAACCCCGTGATTCGTCCCGGCCGTGGATGCGCGAGCCACACGCCCTCCGGTTGCGCCGAGGGCCGCGCGAGCCGACGAATCTGCGTGGTGACCGCGACGACGAAGAGCTCGTTGGCGTGGCGCCCGAGCACGTGCGGCTCGCCTTCGATCGACTGCGCGATCCCGCCCGAGCGCTCGTCGAATCGAATCGTGACCAGCTCGTTCAGCAGGCCGATGTAGCGCGCCATCCGGCGGGCCGCTTCGCGCACGTCGATCGCGCTTCGGCAAGCGTATTCGAGGATCCCCCACGTGCCGCGTGGCAACGCTTGCGCCAGCGACACGCCGAGGAAGGGGTCGTCGAGGATTCGCGCCGCGTCTTCGAAGAGCGCGCGAAACGTGGGCAGGAGTAGCACCACCTCGGGCGCGCTCGCCGCATCCTCGGGGAGCGGCACCGGAAGCGACGCCGTCAGCGCCGCGACCTCACCCCCACG
This sequence comes from Sandaracinus sp., assembly GCA_020633125.1. Taxonomy (GTDB): domain Bacteria; phylum Myxococcota_A; class Polyangia; order Polyangiales; family Houyiibacteriaceae; genus JACKEH01. The sequence continues at coordinate 15,795 of JACKEH010000060.1, read as the reverse complement.
CGAGCGCACGTAGGCGAGCAGAGGAGCGACGAGCTGCGTCCGCATGCGGCGCACGACCCGTCGTACCACGCAGCGGACCGAGGGAAGAAGTCATGCCCGACACGAACGGCACGCCGCGAGACGATCGCGGGAGTCGGCGAAACGCGAGCGCATGCCGGGCCCCCCGTGTCGTCGAGCGCGACCTGTCGGCGAGCGCTCAGCCGCGCACGGCGGCGAACGCGACCTGTCGTGCGCGCGCGTTCAGCCACGCACGGCGGCGAACGCCGGACCGAGCGCCGCGCGCGTCTTGTCGAGCGCGACCGAGTCGTGCGCGAGCGAGGGGAACGCCGCCTCGAACTGGCTCGGCGGCCAATGCACGCCGTGCTCGATCAACGCGGCGTGCCAGCGCCCGAAGGCCTCACGATCGCACGCGTCCGCCTCGCGCCAGCTCTTCACGGGCCCGGCGTGGAAGAAGGGCGTCACCATCGCGCCGACGCGCTGCACGGTGCAGGTCACGCCCGCTTCCTTCGCCGCCGCCACGAGCATCGCCTCGACCTCCGCGCTGATCGCTTCGAGCTTCTCGTACGTGCCCGGCGCGCGAAGCTTCGCGAGCGTCTTGCGCCCCGCGGCCACCGCGATCGGGTTTCCGCTCAGGGTGCCCGCTTGATAGACGGGTCCGCTCGGCGCGACGCGGCTCATGATCTCCTTCGGACCGCCGTAGACGCCGGCCGGCATGCCGCCGCCGACGATCTTTCCGAGGCAGGTGAGGTGCGGCACGACGCCGTAGCGCTCGGTGGCCCCGCCGTACGCGACGCGGAAGCCACACATGACCTCGTCGAAGATCAAGAGCGCGCCGTGCGCCTCGCAGAGCGCCTTCAATCCCTCGAGCCAACCGGCCTCGGGGCCGACGCAGCCCATGTTGCCCGCCACGGGCTCCACGATGACAGCCGCGATCTCCGAGCCGCGCGCGTCGAAGAGCGCCTTGGCCCCCTCGAGGTCGTTGAAATGAATCGACGCCGTCGTGGCCGCGATCGGCGCCGGCACGCCGGCGCTGTCGGGCTCACCGAAGGTCGCGAGGCCGCTGCCCGCCTTCACGAGCAGGTAGTCCGCGCCGCCGTGGTAGCCGCCGATGCACTTCACGACGACGTTGCGGCCCGTGTAGCCGCGCGCGAGGCGGAGCGCGCCCATGGTCGCCTCGGTGCCCGAGCTGACCATGCGCGACATCTCCATGTGCGGGTACGCGGCACGCACGTCCTCGGCCATGCGGATTTCGCCCTCGGTGGGCGCGCCGTAGCTCGTTCCCAGCGCCGCCGCCTCGGCGATCGCCGCCACCACGTCGGGGTCGGCGTGGCCCAGGATCATCGGGCCCCACGAGCCGACGTAGTCGACGTATTCGCGGCCGTCGGCGCCCACCAGGTAGGCCCCGTGGGCCGACTTCACGAAGACCGGCGTGCCGCCGACCGATTTGAACGCCCGAACCGGGGAATTCACCCCGCCGGGGAGCAGCTCGCAGGCTTCGGAGAAGAGCTTCTGGGAAATCGCGTCGGCCATGCGCGCGAGGTAGGCCGAGCCGGCGGTTTCAGTCAAGGCGCCACGTCCCGGGACGGCAGGAAGCCGCGTCCCCAGCGTAAGAGCGAGGCGAACAAGTCCGGGCCCTCGTGTGTTGCGGGCCCGAAACCGAAGGCTCCCGCCGGTGCGAAGCCGTTGCTCCGCGCCGCTGGAGCGTGCTAGCCCCGCCCCCGAGCGGGGGTGCATCCCCCGACGATCACGACGGAATCCGCAATCCCGAAACCGACGTGCCCACGCGCGTGGGCCTGCCGCCCAAGGTGGACCGCCTCCTGGAGGTCGCCTTCCCGACGCGCAAGAGACGGAGCCCCATGACCATCGACGTCCGAGCCATCAACGACCTCGTTCAGCGCGAGAGCGCCTTCGTGGACGCCATCCTCACCGAGGTGAGGAAGGTGGTCGTCGGCCAAGACACCATGGTCGAGCGCATCCTCATCGGCCTGCTGACCGGCGGCCACGTGTTGCTCGAAGGTGTCCCGGGCCTCGCCAAGACCCTCACCGTCAAGACGCTCTGCGAGACCATCTCGGCGAGCTTCTCGCGCATCCAGTTCACGCCCGACCTGCTGCCGGCCGACATCGTCGGCACGGTCATCTACAACCAGCAGCGCGGCGAGTTCACGGCGAAGCGCGGACCGATCTTCGCGAACCTCGTGCTCGCCGACGAGATCAACCGCGCGCCCGCGAAGGTGCAGTCGGCGCTCCTCGAGGCGATGCAGGAGCTGCAGGTCACGATCGGCGATCAGACCTACAAGCTCGAGCCGCCCTTCCTCGTGATGGCGACGCAGAACCCGGTCGAGCAAGAGGGCACCTACCCGCTCGCCGAGGCGCAGGTCGACCGCTTCATGCTTCACGTGAAGGTCGAGTACCCGACCAAGGAAGAAGAGCGGAAGATCATGGAGCGCATGGCGGACCGCCTGCTCATGGGCGCCGTTCCGCAGCAGGGCCAAGACCCCAACGCGATCCGTCAGGTCACCACGCCCGCGCAGCTCCTCGAAGCGCGCCGCACCATCGGCCACGTCTACATGGACGAGCGCATCAAGGACTACATCGTCCAGGTCGTGACCTCGACGCGGGATCCGGGCGCGGTCGGCCTCAAGGATTTGCGCGACATGATCGCCCACGGCGCCTCGCCGCGTGCGTCGATTGCGCTCAACGTCGCCGCGAAGGCGCACGCCTTCCTCAAGCACCGCGGCTACGTGACGCCGGAGGACGTGAAGGCGGTCGGTCACGACGTGCTCCGCCACCGCATCATCCGCACCTACGAAGCCGAGGCCGAGGAGATCACGAGCGAGGCGCTCGTCCGCCGCATCTTCGAAGCCGTCGAGGTGCCGTGAGCTCCATCGACTGAGGCCTTGGCAGTGACGACGCACACCACGACGACTTCGGGCAACGCGGCGCAGCCGGCGAGCTCCGTTGAGGGAGGGGCTGGCGACAGCCCCTCGTGGAAACGATGATCCCGAAGGATCTGGTCAAGAAGCTCCGCAAGATCGAGATCCGCACCTCGCGGCTCGCGAACGAGCAGCTCGCGGGGAGCTACCACTCGGTCTTCAAGGGCCAAGGCATGGCCTTCTCCGAGGTGCGCCAGTACCAGCACGGCGACGACGTGCGCTTCATCGACTGGAACGTGTCGGCCCGCATGAACGAGGCCTACGTGAAGGTCTTCACCGAGGAGCGCGAGATGACCGTGATGCTCCTCGTCGACCTCTCGGCGTCGGAGCGTTTCGGAAGCGTCGGTCGTCCGAAGGTCGAGTCGGTGGCCGAGATCTCGGCGCTGCTCGCGTTCTCGGCGATCAAGAACGACGACCGTGTCGGTCTCGTGCTCTTCACCGATCGCATCGAACGTTTCGTGCCGCCCAAGAAGGGCCGCGGGCACGTGATGCGGGTCGTCACCGAGATCCTCAACGCGCAGCCCAAGGGCGAAGGCACCGACCTCGGCGTCGCGCTGGATCTGCTCGGCAGCTTGAGCAAGCGGCGCAGTGTCGCGTTCCTCGTCAGCGACTTCATCGACGAGGGCTACGAGAAGCCGCTGCGCGTCGCGTCGCGTCGCCACGATTTGATCCCGGTGCAGGTCGTCGACCCGCGCGAAGAGTCGCTGCCCGACGTGGGCCTGGCGCTGGTCGAAGACCTCGAGACCGGCGAGTTGGTCGAGGTCGACACGAGCGACCCTCGCGTGCGGCGCGCCTTCGCGCGTCAGGTGCACGTGCAGAAGGCGAAGCGCGAGCAACTCTTTCGCCGCCTGCGCATCGACCACGTCGAGGTGCGCACCGACGAGGACTACGTTCGGCCCTTGGCCGAGCTCTTCCGCCGACGCCAGTCGCGCATGGGGCGGACGCGATGAGCGCGAGGTCGAAACTCGCGTGGCTCGGGCTCGCGCTCGCGCTCCCCTCGGTGGCGACGATCGCGCAGCCGCCGAACGAGCCGACGCCCGACCCCGTCGCGCCGGCTCCGAACGAGCCGACGCCCGATCCCGTCGCGCCGGCTCCGAACGAACCGACGCCCGATCCCGTCGCGCCGGCTCCGACGCCGAACGAACCGACGCCCGATCCCGTCGCACCGGCTCCGACGCCGAACGAACCAACGGATCCTGCCGATCCGTCGCCCACGAGCCCGCCGAGCGAGCCGCCGGATTCGCCGCCGCCCTCGACGTTGCCCGACGGCCACCAGCCGGTGATCCACGTCGAGCTCACGCCGAACGACGGCCTGATGACCGGCGACGTGCTCACGCTGACGCTGCGTGTGACCACGCCCGCGCGCGACGACGTGACCATCCCGCGCGGCCAACGTTTCGCGCCCTTCGAAGTGCTCCGTCGCCCGACCCCACGCGTCGAGGTTCGCGGCGACGAAGCGACGCACGTCATCGAGCTCGAGCTGCTCGCGCTCGAGCCCGGCGACCACGAGCTGCCCCCGGTCACGCTTCGCGTCGTCACCGCGGACGGCGTGGTCGGCGAGGTCTCGACCGCGCCCCTTCGCGTGCCGGTCGGCAGCGTGCTCGGCAACGAGCCGAACGCCGAGCCCAAGCCGCCGACCGAGCCGGTCGAGGTCTGGCAAGACGACTACACGCTCGCGTGGATCTTGGGCGGCCTCGGGCTCGTCCTGCTCGGCGCGCTGCTCGCGTGGCTCTTCACGCGTTGGTGGCGCCGTCGTGCGAAGGCCGCCGCGCCGCCGCCTCCGCCGCGTCCGCCTTGGGAGGTCGCGCTCGAGAAGCTCGAAGCGCTTCGCCTCGATCGGGACGCCGCCGTACGCGAAGAACGAGTCGTCGGATGGGTCGACCAAGTCAGCGACGCGCTGCGCGAATACCTCGGGCGTCGCTACGAATTCGACGGTCTCGAGAGCACCACCGACGAGGTCGTCGCCGAGCTTCGCAAGCGCAAGCTGATCGGACTCTCGCTCGACGAGGTGATCGCGCTGCTTCGTGACTGCGACCTCGTGAAGTTCGCGAAAGCGCCCCTCGGCGTCGAGCAATCGGATCTGCTCCTCGCGGGTGCGTTTCGCGTCGTGCGCACCACCGCTCCGGTGGGCGGCATGAGCGCGATGGGACCCGTGACGCCGAGCGCGCCCACACCCGCCGCGCCTCCCGCGCCACCTCCCACAGGCGACGCGCGATGGATGGGCCCGAGCGAAGCTGCTGCCGCAGCACCGGCGCCTGCCTTCGATCCGAACGCACCGTGGACCCCTCCGGGTGCGACGCAGACCACGCCCGCGAAGCCGGCGCCGGAAGAGAGCGCGTGGATGCCGCCCGGAACGGCGCCGGAGCCCGCGACCGCGACCGCCGACGCCACGTCTCCGGCGACGCCTGTCACGTCTCCGAGTGCGCCGGCCGCGTCCGAGGCGCCGAGCGCGAGCGGCTGGACTCCTCCGCCGGCGACGACGCCGCTGGAGGCATGGGCCCCACCGGCGCCTTCGACGGTGGAAGCGTGGGCTCCGCCTCCCGCGAGCTCACCGCGGCTCGACCCGAGCTTCGAGCCGAAGCTCGACCCCGCGCCCTCGAGCTCGGGCGACGTGATCGCGCCGGCGCCGCAAAAGCCCCGCGTGATCCCCGCGACGCGTGAGGCCGAGGCCGTGCCGACGGACTTCCCCGCGACGCGCCCGCCCGTACAACCCGCGGCCCGCCCGATTCCGCCGACGATGCCGCCGCCCGAGACGCCGCTGCCCTCGAGCACCGATCCCGACGGGCCGATGCACTCGACGACCCAACCGGGCCATGCCGACCCGGCCGTGGGCCATGCCGACCCGGCCAAGAACGATCCGGAGGAGCCCTCGTGAGGCCCTGGATTCGACACGCGCTGCCGCTGGTCTGGACCTTCGTGTTCCTGGTGCCGGCGGGTTACGCGGCGGCCTACTTGGTGGCCGGTCTCTACGACGTGCCGCTCGACGAAGCGTCGTTCCGCTTCGAGCGACCCTGGGGCGCGCTGCTCTTCGTCGCGCCCTTGCTCGTGCTCGCCGCGCACTACGTGCACCGCTGGCAGCGCCCGCGTCTGCAGGTCAGCCGCGGCATGACGCTCGCGTCGATCGCGCCGGGCTGGCGCGTGTGGCTCGACGGGTCCGTGACCGGCGCGCGGGTGGTCGCGGCGACCCTGCTGGTCTTCGCGTTGATGGGACCGCAGTCGATTCACGCGAAGGATCGCACGGAGGTCGAAGGCATCGACATCGTGCTCGTGCTCGACATGTCGCGCTCGATGGAAGCGGCCGACGTGCAACCGAACCGCTTCGACGCGCTCAAAAGCGTCGTGCAGGACTTCCTCTCGCGGCGCCCGAACGATCGCATCGGTGCCGTGGTCTTCGGGCGCGACGCCTTCACGCTCCTTCCGCTGACCACGGACAAAGAAGCACTGCGCACCGTGATTCGCGAGCTGCAGCTCGATCTCATCGACGGCCGCGGCACCGCGATCGGCAACGGCGTGGGCACCGCGCTCAACCGCCTGCGCCAGAGCCGCGCGAAGTCGAAGGTCATCATCCTCGTCACCGACGGCGACTCGAACGCGGGCAACGTCTCGCCCGATCAGGCCGCCGAGCTCGCGGCGACGATGGAGACGAAGATCTTCTCCATCCTCATGGGCGTGAGCGACGAGGCGCCGGTCAAGCAAGGCACCGACTTCTTCGGCCGCCCGCTCTTCGGGCTGATGAACCACCCCGTGAACCCCGAGCTCTTGCAGCGCATGAGCGAGCGGACGAACGGCGAGTTCTTCGGGGTCAACGATCGCCAGGGGCTCGAGCGAAGCTTTCACCGCATCCTCGACGAGCTCGAGAAGACCGAGATCGAAGACGGGGGCCGTGTCTACGGCGAGCTCTTCCCGGCCTTCGTGTGGCCCGCGATGGTCCTGCTCTTCTTCGAGCTCTTGCTCGGGCTCTTCGTGCTTCGGAGGTGGCCATGAGCGGCGAACGTCACGGCGGCGCCACGAAGTGGATCTGGCTCGTCGCCGCGTTGGTGCTCCTCGGCGCCATCGGGGTGCTGAGCTTGGTCGTGCCGATCGAGTGGCGCTGGCCCCAGCTGCGTTGGGTGCTTTTCGTGCCCGCGCTCGCGGCCCTGCTCTTCGCGCTCGAGATGCACCGCCAAGAGCGCGCGACGTCGCGCTTCGGCAACGCGTCGACGCTCGCTGCGCTCACCGTCGGCCGCGCGAACGCGTGGCGTCTGGTGCGCGGAAGTCTCTTGGTCGTCGGCCTCGCGTTCCTGGTGCTCGGCTTGGCCGGGCCGCGCTACGGCAGCCGCACGCGCATCCTGCACAAGCGCGGCGTCGACGTGGTGATCGCGCTCGACTTCTCGAAGTCGATGCTCGCCCGCGACGTGCGACCGAGCCGCATCGAGCGCGCGAAGGCGGAGCTGCTCCGGCTGCTCGACGAGATGGAGGGCGACCGCGTCGGCGTGGTGGCCTTCGCCGGCGAGACGATGGAGTTCCCGATGACCGTCGACTACTCGGCCATCGGGCTCTTCCTGCGCGATCTCGGTCCCTACGACATGCCGGTCGGCGGCACCGCGATCGGTCGCGCGCTCGTCGCCAGCAAACGTTTGCTCGAGCGCAGCAACCCGGTGCCCGAAGGCGTCGACCCGGCGGACGCACCGCGGCCTTCGCAGGTCGTCGTCTTGCTCACGGACGGCGAGGACCACGAGGGCGATCCGCTCGCGGCCGCGGACGAGCTCGCGTCGATGGGCGTGAAGGTCTTCGTGGTCGGCATCGGCAGCCGGACGGGCGAGCCGATTCCGACGTACGCGAACGACGGCACGTGGACGGGCTACCTGCGCGACGAGAGCGGCGAGGTCGTGATGACCGCGCTCACGTCGGAGAACGAAGAGCAGCTGCGTGGCATCGCCGAGCGCACGGGCGGGAGCTACTTCCGCGCGCGGGAGGGCGGCGTCGGGGTCGAGCAGATTCGGCAGCGGCTCGCGGAGCTCCAGCAGACCGAGCGCGAGTCGCGTCGCGTGACGGTGCACGAGGATCGGTTCGCGATTCTCCTGCTGCCCGGGTTTCTCTTGCTCGTGCTCGAGCGGCTCTTGCCCGAGGCTTGGATCGGGCGTCGGCGTCGTCGGCAGCGCCGGCATCCGAAACGCGCGCGCGGCGCGTTGGCGGCGGAGGTGAGGCGATGAAGTGGGCATTCACCGCGATGGTCTGGATGGCGCTCGGCTCGAGCGCGTTCGCGTGGGAACCGTTTCGTTCGACGAACTCGGACGTGGAGCGCGGCAACGAGCGACTTCGCGCGAACGACGCGAACGGTGCACTGCAGGCGTACGACCGCGCCGCGCAATCGCTTCCGGGCGACGCGGGGGTGCAGCTGAACCGTGGGCTCGCTCTGCTCGCGGCGGGCGACCTCGCGCAGGCGCGCGAGGCGTTGCTACGTGCGACCGATCCGCGCGGCGACCGGGACGTGCGCGCGGACGCCTACTACGACCTCGGTCTCGCCTTCTACCGCGAGGGCGACACCTTCGCGACGCAGGAGGAGCACCAGCAGGCGCAGGCGCAGTTCCGCGAGGCCGTGGACGCGTTCCGTCGCTCGTTGCGGCTGCGACCGGGCGATCGGCAAACGGCTTGGAACCTGGAGCTCGCGCTCCGGCGCATCCGTGAGGAGCAAGAGCGCCAGGAGCAGCAGGAGCAGGAACAACAAGAGCAGCAGGACCAGCAGCAGCAGGACCAGCAGGACCAGCAGGACCAGCAGGACCAGCAGGACCAGCAGGACCAGCAGGACCAGCAGGACCAACAGCAGCAGGACCAGCAGCAGGACCAACAGCAGGACCAACAGCAGCAGGACCAACAGCAGCAGGACCAGCAGCAGCAGGACCAGCAGCAGCAGGACCAGCAGCAGGACCAGCAGCAGGACCAGCAGCAGCAGGACCAGCAGCAGCAAGACCAGCAGCAGCAAGACCAGCAGCAGCAGGACCAGCAGCAGCAGGACCAGCAGCAGCAGGACCAGCAGCCTCAGGACCAGCAGCCTCAGGACACGGAAGACGACGGCAACGGCCAACGCCTGCCCGGTCACGTGGAGCGTGTGTTGGACGCCTTGCAAGACGACGAACAGAGCCTGGAGCGTGTGCGCGCGCGTGCCCGAGCCGCGCGTGAACGTCGGCAACCGAGCCGGGACTGGTGATGCCCCACGAGCCTGGTGTCATTCGAGACGTCGACCGGCGTACCTGCCCGATTCGCGAAGCGGGCAAGGCGCGGGTGTGGCTCGCCGCACTCGGCCTCGTGCTCGCGTCGTCGAGCCTCGCGCACGCGCAGATGGGCACCACCCGCGCGACCGTGAGCCTCACCGCCGATCGGACCGAGCTCGACGTCGGTGAGGTGGTCCGCTTGCAAGCCCGCGCCGACGTCACGGGCGCGGAGGTCGACCACTTCGACGAGCCGGACGTGCGTGGCTTCGCCGTGCGCAGTCGTCAGATCTCACGCCCGCTGCAGTTCCGCTTCGGCTTCGGGAACCAACAGCAGGTCGTCCAATCCTCGACGGTCTACTCGTACCTCCTCCAGGCGGAGACGCCGGGCACCTACACGATCGGCCCACTCGAGGTTCGTGCCGGGGGCCGCACGTTTCAGAGCAACGAGGTGGTCGTCACCGTGCGTGGGGCGGCGGCCACGAGCCCCGATCCGACGCCCGCACCTGCGACCCCCGCAGGCCCGGTGGTCGACGGCTACACGCCGGACGCCGAAGCGTTCGTTCGAACGACCGCCGACGTCGCCAACCCCTACGTCGGCCAACAGGTCACGATCAGCGTCTTCCTCTACACGCGCGCGACGATTCGAGGGGGCTTGCAGCTCCCACGCTCGCCCACGACGGATGGCTTCTGGACGGTCGACCTCCTCGACGGTGGCGCGCTCGACGGCGACACGCAGTACGTCAACGGCGCGCTCTACCGCGTGTACCGCATCCTCCACATGGCTGCGTTCCCGCTGCGCGAAGGCGAGCTGACCATCGGCGCTCCCGAGGTCTCGTTCCAAGCAGGCTCGACCTTCGATCTCTTCCAGCCGCCCCAAGAGATGCGCCGCACCGGCGTGCCGGTGAACGTGACGGTGCGGCCGGTGCCGACCCCGAACGCGGTGGTCGGGCGCTACACGATCGAATCGACCGTCGACCGCGAGAGCGTTCGTACCGGCGACGCGGTCACGCTGACCGCCACGGTGCGCGGCGACGGCAACGTGCGCGACGTGCGGTTGGACCTTCCGAACATCGACGGGCTCCAGGTGCTGCAACCCCGGGTCGACGACGAGGTTCAACATCCGAGCGACCGCGTCGGCGGCATGCGGCGTTTCGAGTGGCTCGTGGTTCCCCAACGCGCGGGGACGTTCGAGATTCCGCCCTTCTCCCTCGTGACCTTCGATCCGGCGGCGGAAACCACGCAGACCGTGCAGAGCGGCGCGCTTCGCATCACCGCAGTCGGCGCGACGATCACCCCCGACGTGCCCGACGCCGGTCCCGCACGGACCGAACCGGAGACGACGACGCCCGATCCGGAGACGCCGGCGCCGACCTTCGGACCTCTGCGCACCGAGAGCTCGTTGGCGCGCGCCGCCACGCCCGCTTCGTCGACGCCGCTCTTCTGGGGCCTCCTGCTCGGCTTGCCGCTGCTCGGGTTGGTCCTGCTCACCGCCCGGGCGCTTCGCGGCCGCAAGCCCGACGCCGCGACGGTGAAACGACGCGAGACGAAGCGTCGTCTCGACGACGCGGAGCGCTTCGCACGCGAGGGGGACGCCCGAAACTTCTACTCGGCGATCGCCGTGGGTCTACAGGGCGCGCTCGAAGCGCGTCTCGGCGAGCCCGTCGGCGCGCTCACGCACGACGAGCTTCGCAAGCTGCTGCGGCGCCGCGGTCTCGACGAAGATCTCGTACGCCGCGTGATCGACGAGCTGGAGGTCTGCGACTTCGCGCGCTTCTCGAGCGCCGGTGGAGCGCCCGAAGAGATTCGCGATTGCCTCGAGCGCACGCGGCGCGCGCTCGCGGAGCTCGAGTCCGCATCCCTCGCCCCGACGGAGGCCTCGTGAAGCGGGTACTGGCTTTCGCCTTCGTCGCGCTCTTCGCGGCCCCGGTCTCGGCGCAGCACCTCGACGCGATCTTCACGCGAGGTCGCGAGGCCTACCTCGAAGGTCGCTACGACGACGCCATCACAGCGTGGGAACGGCTTCGCGAGGCGGGCGTTCGTGATGCGAACGTCGAATACGATCTCGGCCTCGCCCACGTGCAGCGCGACCGCTACGGCGCGGCGATGCTCGCGTTCGAACGCGCGTTGCGGGTCGACCCGAGCGACGCCGACGCCAACCAAGCGCTCGCGAGCGCCCGCTCGGTGCTCGCCGAGCGGCGCGCCGAGCGTGAGGGCGTCGCGAGCCTGGGGGACGACGCCGGATTCGCCGAGGTCTTGGTCCGTCCCTTCGGTGAACCGCTTCTGTCGTGGCTGCTCGTCGGGCTCGAAGCCTTGCTGCTCGTGCTCGGCGTCGCGTTGGTGCGCCTGCCGCGCCTTCGCGCGGCCTTGGCGATCGCCACGGCGATCACGAGCCTGCTCTTCGTCGCGGTCGGCACCGGGCTCCTCGTGAAGCGACGGGTCTTCGAGGAAGGGCGGCGCGCGATCGTCGTCACGGAAGAGGCCGCGCTTCGCGAAGGCCCGGACGAGCGCACCGCGCGGCGCGGCGCGGCGCACGAGGGCGACGCGGTGCACCTGCTCGGCGAAGAAGAAGAGTGGGTGCTCGTCGAGTTGGGCGCGCATCGCGGTTGGGTGCGTCGCGAGAACGTCGGCGTCGTGGACTGACGGGTTTCTGGTCGGCTGGCGCCGACTTCTGGGGAGGTATCTCCCCAGCCCCCTCTCTCCTCGCCGACGTCACTGCACTTCGCTTCGCTTCGTTTCGTTCGGTCGGCTTCGGTCCTCCGGAGGCGAGGGGACGTACGTCCCCCTCGACCCCCACGAGTCACCCGCGACTGGCCTCGCTTCGCTCGGGTTCTCGGGGCGGTGCCCCTCTCGCCCGCCGACTCTCCCTGTGCTTCGGCTTCCATCGAGCGGGGGAGTGCGGCCACTCCCTCGCGCCGACGGCGGCATCGCGATCGTCTTCGCTCCCACCGACCCTTCCGCGTTCCCCAGCGCGCTGGCCGGATTTTCCCGGCGTGTTGGAAAGCCACGCGGTGCATCCGCTCGGAATCGCGTGACTTCGTGAACACGCTTCGTGCCAACCGAGGTCGATTCCGCTTCAAACCGTTGACAGGGCCGAGTCGGCTCCCGGAGGATGCGCGGAAATCGGAGCGAACCATGGCCGACCTCGCCGGAAAAACCGTCCTCTGTGCGGACGACGACCTCGAGATCCTTCGTCTCGTCTCGCGCCACGTGAAGTCGCTGGGTGCGACCGTCTTGGAGGCCGGTGACGGCGAAGAGGCCCTTCGGGTCGCCCGGCGCGAAAAGCCGGACCTCGTCATCCTCGACGTGATGATGCCGGGCATGAGCGGCTGGGAAGTCTGCCGCGCGATCCGCGAAGACGACGCCCTCGGCGGCACCGGCGTCCTGATGCTCACCGGCATCGGCGAGCGCCTCAACGAGCTCACCTCGCCCCTCTACGGCGCCGACGACTTCCTCGACAAGCCCTTCGATCTCGAAGACTTGGAAGAGAAGATCGCCTCCGTCCTCGAGAAGCGCGCCGAGGACTGAAGGACACTCCTCCGCCGTTGATGGAGGGAAATGGGCGTGCTACTCGCTGGTGCCTGGGCACGTCCCAGGCTCGGGGTCATCACGTGAAGCGCTTCTCCCTCTTGCTCCTTTCGTCTCTGCTCGTCGCCTCGTGGGCGGGCTGTGGAGACGACGCCGAAGAAACGCCGACGCCGACGCCGTCCACCGAGGACGACGGTCCGTGGCCGCGTCACGGCCTGACTCGTGAGCAAGCCGCCGAGGTCGTCGCGCGTGTCGGCGACACCACGATCACTGCGGGCGACGTCGCCGAAGCGCTGGCCGAGCAATCTCCCTACCTCCGCGCGCGCTTCAACAGCCCCGAACGCCGCCGGGAGTTCCTCGACAACCTCGTTCGCTTCGAGCTGCTCGCACAGGAAGCCGAGCGCCGCGGCCTCGACGAGAGCCCCGAGGTCCAGCGCACCCGCAAGCAGATGATGATTCAGCAGCTGCTGCGCGAGCGCGTCGAAGACGTCGTCACGCTCTCGAGCGTCAGCGACGCCGACGTCGAGGCCTACTACGAGTCGCACCGCGACGAGTTCAACAAGCCCGAGCAGGTGCGTGCGAGCCACATCTTCATGCGCGACCGCGCGAAGGCGGACCGCGTCTTGCGCCAGATCCTCGCGAGCCCGGACGACATCCTGCTCTTCCGTCGCCTCGCCGAAGAGAACGACGAGGATCCCGAGACGAGCCAAGGCTCGCGCCGCGGCGACCTCCGTTTCTTCTCGCGTGACGGAACCCGCGAGGACGCGGAAGCGATCGCGCGCGAGGTCGCCGAAGCGGCGTTCTCGATCTCCGACATCGGTGGTGTGCACCCCAGCCTCGTCGCCGCCGGCGGAGGCTTTCACGTCGTGAAGCTCACGGGCCGCCGCGCCGCGCTCAGCCGCACGCTCGACGAGTCCCGCCGCCCCATTCAGAACCGCCTCTGGCGCGAGCGTCGCGAGGCCGCGGTCGACGACCTCGTCGCACGCCTTCGTCGTGAGGCGAGCGTGAACGAAAACGTCGCCGCCCTCGAGTCGGTGCAGATCGACCTGAACGCGCCGGCGCCGCTGCCCACGGACAACACGCCGGCCGACGCGCTCGAGCCTCCCGAGGGCGAAGAGGCCGAGGGCGAAGAGGGCGCGGACGCCGAGGGGACCGAAGAATGAAGCGCGCACTCCTCGTCTTCGCGATCCTCGGCGCGACCCTCGCGCGCGATGGCGCCCGCGCCGACGTGGTCGAGCGTGTCGTCGCGACCGTCGACGACGAAGCCATCTTTCTCTCCGACCTCCGCAAACGCGCGATGCCTTTCTTGCCGCGCCTGATGGAGGTCCCCGAGCTGCAGCGCCTGGCCGCGCTGCGCCAGCTCTACGACGAGCTCCTCGATCAGCTCATCAACGAAGAGCTCGTCGAGCGCGCCGCGCAGCGGCAGCAGATTCGTGTCTCGTCCGCCGACGTCGACCGCGCCGTGATGAACGTGGTGCGCCAGAACGGGCTCGAAGAGTCGGAGTTCTGGGAGGTCGTCGCACAGCAAGGCTACTCGCAGGCCGAGTACCGCTCGGACCTTCGCCGACAGCTCCTCCGCTACCGCCTCCTCAACGAGCGGGTCCGTGGTCGCGTGAACATCACCGAAGAGGACGTGCGCCGCGTCTACGACCAGCGCACCCGCCGCGCGAACCGCGCGCTCCGCTTCCGCACCTCGCACGTGCTCGTCCCCGTCGCCGAAGACGCGACCGCCACCGAGGTCGCCGAGGCGCGCGGGCACGCCGACGAGATTCACGGCGAGATCACCGCAGAGAGCTTCGAAGACTTCGTCGACGAGGTCGGCGGCGGTGACCTCGGCTGGCTTCGTCAGGGCGACCTGCCCGAAGCGCTCGAAGAGGTGCTGCTCGCGCTGCAGCCCGGCGAGATCAGTGACCCCGTCCGAGGCCCCTCGGGCTTTCACGTCTTCTTGCTGCACGAGCGGGAGCGCGGCGACGCCAGCGTTCCGCCCTTCGAGCAGATGCGCGACCAGATCTACCAAGAGATGATGGGCCGCGCGATGGAGCGCCAGGAGCGCCTCTTCCTCGAAGAGCTTCGCCGCGGCGCGATCGTCGAGAAGCTGCTCTGAGTTGACCGGCGCGGACGAGAGCGGCGACCTGCGCCGCAGCTGGCTCGTCGCGCTCGGCTTGCTCACCGCCCTCACCGCCGTGTCGTTCCTGCTCGGTGGAACGCCACGAGACCACGGCTCGTTCACGGTCGCGCTCACGCCGGGCGCGCCGCTCGAAGAAGAGGCGCTCGCGCGCCACGTCCGCTTCTCCGAGCCCTTCGAGCTGGCGACGCGCCAGACACTCACGGTGTCCACCGCAGGACGTGGCGC
This sequence comes from Sandaracinus sp., assembly GCA_020633125.1. GTDB lineage: Bacteria > Myxococcota_A > Polyangia > Polyangiales > Houyiibacteriaceae > JACKEH01. The sequence continues at coordinate 793 of JACKEH010000060.1, read as the reverse complement.
CGTCCTCGTCTCCTTGATCCGTGACGAAGACGACGGCGTGCGTGAGCAGGAAGTCGACGTCGGTGACTCCGTGCGCTTCTCGTCGGTGGAGCCGGGCCACTATCGCGTCCGCGCGACGGGGAGCGGCGAGGGCGACGCGACGCTGCGCGTCACCAGCGGCGGCGTGCCGCATTCACTGACGATTCTGGCTGCGATCTTGGTGCTCGCACCCGTCGTCTGGCGCACCGCTCGCGCGCATCGACGGCGTCGCCCGTGACGCCACCCCCCGGTCCGGTGTAGAACCTCGCGTCGTGAACGTGAACTGGGACTCAGTCGGAGGCGCCGCGCTTCAAGCGATCCTCTTCAGCTCGATCGGGATCGTGTTCTTCGCGCTCGCGTTCTTCCTCATCACGAAGGTCGCGCCCTTCTCGGTCCGCAAGGAGATCGAGGAGGACCAGAACACCGCGCTCGGCATCGTGATCGGCTCCGTGATCATCGGCGTCGCGATCATCGTCGCCGCCGCGATCCAGGGCTGAGCGTGCGCGCGCCGCGACGAGACGCGATGCGGAACGATCCGCGCGCCGCGAGCACCTGATGGACGAGAGCCCGACCTCCGAGCCCGCCGAGCCCGCCGCGCTCGGCCGCGGCGCCACCACGTTGCTCTTCGTGACGGTGTTGGTGATCGCGACCTCCGGCCTCGTCTACGAGCTGCTGGCGGGCACCGTCGCCAGCTACGTGCTCGGCGACAGCGTCACGCAGTTCTCGACCACCATCGGCACCTACCTCTTCGCGATGGGGCTCGGCAGCTACCTCT
>JACKEH010000006.1 GCA_020633125.1 Sandaracinus sp. | reverse complement strand
GTTCAGCGACACCACGCGGGTGACGTCGCAGCTCAACGCCAACGCGGTCAGGCGGAAGACCGCGTCCATGCGATCCCCGTCGGCGTCGAAGCGTGGATCACATGCCGCCGGCGTGGGAATCGGACCGCCGCCCGGTCCGACCGTCCAACGCGTCTCGAGCGCGCGAATCGACTCCGCGTGGCGCGCCAGACGCCGCCGGTCGTCTTCGTCGCCGAGCGTCGGAACCACACGATCGAAGTCCGCGGCCGCGACCCCGAGCATGCGTGCACGCATCGCCGCGATTCGCTCCGCGCGCGTCGGCTCCACCGGCGTCGGTCCCGGCGTGGGATCCGTCGCGCTGAGGCCGTTGTCGACCAAGCGCCCGTAAGCCGAGGACGGGCTCGACTCCACCGGCACCCACGATCCGTCCGCGTCGATCGCGTACCCGAACTGCGACCCGAAGCGCCCGGTGGCCTGGCCCCACACCACCGAAGGCAGCTTCCCGGCGGGTGCGGTCGCCCGCGCGATGTGTTGGTCGATCGAGGCCGAGGTCGGTCGCGGATGGATGTTCCCCGAGCCTCCGATGAAGGGGTCCGAGTAGTTGCCGGGCGCGTTCGTGCTCAGCGTCGCCCACGAGATGCCGTGGTTGTTGCCCGTCGGCGACTCGGCCGCAGCGAGCATCGGGCCGACCATGGCCATGCCTTGCAGCACGTGAATGTGCTGACGCACGTCGTAGAGCGGCTCGAGCGAGAGACTGAACGCATCGCGAGAGAGCGAGGTCAGATCCGCAGACGAATCCGACCCGGTCAGCCCCGGCACCGCCATCTGCCAATGCGGCGGCGGAGGTCCGTGGTTGGTGTGGAAGAACACCACGCGTGGCGTCACCCCCGGCGGCTGCGCGACCGCGCGCTCGATCATGCGCGTGAGCGGGAGACAGGTCGCCGCGCCGCCCAAGGCGAGGTGGCGGAGGAAGCTTCGTCGCGAGCTTTTCATCGTGCACCCATCAGGAATTCGGGACTCGTCGCCATCGCGAGCAGCAGCTCGCGCACGTTTCCTTCGGAGTCGCGCAGGCTCTCCTGCACGCGCTCGACGAAGCAGTAGTCGTCGCGTCCGAGCCGTCGACCGACCGAATACGCGACCCATTGCTCGGCCACGCAATCGAGCACGGTGTCACTCTGCGCGAGCCGCTCCGAGAGCTCGACCGCGTTCGCGACCGGACCGTCCGCGTCGGAGCCGTTGAGCGCGCCGCTCGCGTCGACGGCGAAGCCGTTGTCCTCGGTTCGAAACGCGCCCGTCGAGGTGTAATGCTCGAACGAGAAACCGATCGGGTTGATGCGCGCGTGGCAGTTCTGACACTCGCCCGGCGAGGTCAGGTCCTCGTAGCGCTCGCGCTCGGTGCGCGGCATGCCCGGCATGTCCTCCGGCAACGAAGGGATCTCGTCGGGCTGGCCGATGGTGCCGCAGAGCATGCGTTCGATGACGAAGAGCCCCGAGTGAATCGGCGAGAGACGCCCGGCGTTTCCGCGCCCGGCGAGAAAGTTCGCTCGCGTCAGGAAGCCCGCACGTTCGTCCGCGGGAAGCTCGACCTCGGTCCATCCCTCGACCGCCGGCAGCCCGTAGTGCGCCGCGAGCTCCGCGTCGACGAGCGCGGTGCGGCTCGTGAGCAGCGCCTCGAGCGTCGCGGTCGCGTCGTCCTGCATCAGGTGCGCGACGAAACGTGGCGCCTCCTCACGCACCGAGGCCTGCAGCTCCGGCGTCCACTCCGGGAAGGTCGCCGGATCCTTCGCCGAGTGACGCGGATCGAACATCTGATCGAAGCGCAGCCACTGGCGGTGAAAGTCCGTGAGGGCCGCGGTGGCCCGCGGGTCGTCGAGCATTCGCTCCACCTGCGCACGAAGCTCTCGCGGACGTTGCAGCGCGCCTTCCGCGGCCGCCTCGAAGAGCACGTCGTCCGGCATGCTCTGCCAGAGGAAGTACGAGAGCCGGCTCGCGATCTCCCAACCGTCGAGTCCTTCGCTCACCGACGCTTCGACGCGGTACGTCGACTCCGGCGCCTGCAGCATCGACGCGAGCGTCAGCTCCACCGCCGCCTCGAAGTCGATCTCGTCGCGGACCGATTCGAAGAACGTTCGGTAGCTCTCGCGCTGCGCCTCGGTGATCGGGCGGCGGTGCGCGCGAAGCGAGAACTCGTCGAGCAGCACGTCGCGGCACGCGTCCCGTTCGGGCTCGGTCTCCCACGCGCTGCAGCCCACGACCCGCGCGAGCCCGTCCGGATCGGCGACCGTCGCCGCCGCGGCGCGCAACGCGTTGAACGCGTACGCCTCGACGTGCGTGTCCGGCACCGAGCCGGTGTTGGCGACGAAGTTCTCGAAGCCGTGCTCGGTCGTCTGCGGCGCGAACGCGTAGGCCTCGAAGGTCACGCCCGGCAGCAGGTCCGCGAGCGTGTTGTGTTGCTCGACTGGGCTCAGCCGACGCGTCGCGATCGCGCCCAACGAGAGCGTGTCGTCACCGCAGAAGACCGGCGGCGGAGGCCGGCTCGGTCCGCCGCCTTCGGGAGAGCCGATGTCTCCCACACAGGAAGCGAGCGTCGCGGCCATGAGCGCGCGCGCTGCCGTTCCCAGCCTTCGTTCTCCGAAGCTCCTCATCGTCCTCACCTCCGACGTCGCAGGCACGTGGAGGCCGCATCGCAAGAGGCGAACCACCCTCGTTCGGGGGCAGGAAAACGCACGTTCTCCGAGCTTTCGCGGTCCCGGCGGCGCGTCTCCCGCAATCCGTCACAGACCTGTCCCATGGGACGATCGCGACAGGTACTCTCCCCGCATGTCCGAGCTCGTCCTCCGCGAAGACCACGGCCCCGTGCGCACCCTCGTGCTTCACCGGCCGGAGAAGAAGAACGCCTTCGACCCCGCCCACGCGTCGGCCTTCGCGGCCGCGCTCGCCGAAGCCGACGCCGATCCCACGGTGCGGGTGATCGTCGTGACCGGCGCCGGAAACGTCTTCTGCGGTGGCGCCGACGTCAGCGTCTTCCTCGCGATCGGCGCCGGCCGCATGGAAGAGGTGCTCCCCGTCAAAGGCGTGCCCCACGCCATCGGCGCGGTGAAGAAGCCGATCCTCGCCGCGGTGCAAGGCCCCGCGGTCGGCATGGGCGTGACGATGTTGCCCTACTTCGACGTCGTCTACGCCTCGACGAATGCGAGCTTCGTCGTGCCCTTCGTGCGACTCGGGTTGGTGCAGGAGTTCGGCAGCTCGTGGACGCTCTCGCGCGCGCTCGGCCGGCAACGCGCGGCGGAGCTCTTGCTTCGCGCCACGCCGCTCGACGCGGACACCGCCGAACGCTGGGGCCTCGTCGCGCGAACCTTCGCCCCCGAGAAGCTCCTCGACGAAGTGCGCACCATCGCCAACGACATGGCGAGCGCCCCCGCCGGCGCCCTCGCCGAAGCCAAGGCGTTGCTTCGAAGCGGCGAGCTCGAGCGCGCGCCCGCGGACGCCGAAGCCGCCGAAGACGCGGCGCTCTCGAAGCGCTACGGCTCCCCCGAGAACGTGCAGGCCGTGCAGGCCTTCCTCGCCCGCCGCAAGCGCTGAGCAGGTCGGGGCCCGGTTTCGGCACCGCCCTTTCGAGAACCGCACGTCGGAGACTCGACGCCGACGTGGGTCGTGGCATCGTCCGCCGCCGTGAACGAGGTTCTTGCGATGCCGGTGGGTGTGCTCGTCGCCTTCGTGGCGATGAACGCCTTCGCGGCCCTCGTGCAAGGCACGCTCGGCTTCGGCTTCGCCATCGTCTCGGTGCCGGTTTTGGTGCTGATCGATTCACGCCTCGCGCCGGTGCCGCAGCTCCTCGTGCAGCTCCCGCTCTGCGCCTACCTCTACTGGCGCGAACGTCGCGACGCGGAGTGGCGTGGCGTGCTCTGGGTCACCGTCGGCGGCGTGCCGGGCACCGCCATCGGCGTGTGGCTGCTCGCGGTCGCGACCGGCGCCGCGCTCGACCTGCTCAACGGGGTGCTCGTCCTCGGCGGCGTCGCCGCCCTCGCCTTCGGCCTCCGCCTTCGACGCAACGTCGCGACCGAGTCCTTCGCGGGCGTGCTCTCCGGCATCTCGTCGACGGTGTCCGCGATGGGCGGTCCGCCGGTCGCGCTGCTCTACGAAGGCGCACGCGGCCCGACCGTCCGCGCGACGCTCTCGCTCATCTTCTTGCTCGGCGTGATCCTCTCGATCCTCGGCCGCATGGTCGCCGACGACGGCATGGCCTCCCGCGATCTCGCGCTCACCGCCCTCGCCTGCTTGCCGGTCGCGTTCGGCCTCTGGGCGAGTCGCTTCCTGACCGGCCGCGTCGAAGGCCGCCCGATGCGCCTCGGCATCCTCGGCCTCTCGGCGCTCAGCGGCCTCGGCTTGGTCGGACGCGCCCTCGCGACTTGGTAGGCCCCGTCGTCGTGGGCATCGCTCGCGACGGATCGCGACGTGGTGTCCGCGCTCCCCACCCTGCGGACTCCGGTCCGTCGCGATCGCGGTGACCACCGACCCCATTCTGGTCGCCCCCCCGAGGCGGAAGTCCGGAAAACCCCGTGGTTTCAGCGCGGTACGCTTCTTGTGTACGCTCTTCACGTGCGCGCGCTCCGACTTCTCCCGCTGCTCCTCGCGCTCGCCTGCTCCGGCTCCATCGATGGACCGAGCGGCGAGGGTCCGCCCGGCACCGAACCCCCGAATCCGGAGGATCGACTGCCCGAGCTCGCGCCCGGCCCGGCCGTGCTCGCGCGGCTCACCGGCGACCAATACCGGAACACGCTCACCGACCTGCTCGGCGCCCCGCTGCCCGCGCTCGAGATCGAGCCCGACACCGCGCCCTACCTCTTCTTCCACATCGGCGCCGCGAGCACGACGCTCTCCGAGCGCGGCACCCAGCTCTACGAACAAGCCGCGCATCAGGTCGTCGAGGCCGTCCTCGCGGATCCCACGCGCCGCGCCTCGGTGCTCGGCTGCGAGCCCACCGCCGCGGGCGACGCGTGCCTCCGCTCGGTCGTCGAGACCTTTGGCGCGCGTGCCTTTCGCCGCCCGCTCACCGAGGCCGAGGTCGACCGTTGGTTGAACGCCTCCACCGAAGCCTCGGGCGGCGACGTCGCTCGCGCCACGCACTTGCTGCTCGCGGGCATGCTTCAAGCGCCCAGCTTCCTCTACCGCGTCGAGGTCGGTGAGCCCGATCCCGCGCGCGCCGAACGACGCCGCTACACGAGCTACGAGATGGCCTCGCGCCTCTCCTACCTGCTCTGGAACACGATGCCCGACGCCGAGCTCCTCGACGCCGCAGCCCGCGACGCGCTCACGGACGAAGACGAGCTCTACGCCCAGGCCGCACGCCTGCTCGACGACGCGCGTGCCCGCAAAGCCACGCAGCAGTTCTTCGCGCAATACCTCGACCTCGGCCGCCTCGATCACGTCGAGCGTGACCCGGCGCGATACCCCGGCTGGACCGAGTCGATGGTCCGCTCGATGCGGACCGAAATCGAGCTCGTCGTCGACGACCTCGTCTTCCGCCGCGACGCCGACGTGCGCGAGCTCTTCAGCGCGCCGCACACCTTCGTCAACGCCGAGCTCGCGAGCCTCTACGGCATCGACGCGCCGGGCGCCTCCGACGTCGCCTTCGTCCCCTACGATTTCGACCCGAGCAGCCCGCGCGCCGGTGTGCTCACCACGGGCGCCTTCCTCGCGATGAACGCGCACCCCACGGAGACCTCGCCCACCCTACGCGGCAAGTTCGTGCGCGAGCGCGTGCTCTGCCAGACGGTGCCGCCGCCGCCCGACAACGTGAACCTCGACCTCAGCGATCCGAGCGGCACGCCCCGCACGTTGCGTGAGCGCCTCGAACAACACCGCCGCAACCCCGAGTGCGCGGCCTGCCACGCGGACATCGATCCGCCCGGCATGCTCTTCGAGCATTTCGACAGCGTCGGCGTGTGGCGCGAGGAAGAAGAAGGCGGCCCCGTCGACAGCTCCGGCGACCTCGACGGAACCCCGCTCGACGACGCGCGGGATCTCGCGACGGTGCTCGCCGACGACGCTCGTGTGCCGGCGTGCATGGTCAAGCAGCTCTACCGCCACGCGAGCGGTCGCCTCGAGGTCGCGAGCGAAGCCCGCGCGCTTCGTTCGCTCACCGAGCAGTTCGAGGCGAGCGGCTACCGCTTCCGCGACTTGCTCCTCGCGCTCGCGACGAGCGAGAGCTTCCGAACCCTCGCGCCCCTCGAGCCCTCGTCGTCGGAGGTGGGAGAATGAGCCGCCCGAAGAAGCCTTCGACCCGCGTGAGTTCGTTTCCGTGGGGCCCCGGCCGCGCGCCGCTCAAGCGCCGCACCTTCCTCCGCGGCGCGATTGGCGGCGCCGCCATCTCGCTCGCGCTGCCCACGCTCGACGCGATGCTCGACCCGAGCGGCGCGCACGCCGACGGCACCACCGCGGGCCCGATCTTCGGCGTCTTCTTCTGGGCCAACGGTCTGCCCTGGCACGCCGGCATGGGCGGCGAGACCGCCGGCGTCAGCTACCCGGACCTCTGGACCCCCGGCAGCACTGGCGTCGGCTACGCGCCTTCGGAGCTGCTCATGCCGCTCTCACGGCACTCGGTCAGCGTCGTCACCGGCCTCGAGCCCAAGACCGCGGTGCCCGGCGATCCCCCCGGCCAAGGCGACGGTCACATGCGCGGCTTCATGGTCGCGATGACCGGCGACCGCATTCGCCCCGAAGGCTTCGATCACCCCTCGCACACGCTGACCGCGCTGCGCCCCACGCTCGACCAATACGTCGCGCGCCACCCCGAGTTCTACGGCGACCAACCCTCGCGTTTTCGAAGCCTGCAGGTCGGCATCTCGGAAGCGCGTTTCCACGACTACGGCCACTGGAACGCCGTCAGCTACAACGGCCCGGACTCGATCAACCTGCCGATCCTCCGGCCCACGCAGCTGCACGATCAGCTCTTCTCGGTGCCCGAAGATCTCGTCGCCCTCGGCCGTCGCGCGCGCATGCTCGACGCCGTGATGGACGACGCGCGCAGCCTCCGCGGACAGCTCGGCGCACGCGACCGCAGCCGCGTCGACGAGCATCTCCAACACCTCTCGGAGATTCAGCGCCGCCTCGATCTCAGCGCCGCGACTTGCGAGACCCCCGCGCGCCCCACCGACTCCGGCGACCTCACGCAGAAGCTCGACGCGATGAGCGAGCTGCTCGCCGTCGCGCTTCGCTGCAACCTCACGCGCGTCTTCTCGTTCATGCTCACGTCGCCTGCGACGACGCACGTGTTCTCGAACCTCGGCGTCACCGACGGCCTCCACAAGACCTGCCACGACGGCCTCTGGGATCGCGTGCGCATCACGCAATCGCACCAGATGGAGCTCTTCGCCCGTTTCCTCGACGTGCTCGCCGCCACCACCGAGCCGACGGGAACCACGCTCCTCGATCGCGCGGCGATCTGGGGCACGAGCGAGTACGCTGAAGGTTGGAAGCACGGCACCGCCGAGATGCCCGTCGTGATCGCGGGCGGCGCGTGCGGTGGCCTTCGTCGCGGCGTCCACGTGCGCCAGCCGCGCGGCAACCTCTGCACCGCGCAGCTCACGATGTGGCAGGCCCTCGGTCTCTCGGACACGACGTGGGGCTGGAACGGCGGCGAGACGAGCGACGTCTTCGGCGAGCTCTTGGGCTGAGAGCACGCCCCACTTGCACGGATCCGATCCGCGCGAGTTGGGGCCGTTGCTCGCTGGTGGGAGGGGGCCCGTCCGTGTATCCTGGTCGGCACCATGGACGACCGCGAAATGGGAGCCATGCGCTTGAACGCGAGGCACGCGACTATCGGATGTTCGATCCGGCTACCTCGCCTGGTCGGAACGCAAGCTCGAAGAAGGCGGGGGGACGCGATGGGGATGATCCTTCTCCCCGAAGAGCTCGCCGAGGTCTCGAGGACGACTTCGAGAGAGATGCTCGCCGAGTTGGAAGCCGAGCTCGGCTGACGCTCGAACGCCCTCTCTCACACGACGATCGTCGCCGCCTCACTCCGTCGCGTCGTCCCCTTCAGCTTCCGCCACGACCTCCGACTCTTCTGCCATCGCCTCCGCCTCCGCTTCGGTCCGCCAACCGCGCCGCACGTACTCGACGGCTTCGAGCCAACGCTCGCTGGCGGCGACGCCGAGCGTCAGCCCGTCCGCCGCGCTTCGAAGCACGCCGATCTGCGTGTCGGTGTCGGCGCCCGCGTGACGCGCGATCGCCGCCAGCTCCACGCCGAGCCGGTACGCGCCCGCGACGTTCGCTTCGCCTCGCGCGGTTCGGAGCGCGGCCTCACGCTCCGCACGCTCACGTTGGAAGAAACGCGTCGCGCGATCCCCCGAGAGCGCTTGCCACCGCGCTCCCGGCACCGCGCCTTCGGTCGCTTCGTTCGGGAAGGGCACGAAGACCACGGGGACCCGCGGGGCGCTTCCCCACGCGAGCGCCCCGAAGCGCGTGACCGCGACGACCTCGAAGCGTCCGTCCGCGTCGAGATCCGAGAGCGCTTCGAGGCAAGGCTCGCCGCCGAGCGCGCGAAGCTCGGGGGTGACCTCCGCGAGGCCCCCGTCCTCGAGCACGCGCACGAGCGCGAGGCAGCGGCGCTCCGTCGCCGCGTCGGTGGCGGCGGCGATGAGCTCGACGTGTCCGTCTCCGTCGAGGTCCGCTGGCGCTTCGACCAACCCGACCTCGGAGCGCGTGAGGGCCTCGGTCGGCGCCGCGACCGCGAGCACGACCCCCCGCCGGGTCACGATGCGCAACACGCTTCGCCCGCCCTCGTCCCGCATCGCCAGGCCCACCGCGTTCGGCGCGTCCACCCGCGCCGCTCGTACGAACCCGTCCTCGATCAGCCGCTCCTCGATGGCGTCGGCCTCCGCGCTCGGGTCGAGTCCGACCCGCAGATGGCGCGCGTCGCCGAAGGGATCCCGCGCGCTGCCGCCGCAGCCCGGCGCCGCGAGCACGGAGGCGACGCCGAGCGCGCAGCCGACGACGAACGCGCTGCGCTGGCCGAACCGCGCGGCGCGTGCCAAGCCCAACGAAAGCGAGGGGAACCGAGACACGATGACGCTTCCTGCCAACGGGTTGTACCGCACCACGATTCCGCATCCGCTCGTCCCGAGCGAGATCCCCCAAGAACGGCTCGTCTACGTCGGCCGCAAGAACGACGAGGCCTTCGTCGTCGTGCCGCACTTCAACGAGAACAACCGCTGGTTTTGGCGGGAGCCGGTCACGCCGCTCACCGACGAGGTCTGGGCGCGCACGTTGATCGCGTTGCCCTCCGAGGGCTTCTACACGCTCCCTCGCGCGCTCGACCTGGGCAACGGCGGCCGTTGGCTCGAGAACGCGGTCGTGCAGCTCGGCTACGACCGAAGCGGCCACGGCATCCTCTTCGTGGCCGAGAAGCGCGAGTCGATGGCAGACAACGCGCTCTACTTCTCGGACCGCGGTCACCGCATCGACGACACGCTGCTTCGGCAGATCCGCTGGGCGCCGATTCTCCCGGTGAGCGAGACGGACGACGCGGTTCGTCACTGAGAGCAGCCCGCCACGCACACGGATTCCATCCGCCGAGTGACCGGCGCGGAGGGGCCACATCCGGCTGTTCCGGTTGAGGGGGCGCCCCCTCGAGGAGATGGAAGAGCATGAATCAGTGCAACGGATTCGCGCTCGGAGCGGCTACGAGCGCTCACGCCTGCACGCCCGCGAGCGTGAGCACCCGAACCTCGACCGCGCCCGAGCGGTAGAGCGCCGCCGACGCGGCCTTCGTCGTCGCGCCGGTCGTGCGCACGTCGTCGACGAGCAACACCCGCCTCCGCGTGTCGTCACGCGACGCCTCGAACGCGCCACGCACGTTCGCGTCGCGCTCGGCTTCGGGCAGGCTCGCTTGCGGCGGCGTGTCGCGCAGACGCCTCAGCCGCGCGCGATCGAGCGGCACGTCGAGCCCGTCCGCGACCGCGCGCGCGAGCAGCACGACCGGCTCGAAGCCCCGCGCGCGCACCCGCCGCGGATGGGAGGCCACCGGCACCACGACGTCGACCCGTCCTCGGTGGGCTCGTGCGGCCTCCGCGAAGAGCGCGCCGAGGTCGTCCGCCAAGTCGGTGCGTCGCGCGTATTTGAAACGCCGAATCGCATCCGCGAGCGGCCCGCCGAAGGCGTACGCCGATGGTCCCGGAAGCCGCTCGAGCAGCGGCGCGCAAGCCCCGCAGAAGCCGTGCTCACCGAAGTCGAGCGTCGTGTCGCATCCGGGGCAACGCGGCGGCGCCAAGAGGTCGAGCAGGGCGTTCCAGGCGGAGATCCACATCCCCGCCGCTTCGGTCGTCCCGTCGCCGAGTGCGCGACGTGGCCGCGACTCCGCCGGCCGGCTTCGGCCCACACACCTTCGGGGCATGTCGGAGCTCGAACACGTCGAGGCAACCTGGGGCACGATCCGCGAAGAGCGCGCCCACTCGGCGCTGCTCACGATGCGGCACGGCCGTCCGCGCTCGTCACCACCGCCTCGTCGTCGGCTCTCGCGCACGGAAGGCGGTGCGAAAGGCGCTGGCGAAACCCGGCGCGAAAGCCGGCGCGAAAGCCGGCACGAAAACCGGCGCGAAAGCCGGCGCGAATCGCCGAACGTGCGCTCAGCCGCCGAGCGCTTCGAGCGCCTCGCGCTCGTCCCGTCGCAGGCTGATCAACCGAAAGCGCACCACGAAACGTCCGTCGTCCCGCTTGCGGCTCCCGAGGCTGCGCCCCTCGAGCGCGAGCGCGCCGGCCTCGAGGCCGAGCTCGAAACGCCCCGGCTGCCCCGGCGCGAAGGGCACCGGCGACACCAGCTCCACGACGTTCTTCGCGTAGCCGAGGAAGTCGCCCTCGCCACCCCCGATGCGCACCGTCGTCATCGATCCCTCATCGCGTCGCGCGCTTCGCGAAGGTCGACCTGACGCTTGATGGTCTCGCGATCGTCGTGGACCTTGCGGCCCTTGCCGAGCCCGAGCTGCACCTTCGCGTGGCCGTTCTTGAAGTAGAGCTGCAGCGGGATCAGCGCGTAGCCCTTCGTCGCCAGCTTGCCGTGCAGACGCTCGATCTCGCGGCGATGCGCGAGCAGCTTCCGCGAACGCTTCGGCTCGTGGTTGAAATGCGGACCGCCCTGCTCGTACGGGGCGATGTGCGCCTTGTGCAGGAAGAGCTCTCCCTGATGCACCGCCGCGTAGGCGCCTTCGAGATCCGCGCGCCGCTGCCGCAGGCTCTTCACCTCGGAGCCCTGCAGCACGAGGCCAGCCTCGAGCGTCTCTTCGATCTCGTAGCGCGCGGCGGCCTTCGGGTTGCGGCAGATGAGCGAGTCCATCCCCGCGACGCCCTCGTCGACGCGCTTCTTCTTCGCCATGGAATCGGGGGGAGTAGCACGGAAAGCCCCCTGCGGCTCGCCACCCCGCGCCTCGGCGATCCCACGAACCTCCGCCGAGGTCGCCCCTCGCGGCCCCGCAGCGCGCCGTCTCACCGCGGCTCGTTCCGCGCCGGATCCGACCCCTCGAGTGCGGATCAACCGAACGCGCGGTCGACGATCGCCTCGAGCACGTCCCGCTTCGACGCCACGTCCTGCGCCAAGGCCAGCTGCCCTCGCGCGCGAAGCAGGTGGTGCTCGCTCGCGCGCGCGAAACGCGTCGTGTCCCAGCGGAAGTAGCGCTCCTCGAATGCGTCGAGACAGAAGCGACTCGCCAGCTCGAGCGCGATCGTCTCGAGGCCGGGCACGATGCCCCGCCGGTCGTCGCGCAACGCGGGCGACGCTCCGGCCGCATAGCCTCGGACGGCCGCCTCGAAGATGCCGAGATGCACGCCCGCCCGGTCGACGTCCTCGCCGCGCGGATTGCACCACGAGCGCAGCGCGTCCCCGAGCTCCACCGCGAGGGTCCCGTGTTGCAGCGTGTCGAGATCGATCAGAGAAATCGCCCGCCCGCCGTGGTCGAAACGCACGTTCGAGAGCTTGAGGTCTCCGTGCACGATGCGCGTCGCGAGCGTGGGCACCGCGGGCCGCGCGTGCGTCACGATGGCCTCGGCGACCGGCGCGATCTCCTCGCGTCGGTCGTGCGCGCCGTGTCCCTCGAGCGCAGCCGCGAGACGCGCCAGGTGCGCGTCCGTGTCGTGCGCGCCAGGCCTCGTGAACGCGAACGAATGCTCGAGGTCCGCCAGCGCGCCGTGAAAGCGCGCGACGTGCGCGCCGGCCGACTCGAAACGTGCGAGCTCCTCCGAGCGTTCGACGGTCTCTCCCTCGACCCACGTGAGCACACGCCAAGGTCCGTCGTCGGCGTCGTGCCAGAGCGCGCCCTCGTCGGTCGGCACCACGCGGGGCGTGACGAGCCCCTTGGCCGCGAGGTGCGCCGTGATGCGGTCGATGTCCGCGTTCACCTCGCCCCGAAAGACGGGGTGCAGACGCTGCAGCGCGAAGCGGCGAGAGCCCAGGTCGACGCGAAACGTCAGGTTGATGAGCCCGATGGCCACGGGCTCGACGCGGGCTTCGGCGAGGCGCCAACGCGAGAGGACGTCCAAAGGAGGCGAGACCACCCTGCGAGCCTACTTCGGGCCAGCTCCCCCCGAGACCTTCCGGGCCATTCGTCGGGTGGGGAACGACCCCCTTGCCAGGGCGACCGGACGCGGCTACCGTTTAGTAACTCTGGAGGGAGTTACTATGGCCGCAGCGAAGAAAACGAGCCCGAGCCGCCGCCCCACCTCGGCCCTCACGCGGAGCGAGGATTCGACCCCGGCAGCCAAGCCGCGAAAGTCGAGGGCGCCGTCGGAGACGAAGGCCAAGGCTCCGAAGGCGGACGCCAAGGCCCCGAAGGCGACGGTGGCCGCGAAGTCCTCGGAGGCGCCGACGGCCGCGAAGTCCTCGGAGCCGCAGGCCACGGCGAAGTCCGCGGAGGCGCCGAAGGCTCGAAAGCCGGTCTCGAAGCCGGCCGCCAAGGCCAAGCCGTCGGCCACCGACGTCGTTCGCGAACGGGCCTACCTGCTCGCCGAGTCGAACCACTTCGCGGGCGACCCCCTCTTCTACTGGCGTGTCGCCGAACGTGAGCTCGGCGTGCAGGAGTCGACGTGATGCCGCTCGCGACGGTTCTTCCGATGCAACCTGCCCTTCGCCCGGACCGGCCCTCGTTCGTCCTCGCGCTCGAGGAACGCGGCACCTTGCGTCGCTACCGCCTCGAAGCCCGCCTTCGGGAGGGGGCGGTCGTCGTGGCCACGGGCCTCTTGGCGGGCGCGGCGCAGGGTCATTGCGACATCACGGACTACGCCTTCCGCATCCGGGCGCGTGTGTTCGGTGGTGCCCTTTGGATCGAAGTGCAGCGGGCGGACGGAGTTCGCGAGCGCACCGCCCCGGCCTTCGTGCGGGTTTCGGTCGCCTGCTCGACCGACCACGGCCGCACTTGGACGCGCACCCCCGCGCCTTTCCCCGAAGACGGCATCGAGCTCGCCCGCTTCGCCGAAGGCGACGTCTTCGGGTTCGACGAGGCCTGACCCCACGGCGCCCGCGACCCCGGTCCGCCACCGACGAGGCCGGTGACTCCGGGGGCGACCGTGGTATGGTGGCGTTCTTCCGAGGAATGAGCGACGAACGCCACGGCTGGACCACCGCCTCCGTCGACGCGGTCCCCCGAGTGCACGCGGCCGAGGACCCGACGCCGGGCTTCGTGCTCGTGTACTCGCGCCTACACGCCCATTTGCCGTCCGCGCTGCCGTTCACGGGCGACGTGACGACGCTGGGTCGCGAGGCCGACAACTCGCTCTCGATTCCCGAAGCCGCCGTGAGCCGCTACCACGCCCGCGTCGAGCGGCGCGGTGGCGAGTGGTGGATCGTCGATCTCGGCAGCACGAACGGCACCGTCGTCGGCGGCTGGCGCGTCAAAGAGCACCGGCTCGTGGACCACGATCTGGTCCGCATCGGCGACAGCCTCTTCCGCTACGCCGCCACCGGCGTCTACCGCTACGGCGCCTACCGCCTCGACGGCAGCGTCGTCAGCACCGCACGCCCGGTGCGCCACGGCATTCACGAGAGCGAGCTGGTCGGTGGGGCGCAGGTTGACGCGATCCTCGATCGCATCGACAAGGTCGCGCGCACGCAGCTCTCGGTGGTGGTGACCGGCGAGTCCGGCACCGGCAAGGAGTTGGTCGCCCGGGAGCTTCATCGTTGGAGCGGTCGCCAAGGCGCGTTTCAGGCGATCAACTGCGCGGCCTTGCCGGCGAGCCTGCTCGAGAGCGAGCTCTTCGGCTACCGCAAGGGCGCGTTCACGGGCGCGACGAGCGACAAGATGGGCCTCGTGCGGGCCGCGCACGGCGGCACGCTCTTCCTCGACGAGATCGGCGACATGCCGCTCGAAGCGCAGGCGAAGCTTCTGCGCGTGCTCCAGGAGCGGCAGGTCATGCCGCTCGGCTCGACGACGCCTCAAGCCGTCGACGTGCGGGTGGTCTGCGCGACCCACCGCGACCTCGACGCCTACGTGGCCGAAGGTCGGTTCCGTGGCGATCTGCTCGCACGCCTTCGCGAGCTCGTCATCACCCTCCCCCCGCTTCGGCGGCGCCGCGAGGATCTCTTCGGGCTGGTGCGGCACTTCCTCTCCGCAGCGGGACAACGCGACGCGCGTGTCTCGTTCCCTTACCTGCTCGCGGTCGCGCACTACGACTGGCCCTACAACGTCCGCGAGCTGGAGAGCGCGGTGAAGCTCTCGATCGCGCTCGCCGACGGACGCGAGCTCGACCTCCCGCACCTTCCAGCCTCCGTGCAGCACGCGCTCGACCAACACGGTGACCCGCCGCCGCGCGAGTCTTCGTCACCGCGCGCCACCACCGGAAAGGTGTCGACCTCGGGCCGAAGCCAAGCACCCGACGAAGCCGAGCTTCGCGCGCTGCTCGTGCGCCATCGCGGCAACATCGCGGCCGTGGGTCGCGAGCTCGGCAAAGAACGGATGCAGATCCACCGCTGGCTCAAGCGCTACGGGCTCGACATCGAAGACTTCCGCGAGGAATGACACCTCGCTCTGTCGCGACACCCGCGACGCGTCGATTCGTTTCGAAACTGACGAAGGCCCGACCCCGGCTCACTCGTCGTCGTCGAAGTCCTCGTCCTCGAGCCCTTCGTCGAGGTCCTCGTCGCCTTCGAGATCGTCGTCGAGCTGCGCGCCGCGACGACGCCGAAGCTCCTGTCGTTCTACGGGCGTCACGGGCGCGGGCATCGACTCGCGCGGGTTCGCCTTGAGCATCGCTTCGATCGCGAGCAGCAGCTCCTGCATCCCGTCGCGCGTCGCGGAGCTGAAGGGATAGACCTTCGCGACCCCACGCGCCGCGAGCTCTTCTTCGATGCGCGGCAACGCCTCGACGACCTCGGGAATGTCGGTCTTCGAGACCGCGACGATCACCGGACGCTCCGCGAGCGTCGGCGAGAACTCCGCGAGCTCGCGCACGAGCACGTCGTAGTCCTTGACCGGATCACGCTCCGGGTCCGGATCCACCGTGATGAGGTGGAGCAGGACGCGGTTGCGCTCGACGTGGCGCAAGAAACGAATTCCGAGGCCCGCGCCCTCGGCCGCGCCTTCGATGATGCCGGGAATGTCGGCCACCACGAAGCTGCGCTCGTCGCCCAACGAAACGACACCGAGGTTCGGCACCAAGGTCGTGAAGGGATAGTCGGCGATCTTCGGGCGGGCGCGCGAGACGCTCGCGATGAAGGTGCTCTTGCCGACGTTCGGGTAGCCGACGAGGCCGACGTCCGCGAGCAACTTGAGCTCGAGCCGGAGCATCTTGCGCTCGCCGGGAGTGCCGTCTTCCGCACGCCGCGGCGCCCGATCGTAGGGCGTCGCGAAGTGCATGTTGCCGCGCCCGCCGAGGCCGCCCTTGCAGATGACGACCTTCTGGTCGTGTTGGTCGAGGTCCGCGAGGAGCTCGCCGGTCTCGGCGTCGTAGACCTGCGTGCCCACCGGCACCTGGACCACCTCGTCCTTGCCGGCCGCGCCGTATTGGTCCTTGCCGCGCCCGTTCTCGCCCTCCTGCGCGCGAATTCGTCGGCGGTAGCCGAGGTCGAGCAAGGTCGTGAGCCGGTCGTGGGCGTGAAGCACGACGTTGCCGCCGTTGCCGCCGTTGCCGCCCGAAGGCCCGCCGAGCGGACGGTGCGATTCTCGACGAAACGCCACGGCGCCGTTCCCGCCGTTGCCGGCGGCCGCTTCGATTTCGATCTCGTCGATGAACTGCATGGGGCGGCTCATGTACCGCGCCCGCCGCCGCCCGCAAGAAGGCCCTTGACGAACCCCAAAACGGAATGAACATTCCGTCCGTCATGAGCCGCCTCGAAGAACGCAAGGCCGAGACCCGCCGCCGCATCCTGCGCGCGGCCCTCGAGCTCTTCGCCGAGCGGGGCTTCCACGGCACCGCGGTCCCGGAGGTCGCGGAGCGCGCGGAGGTCGGCCCCGGCACCATCTACCGCTACGTCGCCTCGAAGGAAGAGCTCGTGAACGTGCTCTTTCGAGAGACCAAGGCGAAGCTCGGCCAAGCGCTGATGCACCGCGACGACCCCGCGATGCCGCCGCGCGAACGTTTCCTCGCGCTCTGGGACCGCCTCTACGCCTTCGCCGAGAGCGATCCGGTCGCCGCGCACTTCTTGGAGCTGCAGGACCACGCGCCCTACCTCGACGCCACGAGCCGCGCCGTCGAGCACGGCGTGTTGCTTCCGGTCGTCGAGGCGGTGATCGCGATGCAGGCGCGCGGGGTGTTGCGCACCGACTTGCGCCCCGACGTGCTCATCGCCTTCGCGTGGGGCGGCTTCGTCGGTCTGCTCAAGGCCGAGCGCGCGGGCTACCTGCGCCTCGACGCCGAGCTCGTGCGCAGCGCCGCGCTGGTGTGGTGGCGAAGCGTCGCGAACGACGACGCCCCGAAGCGTGAGCCAGCGAAACGCATCGCCGACGATGCCTCGGTCCCGTCGAAGAAGGCCCCCTCGAAAACCGCGGCGTCCAAGTCCGCAGCGTCCAAGTCCGCAGCGTCCAAGTCCGCGGCGTCCAAGTCCACGGCGCCCAAGTCCACGGCGCCCAAGTCCACGGCACCGAAGAGCGCGAAGCGTCGCGCGAAGGAGGAGGAAGAGCGATGACCACGATTCACTCGACGGAACGCAGCCCCAGCACGCCGCGCCTCACCCTCGACGAGCTCGCGCGGCGCGACGTCCCCTCGCTCGACGCGCTCTACCATCGCGGGAAGGTGCCCGCGCTCGCCACGCTCGACGGAAACCCGACCGGCCGCATGCTCGCCGTCCGCGGCCTCGACCGCGAGCCGCTCGCCAAGCGCGTCCGCTCCCTCGCCGGCGCGTCGTTCTTCCCGTGGGGCGGCAAGTCGTTTGCTTCGAAAGACGACGCCCACGGCCTCGGCGTCAACCGCGTCCACCTCGGCGGCAGCCACAAGCTCTTCCCCTTTCACACCACGATCGAAGCGTCGGTCGTCGACGGGGCGCCCTGCATTCGCCTCGACTACGACCTCGCCGAGAACCCCTGGGTGATTCGCCACATTCACGACGAGGTTCGCGAGGTCTCGCCCGGCCTCTTCCTCGGCCCGGCGATGTGGGTTGGAGAAACCGCGCACACCTTCGTGCTCTGGTTCGCCCTCGACACGAACCTGCCCGCCGCGCCCTTCGGGTGGGGCTGATGTTCCGTCACGCGCTGATCACGGGCGCGTCGGGCGCGATTGGTTCGGCGCTCGCGCGTCGTCTTCGTGGACGCGCCGAGGCGATGACGCTGGTCGATCAGAACGCGTCCGCACTGGCCCCGCTGGCGCACGAGCTCGACGCATGCGCGCTCGCGTGGGACCTCGCCGACGTCGACGCACTCGACGCGCGATGGTCCGACGCGACCACCGAGCGTGACGTCGATCTCTTGATCAACTGCGCGGGCATCCTCGACTTTCGCTCCGTCACCGCGATGCCCTGGGACGCCGCGAAGAAGGTGCTCGACGTCGACCTCGTGGCGCCGCTCTGGTTGCAACGACGCGCGGCCGGCTCGATGCGGCACGGCGCCGCGATCGTGAACGTCGCCAGCCTCGCGGGCGTGGTCCCGCTCCGTGGCGCGACTTACTACGGCGCCGCGAAGGCCGGCTTCGCGATGGCCTCCGAGATCGCACGCGTCGAGCTCGCCCCGCACGGCGTGCACGTCGTCACCGTCTACCCCGGCCCGGTGCGCTCCAGCCTCGAGCAAAAGGGTCGCGACCAGCTCCAACGCTCGCCGCTCGCGCGCGTCCTGCCGAGCGGCGACCCACAGACCCTCGCCGAACGCATCGTCCTGGCGCTCGACCAACGCCGCGCGCGTGTCGTGTACCCCTTCCCGTACGATCTGGCGCCGCGTTTCCCGCGGCTCGCCAGCGCCATCACGCGCCGCTTCAGCCCCTCCCCTCTCGCCTGATCCCGTCCCCAAGCCCCCGCCCGAGAACGTCATGCCCTTCACCGAGAACGATCTTCCGAACCTTCAAGGCCGCCACGTCGTCGTCACCGGCGCCAACAGCGGCATCGGCCTCGAAGCCGCACGTGCGCTCGCCGGCGCCGGCGCGCACGTGGTCCTCGCGTGCCGCAGCCGCGACAAGGGGGAGCGCGCGATGGCTGAGATTCGGCTCGCGACGCCGAAGGCCAACCTCACGCTCGAGAGCCTCGACCTCGCGAGCCTCGACTCGATTCGTGGCTTCGCCGAGCGCATGAGCACCGCCTTGCCCTCGATCGACGTGCTCGTGAACAACGCCGGCATCATGGCCATCCCGCGCACCACGACCGCGGACGGTTTCGAGATGCAGATGGGCACCAACCACCTCGGCCACTTCGCGCTGACCGGGCGCTTGTTGCCGCTCCTGCTCGCCGCGCCTTCGTCCCGCGTGGTCAACGTGAGCAGCCTCGGCCACCGCTTCGTGCATCGCGTGAAGCTCGACGACCTTCACGCGACCCGCGGCTACCAGAAGTGGATCGTCTACTGCCGCACGAAGCTCGCGAACCTGCTCTTCACCTTCGAGCTCCAGCGCCGCTTCGAGGCCGCGCGGAAGAGCACCATCGCGGTCGCCTGCCACCCGGGCTTCTCGAACACGAACCTTCAGTTCGTCGGTCCGCGTCTCGAAGGCTCGAAGCTCATGGAAGCCGTGATGCGTTGGAACAACACCTACCTCGCGCAATCGGCGCGTGAAGGTGCGCTGCCGACGCTCTATGCCGCGACCGCCTCGGACGTACGCGGCGGCGAATATTTCGGGCCGAACGGCCTCTTCGAGATTCGTGGCACCCCGACCCGCGCGCACGTCGCGCGTCCAGCCCGCGACCCCGAAGCCGCGCGTGCGCTCTTCGAGCTCAGCGAGCGTGAGACCGGCGTGCGCTACGACTTTCACGCCCCGGCGCCCAGCGTGCACTTGAGCTGAACGTCGCGCCGCGTGCGACGCTCGCGACGCGTCGTGGGAAACCGACGCGCGCGACGCATGCGTCGACGCCGCCAAACCGCGAGCTCAAGGACGGCGGCGACGGCGCGTGGCCAAGACGACGAGCACCAAGGTCGCCGCTCCACCAGTACCCGCGCCTCCGGCCTGGCATCCGCCGTCGTCGTCGCGCCTCTCGCCGGCATCGCTCGGCGGCACGTCGGCCCACGCCACCGGAGCCACGGCGATGAGGCCGAGCATTCCGAAGGCGAAGATCGCACGGGAGAACCGGCTCACGATTCCTCGTCTGCGACGTAGATGTAGAAGCCCGCCTTCGGGTCCTTGCCTTCGATCTCACTCTCGCCGGGGGGTCGTCGCACCCGCGTCTCGGTCTGCGAGGGCTCGACGTCCAGGCTCGGCGGCGGAGGCGGCGGAGGCATCCGCGGCACCGGAGCGCTCGCGAGCGCGGGCGGGCTCTGGCTCTCCACGAGCAGCTCCGCTTCGAGCTCTTCCATCTCGGGCAGCAAGAAATCCTGAAGCCCGGCGAGCATCTCTTCGCGCTCTTGCGCCGAGAGCCGCGAGGGATCGTCGGCGGGCTCGAGGACGGGCAGCTCCTGGGTCGCGAGCACCTCGGGTCGTTCGCGCAGGGCGAGCCGCCGGTCCTCGCGCGCCGGGTAGAGGGTCTCGGCGTAGTCACTGACGACCCGACCGCCGACCGGCAGGTCGTGCGCGCGCGCCACCTCTTCGAGCGCGCGCCGCAGCTCGCGTGTCCCCGCCGGGCGCTCGTCGACGTCCCGCGAGAGCACCTGGAAGAGCACCCGCTCGAGCTCCTTCGGGTAGTCGTCGCGATGCTCACTCGGCGGCTTCGGCGATTGCTGGAGCACCGCGTTGACGTAGTTCAACCCGTCGCCGGGGAAGAGCCGCTGTCCGGTCGACATCTCGTAGAGCAACACCCCGAGCACGAACACGTCCGCGCGCTGGTCCACCGGTTGGTCTTTCGAGATCGCCTCGGGCGCGATGTAGCCGAGGGTGCCTCGAATGCCCTTCTCGCGCTCGCGCTGCCGCTGGCGATGCTCCGCCCCGCCCGCGATGCCGAAGTCGAGCAAGCGAACCTGGCCGTCGCGCCCGAGGATCACGTTCTCGGGGCTCAGGTCGCCGTGCACGATGCCCAGCGGCTCGTCGCTCACGTCGTCGCGTCGCTCGTGCACGTAGCCGAGGATGTCGCAGAGCTGCAGCGCGACTCCGATGGCGGCCTTCCAGGGCATGACGCGGCCGATGCTCTGCTCCGCGCGCCGAATCGCGCCGAGCGTCGGCCCCCGCACGTACTCCATCGCGATGTACCAACGGCCGTTCTCGAAACGGAAGTCGTACACGTGCGGAATGCCCGGATGCGCCAAGAGCGCGAGGAGCGCGGCCTCGTTGCGGAAGTCGTCGAGCGCCGTCGGACGTTCCGAGAGGTGCGGGTGAAGGCGTTTGACCACGGACGCGCGCACGAAGCCGCCGTCTCCCCACTGATGCGCGAGGTAGACGTCGCCCATGCCTCCCGTGGCGATCTTCTCCACGAGCTCGAAACGACCGAGCAGGTCCGCCATTCGCGGAAGCATAGCCCCGCTCGGGCCCTGGAATCGAGTCCCTCGAAAATCCGGTTCACGCGCGATCCCCGGCAGTTCGCGACCGGCGCAGGAGGGGAAAGCTCCGGACGAAACGGGCGCCCGAGCCTCGCCCTCGGCTGGTATGGTTCGGCGCGACGGGGGTTCGATGAAGGTCTGCCCGAGCTGCAAGCTGCAGTACCAAGACGAGCACGAGCGCTGCTTCGTCGACGACACACCGCTCGTGCCGATGAGCGATCCCTGGATCGGCAAGACGCTCGCGGGTCGCTACCTGGTCGAGCAGGCGATCGGCGAAGGCGGCATGGCCACCGTCTACCGAGCGCGACACACGCTCGTCGACCGGCCGGTCGCGGTGAAGATTCTGAGCTCCCGGCTCGTGAACGACCCGTCGCTTCGGGAGCGCTTCCGCCGCGAAGCCAAGAACGCCGCCGCCCTCGCTCACCCGAACATCATCGAGATCTACGACTACGGCGAGACCGAAGAGGGCGCCGTCTTTCTCGTGATGGAGCTGCTCTCCGGCACCTCCCTGCAGAGCCACGTCGACCGCGGACCGATGGATCCGGGACGCGTCGCGAGCCTCGGCCTGCAGATCCTCCAAGGCCTCGCGCGCGCGCACGACTTCGACGTCATCCACCGCGACCTCAAGCCCGAGAACATCTTCGTCTCGCAGGCCGGCCACGGCCGCGAGCTCGTGAAGCTGCTCGACTTCGGCATCGCGCGCTCGACGCACGACTCGCGCCTGACGAACGCCGGCGAGATCTTCGGCACGCCGCAATACATGGCGCCGGAGCGCATCACGAGCATCGACGCGGGCCCCGCCGCGGACCTCTACGCGGTCGGCTGCATCCTCTTCGAGATGCTCACCGGCCGGCTGCCCTTCGAGTCGCAAGAGCTGACGGGCTACTTCATCAAACACATGCAGGAGCCGCCGCCGAAGCCCTCGGAGCTGGCGCCGCAATGCCCCCGCCGGCTCGAGGAGCTGATCCTCAAGCTGCTCGCGAAGAAGCCCGAAGACCGCCCCGTCGACGCACACGCGGTCATCAAGGAGCTTCAAGCGCTCGCACCGAAGACCGGCTCGGTCCCGGCGCCGCCGATGCCGACGCCGAGCCGTCCCATCGCCGCGCCCACCCTTCCCCCGACCACGCTCGAACGTTGGGCGCGCCGCACCGCCATCTTCGAGCAGATGCTCGCGCAAGCCTTCCCCGGCTCGGAGCCGCCCGCCGACTTGCGCGCGATGCTCGACACGATTCGCGGCGCGCTCCGCCGCGTGCACGAGATTCGCGGCGAGGGCCTCAAGGAGCAGCGAAAGCTGGAGGAGCTCGAGCGGGAAGCGCGCGACAACCGCGCCCGCCTCGGCTTCGCCGTGCAGTCGCTGGCCGAAGATCTCTCGCTCGCACGTGAAGCCGCGCGTCAGGCCGGCCAAGAAGTGCAGCCCTACTTCGACGCCGAGTCGCAAGCGAAGAGCGGCTACGACCAAGCGGTCGCGCGGCTCGAGACGGCCGGTGGCTACCGCGTCCTCGCCGCGCCCGAAGAGGCGTTCGCGCGCGCGCTGCGCGACCTCGCGGATGCCGTCGACCGTTGGGGCCTCACGCGTGGCGCCGCAGAGAAGGCCCGGCGTTGGGTCGACGCGAAGAAACGCGAGGTCGAGGACCTCGAGCTTCAGGTGCGCACGCTGCGCGGCAACCTCGACCGCACCGAGAACGACTACGTCGAGAAACGCCAGTCGAGCGAAGCGGCGCTCACCACGGGGACCACCGAGGCGCAGAGCCGCGAGCAGCAGCTCACGGTGACGGCGACCCAGTTCTGCGACCGCCTCCGTGGCGAGAGCCGCCTCCGAGAGCTCTTCGCGCGGCTCGAACAGGAGAGCTGAGCGGCCCGAGCCTCCACCGGGCACCGGGCATCGCTCGCACGGAGCGCGCTTCCTTGTTTCGAGGCGGCGGGCGGCGCCTTCCCGACCCAGGCCGGGTCGACGCCTCACCACCGAGCCCCCTGCACTCGCACCGATGGAATCCGTGCAAGCGGGTGCGCTCAGGCGCCGAGCACGACCCACACCCGCTCGAGCGTCCAACACGCCGCGACCGCGCCGAGCACGTAGCCGACCGGCACCTCGACCCACGAACGGCGTGCCTCGGCGTCGAGCACGCGCCCGAGCCACGCGAGCGATCCGCCGACCACCGCGACCAAGACGAGCTGGCCGAGCTCGACCCCGAGGTTGAAGCCGAAGAGCGCGAGCGGCACCGCGTCGTCCGGAATCCCGACGTCCGTCAGCGCGCCCGCGAATCCGAGGCCGTGCAGCAAGCCGAAGAGTCCGGCCGCCACCTCGGGACGACGTCGCAGCGTACCGGTCTCGAACGGCACGGCGACCTCCCGAGCGACGAAGAGCACGCTGAGCGCGATGCAGGCTTCGACCGGCGCCGACGAGACGTGCACGAGCCCGAGGCTCGCCAACGCGAGCGTCACGCTGTGCCCGAGCGTGAACGCCGAGACCGTCCACGCGATCCGTCGCCAGCCTGGCACCAAGAGCACCAGCGCCACGACGAAGAGCACGTGGTCCACGCCGATCGCGATGTGCTCGGCGCCGATCGCGACGTAGCGTGCGAGCACGCCGCCGGACGGCACGTTCAAGCGTACGACCGGACGCCCGGCGTCGATCACTTCGCTCGCACGCCGATCACCACGCACTTCGATGCGCGCCTGAAGGTCGACGGGAAGCCCGCGAAAACGAAGCTCGCCGCGGAGCGGGGTCGCGCAATGCAACGCGTAGGTGCGTGCGACGCCGCCCGACACCGCGCGGGTCGTCGTCGGCGCCCGTTCCTCGCATCCCTCGGGAAACACGACCTCGATCTCACGCGCACGCTCGGCGCCCGCCCCGACGCGCAGGACCGCGTCGACCTGCTCCCCTTCGACGTCGACCGTCAGGAGCGCGAACCCCGTCGGGTGCGCCCTCGCGGCGCTCGCCGAAGCACCGATCACGAGCAGCGCGAAGAACGTCGACCTCATCGCGCGCTTCGCTCCACCGGCAGGGCGTCGACGAGACGGCGCACTTCTTCTTCGAGCGCTTCGTCGCGACGCGCGTCTTCCCAATCGGAGGCGACGCGCGCGTGCACTTCCGACAACGCCGGCTCCTCCGATGGACGACGGGCCTCGACCGACACGAGGTGCACGCCGAGCGTTCCCTCCACCGGCCCGGTCCACACGTCGAGCGGCGCGTCGTCGACCGCTTCGGCCATCGAGCCCCCGAGCTCTCGTTCGATGCGCCGCGCATCGGCTTCGGAGAAGCGGTAGCCGCGGAGAAACGGGTCGCCCAACGTCGTGGGGTCGGCGCCTTCGCGAAGCCGCGCGAGCGCCTCCGTCGCGTCCGCGACCGCATCGTCGCGTCGGCCGCGATCGAAGAAGACGTGGCGAAAGGTGACCCGCGGAGGCCGTCGGTAGCGGCCCGGGTGTGCGCGCAGGAACGCGAGCAACTGGGCATCCGTCGGCGGAGGAACCTCGGCGGTGCTGCGAAGCAGAAACTCCATCTTCTGCTTCAAGCGGCGTCGGACGATGACGTCGCCCTCCGCCAAGCCGAGCGCGTTCGCCTCCCGCACGAGGGCTTCTTCACGCAGGAACGCACGAACCAACGCGTCGTCGTCCTCGGCCTCGCGACCGGAGCTCCGAAGCGACTCGCGACGTAGTCCCTCGACGAACGCGTCCGTCACGACGACGGGCGCGACCTCTTCGGTCGCTCGCGAACGATCGATCGCGAAGAGCACCGCGCCGAGCACGAGGAAGTGCAAGAGAGGCTCACGCAGGTAGCGCGTCATGGACGCGGGAGGCTACGGCGGATGCCGCCGCCTAGTACACCCGCCCGCAAGTTCGTTCCGGGTTGCCGTGGATCGACGTGGAGGTCGTTTGCCGCGCCTGACGAAGGACAGGCCGAAGCCTATCCGAGAAGGCGCCGGGCCGAGATCGCGGTCGAGGACCGCCATCAACCGGTCAAGACTCCTGTGGCCAGGTACGAGCGAGGCCCGCTTCACTCGGACACGCAGCGCGCGCGTGCCGTCGTGGAACGCTCGACGAGCTCGCTCGCTCCAATCACGAAATCCACAGTCCACGAGAGGATCTCGCCGAAGTCGCGAATCGTCGACGTCCAATACCGATCCGTCGGCGTCTCCGGAAAGAGCAATCCATCGATCGCGGGCGCTTCGCGCGCTTCGTCCACGAGGTCGTGCATTTCGTAGAGCGAAGGCAGACGCTCTCCGAGGGCTTCGCAGAACGCGGCCGCGCCCGCGTAGTCGGACGGCTCGGAGACCGTGCGTCGCCACCGAAGCCCACCGTGACGCACGTGCTCGCCGTCGACGGTGCCCACCACGACCGCATCGCGCGCGCCAGCGACGCAACGCACGTGACCCCCGCCGACCGCCACGCCCGCCGACACCGTCTCGCCTTGTCCGAAGTAGATCGCGAACGCAGCGACGTCGGATCCCGCGGGTCGAGAGGCGGTCCACACGTAGTCGGCGGCTCCTTCGAAGAAGGCGGTGTCGAAGCTCGGGGTGCGCCCGGCGTCGAGAATGGACGCGAGCTCGACGCGCGCCGGAAGACGCCAATCGTCGCGCCCGCCGAACGTCGCCGCGGCGCAGAAGTCCCGCGCCTCGTCCCACGGTCGCGCGCTCGCGCTGACCCGCATCCAACGCAAACCGGTGACCTCGTCGCGCACGACGTCCGCGCCCTCGAGGACGAAGGTCCGCTCGCTCGGATCCCGCATCGGGAACCCCGCGTACCCGCGCGTCCCGCACAAGACCGCGTCTTCGCAGACGCAACGCTCGGCTTCGCAACGCTCGAACGCGGAGCACGAGCATCGTCCCCCCTCTGGCGCTGCATCGAGCTCGAACGAGGCATCGCTCGGCCCGGCATCGGGAGGAAACGGCGGGGAGACCCCAGCGTCGGATCCCCCGCACGCGACGACCAAACAGGCGACGACGAGCGCTCGACTCACGTCAGCCGCGGAAGCGGGCCCCGAAGCGTGATGGTCGCGCCATTCGCGTCGGGAATGTCCGTCAAGCCGAAAGAATCCCGCTCGATTCCCATCGATTGCATCAGGCTGACGTGCAGGTGCGATTCGGCGGGGCCGACCTGCTCCGGCCGGCCCCAGCTGAACGGCTCCAGGTTCGTCGGCGCGTAGTAGACGTACCGTCCCGTCCGGAAGTAACCGCCGTTCCCACCCGCGATGACGCGCGGCAGTCGGTCACGCCAGTGGGTCCCAGTGCTCAGCTCCGTGCACCACACGACCGTCGTGTTGTCGAGCAGCGTTCCATCGCCCTCGGGCACCGAGTCGAGCACCTGACAGAAGCGCGCGAACTGCGTCGCGTACGTGCGGTTGTAGTCCGCCATGTACCCAGCCATCTCGGCCGAGTACCCCCCCGCGTCCTCCGTCGAGTTGTGGGCGATGTCCTGGTGCATGTTGAGGTGCCCCGGAGCCCCGAAGTCCGCGTTGGTCAGGTGGGGAACGACGAAGGTCGCGACCCGCGTGATGTCGCAGCTGAAGGCGAGCGCGGTGAGCTGCGCGAAGCGCGTCACGGTGTCGCCCGAGAGCGTCACGCTCGGATCGCACGCCACGCCACCTCCGACCGGACCGCCCCCGAACGAGAGCTCCAGGTCACGAATCAAGGCCTGGTGACGCTCGAGCTTGTCGCGGTCGACGCCCGACAAGCGCGGCGAAATGCGCGCGAACTCGCCTGCCGCCAAATCCAGGGCGCTGCCGCGCGCGGCACGGAGTCGATCCTCCCGCGTCGGTGCGCTCGGCTCCGTCGGCCCGGACGGGAGCAGCCCCATCAGATCGCGGAAGGCCGCCGCGGGGTCCGATTCGCGCGGAGCCGGCTCGTTCGGGGCCACGAAGTTGTAGGGGTGTTGGTGGTTGACGCCGTAGACCCGCGAGGCCAGGCGGCCGGGAACCGCGACCGCGGCCGCGATCTCTTGGTCGAGACTGCGTCCACCGCCAATCGCAGTCGAACCCGGACGCTGCACGGCCCAGGTGCTCGTCAGGAGGTGCGCCTGTCCGAGGTGGTGCTCGTTCCCGTCGTGGCCCACCCCGTTTCGCACCCGACCCGACTCCGCGATGGACGTCGCCATCGTGAGGTTGTCGAGGATGAGCAGCTTCTCGCGCAGCGGGTGCAGCGGCCGGAAGATCGAGCTGAACTCGGACTCCGCGAGGCTTCGCAGATCGATCTCGTGGTCACGCGTCAGCGCCGCGGGATCGCGCATCTGCCACTGGGGAGGCACCATGCCGTGCGGCGTGATGAAGAACGCCAAGCGCTTCGGCGCCGCCGCCGGCTGCGCCGCGGAACGAGAGCCTCGGCCGAAGAGCGACGGGAGATAGAGCGAGCCCGCGCCCACTCCGAGCGCGGTGAGAAAACGACGACGATCGAACTTCATCACTCGGCCTCCGTGATTTCGGGGCGCAGCAGGAACTCGGGGCGAAGCACCATGCGAACGACGAGCTCGTCGAGGTCGCCACCGACGTCCGCGAACTCGTCCTGCAGAGCGCGAAGCTGGCACGCGTCTTCGGCTTCCGGCAGACGACCGTTCGCGTAGACGAACCACTTCTCGACCGCGCAATCGTGCAGCGCATCGCTGGTCGCGAAGAGGCGTTGCAAGCCCACCGCGTCGTCGAAGGGCGTCGCGTCGTCGCCCAACCCGACCGCGACACCCGTGGCGTCGACGGGCAGACCGTTGTCGATCGTGCGGTGGCGACCGGCAGCGTCGTAGTTCTCGAACGCGAAGCCGAACGAGTCGATCGTCCGGTGGCACGTCTGGCAGCGGTCCGGCGAGGTTCGGTCCTCGAAGAGCATGCGGTTCGTCTGCGAGCCCATCGTCGGATCGGGCTCGGGCGGCGAGGTGTCCGCGTCCGCCGGCGGCGCGCCGGGCGGCGTGCAGAGCAGACGCGAGAGCACGTAGACCCCACGAAGCGGAGGCGAACCGTTGGCCTCGTGGGCGTTGCCGCCGAGGAAGGCGATGCGGGTGAGGATGCCGGCCCGCTCGGCCGGGAGGTCGACGGGAACGTCGAGGCTCGGCGAGCTCATGCCGTAGAGTGGCGCGAGCTCCGCGGGCACGAAGCCGGTGCGCGAGGTGAAGAGATCCCCGAGCGTTCCTTCGAAGAAGACGTGCTCGGCGAAGAGCATCGACTCGGTGCGCGCGGCCTGCGCGACCTCGGCGCTCCACTCGGGCACCAGCTCGGGCAGCTTGGTCTCCGTGGCGACCCGGTCGAGGTGAAGCCACTGCCGGAAGTAGTCGGCGACCGCGGGCCGGGCGCGCGGGTCGGCGAGCATGCGACGCGCCTGCGCCTCGAGCTGGCTGGGCGTGCGCAGGTCGTCGCCGTCGGCCGCGGCCAAGAGCGCGTCGTCCGGCATGCTCTCCCAGAGCAAGTACGAGAGACGGCTGGCCACCTCGTGGGGCGTCAGCGGCACCTGTCCGTCGCGGCCCGCGCCCGAGCCGAGCTCGAGGCGGTAGAGGAACTGCGGCGACTGCAAGAACGCCGACACCGTGAGCTGAACCGCGGCGTCGAAGTCGATGGAGGCGCGCTGCCCTTCGAAGAAGTCCACGTAGCGCTGCGCTTCGTCGGCGGTGAGCGGGCGTCGAAGCGCGCGGCGCCCGAACGCCTCCACGAAGCGACGGGCACAATCCGCGTCCGCCTCGCCGCACGGGACGTGACGAGCGCGAAGGCCCGCATCCGAAGCGACGAGACCGCCGACGTCGAACGCCGCCTGCTCCCAGCGCCGCACGTGAAGCTCGCTCGGGCCGAGAGCCAACGCCTCGTTGTCGAAGGACGACGTGCTGGTCGCGTCGGGCGGCATCTCGGGGAGCGCCAGATCGGGGACGCCGATCAAATCACGAACCGAGTTCGCCCACTCCCGTCCCGTCAGGCGCCGCATGGGCGCGCTGCCGAGCACGATGGCGTCGGCGTTGCGGCACATGCGGGGGGTCACGCCTCCGCCCGGGCCCCCTTCGGGCTCGCTGATCGACCCTTCACAGGCCACCGCGAGCACACACAAGACCGCTGCGAGCTGTCTCATGCGTGGCCACGTACCCTTCGTGCACCGTTCCGGCTCAACACCAACGTGCATCACGCGGGAGCGATCGTCGCAAGACGACATCGCCGAGGGCCACCATCGCAGCGAAAACCTCGCAGATTCGAAAAGATGCCGGAGATCCGCGCTCAGCCGAGCCCGTAGTCCTGAATCTTCTTCTGAATCGTCGGAAAGGTCACACCCAGGATCTTCGCCGCGCGGGTCTTGTTCCACCCCGCATGCTCCAGGACCTTCGTGACGTAGGCCGCTTCCACCTCACGAAGCGAGGGAGGCTCACCGTCGTCTCCGAGCTCGACTCGGAGAAACGCCGACTCGTCCTCACCGCCTGGAGCACGCCCGCCCAGCACGATCGACCGCGTCGTCAGCTCCGACGAGGTCTCGAGGATCACGGCGCGCTCGATCACGTTGCGAAGCTCGCGCACGTTGCCCGGAAAGTCGTACGCGACGAGCGCGTCGGCGGCGTCTTTCGAGATGCGCTCGACCCCACGCCCGAGCCGACGCGCGGTCTGTTCCATGAAAAGCGTGGCGAGACCGAGCAAGTCTTCTTGGCGCTCACGCAGCGGCGGCACCTGCAAATGGAAGACGTCGAGGCGGTGGTAGAGGTCGAGGCGGAACTGCTTCGACGCGACGGCCGCCGAGAGGTCCCGGTGCGTCGCGCTGATGACCCGAACGTCGACGGCGCGGTCTTGCGTCCCGCCCACCCGTCGAAAGCGCATCGTCTCGAGCACCCGCAGCAGCTTGCCCTGCACGCTCGGGCCGAGGTCGGCGATCTCGTCGAGGAAGATCGTCCCGCCGTCCGCGAGCTCGAGCAGGCCGCGCTTGGCGACCTTCGCGTCCGTGAAGGCCCCGCGCTCGTGACCGAAGAGCTCGCTCTCCGCGAGCTGCTCGCTGATCGCCGCGCAGTTGAGCTCCACGAACGCGCTCTCGGCGCGGGTCGGCGTGCACGCGTGAATGAAGCGCGCGAGCAGGTCTTTGCCGCTGCCGCTCTCGCCTTGCACGAGCACCGGCGTCTCGGGGCTCTGCGCCACGCGCTCGGCCATCTCGATCACGCGCTGCATCTTCGGGCTGCGGGTGCGCCGCAAGAGGCTCGCGACGTCGGGCGCGCCACGTCGAAGGGCCTGCACCTGCCGCTCGAGTGCCCGCCGTTCGAGCCCCTTGCGAAGCTTCACCAGCAGGTCCGGCAGCTGCACCGGCTTGGTCACGTAGTCGTCGGCGCCGTGCGTCAACGCCATCACCGCGTTGTCGACGTCGGCGTACGCGGTGACCACCAAGAACGTCGTGTCGAGGTTGCGCTCGGTCGCCTCGACCTTGAGCTCTTGCAGCAGCTGCACGCCGTCGCCGTCGGGCAAGTTGCGATCGAGGATCACCAAATCGGCCGGCGCTTGTTTCCACGCGGCGCGCCCGGACCGCACGTCCGCGGCGGTCCGTACGTCGTAGCCTTCGGCGGCCAGCGCCGATTCCAGGATCAATCGAAACGACTTCTCGTCGTCGACGAGCAGCACGCTGGGTGTCACGAGACCTCCGAGTCGGGCACGTCGAGCGGGATGGTCACCCGGAATCGCGCGCCCCCGAGGGCGCCGGGCTCGAGGAGCTCGAGCCGGCCGCCGTGCAGCTCGACGAAGCGACGAGCGAGCGCGAGCCCGAGCCCGACCCCCCCGACACGACCGCTGCTGAAGGGTTGAAAGAGACGCTCGCGGACCTCGGGTGCGACACCGGGTCCTCCGTCTTCGACCTCGACGCACCAAGCGTCGTCGGTGCGCCAAGAGCGCGCGTGGACACGCGGCACCTCCCGCCCCGTCGCCGCCTCCACGCCGTTGCGCAAGAGGTTGACGAAGACGCTCTGAAGCAGGCCCGCGTCGACCTCGAGGGGGTCGTCGTCGCCCGGCTCCACTTCGAGCGACACGCCATGCTCGACCGCGAAGTCCTCGACGAACGCGTGCGAGCGTGAGAGCAAGACGGCGGACGAGCTCGTCCGCCGCTCGACCTTTCGCGGACGCGCGAAATCGAGCAAGACGTCGGCGAGCGTTCGAAGGCGCCCGATCTCTTCGCGCACTTGTTGGCGCACCGCCATTCGCGCCGCGTCCGGCAACGAGCCGCCAAGCGCGTCCATGCCGACGGAGAGCGCGTTGAGCGAGTTGCGCAGCTCGTGCGAGAGCGCTGCGCCCGCACGCCCCAACGCCGCGAGCCGCTCCGCGTCGACGAGCGCATCGCGTGTCTCTTCGAGCTCTCGCGTGCGGGAGCGAACCCGTTCTTCGAGGGTGTCGGCCAGCTCCGCGATCCGATCACGATCCGAGCGCGCATTCTCTTCGCCCGCCGCCAGCTCGTCCACGAGCTCGGCGAACGCACGCCGCAGCGTGCCGACCTCGTCGCGGGCCCCATGCGGGTCGATGCGTCCTTTTCCTCCACGCGCGGCGCGCACGTCCCCCTCGAGCACGAGCACCGGCTCGGTGAGCCGGCGCGCGACGAGAAGGCCGACGAGCATGCCCACGAACGCGATCACGGCGGCGGCCACCAGCAACGCACGCGCTCGTTCGTCGCCGGTGCGGTCGAGCTCGCGGAACGGCCACGCGTACACCAGGCGCGCCCCCGTCGTGCCGATGGGCGCCCAAGCCAACACGAGCCGCTCGCCTTCGACGGTGACCGCCCGCGCGCCGGCGCGATCCGAGCGGGCGACCGCGTCGCGCCACGCGGGCGCCTCGAGCGGCGGGTGACCGTGCACGAAAAGCTCGCGGCCGTCTTCGGAGAGCAGCACGAGGTCGTGTGAGCCCGGCCCGGTCCCGTAGACCGAGTCGTCGAAGAAGTCGCCGCGATCGAGCCGAATTTCGCCACGCAGGAGGCCCTCGAGCTCGCCCGACTCTTCACGCATCGGCACCACGAGCGCGAGCGTCGTGTCGTCACCGTCGCCGAAGTGGACGATGGGCCCCGTCGCGCGCACGCCCTCCGCGAACCAAGGCGCGGCGCGGAAATCGCGCGAACCGCACTCGCCCGGTTCGGCGCCGTGGCAGCGGCCGGTCTCGTCGACCAAGACCACCGCGCCGTCGAAGAAGAAAAGCGTCAGCCGCCACGCCTCGTTGAGCACCCGCCGCTCCGCGTCGTCGTCGTCGTCGTCGAGGTCGACCTCCACCATACGCGACACGTGCTCGAGCTCCAGAATCGCGAGCTCCAGGTCGTCGAGGAACGCGAGCGCGCCCTGCATGGCGAAGAGCCGCTGACGGTCGACGACGATCTCTTCGAAGTCGTCGCTCGCCATCGTCGAGAGCAACGCGCCCGTCGTGCCCGCGCAGAGCAGCGCGAAGAGCGCGAACGCGAGCGTGGTGCGGGTCGAAATGCTCACGAGGCCGGCTCGCACTGTGTCGCGACGCCTTCGGGAAGTCGAAAGTTTCTTTCGAGACCTACTCCAAGTTCCTTTCGGACACGCAGCCCCAAAAACGCCGTGACCCCTCGATTTCACGAGGCTTTTCGGCGCCCTGTCCGTGGTATGGGGCGTGCTCTTGCCAAGAGCGTGGCCGACGTCTCCTTCCGCGACCATTTCCGTCATCTCAAGAACGACCTTCCCGCGGGCGTGGTCGTCTTCCTGGTGGCCCTTCCCCTCTGCCTGGGCATCGCCCACGCCTCGGGTGTCCCCCCGCTAGCGGGTGTGATCTCCGGGATGGTCGGCGGCCTGATCGTCGCCCTCGTGAGCGGCTCGCACACCGCCGTCAGCGGCCCGGCCGCCGGCCTCATCGTCATCGTGCTCGGCGCGTTCGAGACGCTCGGCTACCGGGGCTTGCTGATGGCGACCTTGGTCGCCGGGGTGCTGCAGATCTTGCTCGGGCTCGCACGCTTCGGTGGCATCGCCTCGCTCTTCCCGGCTTCGGTCGTGAAAGGAATGCTGGTCGCGATCGGCGTGATCCTGGTGCTCAAGCAGATCCCGCACGCGGTCGGGTACAACGGCGACTTCGAGGGCGACGAGGCCTTCTTCCAGGCCGACGGACGCAACACACTCACCGAGATTCCGTTCGCGCTCGGCCACTTTCACGTCGGCGCGGTGCTCATCTCGCTCACGGGCCTCGCGCTCATCCTCCTCGAGGAGCGCATCGCGTGGCTGAAGAAGCTGCGTTGGATCCCGGGTCCGCTCCTCGCGGTCGCGGCGGGCGTCGGCCTCAACGAGCTCTTCCACGCGGTCGCGCCCAGCCTCGCGGTCGGCGGCTCGCACCTCGTCGAAATGCCGGTCGGCGGCGTCGACGCGATTCGGCAGGAGCTCGCGACCCCGGACTTCTCGCTGCTCGGCAACGGGTCCATGTGGACGATCGCGGTGACGCTCGCGGTGATCGCGAGCATCGAGACGTTGCTCTCGGTGGAAGCGCTCGACAGCCTCGACCCGCTCAAGCGCAACACGCCGACCAACCGCGAGCTCGTCGCGCAGGGCGTCGGCAACGTCGTCGCGCCGATGCTCGGTGGCATCCCGCTCACCGCGGTCATCGTGCGCGGCACCGCGAACGTCAGCTCCGGCGCGCAGACCCGCATGAGCGCGTTCGCGCACGGCGTGCTCCTCCTCGTCTCGGTGCTCGCGTTGGCGCCGCTGATGAACCGCATCCCGCTCGCCGCCCTCGCCGCGGTGCTGCTCCACGTCGGCTACAAGCTCGCCAAGCCCACGGTCTTCGTCGCGATGCTCCGGCGCGCTCCCGCGCATTGGGTGCCCTTCTTCTCGACGGTCGGCCTCGTTCTCTTCACCGACCTCCTCACCGGCGTGCTCGGCGGCTTCGTGGTGGCGGTCGGTTTCATCGTCGTCGAGTCGGCGCGGGTGCGATTGTCGACGCGCAAACGAGCGAAGGTCGAGGTTCGCCTCGCGCCCACCGTGCCGTGGTTGAGCAAGCTCCTGCTTCGCCAATCCCTCGCGCGCGTCGACGACGGTGGCCTCGTCGTCATCGACGGCCGGAACACCGAGACGCTGCACGCCGACGTCCACACCGAGATTCGGGCGTTCGTCGAGCGTGCCCACTCGAGACGCATCGAAGTCCGCCTTCTCGACCTTCCCGAGCCGGGCGCCGTCGCCGCCCACTGAGGAGTCCCATGCCGCATCGCACCACCATTCGTGAGCTCCTGGACCGCAACCGTCAGTGGGCCGAGTCGCAAACGGAAGAGGACCCGACGTACTTCGCGCGGCACGCGCAGGGTCAAACGCCGCCTTTCCTCTACATCGGCTGCTCGGACAGCCGCGTCCCGCCGACCGACATCGTCGGCGCCGGTCCGGGTGATCTCTTCGTCACCCGCAACATCGCGAACCTCGTGAAGCCCGACGACGTGGGCATGCGCAGCGTTCTCGAGTACGGCGTGCACGTGCTCAAGGTCGAGCACGTGATCGTCTGCGGTCACACCGAGTGTGGCGGCGTGATGGCCTCCCTCGCCGAAGACCCGCTCCCGGGTTTCCTCGGCGCGTGGCTCCACGGGCCTCGCCAGCTCGCCGAACGCGCGCACGAAGAGCTCGCGAAGCTCGAGGGCAAGGCGAAGGTCGATCGCATGGTCGAGCTCAACGTCGAAGCCCAGGTGCGGACCCTGGCGCAGCTCGACTGCATGAAGCGCGCGTGGGACTCGGGGCGCCAGCTCCACATCCACGGCTGGGTCTACGGTCTGAGCGGTGGACACGTGCGCGATCTGCTGACGCTGACCGCAGAGAACCAGACGGTGGTCGCCGCGGCGGAGTGATTTCGCGCCGGAGTCGAAGACTTGGCCGACGAGCCGGTCGCATCGCGGCTGGCTCGTCGCCGTTCGAGGGGACCAAGGCGGCCGGAACCGCTCCCAAATTCGCTTCTCGACCTTGACCGAAGGAGTGTCCCCGGTTATCTGACGGCCCGGCCGCGCGAAGACACGTGCGACCGCGGCAATCGGGCCGTTAGCTCAATCGGTAGAGCAGCGGACTTTTAATCCGACGGTCGCGGGTTCGAGTCCCGCACGGCCCACCCGGCAAAGCCCACGCGGCGGAGCCAACTGACAAGTCCCCATCGTCTAGTGGCCCAGGACGCCAGCCTTTCACGCTGGTTACGCGGGTTCAAACCCCGCTGGGGACGCCACTCGAAAGCCCCGGAATCCTCGCGATTCCGGGGCGTTTCTTTTTCTGCTCCCTGACACCGCGCTCACCCGTCCGAAGGCGCGACCGCGTGGGTCGGCACCTCGGCGGCCTCGGCGAGCCACGCGACGAGTCGCTCACGCGGCATGTGGTCGCGAACCACCGCGGCGTGCAGGCGCCACCCGGCGGCCAACTCCGGACCGAGTGGGAAGTCGTCTTGCCAGGGACGGTCGGGCGCGGTGAGCGGCCGCGCGTTCCACGCGAGCTCGATTCGGTAGAGACGCGCGTCGTCGCGACGAAAGCCACGCGTGTCTTCGAACGCGATCCATCGCGCGTCTTCGCCTTCGTCGCTCGAGTACGTCCGCGCGCTCCAGTGGACGCAACACGCGTCTCGATCGGCACGAGCGGCGAGCTCACGCACCGACGCCCGGGTCGGGTTCTCGAGGTAGACGACGGTCACGTCGGCGTCGGCCCACGCGAGCCGTGGCCACGAGCCTTCGAACCGCGACGGCTCGTCGGTCCAGACGGCCGCCCAACGCAACGTCGCGCCACAGCAAGACGCCAGCCGGTCGGCGACGTCCAGTCCGTCGTCGAGCCCACCCACGGTGATCGCGTATCTCTCCAGCCTGGCCATCTTCGTCGTCTCGGGGTCGGTGGGAGCGTTCCGCAAACGCGTCCCGAAGACCACGAGGCTCGACCCGCTCAGGTCGCGGCCGAGAGAAAACGCGAAATCGCGCTCGCGCTCTCGCGTGGCTTGCGTTGCAGCACGAGGTGCGGCGCATCCAGCTCGACCACCGAGACCTCCGGTCGCAGCGCCCCGATCTCGGCTCGCGCTCGCCGGCCCACCAGCCGGTCACGACGGCCCGCGACGTAGAGCGTCGGCACGAGGAGTCCACGAAACGCTTCGCGCACGTCCACCGCCACGATTTCCCGGAGCCGCTTCGCGAGCACGTGGGGCGCGATCGTTTCGATCGCTTCGCGAACTGCTACGAGCTCCTCCTCGGATGCGTCGAAGCCGAGCAATCCGAAGCGAAGGGCGACATCCGGCAGCCGCATCCGAAACGCCGCGTCTCGAAGCCAAGGGCGTCCCCACGCCGCCAAGCGCGACGGGTTCGTCACGAAGGTCGCGACCAGGACCAGCGCGCCGACACGCTCGGGATGCCGCGCCGCCAAACGAATCGCGAGTGGCCCCGAGAACGATTCGGCGATCAGGACGAATCGCCCCGACGGCAAAGGCACGCGATCCAGCAACTCGTCGTAAGAGCTCGGCTCGTCGCGCGAATACGAGACGACGTGGGGCACCCAACGGGGGTCGAGACACGACGCGAATCTGCCGAAGAGCGTGCCTGTCCCGTCCATTCCCGGCAGCAGCAACGTGTTCACACGCGAGATCGTACGGCCGACGCTCGAACCGTGCCTAGCGCGTAGCGAACGAAGCCATTCGACCGTCGGCGCCGCTTCGTGGGAGGCTCGCGACCCTTCGACGAGGAACGACATGGCGCTCACCGATCAGATCCCCACCCAATCCGGTTTTCACGGCAAGAGCACGGGCGACGAGGTGCTCGAAGGCCTCGACCTTCGAGGCAAGGTCGCGGTGATCACGGGCGGCTACAGCGGCATCGGGTTGGAGACCACGCGTTCGTTGGTGGCCAAGGGGGCGCGCGTGATCGTGCCGGCGCGCGCGGTCGAGCGCGCGAAGGAGACGCTCGGCTCGCTCGCCGAGGTCGCGCCGATGGACCTCGCCGACCTGGGATCCGTGCGGGCGTTCGCGGCCTCGCTCGAGCTGCCGAAGCTCGACTACCTCCTCCTCAACGCCGGCGTGATGGCGTGCCCCGAGACGCGTGTCGGCCCCGGTTGGGAGTCGCAGCTCGCCGTGAACCACTTCGGGCACTTCGCGCTGACCGCCGCGTTGATGGACTTGGTGCGCGCCAGCGAGGGCATTCGAGTGATCTGTGTCTCGTCCGCGGCGCACAAGCTCAGCGGCATGCGCTGGGACGACCTGCACTTCACGACCCGCTACGACAAGTGGAAGGCCTACGGGCAATCGAAGACGGCGAACGCGCTCTTCGCGAACGGGTTGGCGCGCCGCCTTCGCGACTCCGGTGGGCTCGCGTTCTCCCTGCACCCCGGCGCCATCTTCACGCCCCTGCAGCGGCATCTGCCGCTCGAAGAGCAGCAAGCGATGGGTTGGGTCGGAGAAGACGGACAACCGACCGAGCGCGCGAGGTCTTCGTGGAAGACTCCCGAGCAAGGTTGCTCGACCACGCTCTGGGCCGCGACCTCGCCGAAGCTCGAAGGCAAGCCGGGGGTCTATTGCGAAGACTGCGACGTGGCCGCGCCGACCTCGCCTTCGAGCGCGCGCTTCACCGGGGTCGACGCGCATGCCTGCGACGACGCCGACGCCGAGCGCCTCTGGGAGATCACCGAAGCCGCGCTCGCCTCGGCCTGAGAGCACGAATCCGTTGCACCGATTCATGCTCTCCCTTCTCTTCGCGGGGCGGCGCGCCGGCACGCCCCCTCCCCCAACCGGCAAAGCCGGCTTGGGGCCCCCTCCGACCACCGAGCATCCCGGCACTCGCACGGATTCGATCCGTGCAAGTGGGGGCTGCTCTGAGAGGGAGGACGGCAACGATCATTCGGGAGGCCGCCAACCAGCCTCGCCGTTTTCGTGCGTCTCGACCGGCGGATCGCAGATCTCCGGTCGCGTCACTCCGTCCGAATCGTCCCGCAACCCGATGGCGAGCTCACGCGCCGCGGCGAAGGCCACACGACGCGTCGGCTCGCTCGTCTCCTGGCACGCCAAGCGCACCACCTCGGTCGTGGTGCTGCGTGCGCTCTCGGCGTCGCCCGCGCCCGCGTGACTGCGCGCGGTACGCCAGAGCGCGTACGCGTAGAGCGGATGTTCGAGGTCGCCGAGCACGTAACGGTAGGAGGTGCGCGCGTCCTCCCATTGCTCGGCCGCGAACGCGAGCTCGCCGCGAATCACCCACGCGAGCAACGCGAGCTCACCGCTCTGCGCGTGTTGCCTCGAAAAACGCGTCGCGCGCCCCATCGCGCTTCGGTGGCTGGCGCGAAACGCGAGCCAGAGCTCCACGAACGCCGCACGCGCTTTGACCTCCGCGTCGCGCGAGCCTTGCGCGGACGCTTTCGCGAAACGCTCCGCCGCGTCCCGATGGCGACGCTCGTCCCGGTTCGAGCTCGTTCCGGCCGCCGCCATGTGGGCGCGCGCGAGCTCGATCAAGAGCGTGCGCCGCTCGTTTCCGCGCGCGGCGTTCTTGGCCTCCTCGAGGTCCTCGATGCTGCGTTGGGGTGCCACCACCAAGTCGGTGCGGGTGGCGGCGATCTCCAGGAAGTAGGTCTCGGGGTCGAAGCGAACCGTCGAGGGGCTCGTCGTCCCCGTCGAGCCTCCACCGCAGGCGACGAGGACGAGCGCGAAGGCGATCGAAGCGCGCATGGGCACGAGCATACGCGACACACCGCACGCCGGGCGCGGTGCCCTCGCCGCAGTCTGCAGTACACCCGCCCGCAAGGTCGAACCGGGTTGCCGTGGATGATCGGCGTGGAGGTCGTTTGCCGCGCTGACGAAGGACAGGCCGAAGCCTATTCGAGGAGGTCGGCGAGCGGTATCCGCGTCGAGGGCCGCGGATACCCGGTTCGACCTTGCGGGCGGGTGTACTAGATCGGCGACGTGCGCCCGACCTCGCTCCTGCTCGTCTTGATCACCGCGTGTCGTTGCGGCTCCGATCCCTCGTCGGTCTCGGCTCCGCTGGCCCCGGTCGACGGTCCGCGTCTGGAGCTAGCCGACGAGCTCGCGCAACCCGCCCGCCCGATTCTCTCGTTGGGGTGGATGCGCGACGTTCCCGTGATGGGGAGCCGGGGGTCGCTCGCGATGGGCGATCGGTCGTTCGATGCACCGGCCTACCTCGGAGCGCCCGTGTCGGTCGCCGAGGGCGTGGTCCGGGCGTGGCCCTACGAGCTGCGCGACGAGACGCCGACGGAGCTCCCCATCCCCGAAGGTCCCGCCGTGCAAACCGGGGTCTGGCTCCGCGACGCGTGGTGGTGGCTCCGCGGCGAGGCGTCGAGCCGCGAGCTGGTCACGGGCGAACGAACCTGGTCGGTGCCGGGCGCCGACGTGATCGCGTTCGACGGTGAGCGAGTCGTCGCGGCGGGTCACCGGGTGTGGCTTCTCGAAGGCGAGCTTCGCGAGCTCACGCGCCCCCACTACGCGATCGCAGCGGCAAGCGTCACCGAAGAGCGTGTGCTCGCGCTGGATGCCAACGGCCAAATGGTCGTGTGGAGCGTGTCGGACGGTTCGTCGACGACACTGGTCGCACACCTCGGCGCGGGGCGTGCGATGGCGGTCGCGGACGGCCGATTGGCGACGGGTGGCGCCGACGGGCGCGTCGCCGTCTGGCGCCTGGCGGATCTTCCACCAACC
Source organism: Sandaracinus sp. (assembly GCA_020633125.1). Lineage (GTDB taxonomy): Bacteria > Myxococcota_A > Polyangia > Polyangiales > Houyiibacteriaceae > JACKEH01. The sequence continues at coordinate 142,862 of JACKEH010000006.1, read as the reverse complement.
GAGCGAAGTGCCGAGCCCATCGCGGAGACGACCTTCGCCGGTCCGATCGACGCGATGGTGTGGACGCCGGGAGAGCGCCCCACCCTGACGGTCGCGGTCACCGAGGGACGCCGCTCGCGGCTGGTTCGACTGCGCCTCGTGGAGTGAGGGCGTCAGTCCGCCTCAACTCGCCCCCACGCGCAAGCGCGTCGGGGCGCGAGGGAGGCTCACAGTGGACCCCACGTCACCGCCCCCACGCGCGAGCGCGGGTCGGGGTGACCTCGAAGACGATGACTCGAACGAGTTTTTTTGGGGAGAATCGTGGGCGTCGAGCGTAGACGAGGGAACCTCGGCCGCTCGAGGTTGTCTGGAGGCCCCATGGCGTACGACCCCTTCGCCCACGTGCGTGACGAACGTTCCCTCGCGCGCCTCTGGCGAGAGCTCGCCCGCCGGCACCACCCGGACGCCAACCCCGACGACCCGCGCGCCGAAGAGAACTTCAAGCGCCTCGAAGGTCTTCGGCGGCGAGCGCTCGCGCGGCTTCGTGGCCTGCCGTGGAAGGCGAAGCGAAGCGCGCCACCTCCTGCGCCGCTGCGCTGCGTCGGCTGCGGCGACGGGTTCACGATCGGGCACGAGTGCCCCCGATGCGCGTTGCCGCTCCGCCCCCGCGAGGACGATGCGGCCGCGCCGCTGGACCCGCGGGTCGAGGCGTTGATCGAGAGCCTCGAGGCCCCCCGTCCCGAGCCGATCTTCGAGCTCGCGCCCGAAGCCCGTCTTCCGCTCTTCGCGATGGCCCTCTTCGCGCTAGGCCTGCTCCAGTGGCGGTTCGGGCTCCTCGGCTTGTCCGTGCTGAGCGTCGCCTTCGCGTTCGTTGCGGTCGGTACGATGGTGTGGGAGCGGCGCCGGCCCTCCTGGATGCAGCGCTTCTGAGAGCAGCCCCCACTTGCACGGATTCAATCCGTGCGAGTGCAGGGGATGCTCGGTGGTGGGAGGGGGCCCCAATCCGGCTTTGCCCTCGAAGAGAAGGAAGAGCATGAATCAGTGCAACGGATTCGTGCTCTGAGCGCCGGTCGTCAGCGTTCGGCACGAGCACGCCACGCGTGGAGCATCGACGGCCCGTAGGCCCGTTCCCCGCGCGGCGTCGTGGCTGCGCACGTGCGATAGTCCGCGCCTCGAAGGAGACGTCATGCGCCTGCATCGCTTGGACTACAGCTGCTACGCCCGCTTCGTTCAATCCACGCTCGATCTCGCCAAGGTGCCCTTCGAGCTCGTCGACGTGCGCTACGGCGATCGCGACGCGCTCGCCACGCTGACCGGCGGCTACATTCAAGTGCCCGTGCTCGAGCTCGACGACGGCACCGTTCTCGTGGATTCGCGACGCATCGTGGAGCACCTGGTGGAGCACGAGCCGCGTGTCGCCGCGTTGGTGCCGGAAGGCGACGCCGCGCTCGTGTGGGCGTTCGTCGACTTCGCGAACGGCGCGGTCGAAGACTTCGCGTTCCGACTCGCGTCCCCACAGATCGCGGAGCGTTTCGACCGCCCCTTCGAGCGCGCGCTCTTCACCTTCGTGAAGGAACGAAAGTTCGGCACCGGTTGCCTTCGCACGTGGGAGGCAGAAGCCGACACGCTCTACGCAGGCCTGGTCGGCGTGCTTCGGCCGACGATTCGTTCGCTCCGTCATCGGCCTTTCCTCGTCGGACGCGAGCCGACCCTCGCGGACCTCGCGCTGCTCTCCCAGTTTCAGATGATGGACCTCGGCGCGCCCGACCGCGTCGCGCAGCTCTTCATCGAGCACGACGTGCTTCGCGCGTGGCGTGAGCGTCTGGACACGCGTCTCGGGCCACCGCCCTACGGGCGAATCGCGGCGCAACACCGCGCGACCGCCGAGATGGAGTCCCGTTTGCGCGAAGCGCCCGAGGCCTCGGGCCGGCTCGAGAAAATCGTGATTCGACCCGCCAAACACGAGCGCCTCGTGGTCGACACCGCGCGGCTCAGCGTCGAAGGCGGGCTCGAGGGCGACGATTGGGCGACGCTCGACGGCAACCCCGAACGTCAGCTGACCCTGATGGACGCGCGGGTCGCCGACGCCATCGCCGGTCGTGAGGATTGGGAGCTCTTCGGCGACAACCTCTTCGTGAGCTTCGACCTCTCGATGGCGTCGCTGAAGACCGGCGACCGGCTTCGCCTCGGCGAGACGTCGTTGGAGATCACCGACGAGCCTCACCTCGGTTGCCGCAAGCTCGCCGCGCGCTTCGGCCCGGAGGCCTTGCGTTTCGTGAATCACAAATCGGTTCGCGAAGCCCGTCGTCGTGGCATCTACGCACGTGTCGTCGACGGCGGTTCGATTCGAGTCGGCGACCAGCTGTCGCGCGCCTGAAGCGCTCACGGCTCGGGACACGGCGACGTTCTCGACGGACTGCGCGGCCCTCCGGCGGGCCGTGAATGTTCTCTACGGCTCGTGCGTAGAGGGCCGGTGCGCCCGGCGCGCTTGCCACGGGCCGCGGCCACGGGAAGAATTGACGCCGAACCGCCGAGCCAGCCTTCTTCGCCCCTCTCCCGCCGTTCCCGAGAGCGAGACGACCATGACCGACCCCCGCCACGACGAGCCCGAGCTCGGCTTGCCCGAAGACGACGAAGAGACCGCGCGTCCGGCGCCGGGGCTCGACACCGAGGGGTGGGACGAGCTGCTCGCCGTCCTCGATCGCGTGCCTTTCGTCGGTGTGATCAAGCGAGACCTTCAGAGCCTCTCGCGCCTCGTGTACGAGCGCCGGGTTCCACGCTTCGCCTTCGTCGCGACGCCCGACGCCGGGGTCGCCTCGTTGCTCGCCGCGCTCTTGGATGCGACCCCGCGGACGACCGGCGACGAAGACGGCTGGCTCCGGCTCGACGCCGACGACCGCCACCTCGAGGTGCTCGCGACCCCTCCGCTCGGGGCCGCCGAAGCGCTGAGCAAACGTCTCCCCGACGTGCTCTTCCTCGTGGCGACCCCCGCGGAGGTCGACGCGGGCCTCGGCCATCACCTCGACGCGGTCGTACGCACCCTGGCCGGCGCGGAAGCACGGGGCGAGCGCGCGCCAGCGTTCGTGCCCGTGCTCGTTCAGCCACCGCCCATCACGGGCGCGCCGGCACGAGCGCCCTTCGCCAAGCAGCTCGCCGACGCGGGTCTGCACGGCGTCGAAGTCGCGGCGGTCGGCCTTCGCGACGGGCTCGCGTCGGTCGGCGTCGACGACCTCGCCGAACGCGTCGCCGAGACCCTCCCCGACCCAGCACGCGTCGAAGGCGCACGCGCGCTCTCGGGCGCGCGTCGCACGCGCCGTCGGGTCGCCACCGCGATCACCCGTGCGAGCTCGACCCTCGCGGTGACCGTCGCCGTCGCCCCGATTCCGCTCGCCGACATGGCGCTGCTCGCGCCCCTTCAAGGCTTGTTGGTCACGAGCATCGCCTACCTCTCCGGACGCCCGTGGGATCGCCGCACGGCGCTCGAGTGGGTCGGCAGTGTCGGCGCGGTGGGCGCCGCCGGTCTCGGCCTTCGTTGGGGCGCCCAACAGGCGGTGAAGGCCATCCCTGGCCTCGGCAGCGTCGTCAGCGCGAGCATCGCGGGCGCGGGAACGCTGGCCATCGGCCGCAGCGCGGTCGGCTACTTCCTCCGCGAGTGACCTCCGCGATGCCCGCGTTCGCTCACGAAACGGCGGTCGCACCACCGAAGGAGTCGACGCTGCGAAAGACCGCGTGAGGCTCTCGCCGCGTCATGCCCGTGTCGCGTCTCACAGAAAGCGCGGCGAAGGCCGGGCTACCAAGCCTCCGATCATGGGGGACCTTCCGACCTTTCCCGAGCGCTTCAACCTCGCGCACTACTACCTGGACGCGCGCGTCGAGGAAGGTCGTGGGGATCGAACCGCGGTGGCCGTGGGCGACGAGCGCTGGACCTACGCCCAGGTGCAAGAGCGTTCGAACCGCGCGAGCCATGCGCTTCGCGCGCGCGGCATCGACCTCGAAGACCGCGTGCTCCTCTTGCTCTTCGACGGCATGCCCTTCGTCGAGGCGTGGTTCGGAACGCTGAAGGCCGGCGCGGTCTTCTGCATGGCCAACCCGCTCGCGACGCCCGAAGAGCTCGCGTACCTGCTCGAGTACACACGCTGCCGCGCGGTCGTCGCGCACGCCGACGTGGTCGAACGGTTGCCCGCGCAGATGCCCGAGCGCTGCCGCGCGCGCTTCGTCGTCGGCGCGAACGAAGCCCCGAAGACCTGGGCGCGTTGGGAAGACGCGCTCGCCGAAGCACCGTCGCACACCGACAACGCCGACACCCTCGCGGACGACGTGGCGGGGTGGCTCTTCACGAGCGGGACCACGGGCAAGCCGAAGGGCGCGGTCCACTTCCATCGTCACTTCGCGTTCAACACCGAGGTCTACGCGAAGCGCACGCTCGGCCTTCGCGAGGACGACGTCTTCGTCTCCGTCTCGCGCCTCTTCTTCGGCTACGGCACGGGCACCAACTTGATGTTCCCGTTCGCGGTGGGCGGCACGGCGGTGCTCTTCCCCGACAAGCCCACGCCCGAGCGCATCGCGGAGCACGTCGAAAAACACGGCGTCACGGTGCTCACGAACGTGCCCGCGATGATTCGGCAGCTCGTCGACCTCGAGCCACGCCCGTCGCTCGACAGCGTTCGCATCTGTCTTTCCGCGGGCGAAGCGTTGCCGCCGGAGCTGCTCGTGCGTTGGCAGGAACGTTTCCCGAAGGCCGAGGTGCTCGACGGCATCGGAAGCGCGGAGATGTTCCACATCTACTGCACGAACAAACCCGGCGACGTGCGGCCCGGAACGCTCGGTACACCCGTCGAGGGTTACGAGCTGCGCATCGTCGACGCGGACGGGAACGACGTCGCGGACGGCGAGATGGGGCGCCTCTGGGTGCGTGGCGAGTCGGCAGCGCTCTGCTATTGGAACCGCCAAGACGCGTCGCGCGCGACCTTCCGCGCGGATTGGTGCGTCACCGCCGATCTCTTCACGCGAAGAGAGGACGGCGCGTACCTCTACGCCGGCCGCGCCGACGACATGCTCAAGGTGCGTGGCCAGTTCGTCTCGCCGCTCGAGATCGAAGACTGCCTGGCGACGCATCCGTCGGTGCGCGAGTGCGCGGTCGTGGGCGTCGACGACGACGCCGGCCTGACGATTCCGAAGGCTTTCGTCGTGCTCCGCGAAGGGGTCGAAGAGAGCGATGCGCTCGTGAGCGAGCTGCAAGAGCACGCGAAGGCGCGCCTGACACGCTACAAGTTCCCACGGGAGGTCGCGTTCGTGCCCGACCTTCCTCGCAACGACCGTGGCAAAGTGTTGCGCCGCGAGCTGCGCTGACGACCCGAGGAGCTCCATGCCGTCCGACGAGCCCCGCCTTCAGCTCGACGAGCTGACCTTCGAAGAAGCCCGCCAGATGGCGGGCGCCGTCGCGCTGCTTCCCGCCGGCGCCACCGAGGCCCACGGGCCGCATCTTCCGCTCGGCACCGACGTCGTGATCTCGAAGACCGCGGCGCTGCGCGCGTGTCGGCTCCTTCGCGCGGACGGCATTCCGAGCGTCGTGCTTCCGCCGCTCGCCTACGCCGTGACCGAGTTCGCGGCCGGCTTCGACGGAACGCTCTCGATCCCGATCGAGACCGCTCGCGCGCTCGTGCGTGACGTCGTGCTCGCGACGCACCGCGCCGGCTTCGCCGGGGTCGTGATCTGCAACGCGCACCTCGAGCCCGGCAACCTGCAGGCGCTCCGCGAAGGACTCGCCGAAGCCCTCGCGAAGGGCGCGAAGGGCGTCTTCCCCGACGTGACGCGCAAGCCGCACGCGCTGCGCCTCGGCGACGAGTTCAAGAGCGGCGCCTGCCACGCGGGACGCTACGAGACGAGCCTCGTGCTGGCCGCCGATCCCTTCTTGGTTCGGCGCGACGTGCAGGCCGAGCTGGCGCCGAACCCGAGCTCGCTCAGCGTCGCGATTCGCGAGGGCAAACAGAGCTTCGAAGAAGCGGGCGGACCGCAGGCCTACTTCGGGTGGCCCGCCGACGCGACCGCGGCCGAGGGCGACGCGCTCTACGGCGAGCTCGCAGACATCTTCGCGGAAGCCGCGCGTTCCCTCGTCGGCTGAGGGAGCGACAGCCGTCGGAGATTCCCGACAGGAGACGCCGCCGACACGGCGGCCGTCCTCCGCGGGTTGTTTCGTCGTCCGCATGGTGGATTCGTGATCTCACGCGCTTGCCCGCCGATCGCCGCAAACACACGCAACCCAATACCTGAAACAAAAATCAGGAAAACACTTGCACTCGACCGCCTTCGACCCGAAGTTGGTCGAGTGCCTGCCTCTCGACGTACACGCTGGCTCGGGGTCGTCGCGCTCGGCGCGGTCGCCGTGGGCGCCACGGGGTTCTTTCTCACACGCGCTCCCGCGGTCCCTCCGGTCGCCGAGGCCGACCGCGCGCTCGGCCTGGACCACGCGTCGGTTCACCTTCACCTCGTGCTTCGCCAGCGTCTCGCCACTTCCGACGCTTGGGCGGCGCGTCTCGGCGAGGCCGCCGAATCCCGCCGCGCCGCGGAGGGCCTGGCGTCCGAGCTCTTCGACGCACGCCTCGACGGGGCGCGACGCCTGGCGGAGGGACGGGACGAAGGCCCGGTGCTCACCTCGCTCGGCTCGCCGCTGACGGACCTCGACATCGAGCGCACGACCTTGCTGCTCGCCTACGTGGTCGCGCAGGGCCGCCACGAAGACGCGGGTCCCCTTCCCGTCGCGACCTACGAGGCCTCGCGGCTCGACGCGTCGCGCCTTCCGCCCGCGCTTCGTGGGTTGGCCGACGCGGCGCGCGCCCTCGTCTTTTCGAGCGGCGGCCACTGCGACCGGGTGCGCGATCTCGCACGTCGAGACGACGTCGGCCCGAGCGCGGACGAGCTTCGAGCGTGGCTCTCCGACCTCGACGCCGACGCCGTCGCCGCGGACCTCGAGCACTCGCGTCGCCTGCTGCTCGACGGGGCGGTCGCGTGTTGTGCCCTGCGTGACGGCTCACCCGTCGAGGCCGCCAAACGCATCGAAGCCACGGCGTTCGACGCCCGCGCGCTCGGGGTCGCGGCCGAGCGAGACGTGTTGCTGCGAGCCTTCGCCGCCACCGCACGCGGCGACCGTGACGAAGCACGCGCGTTGCTCGACCAAGTCGGCGTCGACACCCTTTCCGGCGCCGATCGCGAGCGACACCGCATGCTTCGAGACGCCGTCGCGAGCACACGACGACAGGCCCTCGACGACGCCAGCGTCCGCCTGGTCGACCGCGACTGGCTGATGTCCGCAGTGCTCGAAGCGGTCGTCGACGCGCTCTCGCGGGACGGACTGCTGGTACACCTCGAGGCACGCCCAGAGGCCGACGCCGCGCGGCGCTTTCTCGCGGGCGAGGCTCACGTCATGCGCGCGCGGCACGCGAGCTGCATCCCTTCTTCGATCAGGCCCACCTCGCTCAGCGCACGAATCGCCTGAACTGATTCGCTCTTCCTTTCTGCGAGGGGGCGGCGCGCTCCCCTCCCCCGACCCGCCACGCCGGCTCGGGCCCCTCCCACCAACGAGCACCGGCGACTCGCGCGGATCGATCCGTGCGAGTGGCGGCGCGCTCTCAGGCTCGGACGCTTCGATGAAAGACCGCCTCTCCCGTCTTTGGAATCACTCCTCGCTGCCCGTCGCGTTGCTTCTGCTCGCGACCGTGATGGCGCTCGTGTGGGCGAACTCGCCGTGGGCCGACAGCTACCGCGCGCTCGTCGACCTGCCGCTCGGCGTGAGCTTCGGAAACGCCGCGCTGAAGAAGCCCTTGCTGCTCTGGGTGAACGACGGCTTGATGGGCATCTTCTTCTTCCTCGTCGGCCTCGAGATCAAGCGCGAGGTCTTGGTCGGCGAGCTCGCGAGCCTGCGAAAGGCGTCGCTCTCGGTCGCCGCGGCGATCGGCGGCATGTTGGTGCCCGCGCTCCTCTACTTCGCCGTGCAACGCGGCGGCGAGCCCGCGCACGCGATGGGTTGGGGCATCCCGATGGCGACCGACATCGCGTTCGCGCTCGGCCTGCTCTCGTTGCTCGGATCGCGGGTGCCGCCGTCGCTGCGCATCTTCCTGACCGCGCTCGCGATCGTGGACGACATCGGCGCGGTGCTCGTGATCGCCATCTTCTACACCGACACGATCGCGCTCGGCACGCTCGCCATCGGCCTCGGGCTCTTCGGCGTCGCCATCCTCGCGAACCGCCGCGGCGTTCGCACGCCCCTGCTCTACTTCCTGCTCGGCACCCTGGTTTGGCTCGCCTTCCTCAAGTCGGGTGTGCACGCGACCGTCGCCGCGCTCCTGATGGCGTTCACGATCCCGGCGCGCACCCGGATCGACCGCGACGGCTTCCGTGAGGACGTGCAGCGATCGATGGAGCGCTTGGCCTCGCTGCCGCCACGCGATCACGAGCGACTCCCGTCGGCGGAGGAACAGCGCGTGCTCGACCGCGTCGCCAAGCGTCTGGAGCACGTCCAGGCGCCCCTGCAGACGCTGGAGCATCAGCTCTACCCGCTCGTGAAGCGCATCGTGCTCCCCGTCTTCGCGCTCGCGAACGCGGGCGTCGCGATCGACGGTCATCTGGGGGAAGCGCTGGCGCACCCGGTCGCGCTCGGCATCTCGTTCGGCCTCGTGGTCGGCAAGCCGCTCGGCGTCTTCACGTTCAGCTTCCTGGCGGTGAAGTTGAAGCTCGCCGAGCTCCCGAAGGGCGCGACGCTACGCCACCTGCTCGGCGTCGGCTTGCTCGCCGGCGTGGGCTTCACGATGGCGCTCTTCATCGCGGGCCTCGCCTTCGACGACCCCGCGCTGGCCGACGTGTCGAAGGTCGGCATTCTCGCGGGCTCGGTCGTCGCTGCGCTCTTGGGACTCGGCGTGCTCGCGATGGGCAAGCGTGAAGGGGCCGACGCCAAAGCGGCGTGACAGCCCTCGGAGCACGAATCAGTTGATTCATGCTCTTCCCTCTTTTCGAGGGGCGGCGCGCCCCCTCCCCCGACCGGCAAAGCCGGAGCGGGGCCCCCTCCCACCAACGAGCAACGCCTCCACTCGCACGGATGGATCCGTGCAAGTGGGGCGTGCTCTCAGGGAAGCGCGTCGCGCCAGACGAGTTGGCTCTCGTGCAACCCCGCGAAATGCGTGGCAGCTCGCTCGATCACCTCGTCCATCGAGACCTCGCGTCCGAGCTCGGCCTGCAGGCTGGTGACGCCCTTGTCCGTGATGCCGCAGGGCACGATCAACCCGAAGTGCGAGAGGTCGGTGTTCACGTTGATCGCGAAGCCGTGCATCGTGACCCACTGGCTGATGCGCACCCCGACCGCGCCGATCTTTCGCGGGCGCGCGCCATGCGCGTCGAGCCACGTGCCGTTGAAGCCTTCGAGCCGCTCGGCCGCGACGCCGTAGTCGCTCGCCACTCGAATCATCGTCTCTTCGAGCGACGACACGTAGCGACGCACGTCTTGGCGGTCGGGCTTGAGGTCGACGATGGGGTAGCCGACGAGCTGACCGGGCCCGTGGTAGGTCACGTCGCCGCCGCGGCCCGTCTCGAAGAGATCGAAGCCCCGCGCGCGGAGCAACTCCGGCGAGAGCAGCACGTTCTGACCCTTGGCCGCGCGCCCGAGCGTGACGACCGGCGGGTCGTGCTCGAGCAGCAAGAGCGTGTCCGCGATCGCGCCTTCTTTTCGGAGCGCGACCAACCTCTCTTGCAGCGCGAGCGCCTCGCCGTAGGCGATGGGCCCGAGCCGGTGCACGTGCAGCTCGCGGGTCACCTTCGAGGCATGCCAGAGGTCGCGTTCACGTGCCACGCAGCGCCTGATCGAGCCGGTCGCGTACGGGACAACCTGCGCGGCGACCGAGCATCGGCAGCCGGGTGTGGCGACCGAAGACGTAGACCGCGTCGACGCCGTGATCCTCACGCCAACGCAGCGCCCCGAGAGGAAGCAGGAACGCCTCCTCCGGCTTTCTTCCGGCGGGTCGAACGAAGACATGCTCGCGGTCCACCGCGACCTCCTCCGGGATCGGCCACTCTCGGCCGAGGCGGCGCCACACCATCCAGCGCAAGAGACGCTCGTGAGGCTCGAGCGGCGTCGTCCACGCGAGCTCTTCCGGACGCGCCGAGACGCGGTAGCCGAGCGTGTCGTCACGTGTGACCGCCCGGCGTTCCGGCATCGTCGCGCGCTCCCAGGGCACCACGGGAGCGTCCAACCAACCGTTCTCCTGCACCTCGATGCCCGCGTCTCGCGCCCACCAGACGAGCTCTTCGAGGGTCGCGGCTTCCTCGAGCGAGGGGGCCGACGGGACCAGGCCCTCCCAACGCACCGTGCCCAAGGGATGATGCTCTTCGACGTCGGGGCCGCGGTACCAGAGCTCCACGAGCGGCCAAGGCGTGCCGACCACCAAGCGAAGGATTCGATCGCGACGAAAACGATGCGAGGGCGACCAACGCACGTTGGCCGCTCGAGGCGGCCACGGCGAGACCGCGTCGGCAGCTCGGGCCCCTCCATGGAAGGTCGACTGAGCGCGTTGCGGCACCCACGTGCCGCGGTCGCTTCGAAGGCAGCCGTCGAAGAGCACGAGCTCTTCGTCCGTGGCGACGATCACGAGGCCGAACGAGAACATGCGACCGCTGAGCATTGGCGCCGCGTCGCGGCCGTTCAACCGCCCTTCGCCCGCAGCTGTCGGTCGAGGACCGTTCGCACCGGACAGCCGCCACGGCGGCCCAACATCGGGAGCTGTGTGTGGCGGCCAAACACGTAGACGGCGTCGACGCCGAGGTCGCGCCTCGCGCGCAACGACGCGCGCGGAAGCGCGTAGGACACGTCGTCCTTTCCGCGCACGAAGACCGTCTCGAGGTTCAAGGCCACTTCCTGCGGAATCGGCCACTCGCGTCCGAGCCGAAGCACGGTCCACCGGAGCAACCGTTCGTGCGGCTCGAGCGGCGACGTCCGGATCGAGGTGGTGTACGCGGAATCGCGATACCCCCCAGAGGCGTCGCTTCGGCGTTCCGGAAAACGCGTGGGCTCCGGCTCGACCACCTTCGCAGCGAGCCACCCTCCGTCGCGAATCTCCACCCCGTGTGCGCGTGCCCACGCGATCACCTTCGAGAGGGCGTCGCTTCTTCCTGCATCGCCGAGCTCGGCACCGAGCCAGGCCACGGACCGTCGCCGAGCACGTAGCGCTCGACGACGTCCGGCCCCTGGTACTCGATCGAGGTGGCCACCAGGTGCCGACCTCGACCGCCACGATGCGACTGGCCTCGAGCTGCACGGCAGCCGGTCCCCAGAGGATCGAGGATTCGGGCATCTCGAGCGCGGGGTTGCGCGGCCGGCCCTGCGCGGGCAACGGCCCCTCGACGAAGCGCGAGACGAGCTCGGGCGCGGCGTGCCAACGCCACCAATACGAATCGAAGAGGAACGCTTCGTGGGCGACACGAAGGAGCGCCCCGTCCACGAAGGCGTAGACGGGGCGCCGTCGCGTGCTCACTTCTTGCGCTTCTGCACCACGTGCACGGCCTCGCCGAGCGCGACCTTGAACGCTTCCATCACGCCCTCGCCCAGCGTCGGGTGCGGGTGCACCGTGAGCGCGACGTCTTCGGCGAACGCGTGCATCTCGAGGGCGAGCGCCGCTTCGCTGATCATGTCGGCGGCCTCGGGACCGACGATGGTCACGCCGAGCACCTTGTCCTCGTGCTCCGGGTCGGTGATGACCTTGATGAAGCCTTCGGTACTGTCGATCGCCATCGCGCGGCCGAGCACGCTGAAGGGGAACTTGCCGATGTTGATCTTGCGACCGGCCTTGTTGGCCTCGGTCTCCGTGAGACCCACGGTCGCGATCTCGGGCTCGGTGAAGATGGCCGCCGGCATCGCGATGACGTCGAGCTGCGCGCCCTTGTGGCCTGCGACGACCTCGGCCGCGATCTCGCCTTCCTTCGTCGCCTTGTGCGCGAGGTAAGGCATGCCGCGCACGTCGCCGACCGCGTAGACGCCCTTCACGTTCGTCTCGAGCTTCTCGTTGACGAGGATGTGGCCGCGGTCGTCGAGCTTCACGCCGACGCCCTCGAGCCCGAGGTCCTTGCTGTTGGGCTTGAAGCCGACCGCGACGAGCACGGTGTCGCACTCGATGATCTGCGCCTGGCCGCCGACCTCGACCGTGAGGCTCACGCCCTTCTTCGACTTGTCGAGCGAGACCGCCTTCGCCTTCGTGAGGACCGTCGCCGGGTTGTCGCCCTTCGTGAAGGCCTTCTCGACGACCTTCACGACGTCCTTGTCGGTGCCGACGAGGATCTGGTCCATCATCTCGACCACCGTCACCTGGGTGCCGAGCTTCTGGTAGACCATGCCGAGCTCCATGCCGATCACGCCACCGCCGATGATCGCCATGCGCCCCGGCGCTTCCTGAAGGCTCACCGCTTCCTTCGCGGTGATGACCTGCTTGCCGTCGGGCTCGAAGCCCGGGATGCGCACGACCTGCGTGCCCGTGGCGATCACGATCGCCTTGGTCGCCTTGATGCGCTCCTTCTTGCCGTCCGGCGTCGTGACCTCGACCTCGTCCTTCGCGACGAGCTTCGCGGTGCCGAGCATCAGCTCGCCGCCGTTGCCCTTGATGAGCTGCTGCACGCCGCCGGTGAGCTTCTTGACGATGCCGTCCTTCCACTCCTGCATCTTCGGCACGTCGACCTTCAGGCCCTGCACCGAGATGCCCATGTGCTGCGCGTGCGCGATGCGGTGCGCGAGACCGCTAGCCGCGATGAGCGCCTTGGAGGGAATGCAGCCCCAGTTCAGGCAGACGCCGCCCCAGTGCTCCTTCTCCACGCACAGGGTCTTCACGCCGAGCTGCGCGAGCCGGATGGCCGCCGGGTATCCGCCCGGTCCGCCGCCGATGACGATCGCCTCGTAGGTCTTGTCCGCCATGTGTCGTCTCCGTTCTTCGCGGTTACGTCGAAGAACCTGTCTCTCGAACCTGAGAATTCGTTTCGGGAAAGAGCGCGAAGGCGCCCGTGTCCAAACGGTGTCCGACCTCAGTGCGCCGCTTTGGGCGCGACCGGACCGGCGAGCAGTTCCTGGCGCTGCTCTTCGAGATGCCAAGGGCGCTCGACGAAGACGTCGTCGAGCACCGTCTCGCGCGCCGGGAGCCCGTGCTCCTCGACCTTGCGAATCGCCTCGAGCACCTCGGCGGTGATCTCTTCTTCGAGCGCCTTGCGCGAGTCGTCGGTCACGAGGCCCTTGGCGCGCAGGTAACGCTCGAAGCGCGCGATCGGATCCTTCTGGCGCCAGCGCTCGACCTCTTCTTCGGAGCGGTAACGCGTCGGATCGTCGCTCGAGCTGTGCGCGCCGATGCGGTAGGTGAGCGCTTCGACGAAGGTCGGGCCCTCGCCCTTGCGGGCGCGCTCGAACGCCGCCGAGAGCACGCTCCAGAGCGCGAGCACGTCGTTGCCGTCGACACGAATGCCCGGAAGGCCGTACGCGCGCGCTTTGATCGCAAAGGTCGGCGACGCGGTCTGCTTGCTCACCGGCACGCTGATCGCCCAGTGGTTGTTCTGGCAGACGATCACGCAGGGCGGCTTGTAGACGCCGGCGAAGTTCATCGCGGCGTGAAAGTCGGGCTCGCTCGTGGCTCCGTCGCCCGTGAACGCGACCGAGATCACGTCCTCGTGGCCCTTGAGCTTCGCGGCCCACGCCATGCCGACCGCCTGCGGGAGCTGCGGACCGAGGCACGAGCTCCAGCTCACGTGGTTCACCGCGCGACCCGACATGTGCATCGGCATCTGGCGGCCCTTCGCGACGTCGCCTTCGTTGCCGTAGATTTGCGCGAGCCAGGTGTCGAGCGGGAAGCCGCGGACGAGCATGATCGCGCCCTCGCGGAGCGCCTGGAAGACCCAGTCCTGCTCCTGCAGGAGCATGCCGGTCACGATCGGCGTCGCCTCTTGGCCCGTGCTCGCGCCGTAGAAGCCGACCTTGCCCTGCCGCTGCCGCGCGAGCATGCGCTCGTCGACGATGCGGATGTGGACCATGTGGCGGAAGAGCCGAAGCAGGGTCTCGTCGTCGAGCTTCGGGTCGTGGGCTTCGTCGACGCTGCCGTCGTCGTGAAGGACCTGGTAGAGGCCGAGAGCCGGGTCGTCGGTCATCGTGCTCGTCGCGTTCGCGCCTCGGTACCTCCGCGAAATTGCGAGGGCTCCGGGTCGCGGGCGCATCCTATCGAGGGGGGCCGGGCGGTCAAGCGCGAGCCCGGCCGCGAAGGCTGCGCTATCTCCCGCACCGTGAGCCTTCGCGCGACTCTGCTCCTGGCGGTCGGTGTTTTCGGCACCGGTGTTCTCGCCGGATGTGCCCCGGATGCCCCGGGCGAGACACCCGAGAGCACCCTTCGCGCGTTCGTGAGCGCCATGGAGCGCTCCGTGCTCGACGACCGCGCGCGGGCCGACGCGTTCGCGCTGCTGGACGAGGGCTCCCAAGAGCGGCTGGCCTCGCGGGCCCGTCGTGCCACCCACCTCGCCCGCCGTCCCCTCGAGCCGTGGGAGATGATCGCGCCGGGCTCGTTTCGGCTTCGGGTGCCGCTCGACCCGATGGAGATCCGGGTCGACGGCGAACGCGCGACGATCCGGCTGCAAGCCGACGAACGCACGGCAGAGGTTCCGATGGTGCGCGAGCAGACCCCCGACGGCCCTCGCTGGCGGCTCGTTCTGGTGCCGGACGACACGCCCGAAATCGCGCCGTGAAGGCGGACACGCTCAAGCCGCGACGAGCACCAGCTTCGTGACCTCGGGCGGTGAGAAGAGGCGCGTGGGCGGACCCGCCGTGCCGAAGCCGCGGTTGACGTAGAGGATGCTCTCGCCGACGTCGTAGCGGCCGCGCACCCAGCCGTTGGGGAGCACGAGCTCGGCCGGATTCCAACCGAGGCTGACCTGTCCGCCGTGCGTGTGGCCGCTGAGCTGAAGCTGCACCTTGCCGACGGCTTGCTCGAGGAACACCGGCTGGTGGGCGAGCAAGATCTTCGGAACGTCGCGCGGCACCATCGCGAGCGCGCGTTCGAGGTTCGGCGCGCGTCCCTCCTTCGCCCAGAGATCGTCCACGCCGACCAGACCGAACGCGCCGCCGCCGTCGCCGATCAAACGCCCTGCGTTGGTCATCAGGTGCGCGCCGGCGCGACGCAGCGCCTCTTCGACCGCCTCGACGCCCGCGTAGTGATCGTGGTTGCCGGGAATGGCGGCGACGCCGAAACGCGCGAGCGGGCGCAGACGCTCGACGAAACGACCGAGCTGCGGTGCGTAGGCCGCGTCGTGATCGAGCAGGTCGCCGGTGAGCACGATCAAATCCGGCCGGGCTTCACGGACCAGCGCCTCGGCCGCCCGCAGCTCGCCTTCGCCGACGAAGGAGCCGACGTGAATGTCGCTGAGCTGCACGACCGTCAGGCCGTCGAGGGTGCGCGGAAGCCCCGCGATGGGGATGGGCACCTCTTCGATCGTGTAGTCGCGCCGGCCGAAGAGCGCGCCGTAGAACGCGCTGCCGGTGCCGAGCGTGAGCGCGGCGGCGGACGCGTGGCGGTTGAACGCGCGACGACCCATCGCGGAGGGCGAGATCCACGACTCGTGCTCGATGGCGGGTTCCTCGGAGGCGGCCTCCGACGGTCGGGCTTCCGACACCACGTCCGTCGACACCACGTCCGTCGACACCACGTCCGTCGACACCACGTCCATCGACACCACGTCCGTCGACACGTCCGTCGACACCACGTCCGTCGACACCACGGCCGTCGAGACGGCGTCCGCGACGGCCCGTTTCGCCACCGCGTCCGCGGGTGGCCGCTTGCACGTCCGACCTCTCCATCACCGATGACGCGGCGAAGGAAGAAGAGCCCCACGCCACCGACGATCGTGGCGCTGAGCACGACGCGGCCGCGGCGTTCGAGGCCGAAGACGTGGCTGGCGCGCCGGTGCACGTAGAGCCCGAGCACGCTCATCAGCACACCGACCACGAGGAAGAAGAGGAGGAATCGGCTCATGGGTCCTGACTCGACGCGGGCCGGTGGGAAGGCATTCCCCGAGGGGACGTGATGGGGAGGGGGCCCCGAGGCGATTTGCTCGCGTTGGGGAGAAACAGACGTGGGGACTCGGAACCCATCACCTGGCAGACGCCGTGACGTGAAGTCGCGCGGTGTCGCCGAGCGCTACTTCGGCCTCGAAACCTCGCGAAAGAACGGGCGCAAAAACCCACGGGCGAGAAACACGGAGGCTCAGGGCGGCGACGCGACCATGCCCGAGGGAGAAGCCCCCGACGAAGCCGCGTTCACGGGCACCACCTCGGCGCCGGCTGGCGCGAGGGTCTCGGTCCGGCCGTCGGGGTAGATCGCCACGGCCCAGCGCTCGGCTTCGTATTCGCCGCCCGGGACGCCCGCGTTCCAGTCGAGGTTCAACCACACGCCGCAGTCGTGGCCCGGCCGAAAGTGCACGGTCTGAATGCGCTGGCGCCCGAGGTTGCGGTCCGGGTTGCGCCGGTAATGCGCGGCGAGCTTGTCGCGCACCTCGTCGCTGGTCCCAGGCACGCACGCTTCGGCGTAGGCGTGACCGCCCTGCGGACCGTCCATCATCACCAGGCGCGCGTCGCCGCCGATGGCTTGAATCATCGAGACGAGCACGATCGAGAAGTCGTCGCAGTCGCCGATGTAATCGTTCTCGATCGTCTCGCTCGCGTGCGCGAAGTACTCGTCGCCGCGCGGATCGTTGACGTAGCGCCAATGGCCGCGGACGTGGCTCCAGATGCGCGCGACCTGCTCGACGCTGTAGGGGCCTTCGTTCTGCGCGGCGATGCGCACGGCCTCGTTGCGGGTGCGAGGGTTCGCGGTGTCGAACGCGGCTTTCACCTTCTCGAGCGAATGAATCCGGATCGAGGCTTCCTGCGGGCTCGTCGCGCCCGCCGCACGCGCGTCCGAGACGAGGCTCTCGGCCGCACGCCCGAGCGGGCTCTCACGACCGCCCCGAAGGCCGAAGAAGACGAGCGCGCCGGCCGCGGCCAAGACGATCACGCTCGCGATCGCACGCGGCCAACGACGCCCGGGCTGCGAGACGATGAGACGCTGGCCGCACGCACCGCAGCGCAGCACCCCGCCCTTGAAGCCCGAGGGCATGAGGCCGCGGGTGCCGCACGCGCCGCAGATGAAGCGGCTGCCCGGGATCGATTCGCCGAGGATCGTGTCTTTGCCGCCCTTGCGCAGAAACGGACGCAACGCCGCCGCGCTCCAGGGCAACGCCGCGCGCCCCAGGCGGACGTCGTCGCCGGGACGCACCAACGCGCGCTCGACGCGTTTGCCACCCACGAAGGTGCCGTTCGCCGAACCGAGGTCCTCGACGAGGATCTTGCCGTCCTCCCACGCCAGACGCGCGTGGCGACCCGAAATGGTGGGATCCTTCAGGACGAGGTCGCAGTCGCGCGACCGGCCGATCACGACGTTGGTGGGGGGCTCCGCCACGGCTCCGCCCAAGAATACCCGGCGATCGGCGCGGCGGCACCGGCGACGTGCGCGAGGTCCGCAGACTCCGGACGAACCGCCGTCGCGCCCGAGAATTCATGAATGGTTTCGAGAGGTCTCGGACCCCCTCGGGCCGATCGTTCAGCCCGCGGTAACGGACACGGCGGTGTTCACGAGGAAGCAGAGCAGCAACGACCGCACGACCGCCCGGCTCGTGACGATCGGGATCTCGCGACGCGAGCGCCGAACCTGCAGGCCGTGCTGCACCGAGTTCAGGGCGACGATGGTGCCGAAGAACACCGCCTTGAGCGTCGCCACGAGGAAGTCTTTGGGGTCGATGCCTTCGAGCAGGTCGGTCACCGGGTACGAAGGAAGCCCCCAATCGACGAGCGCGCTCCCGTAGTAACCCCCGAGCAAACCGAAGAGGTCCGCGTACACCTGGAGCAGCACGAACGCGACCACCATGCCGACCAGACGCGGGACCACCACGTATTGCTCGATCGGGATGCCCAGCACCTTCAACGCGTCGAGCTCGCGGTTGAGCTTCATGGTCGCGACCTCGATGGTGATCGCGGTGCCGCTGCGGCCAATCACGAGGAACATCGTCGCCAGCGGGACGACCTCGCGCACGATCACGATCGACGCGACGCCCTGCACGTAATCGACCGGCAGGTATTGCAGGCTGACCGAGAGCACGAGGATGCCGAGCGCGACGGCGGCCAGCGTGATCGGCAGGACCGCCTGAAAGCCCGTGTAGAAGATCTGGAGCATCGTCACGCGCAGGACGACGGCGCGGGCGTTTCGCGGGATACGCACCATCGCGCGCAACGCACGGCCCAACAGCTCGACGAGGTCGAGCAGGGTCTGGCCGACCACCATCGTGGTCGCTCCGAGCGCGCGCAGGGGCTCCACGCCGGCATCCTACGCCCCGGACGGCTGGCGAGCCCCGAAGGATTTGAGGCGGGTGCGAAACGGCGCGGGCGCGGTCCCGAGCTCGCGGGAGTCGCGAAACGCGCCGTCATGGGCGTGAACGTCCCGCCGCAGGCGGGGGAAGGCGAAAGACCCCGACGACGGGGGTGCTCGGCGCCCGGTTCCGAGTACCCTCCGGCCCGATGGGCACCCCGGAGTTCGTCCACCTCCACGTCCACAGCGAGTACACGATGCTCGACGGCGCCATTCGCGTCGGCGAGCTGGTGAAGCGCTGCGCCGAACAGAACATGCCGGCGGTCGCGATGACCGACCGCGGCAACATGTACGCCGCGGTACAGCTCTACAAAGCGTGCAAGGACGCCGGTCAAACCCATCCTCGGCGCCGAGCTCGCGATCACCTCGGGCCATCGCAGCGACCGCTCGTACAAGGAGAGCGGCCACCTCATCACGCTCGCGGGCAGCCAAGAGGGCTACCAGAACGTCGTGCGCCTCGTGAGCCTCGGCTGGGTCGAGGGCCTCATCGACGACGAGCCGCGCATCGACTTCGAGCTGCTCGCCCAACACAACAAGGGCGTCGTCGGCCTCTCGGCCTGCATGGCGGGCTGGCTCCCGCAGCAGATCCTGATGAAGGGCCCGGAGGCCGGCTTCCAAGCGATGGGGAAGCTCGCCGAGTGTTTCGAGAAGGGCTCGTTCTACGTCGAGCTCGAGGACCACGGCTTCCCGGAGAACCGTCCGCTCAACAACGTGCTCGTGGAGCTCGCGAAGCGGCTCGACCTGCCGATCGTCGCGACGAACTGCGCGCACTTCCTCGACCGCGAGCTCGCCCCGGCGCAGCTCGCGCTTCAATGCATCGGCGCCTCGCGAACGCTCCGCGAGATGTCGGCGATGCACCACAACTCCGCCGAGATGTACCTGAAGACCGCCGCGCAGATGGCGGAGCTCTTCGCGGATCATCCGGAGGCGTTGAAGGCGACGCTCGAGATCGCCGAGCGCTGCGCGGGTTCGTGCAACCCGCTCTCGGATCCGAAGCTGCCGCGTTTCCCGGTGCCCGAGGGGCAGACCGAGTCCGGCTGGCTCATCGAGCTGTCGGAGCGGGGTCTTCGCGAGCGCTTCGACGAGATGCGCAAGCTCGGCCAATCGCCCAACGAAGCCGAGTATTGGGATCGCCTCAAGGTCGAGCTCGACGTCATCGTCGGCATGGGCTTCCCCGGCTACTTCCTGATCGTCGCCGACTTCATCAACTGGGCGAAGAACAACGACGTGCCCGTCGGTCCGGGCCGCGGTTCGGGTGCCGGCTCGCTCGTCGCGTACGCGATGCGGATCACCAACCTCGATCCGCTGCCCTACGGCCTCCTCTTCGAGCGTTTCCTCAACCCGGAACGCATCTCGATGCCGGACTTCGACATCGACTTCTGCATGGATCGGCGCGACCGCGTCATCCAATACGTGAAGACGAAGTACGGCGAGCAATCCGTCGGCCAGATCGCGACCTTCCACCAGCTCAAGAGCAAGTCGGTCGTGCGCGACGTCGGCCGCGTGATGGGCTTCGCGCCGGCGGAAGCAGGACGGCTCGCGGGCCTGATCCCCGAGCTCGGTCCCGGCAAGTCCGCGACGATCCCCGAAGCGCTCCGCGACGAGCCGCGGCTCAAGCAGGTCTACGACACCGACGTGCAGGTGAAGGAGCTGCTCGACACCGCGCAGCAGCTCGAGAACCTCACGCGTCACGCCGGCATGCACGCCGCCGGCGTCGTGATCTCGGAGGGCCCGATCTGGGATCACGTCCCGGTCTTCTGCCCCGACACCGACGTCCTCGTCACGCAGTACCACAAGGACGACGTCGAGGCGGCCGGCCTCGTGAAGTTCGACTTCCTCGGCCTCAAGACGCTGACCGTCGTCGACATCGCGGTGCGCCTCGTGAACCGGCGCCCGGATCGCAAGGAGCCTTTCGACATCGACGCGATCCCGCTGACGGATCCGGCGACCTTCGCCCTCTTGCAGAGCGGTGAGACGACGAACGTCTTCCAGCTCGAGTCGCAGGGCATGCAGCAGCTCTTCAAGGCGCTCAAGCCCGACCGCTTCGAAGACATCGTCGCCGCCGTCGCGCTCTACCGCCCCGGTCCGATGAGCGCCGACATGCACACGGACTTCGTCGAGCGAAAGCACGGCCGCAAGAAGCTCGAGTACCCGCACCCGAGCCTCGAGCCGATCCTCGAGGACACCCGCGGCGTCATCGTCTACCAGGAGCAGGTCATGCGCATCGCGCGCGAGATGGCCGGCTACTCGCTCGGTGGTGCCGACCTTCTTCGCCGCGCGATGGGCAAGAAGAAGGCCTCGGAGATGGAGAAGCAGAAGGCCATCTTCGTGAAGGGCGCGAGCGAGAAGGGCTTCGACCCGAAGGACGCCGAAGACGTCTTCAACCTGATGGAGGGCTTCGCGCAGTACGGCTTCAACAAGTCGCACTCGGCCGCGTACGCGCTCATCACCTACCAGACCGCCTACCTCAAGGCGCATTTCCCCGCCGAGTTCTGCTGCGCGACGATGACCGCGGACAAAGACAAGTCCGACAAGGTCGTGCGCACCGTCGCCGAGTCGCGGGCGCTCGGCATCACGGTGCTTCCGCCGGACGTCAACGAATCCGAAATCGACTTCTCCGTCGTCTACGAGCCCATCGCCGGGGCGAAGCGTCCGGACGCGCGACCGATCAGCGAGAAGGGCACGCTGCGCGACCCGATGGGCCCGAAGATTCGTTTCGGCCTCGGCGCGCTCAAGGGCGTCGGCGACTCCGCGCTCGAAGCGGTCTTCGAAGAGCGCGTGCAAGAAGGCAAGAAGAGCCCCTTCGTCGACCTCTTCGACTTCTGCGACCGCGTCGACCTCCGCCGCGTGAACAAGGGCGTGTGCGAAGCGCTCGTGCAGAGCGGCGCCTTCGACGCGTGCCACGAGCCGAGCAAGGTGCACCGCGCGCAGGCCTTCGGCGCCATCGAGACCGCGATCGAACGCGGCAAGAAGGCGGCCGCCGAACGCGCGAGCGGGCAGACGAGCCTCTTCGGATTGCTCGGCGGCGGCGAAGCGAAAACCGAGAGCTACCACAAAGCCGGCGGCACCTTCCCCACCGGCCTGGAGCCCTGGGACTCACGCGAGTTCCTCGCGCGCGAGAAAGGCACGCTCGGCTTCTACGTCTCCGGCCACCCGCTCGACCGCTACATCAGCGAGCTTCGCCGCTTCTGCAACGCCACCGCCGAGACGCTGCCGCTGCTCGAGCGCAACGCGAAGGTCGTCATGGGCGGCTCCGTCGAGGGCTACCGCGAGCGCCGCACCAAGACCGGCGGCACGATGGCCTTCTTCGAGCTCGAAGATCCCAACGGCCGCGTCGAGGTGATCGTGCGGCCGCGCGAGGTCGAAAAAGAAGGCCTGCGCGAGACCCTCGCGAGCGGCGAGGCGGTGATCGTCACCGGCCGCGTGAAGCAAGAGCAGGCGCAAGGCACCGACGAGATCGAGGTGAAGCTCGTCCTCGACGAGGTCGTGCCGCTTCAAGAGGTGCTCTCGCGCAAGACCCGCGCGGTGGCGGTGAAGGTCGAGGTCGACGAGCTCGATCGAAAGAAGCTCGAGTCACTGCGCAGCACCCTCGAGCGTCACCCGGGGCCGATTCCCGTGTCGCTCGAACTGATCGCGCGTGGGCAATGGGCGGTGAACCTGCAGGAGACGGGGCTCACGGTGGAGCCGACCGACGCGTTGCTCTCGAGTCTCGAGCGGCTCTTCGGCAAGAAGGTCTGCGAGCTGCGCTGAGGGCCCCCCACTCCCCTCGCGAGATGGCGTGTCATCGTCGACGGAATGCCACGGCTACGACGCCGCGCGGGTCGTCGTGCGCAGCGACTCGGGCTGGGCGCGGAACTTCAGCCGCCGCTCCTCGGAGAAGCCCTCCGTGGCCTCGGTCGTGACCTGCCGCAGCAGCACGAGCGCCTGCGGGCCCTCGTCCAGGCTCGGGACGGGCAGCTTGTGCAGCTTGCCCTCCCCGGTCCCGATCATCACGCCGGTCACGTGTCGCGCCTGCCCGACGCCGTAGAACCAGACGATCCGTCGCGGCGACCCGATCGCCTCGAGCCCCTTCGACGCACGGAAGCTCAGGCCGAGCACGACGGGCCCGAAGAGCAGGCCGAAGGCGCCGACCGCGGCCATCCGCGCCATCGCGCGGTCGCCGGGCTCGGAGAGGCCCCACACCACCGCCACGATCGACAGCAGCGTCACGACCACGGCGGCGATGCGGTTGGAGAGACGGCGCTTGTTCAGCGCGCGCTCGAAGAACACGTAGGCGGGGTTGGATTCGGCCATCGGACGCTACCTGCTGCCCTCGGATCACGAGGCCGTCGCGACACACCACGACTCCGGGAGGGTACGGCGACCCGCGGATGAAATTCCGCCATCGACTGCAGCCCCGATCACGCGCAGCACCCGCGTGTGCTCGAGGACGGGGCGGCTTCTCGGGGTCCTCGAGTCCGGCGCGCGACCTTCCGTCCTTCAATCGGCAGAAGCACCTCGACGTTCACGAGGGTCTTGGATCTCCGCCCGAACCGAACGCTCCCTCGTCGCCGGCCATTCGAGGCCTGGGAGCTCTGCGGCGACACCTCCGAGGTCCCACGCGCCGCGCCAGGCCGACGCGCAAGCAAGGAGCGCACGGGCCAAAAGCGATGCCTCGCTACCCCGTCTGGAGGAGGCGGAGGTGTTCCGAACACGCCATTCTGTCGAGATGCGTGTGTGGCGTTTCCTCTCGCTCGTGCTCCTCGTGGCCTGCTCGTCCTCGACGACGCCGCCCGGTCCCGGCGTTCGCCCGTCCCCTCCGCCCACGGGAGACGCCGGCTTTCCCGAGCCGACGCGACCCGACGCCGAGGTCCCGGTTCCCTCGCCCGCCGCGGTGCCCTCGCTCCCCGTCTACGGGGGGCACGGCACGGTCGTCGGCGACCAGCTCTTCTTCGCCGATCCAGAGCGCGACCTCGTCTCGCGCTTCGTGATCGAGGGGGACGTGTTGCGAGAGGCCCACCGCATCGAGTTGCCTGCGGGAAGCGTTCCGTTTCGCGCCGTCGGCGTCGCCACCGAGCTTCACGTGACCTTGCGTGGCAGCGGTCGCGTCGCGCGTGTGGCGGGTGACGCGCTCGTCGGGACGTACGAGGTCTGTCGCGCACCCCGCGGCATCGCGTGGGACGCGGAGCGCGGTCGCGTGCTCGTCGCGTGTGCGGGAGGAGAGTTGGTCGCGCTCGATCCCGAAGGCCACGAGCAACGGCGTGTGATGCTCGAGCCCGATCTGCGCGACGTCGTCGTCGACGACACTGGCGCGATCTTCGTCAGCGTGTTCCGAGCGGCCGACGTGCTCGAGCTCGACGTCACGCTCGCGGTTCGTGCCCGCCATGCGCTCCCGGACGAGCGGGCGACCGATCCGACGGCGTACGACCTCGTGAGCGAGGACCGCGTCGCGAACACGGCCTGGCGCATGCGCGCGACGCCGGGCGGCGGTGTCGAGGTCTTGCATCAACTCTCGACCACGCGCGCGGTGCAGGTCGCGCCCGGCGAGGAGATGCCCCCCGACCACGCGGGCTACGGGGCGATCTCCGAGGTCCCGGTGTGTGTACGTCCGGTGGTCTCGAACGCGTTGACGCGGCTGTCGCCGACCGGGGAGGCGACCTCCACACGCATCGGAGGCGGCGCGCTGGCGGTGGACTTCGTCCGCACCGACCGCGCGTACCTCGCGCTCGCCGGCGTTCACGACTTCCTCGGTCCTTCCGCCGCGATTGCGCGCGTCGAGGTCATCGTCGCGCCGACCGAGGTCGGAACCGAACGATGCGTCGGGATCAGCCACGTGCAGGGAGCCGTCGGTGGAGGCGTCGCCGTCGAGGCGCTCTTCGGACGTCTCGTCTTCTACTCACGCGACGACCGCGCGATGCTCGTGGACGGAGTCTGGGAGGCGCTTCCGGAGGCGGCGGAGGTTCGTGATCTGGGCCACACGCTCTTTCACGGGCTGCCGGGCGTGCAGATCACCTGCGCCTCGTGTCACGCCGAGGGGCGCGACGACGGCCTCGTCTGGGACTTCGGTGAGGGCCCACGTCGGACGCAATCCCTGCTCGGCGGCATCGGAGCGACGGCGCCCTTTCACTGGCGCGGCGACGTCGCCGACTTCGGCGGCATCATGGAGCGCACCTTCGCCGGTCAGATGGGAGGTTTCGTTCCTTCGCCCGAGTGGGTCGCGCTGGTCGAGTCGTGGCTCGACACCCTCGAGGTCGACGTCGCGACCGTGGACTCCGCGGCGGCCGAACGTGGCGCGGTCGTGTTCGCCGAGGCGGGTTGTCCCGGCTGCCACCAAGGTGCGCTCGGCACGCAGCCGGAGTCGGTGGAGCTCGACGGTTCGTCGTGGCAGGTGCCGATGCTTCGTGGGGTGGGCTTGCGCGCGCCCTTCTTCCACGACGGATGTGCGTCGACCCTGCGGCAAGCCCTCGACGGATGCGCCGACCACGCCGTGCACCCTGGCGCCGAAGCACTCTCCGCGGCGCAGCGTGACGACCTCGCGGCCTTCTTGGCGGCGTGGGATTGAGCCCGTACCAGCGTCGAGCCCGACCCACGTTCTTCGGGGTCCTCGAGTCCGGCGCGCTCCGCGCTCTTGGCTTCGAGAGGTGCTCCACGCGTTGCACCAACGCGTCGGGTGGACGGCCAAACCCCTCGACGGGAAGACTCGCCCGCGCATCGAAGCCGCGTGAGGTCGGGGCGACCCGCGGATGAGAATCGAAATCTTGTCTGCTCGACGGTCTGGGTGGGGGCGCTCAGCTCCGGCGCGCCGCACGCCCGCGTCGCTATCTCGCGGACGCTCAGCGCGCCGCGGTCTCGGTCCAGCTCCGGCGCACCCCGAATGAGCGCCGTACTCGCGCGTTGGAGCCACATGAGACTTCTTTTCGTTCTTCTCTTGGCTTGCTCGCCGAGGCCGGAAGCTTCGTCGAACACGCGCTCGATCGAATCGGTTCCGACACCGGTTCGTGCGTGTACGAGTGCACCTGCGACGACGGCTTCACTTCCCTCCTGCGGAGACGTGCACGTCGCCGACGGCGCGCATTGTTATGCGCCTCCGCCGAGTCCCTCCCGCGGGACGCTGGTCTTCGCGCACGGCCTCTTCTTCGGCGAGGGCGAGCTCGACACCCGCGCGCTCGTGATCGAACGCGCGCACGCACGAGGCTTCGGGGTGCTCGTGGTCCAAGGCGAGCGGGGGCTCTGCGATTGGGACGCTTCGATGCGCGACGCCGTGTGTTGGCCGATCGAGGCACATCAGAGGGCTCGTCTGCGAGAGCTCGTGGCGACCTGGCCCCTCGCGGACCTTCCTCAGCCGCGCGTGGCACTCGGGTATTCGAACGGTGGATTCGCCGTCGCGGCGCTCGCGAGCGATCGGCTCGTCGAGCTGGAGGCTTGGGCCGTCGTCGGAGGAGGGCTGCGTGGCGAGCTCGGTGCGACTCCTTCCGCCGCGCCGTGGCTGCTCGTCGCGGGAGAAGACGACCCGCACCATCGCGAGACGATGGAGTCGCTTCGCGACACGATGGTCGCCGCGGGACGGGAACTCGAGCTCGTGTTGCGCCCCGGTGGGCACGCCCTCCAGGCAAACGACGTCGATCGGGCGCTCTCGTTCCTGGCGCGATGAACCGACGTGGTCAGGACGGGGTCGTCGGGTCGCACCTGGCGGGCCCGCCGCCACGCGCCGTCCATCCAGAGCCCCGTGCCGGGGAAGCCAGAGCTCGTGCCGGGGAAGCCAAAGCCCGCGCGAACGGGTCGGAGCGACCGCGACTTCGCGGTCGCTCCGACGACATACGGTCTCGGTCGACGTCGACCGGGACGCCGACGCGTCGATGCAGGCGCTCGATCTTCCGCGCGTCGACACGCGTCCCGGCGGCAAGGGCTCGCCAGAGGTCGAGCCCGAAGAGGAGCCGGTGGTGGTCGGGCGACCGACCAAGACTCCTGTGGAGAGGTACTAGGCGGCCCGTGGTGTCGCGGTAATAATCTCGCTGTGACGGCACGACGAGCTTTCTTCGTGGCACTGGTCTCGCTCCTGCTCGCCTGCGGAGGCGACGGAAGTGGAGCGCCCGTGTTCGAGATTGAGGACCCGGGCACCGGCGATCCCACCTCGGAGCCTTTGCTGCCGACGTGGACCGGCGTTCGACGCACCTTCGAGGACGGTACCGAGACCGTCATCGTCGACCAGACCAACCGCTACGGTCAGAGACTCTACCGCTACCGCGCCAAGGACGACTCGCGCTTCTTCCGCAACACCGAGGACGGGCTCGCCTATGTCGGCTCGACCCGCATCGGCGAGCTCGAGCGCCCCATCCTGCTGGTACCCAGGCAGGTCCGCGACGGAATGCGGTGGACGATTCCGGGAAGCAGTGGTGCCGCCCTCGGCACGTTTTCGGTCAGCCGAGTCGGAGAGCGGTCCATCTTTGGTCAGCGTCCGGTGTGGCGCATCTCCCAGCGCAACGAAGTCACGGGAAGCGAGTTCTACACGGACTACGTCGAGGGCCGCGGCGCCATCGCCACGGAGAGCGGCGCGGTGGTCAGCGCAGTGGTGCCCCTCGAAGAGCCGAGCGGGGGCGAGCCCGAGCCCGAGCCTCGCATCCCACTCACACCGTTGAATGGTGGCAGCGCGATCGGCGAGGGCGTCTGGGCCACACACGGCTCCCTCGTGGTGGACGGCGACGGGAGAGGGACCCTGCGGCTCGGAGGCTCGTTCGGCTTCTTCGGGAACTCCTTCGGCCGGGGTTCCTATCAGCTGCGACCAGCGGAGCTATGCATCCCGCTCGTCGGCGAGACCTTCGGAACGGCCGAGCACCACGAGTACGCCGAGGGAGAGCCGGATGTCCCCGCCTGTGCGGACGCCACCACGGCCATCTTCGACGAGTCAGGAGAGCTCCACCGCCTGGGCATCTCGATCGCCACCGGCTTCGCGTCGAGCTCCGGTGCGCCCTTCGTGCGGTCCGACGGTGGCGTGACGGCCTTCGCCCGGCGCACCGATCGCCACGACGACCAACTCTTCACGTTTGCGCTGCCGACGGACGACGCGGGCTTGGCCGAAGGTTCCAGCCTCGGCAGCGTGGACCTCCCCTGGCGTGGCGTGGGCCATGTTCACTACGTGCTGACCCCGAACGCGACCGATGACCACGACGAAGTGGCGCTTGCCGTCGCATTCGGCTCGCGCGTTGCCTTCCTGCCGGCCACCGCCACGACCGGCCAGCAGACATCCCACGTGTTCGAGCTTGGGGGCAGCCTCCCCGGCACCACCCTGTCGGCGCGTCTCGACCCGGCAGGACGCACCTACCTCGCGACCACCCACGACGGTGGCGTGCGCCGCGTCGAGATCGGCGCGGCGGGCTTCGCTCAGTTCCAGTTGGCCGACCTCGATCTGCCGGAGGGAGATGAGTTGGTCACCGCGTTCCCGCATCAGGGCGGGCTCCTCGTCATCACGCAACGAGGCCGCGAAGACTTCGAGGGTGGAGCGCTCCGTCCGGTGTTCGGGACCCTGCACGCATTCACCGCAGCGGTGGACCCGACCCGCCGTGATCGCCCCCTCGACACGCGACCTCATGACATCGCGACCTTCCGCACCGGCACGGACATGCGCGTCTGCTACTCGACGGCGACCCCCTCGCCAGGGCTTTCGGGCTTCACCCTCGGCGGGTTCCCAGCAGAGGCCGTCAAGCTCGATGACCATTGCGTGCTCTTGCTGCGCGAGCGGGCGACGATGGATCTCGACGCCGTGGACGCGTGGCTCGTCGAGGGGCCGATTCCCGGGGTGGGTCGGGTCTCCATCGCCAGCGTATCCGAGCCTCGAGAGCCGCTCCGGGAAACCGAAGCATGGAAGCGGGTTGCACCGCTTGCGGGAGGAGGCTTCGCCAGCTTGTCTCTGCGCTACGGCAATGGCATGACGCCGATCGGCACTCCCGCTCGGCCGCTCCCGCTCTCGACGAACATCATCGAGACTGGACTCCCGGACGCGGGCGGGCTCGGGATCTGGCAAGCCAATCGCGCGGGAGATCCCCCGGTCACCTGTCCCGACGAGATTCCATCCTGCCAGATCTTGCGAAACGTCTCTGACACCTACACGGAAGTGCTCGTTCCAAGCGGCACGTCCGCCGCGGTCAAGGTGCAGCTCCGGGGCGGTGGGGTCCTCTGGGAGGGCGGCGGGCCCGCAGGTGCGGTCTTCGCGCTCGTGGATCCAGACTACGAAGTCACGGTGCTCCCCGACATCGACGGAGCCTTCGCCACCTCCTACGTGGCAGGCGATGCGGACGGGGCGGCCTTTGGGATCAAGACCACTCGGATCGGCTCGAGCACGTACACCTATCGCCGCTTCCGACGTGCGCCCGATGGCGCGGTCACCGAAGGCCCTGAAGACGACGGCAGCAGCGAGCAGCCTTGGATCCCAGGCCCCGACGGCTTCTACGGGTATGGTAGCGAGCCGACCGACGCGGGCTTTCTCTGGTACGTCGACCCGGCCACCCTCGAGCGCGAGCCCGTGGTGCTTGCAACCGGCGTGGTCCCGGCGAACCGCACCGTGACCCCCGTGTGGGATGGGCGCGGAACCCTCTTCATGCATTTCTTCGACGCCACGGCGAAGAAGACCACCGCCGTCGTCGAGCTCCGCGGCAGCGAGGCGGTGAACGTGTCGCTGCCCGCCGCAGCCTACGAGGCCGGCGTGGGTGATCGTCTCTTCGTCGACGACTTGTTCTTCACCTTCGTGTCCACCGGTCTCGAGCCAGAGAAGACCCTGCGCATACCCCGCTGAGCCGACCGAATGGAGCGCTGCGCCGTAGCAAAGCGAGCGGATCCCTGCTCGCTTCGACCCGACATGCGCCGGGTGCCGGTCCCGCCTTCATGGGTCCTCGCGCGCACGGAAGCCTTCGCTTCTCGCGGAATCGCTCGTCTCGGTGAGGTGGCACACAGGGGGAGAACGAAACACGCGCATGTAAGGTCCTGCGGCCGGCATCCTCGGCACTCTCTTGCTTGTTGGAGGTCTCTCCGTGACGAAACCGTCTCTCGTTCTTCTTCTCGCCCTCGGTGGGCTCGTCGCATGCGGCGACGACGACCGCCCCGGCATCGGCCGTGATGGCGGCGGCACCGGCCTCGACGCCGGCCCGCTCCCGGACGGCACCGTGGCCCGCCCGGACGTCG
This sequence comes from Sandaracinus sp., assembly GCA_020633125.1. Taxonomy (GTDB): domain Bacteria; phylum Myxococcota_A; class Polyangia; order Polyangiales; family Houyiibacteriaceae; genus JACKEH01. The sequence goes on along the minus strand of JACKEH010000006.1, from coordinate 113,280 downwards.
GCCCCCTTCCCGACCCCTTCGACCCGCGCAACGGCTGCGGCGCGACGGCCATCGAGACCCAGCAGGTCCCGGGCTCGGTCCTGCTCGTGTTCGACTTTTCGGGCTCGATGAACAACGACCCGAGCGGCGGCGACGGCACGCCGACCAAATGGGATCTCGCCACGGGCGCGATCAACGACGTGCTCTCGAGCGTGCCCGACGACCTCAACATGGGCCTCATGCTCTTCCCCGATCCGAGCGCGAGCGACGACTGCGACGTCGTCTCGATGCCGCAGGTCGCGGTCGGTCCGCTCTCGACGACGCGCAGCGAGATCGCGTCGCGCCTCTCGAGCACGCCGAACGGTGGCAGCACGCCGATCATCAACGCGTCGCGCTCGGCGTGGAACCACATGCTCTCTCTCAGCGCGCCCGGTCAGAAGGGCATCATCGTCGTCTCCGACGGCGGTGAGACCTGCGAGAGCGAGCTCGCCGACGAGATGGCGGTGCACAGCGAAGCGCGCACCAACAACCTCGCGTACGGCGTGACGACCTACGCGGTCGGCCTCAACGCGAGCAACAGCCTGCTGAGCGGCCTGGCGTTCTACGGCGGCACCCCGCGCACGGACACGTGCATCCCGGATTGCTCCGCCAACGACCGGATCTGCACCACCGACGCGGACTGCACGCGCGGCGCGACCTGCCAGTCGCTCTTCCCCTTCCCCGTCCCCGGCGCGCCCGACATTCGCGCCTGCCAGGGCGGCACGGACGGCGAGTGCTGCCACTACACCGCGAGCTCGGGCGGCTTCCGCGCCGAGTTCGAGGCCGCGCTCGAAGAGATCGCGCAGCGTTTCCTCGACAGCTGCGTCTTCGATCTTCCCCGCGGCAGCGACCCCGGCTCGTTCGACGCCGGTCAGGTCAACGTGGGCGTGACCTTCTCGGGCGAAGAGCGCACCGTGCTCGGCCGCAGCGAGGACGGCGGCGTGGACTCGTGGAACTACACGAGCGACGCGTACGACTCGATCGTCATCCAGGGCCCCATCTGCGAGCGTCTGCTCAGCGGAGACGCCACGGTCGAGATCGTGCTCGGCTGCCCGACGATCCTCATCTGAGTCGAAGACTCGAACGGAAGAGACGAGGCACCTTCGGGTGCCTCGTTTCGTTTCCGTCGCTCCGCTCCAACGTCGGCGTTGCTCAATCGTCGTCGAGCAGCTTGCCCAAAATCCCACCGACCAAGCTGCGGGTGCGTGGATCCGAGAGCGCGCTCTGCGCGACCTGCGCGCCTTTCTTCGCGAGCTCGATCATCTGCTCGCGGCGCGCTTCTTCGTCGCGCGTCTTCTTGCGTTCTTCGGCGCCCGCGAAGCTCTCGCCGCAGCGCGTGCAGCGGACCGAAGCGCGCGAGGACGATTGCTCGCAGAAGACACAACACACGAGGAGCGACATGCCGCAGGCGGCGCACGTGGTTCGCGAGGTGTCGTTGTCGGCGCCGCAAACCGGGCAGTCGACGCTCGGGCTGGACGCGGTCGCGCGGTAAGCGCGCTGGCAATACGGGCACGCGTGAAGCCCCGCCCCGACCGGCGCGCCACAGCCTTCGCACTCGACGTCGCTCTCGCTCATTCGCGCTAGCGTACCCGAGCGCCGAGTCCGTCGGCAGCCCGGAGGATCATGGACATCTCGGAGGCGATCGTTTGGTTCGAGAGACTCGACTGGGCACATGGGCTGTCGCTTCGATCGAGCGCCCTCCGCACGAAGGTCCGATGTCCCTTCGGGACCGTCGCAGTCTACGACGGTGACGACGAAGTCCGGGTGGAGTGGGTCATCGCGGTCTTCGAGCCCGCCCGAGAGGCGCCACCGGAGCTCGAGACACTCGTGCACGCGATTCTCAGCAAGCCCGGATGGTCCGCGCCGGTCGAGTGGGACGACCCGTTTCGAGAGTTCGCGAACGACGACGCGTGGAGGCTCTACCGTTGGAGCTCCTCCGACGTCTATCTCGCGGTACGTCAGGAAGGCGAAGAGGTTCCGTACCGAGTCTGCCTGAACCGGAATCTCCGGGCCCCCGAGTGACCACGCGCAGAGCGGCGGTCAGAGCCGCACGCTTCGCTCGCCGCGCTCGAGCGCGGCCAGAAGAAGCCCCGCCGGACCGTTGAGCCCGCCGCCGATGACGACGCCGCGCGGACCGGGCGTGACGCTCGGCGGCTGCGCCGGATCGAAGATCGTCGGCGGCCCCTGCATCGAGAACGCAGCGAGGTTTCGTCCGAAACCGAGGCGGCCACGGATGCCGGCGCTCAGGCGTGCCGCCGCGCGGCCGGTGGGGAGCGCGAAGAGCACGCCCGATCCTTCGGGGCGCCACGAGAGCTCGAAGACCGCCGCGTCCATCGTGCTGCCTTCGCGGGCGGCGCGTGCGTTCACCTTCTCGGCGAAGGGCGGGTAGTCCATCGCGCTGCTTCGTTGGATGGGCGAGAGCAGAAGCGGGTTGATGGAACGAAGCTCTTCCACGAAGCCGGGCACGCTCCACGTCTCCACACGGTCGAGCTCGGCGGCGTCGATGCCGACGAGACGCCGCACCTCGATCGGCCCGGCGGGCGTGTCGATACGCGGGACGACCGGGTCCTCCGTCGCCACGATTCCGACGAGCGTGCTGTCCGGCATCCTGGCGTGGTGTGCGGGCTGGAAGGGAATGCGCGTCATCGGCACGCCCCGAAAGGGCACACAATCGCCGACCCGGATGTCCGCGCGCTGCGAGAGCACGTAGCGGCATTGGTGGCGCAAGAAGGCGTCGGCCCACGGCGAGAGCGGCGTGCCGGCCGGTAAGGCGAGCGAGTACTCGTGGGCGATGCCTCTTCGAAAGTCTTCGGGCGAGAGGACGTGGCTCAGGCCGTAGGTGACGAGCAGCGTGTAGGGCGTGTCGCCGCCGACCTCGACGATTCCGACGCTCCAGATGGGCGGGCCGCCGTCGAGGAAGGACACGAGCCGGCTCGGATCCATCGCGTGCATCACGAGGCCGAAGCGACCGAGCGCCGCGTCGACCGCGCTCACGACCTCGTCGCGAACGGGGCGAAGCTTCGTGTCGCCACCGAGGCTCATCGTGACGGTCTCGGTGATCGTTCCGTCGGGGCCCACCTTTCGGTCGCGCTGGATGACGTCGTTCATGGCGCGTTGGTACGAGCCGGACCGCGAGACCTCCCTTGCCGCTCGATCACAGGATCCACGAGCGCACGGTTGACCGCGGCGCACGCTCGCGATGATCTGCGCTCGTGGAGGTGACCCCGCCGCGAGACGAAGCCGAGCTGATGACGCGCGCGCGTGCGCTGGCCGGCCTTCGTGTGGGCGAGCTCGCGCGGCGGCTCGAGCAGTGGGTGTCGGCCGATCCGCGCAAGAGCAAAGGCGTCGCGGGGCAGCTCGCGGAGCGTGCGCTCGGGGCCACCGCGGGCAGCCTGGACGAGCCCGACTTCCTCGAGCTGGGCATCGAGCTCAAGACCTTGCCGGTCGCCGAGAGCGGCGCACCCAAAGAGTCGACCTACGTGTGCACGCTGCCGCTGCAGACGCTTCACGACGTCGACTTCGAAGACTCCGCCGTCTTTCGAAAGCTGCGGCGGGTGCTCTGGTTGCCCATCGAGGCCGCCTCCGAACGTCCCTTGGTCGAGCGGCACTACGGGTCGGCGTTTCTGTGGTCGCCCTCGCCGGACGAGCTCGAGGTGCTGCGCGCCGACTACGAAGCGGTGGCGGAGAAGGTGATCTCGGGCCGCGTCGAGGAGGTCCGCGGTGACCTCGGAGTCGCGCTGCAGGTGCGGCCGAAAGCCGCGAACGGACGCCAACGGACCCTGGCGCCGGACGGCGACGAAGGCTTCGTGTGGACCGGACCACGCGGCTTCTACCTCCGCCCGAGCTTCACGGGCGCTTTGCTCGCACGGGCCTTTGGCTGACGAGCACAGGCGCAGCGGAAAACCACAGGAGGGCGTCGACGGTGGGCTGTCGCCGCGCGGCTCGATCCGTAGCCTCGGAGGTGACGCCTCACCGTGCACTGGTCACCGCAGGCGCCACCGTGGCAGCGACCGCGTCGCGGCGAAGCGACACCGTGCGTGTTTCGTTCGTGCACGGTGCTGCGTCGCTTTTGCAACGGTGACCGTGGTCGAACGCGCACGCCGTGACCTTCGCGACTTGCCGATGTGGCCACGATGAAGCCCCCGTCGACGTGTGTCGCGGGGGCTTTCGAGCGGAGTCGCGTTTGGATTCAGAACGTTCAGGCGAACGTCAGGCGACGTGCGCCACGAAGTCCTGTGCCTCGGAGGAGGCCGCGCGCACCGTGACGCCCGTGCCGGCGACCTGCATCTCGACGGTCTGGGCGAGGGCCATCATGCCGAAGCGGTCTGCCGTGTTTCCGTCGAGGATCACGGTCCCTTCGCCGCTCGCGACCATCGGTCCGACGAGCGCTTTGATCGCCAAAGAGCGGGCGGAGAGCGTCTGCGCGGTGGGCGGACCGGCGACGACGACCGCGCGCGCGAGGCACGCGTTCTGGGCCTCGAGGCCGGCCACCTGCGAGCGCACGCGCATCGCCCAGCGGTCGACGCTCTCCCCCGGCTCCTGCACGACCACGAGCACGTCGGGGGTGCCGGTCGCGAAGCGCTCGACCCACGACTCCCACGGGGAGCCGAGCTCGGCGACCACCAAGGAGACGGGGGTGGGTGTGCGGAAGAGATCCATCGGAAGAGGTCCTGGCACGAACCCTCAGCAAACCGCGTGCCAGCAAAAGAGTGTCAGGAAATGCCGGTCTTCGATCGGGACCTGGCGACGGTGAACGCCAGTTCGCCCCGCCCGGTGGCCACTCGACTCGCCACCGTCTTCGAGGACTCCCCTCCGACGCGCGGATCCGAGAAACGTTCCGAGCAGCCCGCAGAAAAGTTCGTTCCGCCACGCGTGAGCGTCCGCTCGGTTTCCGTGAATCGCCTTCGTGATACGTTTCCACGGTGCGCACCGCGCTCCTGATCGCGCTTTTGGGAAGGCTGGGCTGCGAGCCGACGTTCGCTCCGTCCGACGCGTCGGGCGTGGACGCGGGCGTCGAGCCCGTCGCGGTCGACGCCGGGAACGACGGGGGTCGTGACGCCGGGACGGACGCGGGTCCCCCCGAAGGCCTCGACGACTTCGTGAGCTACCAGATGGCCGCAGGCGGCATCCCTGGTGTCGCGGCGGCGGTCGTGAGGGACGGCGAGCTCGCGTGGGTCGGTACCTACGGGTATGCGGACGTGGAGGCAGAACGCCCCGTCGCGGCGGACACGCTCTTCATCGTCGCGTCGATCTCCAAGACCGTGGTGGCGGCCCTCGCGCTGCAGCTCGCCGAGGACGGCGTGCTCGACCTCGACGCACCGCTCGACGACGTCTTGCCCTACCCCGTCCGTCACCCGGAGCACGGGGACGTACCGCTCACCGCGCGCATGTTCTTCACGCACACGAGCGGCCTCGTCGACAACTGGCCCGCGCTCGGTCGCGTGACGACGGAGGGCCGCGACGCGCCGATGACGCTCGCGGAGTTCGCGCCCGCCTACGTGACGCCCGAGGGCTCGCTCTACGCGAGCTCCAACTTCGGGCCATCCCCGGGGACGCGTCGCGAGTACTGCAACGCGGGCTTCGGTGTGCTCGGGCATCTGCTCGAGGTCGCGGGGGATGGACCGCTCGAGGCGCTCACGGAGGCGCGGCTCTTCACCCCGCTTCGCATGGACGGAGCGAGCTGGTTCCTTCGCGACACCGATCTCTCGCGGCTCGCGACGCCCTATTCGTGGAGCCGCCGCGACGGGTTCCTCCCGAACCCGCACTACGGCTTCGCGCATTACCCGGCGACCTCGCTCCGCGTGAGCGTCACGGGGCTCTCGCGCTTCGCGATCGCGATGCTCACCGGCGAAGTCGATGGTGTTCGCGTGCTCTCGGATCAGAGCGTCGCGGAGCTCGGGCGGGTGCAGTTCCCCCGTGTGAGCGGGAGCCAAGCGTTCGCTTGGAGCTGGCGCACGGTTGGGAGCCGCCGCTGGCTCGCGCATTCGGGGAGCACCTACGGCGCGAGCGCGTTGCTCTTGATTCAACCGGAAGAACGGCTCGCCATCGTGCTGCTGACCAACGCGGACGCGTACCTTCGAAGCGAGTTCGGTTTCGAGGACGGCGCGAACGCGATCTCGGCCATCGCCGATCGACTCGACGCGGAAGCGGCGACGTTGTCGAACTGACGCGCCTCGTTTCGCGGGTGCACGTCACGCCGCAGGTGACGCCTCGCGTGCTCGCGCGACGAACCGAGCCCATGCCTTCGCTCGGAAGCACCCCCGTGCCCTTCTCCGTGCTCGATCTCGCCCCCGTCTCCGCGGGCGTGAGCATCGGCGATTCGCTGCACCGCTCCATCTCGCTCGCGCGTCATGTCGAGGCGCTCGGCTTCACGCGCTTCTGGCTCGCGGAGCATCACGCGATGCCCACCATCGCGAGCGCCGCGCCGGACCTCTTGGCCGGTCAGGTCGCCGCCGCGACGACGACGATTCGGGTGGGCTCGGGGGGAATCATGTTGCCGAACCACGCGCCGCTGATGGTGGCCGAGCGTTTCGGCACGCTCGAATCGATGTTCCCGGGTCGCATCGACCTGGGGGTCGGTCGTGCGCCGGGCTCGGACCGGCTGACGGCCTTCGCGTTGCGGCGCCCGAACGATCCACGCGACGCCGGCGACCTCGCCGGGCAGCTCGACGAGCTCGAGAGCTTCTTCTCGGGACGCTGGCCGGCGGGGCATCCCTACGCCGCGATTCACGCGGTGCCCGGCGAGGGTGCGCGTCCACCGATTTTCGTGCTCGGGTCGAGCGACTACGGCGCGCGGCTCGCGGCGCAGCGCAGCCTCCCCTACGCGTACGCGCACCACTTCGCGCCCCAAGGCACCGACGTCGCGATGCGGCTCTACCGCGAGGGTTTCGTGGGCAAGGACGGCGCGACGCCCCACGCCATCGTCGCCGTGGCGGTGCTCTGCGCGCCGACCGACGACGAGGCGCGGCGGCTCTCGCAGTCGATGGCGCTCGCGTACGCGCGGCTGGTGCGCGGCGCGCCGACGCCGATTCCGACGGTCGAAGAAGCGCTCTCGCACGCGTGGACGCCCGCGGAGCGTGCGGCGGCGGAGTCGTTCATGTCGTCACACGTGATCGGCTCACCCGATCGCGTGCGCGACGCGCTGGTGGCGCTCGCGGATCGAACGCGCGCCGACGAGCTGATGATCACCACGAGCGCGCATTCGTTCGAGGTGCGGCTTCGAAGCTTCGAGCTCTTGGCCGAAGCGTTCGCCTGACCTCGTCCGCTCGTGGGCGCTCGAGGCGCGAGTTGGGGGTGGGCGGAGCGTCGGGAGAACCTCCTTCGGACTTCGCTTCGCTCAGCCACTTCGGAGGTCGTACCGCTCGACGGGACAGAGCGGAGCCCGCGCCCCGCCACTTGCGCTGATTCCCGCTCTTCTCCCTTCTCGAGGGAGCGACGCGCCCCCTCCCACAACTCTCAGAGGCCGAGGCAGTCGGCCAGGGCGTCGGGGACACGGCCTCGCGTGAAGTCCGCCTCGGGCACCTCGCCGAACGCGAAGCGCGTCGGGTTCTCGGGCGCCGTGAAGACCGTCTCCCACGTCGCGCCCTCGCGATCCTCGGCGCGTTCGATTCGGTTCGGCCAACCGCCGCGCAGGCGAATGCCGTGACCTCGGTCGTAGCCGGGGCGTTCGATCACCGCGCCGTCGAAGACCAACGCGGGGTCGTTGTCGGGGTCGATCTGGGTCCAAGCGGTTCCGTCCGTGCTCGACCACCAACCGACCGCGTCGCGTCCGGTCACGAAGACTCCGTCGCCGAAGACGAGCGAGCGTGAGGCTTCGTTGCCCGGGAGCTCCGACGAGACGTTTTCCCACGACGTGAGATCGCGTGAACGCATCGCGGTGCCGTAGCCGCCCGTCGCGACCCACCACTCGTTGCCGTAGGCGACGCCGGCGACCCACTGCCCGAACTCGGGGTTGCCGTCGCCGGTGACGTCGGTCCACTCGAAGCCGTTCGTGGAGACGTAGATCGCGCGCCACGAGCCGGTGACGAAGCGGCCGTCGTAGAAGGAGATGGTGCGCAGGAGGTAGGGGTTGTCGAATCCGGTGGCGTCGGCTTCGGTCGCGCGACCGACGTCGCAGAAGGTGCGGCCCCCGTCGATGCTGAGCGCCCGCCAATGATTCGACCCCGCAGCGACCACGACCTCGCGAAGCGCCTCGGGCACCCCGGCGTCCGCGCCGGCGTCGCGTCGTTCAGCGTCGGGGAGATCTTCGCCCCCGTCGGTCGGCATGCTGGCGTCGTCCGAGGTGGTGGCGTCGCGTCCCGCATCCCGCGAGGCCGCGTCGATCGCCGCGTCCGACGCGCCGTCGTCGTCGCCGCAAGCCGCGAGCACGGCGCCGAGGACGAGAACGCTCCAGGGTCGCTTCCCGAGGGAGCCGCGGAGGGTCCCTTCGAATCGAAAGACGTCGCTTCGAGCCCCACATCCGGTCGGCGCATGGGGCGGAGGTATCCCGGGGCCTCCGAAACGGCTCATGCGCTGGCTCCCGTTGGTCGCTGCGCCCAAGCTCCGCGCGATGCCGGAGCTTCCCGAGGTCGAGCACACCCGCGGCCTGCTCGAGCGAACGTTGAAGGGCCAGCGACTTCGGAGCGTGTGGATCGCCGAAGACGACATCGTCATCGACGACCCCTCGCGCTTCTCGACGTTGCAGGGTCGCCGCGTCGAGGGTGTGCATCGCCACGGCAAGGTCGCTTGGGTGACGCTCGACGAGGGTCCGCACCTCGTCTTTCACCTCGGCATGACGGGCGCGTGGCGCGTGCCGGGCGTCGAGCCGCTGCACCTCGAGTCGACCCCCGAGGCGATCGATCGGTCGTGGCCGCCACGCTTCGCGAAGATCGTCCTGGAAGCCGACGACGGCGCTCGAATGGCGATGACGGATCCGCGGCGGTTCGGGCGTCTGTGGGTGCGTGACGACCCGCGGCGCGAGGCGCCGGTCACGGAGCTCGGCTTCGACGCGTTGAACGAGCTGCCGAGCGCCAAGGCACTGGAGAAGGCGTTCGTGCGGCGGCGCGGGGCGATCAAGGGGCTCCTCTTGGACCAGCGCTTCGCCGCGGGCATCGGCAACTGGATCGCGGACGAGGTGCTCTTTCACGCGGGGCTCGACCCCCGACGTGCCCCCGCGTCGCTGACGAGTGACGAGGTCCGGGCGCTGCACCGGGCGTGGTCGAAGGTGCTGAAGACCGCCGTCCGCGCGGACGCCCGAAAGGACCTCTTCCCCCGCGATTGGCTCTTCCATCGGCGTTGGGGAAAGGTCGCCGGGCAGACGACGGTGGACGGGGATGCGATCGAGCACCTCGTCGTCGGCGGTCGAACCACGGCCTGGGTTCCGGCCCGGCAGCGGTGAACGGGTCTCCGGTCGTGGAGGGCCCGAACGCGCCGAGCTTGTGGCCACCCGCCCCGCGTTGCTGGTAGACGTTCGCCATGGAGCGACCTGCGGCCCTGCCCTTGCCCATCGACGCGATGCCCGAAGCGCTGCGCCGTTTCGTGGCGGCCGACGCGCCGGGCCCCGCGAAGATGATGGCCGCGAAGGGCGTCGTCCCCGTCAAGGGCGGCGACCTCGTCACGCTCCTGGCCCAGCTCGCGGCCGACCCGGACGAGAAGATCGCCGCGGCGGCCGCCGGGACGCTCGACGGGCTGCCGCCTGCGGTGTTGTTGCCGGCGTGTGCGGCGGCGCTGCCGGAGTCGGTCCTGGACGCGCTCGCGGACCGCTTCCTCGAACGCGACGACGTGCTCGAAGCGCTCGTGCAGAACGCGGGGATTTCGAGCGGGACCGTCGCGTTCGTCGCACGCTACTGCAGCGAGTCGCTGAGCGAGCTCATCGCCGTCAACCAACAGCGACTGCTCGCGGCGCCCGCGATCGTGGAGGCGCTCTACAAGAACAAGCGCACGCGCATGTCGACGGCGGACCGACTGATCGAGCTCTGCGCGCGCAACGGCGTGCACCTCGACGGCATCCCCTCGTTCGAGGCGCACGTCGAAGCGATTCAGGGTCAGCTCATCCCGGAGCCGACGGATGAGCCGCTTCCCTCGGACCTCGCGTTCGCGGAGTGTATCGCGGACGACGACGACGAGGATCCGATCGACCGCGACCCGGTCGAAGGCACCGAGACGCTGAAGGAGAAGTTCAAACCGCTCTCCTTCCGCATTCGCGAGATGACCTCGTCGGAGAAGATTCGACTCGCGCTCGTCGGTGACGCGGCCGCGCGGGCGCTGCTCGTGCGCGACGTGAACAAGCAGGTCGCGTTCTCCGCGATCAGCTCGCCTTCGATGGGCGAGAACGAAGCCGCCGCGATCGCGCACAGCAAAGAAGTCTCGGAAGACATCATTCGCTACATCGGAAACCGCAAAGAGTGGACGAAGAGCTACGAGGTGAAGCGCGCGCTCGTCTTCAACCCGAAGTGCCCCGTCGGCGTCTCGCTCCGTTTCCTCACCCACTTGCGACCGAACGACCTCAAGGCGCTCTCGCGCAGCCGCGGCGTGCCCAACCCCGTGAAGACGGCCGCGAAGCAGCGCCTCGACAAGAAGGCCTCGAACTGAGCCGAACCCGCGGACTTCGGCCGCCGGCCGAGTCGCCCGCGCGAGCGCCGGCCCCAACCCACGCGTCGGAGATTTTCCATGTCGTTCTTCAAGCGCCTCTTCGGTGGAGGCGAGGATCCCGAGACCCGCGCCGAGCGACTGTTCTCGGAGGGCCAGTTCGGACCGGCCAAGCTCGCCTTCGAAGAGGCGCTCGACCGAAGCAGCGAAGCGAGCAAACGCGAGGCGCTGGCGGAGCGCATCGACGCGTGCCTCGACGCGCTGGCCGAAGCGCGCCTGGAAGACGCGGAGCGGCTGGCGAGCAACGGGGAGCTGGAGCTGGCGTTCGACGAGCTCGGGCACGCGCTCGAAGTGGTCGCCAGCGACGCGCTTCGCGAACGTATTCTCGCGGCTCGGGACCGGCTCGAGCGTGGCGACGCGGCGGAGCAAGCGGCGGCGGAAGAGCTCACCGACGAAGAGCGTTGGGTGCTGCTCTCGGGCGCGTGGGAAGACGCGCAAGCCGAGGAGTACGAAGACTACGGCGAGGCCTTCGTGGAGGCCGTGCTCGCGCTTCACGCCGGCAAGGTGAGCGAGGCGCGAAAGGGCCTGGAGGCCGTGCTCGAAGATGCTGAGGCGCCACGGTACCTCTGGCTCGAGCTCGGGCGGGCGCGGGTGCTCGACGGTGACCGCACCGGAGCGCGCGAGGCCTTCGTCGAGCTCGTCGAGAGCATGGCGGAGGACGAGCGGGGGCTGCCGCTGCTCGCGGCCTACGTCGAGCTCGCGAAGCTCGCCGAGGAAGACGACGAGCACGAAGAGGCGGTCTCGTTCTACCAGCGCGCGATGGAGGAGTTCGACGAGGACCCGCGACCCTACTTCGTGTTCGGGCGCTACCTGCGGGACCAAGAGCTCTTCGCCGAAGCGGTCGACGTGCTCGAAGCCGGGGCCAACCTGCTCGACGAGGATCGGCCGGACCTGATGTACCTCCAGGAGGTCGGCCTCGCGCTCGCGGACGCCGGGCGCGACGCAGACGCCGTCGGGACCTTCGAGCGCATCGTCTCGATCCTGACCACACGCTCGCAGACCGACTTCCCGCCCACGGGCACGGAGCGCCTCGCGCAGCTCCACGAGAAGCAGGGCAACCCGCAGCGCGCGGCGGACCTCTACGCGGCGCTCGCGCGTGGCTCGGACCGCAGCGGGCATTTTCGCTACCACCGGGAGGCCGGCCGGTTGCTGGCCGAGCTCGGCCTGAAGGACGAAGCGCGCCGGATGTGGACGCGCGCGCTCGCCCTCACCGAAGACGCCGAAGCACAAGCCACGCTTCGCGAGCAGCTCGACGCGCTCTGATGCGACGTCTCGATTCGGGTCGCGGATGAAGCGTGCTCCACTGGTGCTCGGCCTCGCGCTGACGACCGGCGCCGGGCTGGGCCTCGGGCTCGGGCCCTACCTCGTCGGGTGGGGCCTCGTGGTCGCGGCGCTGCTCGCGAGCGTCACCTTCGCGGTCGGCCTCTCACGCGATCCGGGCGACGCGAACCTTCACGCGGCGCTCCTGGCCGTCGGAGGCCTCGTGCTCGCGTTCCTCGCGGTGAACGTGCCCTTCACGTGGGACTCCCTCGTGCACCTCGACGCGCGTTTCGCGGCGTCGTTGCTGGAACCGCTCGGCGTGGAGTCGCCCGAGGAAGCCAGGGCGTTGCTGCTCCCGCGCTGGGTCGCGGTAGGCGTCGTGGGCGTCGCGGCTTGGGTCGCCGCGTGGGTGTGGCGGCGGCCGCGACCGCGCACGCGAGCGTGACCGCCGGGCACCTGCTACATTGCGGAGCGCCTCGAGGCGTGGACCCGGTTTCCGGGCCGCGACCGAAGGGAGAGGAAAGCCAAATGAGCGAGAAGAAGCCCGCGGCTGCGTCCGCGAGTCGCGTCACCGTTCCGCGCCTGCTGCGCATGAAGCAGAGCGGCGAGCGCATCGCCATGGTCACCGCCTACGACGCGACCTTCGCGCGCATGATCGACGAAGGCGGCGCGGACATCCTGCTCGTGGGCGACTCGCTCGGCATGGTCGTGCAGGGCCTCGACACCACGTTGCCGGTGACGGTCGACGAGGTCGTCTACCACTGTCGCGCGGTGTCCCGCGGGGCGCGCCGCGCGATGATCGTCGGCGACATGCCCTTCCTCAGCGCGCAGATCACGCCGGAAGAGGCGCTGCGCAACGCGGGCCGTTTCCTCGCCGAGGGCGGCGCGCACGCGGTGAAGCTCGAAGGCGGAAAGAGTGTCGCGCCGGTGATTCGCCGCCTCGTCGAGGCCGGCGTTCCGGTGATGGGCCACGTCGGCCTGCTCCCGCAGTCGGTGCACGCGATGGGTGGCTTCCGGGTGCAGGGCAAGACCGAAGACGCGGCCGCGCGCATCCTCGACGACGCGCTCGCGGTCGCCGAGGCCGGTGCGTTCGCGGTGGTGCTCGAAGGCGTGCCGAGCGACCTCGCGGCCCGCGTCACGGCGGAGCTTCCGGTGCCGACGATCGGCATCGGCGCCGGCCCCGACTGCGACGGCCAGGTGCTGGTCTGTTACGACCTGCTCGGGCTCACGCCGGACCTGAAGCCGAAGTTCGTCAAGCGCTACGCCGAGCAATACGCGGAGGGCCGCGACGCGGTCGCGCGTTATTGCGACGAGGTCCGCAGCGGCGCGTTCCCGAGCGTCGAGCACGGCTTCGGCAACGTGAAGCGCGAAGAGAGCGCGGAGCCCGTCGCGGACGCGCCGGCGCGCGCGGGTTACGGGCCGCAGGCCTGAGGAGAGCGTGATGCAGGTCGTGCGAGAGCCGAAGGCGTTCCGTGAGGCATGCGAGGCGGCCCGCGCGACTGGCGCACGCGTCGGTCTGGTGCCGACGATGGGCGCGTTGCACGAGGGTCATCTGAGCCTCGTCGATCGCGCGGCCGAAGAAGGCGCGACGTTTCGCGCCGTGACCATCTTCGTGAACCCGCTGCAGTTCGCGGCGCACGAAGACCTCGGCCGTTACCCGCGCACGCTCGAGGCGGACCTCGAGGCGTGTCGTGCGCGCGGGGTCGACTTGGTCTTCGCACCGGACGACGGCGCGATGTACCCCCCCGGTTTTCAAACCACGGTCACGCTCGGCGAGCTCACGAAGCCGCTCGAAGGCGTGCACCGACCGACGCATTTCTCGGGCGTCACGACCGTGGTCACGAAGCTCTTCGCGCTCACTGGCAAGTGCGTCGCGGTCTTCGGCCGCAAGGACTACCAGCAGTGGCGTCTGCTCGAGCGTCTCGCGCTCGACCTCGATCTTCCGGTCGACGTCGTCGGCCACCGCATCGTGCGCGAAGAAGACGGGCTCGCCCTCTCGTCGCGCAACCGCTACCTCTCGAGCGACGAGCGGCAGCGGGCGCTCGCCATCGCGCGTGGGCTTCGCGCCGCCAACGAGGCGTGGCACGCGGGCATGCGGGACGCGGCGGCGCTGGTGGAGATCGTGCGCGGTCCGGTGGAGACGAGCTTCGACTCCGTCGACTACGTCGCCATCGCGAAACCGACCACGCTCGAAACCCTCGAAGGCAGCGTGACCGAGGCGGTGCTGCTCGTGGCCGCGCACGTCGGCCGCACGCGGCTCATCGACAACCTCGAGCTCGGCGTCGACCCCGCGCCCTGAGCCACGGCGCCTTTCGGCCGCGGCGAAGCGCCCGTCCCGAGCGTCGAAGGAAACCTCGTGTGGGCGGGCCTGACGGCTCGCCCCCGAAAAGGCCCCGCTCGGCCCGCCGACGCGTCGACTCGCCCGCCCTGCGCGGGGGATTCGCACGAAGCGCGTAGGCGGGACCCGGCTCTTGGGCTATGCGGTGTGCCCATGGGTGTCACCAGCCTTCTGGAGAGCGTGCAGAAGCGTCCCCGCAAGCGCGGGAGCGCGGTGCCGCGCCTCTCCGGTGCGTTGCCCGTGGTCGGCCACATGGTCGAGTTCCAGAAGAACCCCTTCGAGCTGCTCCAGCGGGCGTGGCGCGAGGGCGGCGAGCTCGTCGAGATCGAGCTGCTCCGGCAGCCCACGGTGCTCGTGACCGGGCCCGAGGCCAACGAGGCGTTCTTCCGCGCGCCCGACGATCAGCTCTGCCGCCGCGAGGCGTACAAGCTGATGACGCCGATCTTCGGCAAGGGCGTCGTCTTCGACGCGCCGGGATCGCGGCTCGACGAGCAGATGCGGATGGTGATGCTCTCGCTGCGCGAGGTGCCGATGCGCACCTACCCGCCGCTGGTCGCCGAAGAGACGCAGAAGATGCTCGCGACGCTCGGCGACGAGGGCGAGCTCGACCTGCTGCACTTCTGCAAGGAGCTCTTCCTCTACACCGCGACGCGCTGCCTCATGGGCGAGGACGTGCGCGCCGGCGTCGACGCGGAGTTCGAGACCCTCTACGGGAACCTCGAGAAGGCGATCAACCCGCTCGCCTACTTCTATCCGAACCTGCCGATTCCGACCTTCAAGCGCCGCGACGTGGCGCGGGCGCGTCTGGTCGAGCGGGTGTCGACGATTCTCGACAAGCGCGCGCGCTCGGGCGCGCGTGTCGACGACGGACTGCAACGTCTCGTCGACGGTCACTACACGAACGGCCAGAAGCTCAGCCCGCACGAGATCACGGGCATCCTCATCGCGATCATCTTCGCGGGACACCACACGAGCGCCGGCACGCAGACGTGGTCGATCATCGAGCTGCTTCGCAACCGCGCGATTCACGACCGCCTGCGTGACGAGGTCGACGCGCTCTACGCGCGAGGCGAAGAGCACGACCTGCGCGTGCTACGCGATCACCAGCTCGGACGCAGCGTGTTGCGCGAGGTGCTGCGTCTTCATCCGCCGCTCATCTTCTTGTTCCGCAAGGTGCTCCGCGATTGGCAGTACCGCGGGCGCGTGGTGCCGGCGGGGCAGATGCTCTGCGCGTCGCCGGCGGTGAGCCATCGCGTGCCCGAGACCTACCCGGATCCGGAGCGCTTCGATCCCTCGCGCTACGAGCGCGGCGAAGCCGACAACCCCTTCGCGTACATCGCCTTCGGCGGCGGCAAGCACAAGTGCACCGGCAACGCGTTCGGCCTCCTGCAGATCCAGGTCGTCACGCAGGTGCTGCTCCGGGAGCTCGAGCTCGAGCTCGTCGATCCGCCCGAGAGCTACGTGCACAACTACAAGACCGCGACCGTGATGCCGCAGGGCCCGGTGCGCGTGCGCTACCGCCGTCGTGTGCGCCGCACCGCGGTGCAGGTGCCTTCGAGCGCGCCGACGAAGTCCGTTCGTCGTCTGCAGCTGCTCCCCGACCGCCCGGTGCGGGTGTCGATCGACCGTCAGCTCTGCCAGGGCCACGCGGTCTGCGTCAGCGAAGCGCCCGGCATCTTCCGCCTCGGCGCGGAAGGCGAAGGCGAGGTCTTCGTGGCGTCGCCGAGCCCGGAAGCCTTCGAGCGCCTCGCGCGCGCCTTCGAGCACTGCCCCAACCACGCCATCGTCGTCGCGCAGGACGACGCGCAGGAGCCGTCATGACCACGACCGTCGAGACCATCAATCCGAAGCCCACGAAGACGTTCTCGCGCGACGAGCTGCAGCGCACGATGGACGGCTGGCTCGAGGCGAACCGCCTGGCCGAGCAGCACGGCGATTGGATCACCTACCTCGGCCCCTACTACACCGACGACGCGGTCTACCGCTGGAACGTCGGCCCGAACGAGGAGTTCGTGGCGCGTGGCCGCAAGGAGATCGAAGAGGTGGCGATCGGCTACCAGATGAAGGGCTTCGAGGGGTGGAGCTACCCCTACGAGAAGGTCCTCATCGACGAGAAGCTCGGCGAGATGGTCGCGTTCTGGCGCCAGGTCGCGCCGGTGAAGCGCGCCGACGGCAGCGACTACGAGGTCGCGGGTGCGGGCGGCTCGTGGTTCAAGTACGGCGGCGACGGCAAGTGGTCCGAGCAACGTGACTTCTTCGACTTCGGCAACGTGCTCGCGCTCTTCGGTGAGCTCGCGGCGGACGGTCACCTGAACCCCGTCATCAAGCAGAAGATTCAGCACAAGGTGCGCGCGAAGACGCTGATGCCCGGACATCAGTTCATTCGCACGCCGGGCTCGGTCGCCGAGAAGCTCCGCCAGGGCGCGGCGATCGCGAAGATCCTGCTGCTCGGCAAGTGAACGACGACGGAACGAAAAAGAGCGCCGGGGTCACCCTCGGCGCTCTCTTCGTTCCGTCGATCACGGTCAGCTCGTGAGCAAACCGAGCAGCACGGCCAAGCCGAGCAGCCCGAAGACCACGCCGAGGAAGATCACGCCGCCCTTGTCGGACGTCTGCTGAATCGGCATCTCGGGCGCGGGCGCCTTGGCCTTGCCCTTCGTCGGCTTCGAAGGCTTCGCCTTCTCGGGGGCCTTGGCGGCCACGGGTGCGGGCTCCGGCTCTTCGTCGCCCTCGTCTTCGGCACCGTCTTCGGCGTCGTCCGCCTCGCCCGAGGCCTCCTCGGTGCCCTCGGGGGCGTCGGCGGCGTCGTCGTCGTTCTCTTCGGGCGAGGTGTCCTCCGCGCTCTGGAGCTCCTCTTCTTCGACCCGGCGCGCGACGCGCTTCTTCGGCTTCTGCTTCTTGCCTTTGGCCATCGTTCCTCGTGTCGTCGTCGCGCCATCGGGCGACGGGGTGGGCCCGGCGCATCGTCCGGGCGGCGGCGATCGCGCCGCAGGCCACGCTCGGGGCGCGACCGAACGGACCTAGCACGGATGAAGAGCCGAGGGAAAACGCCCGCTTCTCATCGCGCGCACGGCTCGCGGAAGCGCGGGAGATTCCCACGAAGACTCCCTTCGTGCGGACTCCGGCTGCTACCTTCGGCGTGTGCGCTTCACCCTCCTCTTCGCCTTCGCGCTCGCTTGCGGCACCAGCTCCGAGCCGGCTCTCGCCCCCGCGCCGGAGCCTAGCTCGGGACCCGAGAACGAGGCGCCCCCCGAGCCCACCACGGAGGAGACCGACGCTCCGCCCGGCACGGAGATCGACGCGGACGGCGTCGTGCCGCCCGAGCGCGCGGGCACGTGCACGACCGCCTTCGACTGCACCGTCGTTCGTGATCGTTGTGGCGGGCCCCACCCGCGGGCCGTCGAGGGCGCTCCCACGCCGCCGAGCGCCCCGACCCCTTGCCCGCCGGCGACCTACGCGCTGCGCGAGCCGGCGTGCGATGCCGAGGCCTGCGTCCTGATCGACGTGCAGTTCCGCGAGCACCGCACCTGCGAGCAATCCTCCGATTGCGAGGTCATCGAAGGCGTCTGCCCCGGGAGTTTCACGGCCGCGAACCGAGCCTCGCGTGCCGCCATCGAGGCCGAGATTCGCCAGCGGCGCATGGTCGTCCGTTGCGCAGCGCCCCCTGGCACCACACGTCCGGCGAGCGAGTGCCTCGCGAACGTCTGCGTCACCCGCGCGCCCTGATCACGCGAACGGGGTGAGCGCGCTTGCGCACAGTCGCCGCCCCGGAGGCTGACTACGGTCGCGCGCCATGACGACGGTCGTGAATCCCTCCACGTTGGCGGCGCCCCGTGGGTACTCCAACGGGCTCTTGATGCCGACCGGCCAGGTGCTCTTCGTCGCCGGCCAGATCGGCTGGACCAAAGAAGCGAAGCTCGTCGACGGAGGCATGGCGCCGCAGTTCGCGCAGGCGATGCAGAACGTGATCGACGTGCTCACCGAAGCCGGTGGCCGCCCCGAGCACGTCGGGCGCCTCACGATCTACGTGACGGACAAGCGCGCGTACCTCGCGGCGACCAAGGAGATCGGCGCCGCGTACCGCGCGTGTTTCGGCAAGCACTACCCCGCGATGGCGCTCGTGCAGGTGGCCGACCTGCTCGAGGACGGCGCGATGGTCGAGATCGAAGCCACGGCGGTGATCCCGGAGGAGGCGCGATGATTGGCGCGACGAAGAGCTTTCGCAGCGAGGTCGACGGCGACGGCGTGGCGACGATCACGCTCGACCGACCGGACCGCATCAACTCGCTCACCTTCGAGGTCTACGGCGAGCTTCGCGACACCTTTCGCTGGCTCAAGGAGAACGGCCCGGAGGTGCGTGCGATCGTGCTTCGCGGCGAAGGCCCGAAGGGCTTCTGCTCGGGCGGCGACCAGCACGACATCATCGCCGAGCTCTTCTCGCGCGACATGCAGGGGCTGCTCGAGTTCACGCGCATGACGGGTGCGCTCGTGCAGGCGATTCGGACCACTCGTCCGCCGGTCGTCGCGGCGCTTCACGGCGTGGTCTGCGGCGCGGGCGCGGTGATCGCGGCGGCCTGCGACATCCGCATCGGCGCGAAGGACACACGCTTCGCCTACCTCTTCCCGAAGGTCGGGCTCTGCGGCGCCGACATGGGCGCGGCCTACCTGCTGCCTCGTCTGGTCGGCATGGGACGCGCCACCGAGATTCTCCTGACCGGTGATTGGGTTCCCGCCGAAGAAGCGCATCGCATCGGGTTGCTCAACCGCGTCGTCGAAGGCGACGCGCTTCGCGAGGAGGCCGACGCGTTCGCGCGAAAGCTCGCAAAGGGGCCGGCGTTCGCGCACGCGATGACCAAACGCATGCTCGAGTACGAAGCGCACGTCGACTTCGCGACGGCCATCGAGGCCGAGGCGCAAGCGCAGGCGATCTGCATGCAGCACCCGGACTTCCTCGAGGCGCACGAGGCGTGGAAGGAAAAGCGCGCGCCGAGGTACCGATGACGCGCGCGTTTCCCTTCGAGCCGGCGTTCGTCTCCGAGACCTTGCTGCGCGAGGCGGCCGAGCCCGCGTCGGCGCTGGCGGCCGCGGGCGTCGCGATCGAGCACGACGCGCCGAACCCGGGCGAGGGCCTACGACGCTTGGTGCGTTTCTTCGGCGAGAAGGGGCTACTTCGTCTGGTCACCGACGCACGTTTCGGCGGGGCCCACGAGCGTATGTCGTCGATCGGCCTCTGCCTCGTGCGAGAGCGTCTCGGCCACGCGTCGCCCCTCGTCGAGCTCGCGTTCGCGATGCAGGGCCTCGGCTCGTATCCGATGACGCTCGCCGCGAGCGAGCACGGCTCAAGCGACGCCGCGGAGGTTTGGCTTCCGAAGGTGGTGCGTGGCGAGGCGGTCGCGGCGTTCGCGCTGACCGAAGCCCAAGCGGGCACCGACCTCGGCGGGCTCGCGACCTCGGCCGTGCGGCGTGGCGACGCCTACGTGCTCACCGGCGAGAAGCGCTTCATCTCGAACGCCGGCGTCGCGGACGTCTACGTCGTGTTCGCGCGCACCGAGGACGGGAAGGTCAGCGCGTTCGCGGTGGACGCGCGGAGCGAAGGCCTGAGCGTTCGACCCCAAGCCGTGCTCGGCGGACACCCGATCGGCGAGGTCGTCCTGGACGGTGTCGTGGTTCCGGAGGCGATGCGCCTGGGGGCCGAAGGACGCGGAATGGCGCTCGCGCTCGGCACGTTGCACCGCTTCCGACCGACCGTCGGCGCCGCGGCGCTCGGCTTCGCGCAACGCGCGCTCGACGAATCCGTCGCGCACGTCTCGAGCCGCCACCAGTTCGGCGCGCCGCTCTCGGAGCTGCCGCTCGTGCAGGCGAAGCTCGGCGAGATGGCGTGTGAGCTCGAAGCCGCGCGTCTGCTCGTGTACCGCGCGGCCGCGGCCATCGACGCCGGCGGCGATCGTGGCGAGGTCGCACGCAAAGGCAGCATGGCGAAGCTCGTCGCGACCGAAGGCGCGCAGAAGGTGATCGACGCGGCGGTGCAGCTTCACGGCGGCGCGGGCGTGCTCACCACGGGCATCGTGGCGCGGCTCTACGAAGAGGTTCGCGCGCTTCGCATCTACGAGGGCACGAACGACGTGCAGAAGATCCTCATCGCGCGCGAGTTGCTGCGCTGAGCGATCCGTCGCTCTCTCCGACGAGCGCCGCGGAGCAAACGCCGTAGGGCCAACGGAGCGGGATTTCCGCGGGCGATCGCCGCGAATCCCGGCCGACCTTCGTCGCTTGTCCGGCGTCGCCCGTCGCCCCGCACCCTCCTCGCGGCCCGGGTTCGAGACACGCGATGACGACGCCGAGGCGCGGAGGTAGGCTCGCCGCCGTGACCTGGCTCGACCAGCTCGGCGCGCGAGGCGGTTCCTTCCCGGACGCGGCGAAGGCGTTCGCCTCGTGGCGTCGTGCTCCCTCGCCGCTTCCCCGCGGAGCCGCCGCGGTGCGTTGGTTGGCGGACACCATCGACGAGTTCGCGCACGACGCCAAAGCCGCCGAAGACGACGACGCGCGCTTCGTCGAGGGCGCGGGCGCGTTCTTGGGCGCGCTCTTGATCGACCACCTCGGTGGCCGTCACGTCGCGCGCCGCGGCGAGCATCGCGTCTTGCTCGGCGAGGACGGATTCTTCGATCCCTTCGGCGCCGTCGACGCGGTGCTCGACGCCGAAGGCACCGACGACGAGCTTCACGCACGTCTGCTCGCCGCCGAGTCGGAAGCACGCGGCGAGGGCCCGGTGGCGCGTGTCGTCGGCGCGTTTCGGCGGGCGCTGGCGGCGAGCCGGCCGGAGCTCTCGATTCGCGCGCGCTTCGGGCTCGAGCTCGAGCTCGGCGACGAGATCGAAGTGGACCTGCAGCGGCTCGCGGAGCTGGGCGACGCGCCGGGGGTGCTCGACGGCGCGGCCCAACGACTCGTGAACCTGCTGCCGGGCGGCGACGGCGAAGCGGGCGTGGTTCCGTGGTCCGACGCCGAAGCGCGGTTGCTCCCGCGTTTGGTGGGTCCGAAGCTCCTCGAAGGCCTCGGCCCACGTGCCGACGCGATCTGGCTCTCGCCCTTCGGCCACGACGTGCACGTGGCGCTGCAGCTTCGCTTCGAAGGACGCGCGCGTTACGTGCGCCGCGACGAAGAGGTGCGTTGGCGGGAAGAAGGCGCCGAGCCTTTCGCGACCGCCTTGCTCGCCCTCGCGCTGCGTCCCCCGCCGAAGCTCGTCCCGCTCGAAGACGAAGGCGTGGTGGTCGCGCGCACCGGCGACGGGCTCGATTCGGCGCGGGTGCTCCTTCCGGATGTACGCGATTCGTTGGTCGACCTCCTCGGTGCCGGGACCCTGGTCGGCGTGCCGCATCGCGACACCTTCGTCGCCGGCACGGACCGCACGCGGGTCGCGCGTCACGTTCGCGAGTCGTTCGCCCGAGCACCGCACGGCATCAGCGAAGCGCTCTTCCGTCTGGGTTGAACGCGAGCGCCGTCGAAGCTCCGTCAGTCGTCGAAGTCGCCCCGCGGCGCGCGCACCTTCGGACGCGCGCCACCCGTCAGCCCGAGCTCGAACTCGCGTGGATCGAGCGGAGCCTCGCCGCCCCGCTGCTGGAGCACGAAATCCTCGAGCTCGCTCGCGAGCAGCTCGGCCAGACCGAGCTCGACCACCGAAGGCGACTGCTTCTCGCGGTCGCGCCGCGCGACGTGCAAGCCGACCATCAACGCGACGTCGGTGGCGCTCACGCCCTTGCCATGCCGCTGCACCAACGCCGCCAACGCGTCGGCCATCGCGCCCGAGCTCGGACGCGCGTCGGGATCCGGAGACAAGCTCGTCTGCACGAAGCGGTCGACCTCGTCGGGCACGTCACGCCGGATCGTCCGCAGCGACGGCACCTCGCAGCGCGCCACGTTGCGCACCGTCTCGCCGTCGTCGCGGCCCTGGAAGAGGCGACGTCCAGCGAGCATCTCCCAGAGACAAATCGCCGCGGCGAACGAGTCGATGCGCTGGTCCGTGCCCTTCTGGAGCACCAGCTCGGGCGCGAGGTAGCCGAGCTTCCCGCCGATGAGGTCGTCGGAGCGCGCCGCCTCGTTCACCCGTGCGTCCGCGAGACCGAAGTCCGTCAGCTTCACGCCTCCGTCACGGCCGAGCAGCAAGTTGTGAGGCGAGACGTCGCGGTGGACGATGCCGAGCGGCAATCCGTCGCTGCCCCGAAGGTCATGCACGTACGCGAGGCCTCGGCAGAGTTGCTCCGCCACGTAGAGCGCCGACGGCAAGGGCATGCCGACGCCGCGCTCCCAGGCGGGCTCGATCAAGCCCTTGAGGGTGTCCCCGTCGACCAGCTCCATCACCATGATCAGCGTCCCGCCGACGTCGCGCGCGTCGTGCACGTGGACGACGTTGTCGTGGCGCAGGAGCTGACCGAGCCGCGCCTCGTCCTCGAACATCGCGCGAAAGAGCGCGCGCTCCCGCTCCGAGGCCCCGAGATCGGGCAGCACCCGTTTGATCGCCACCGGATGGGCCGACCCGTCCTCGAACAGGGCCTCGGCGCGCCACACCTCTGCCATGCCGCCAGCAGCCAATCGCGCGATCGGCTTGTAGCGCGTCGGAGCGCGTCGAAGCTGCGTGCTGATGCTGCGCGCGGCCGGGGACATCGGCGCAGTCTCCGACCGGCGTCGTGGACCGTCAATCCGGACGTGGAGCGTCGTCACGTCGCGCGTCCCCACACCTGCGTCGGCGGGTGTACGGTGCGCGCCGATGTGGAGCGCGGGCGACTACCTGGAGGGGCGATTCGAGCTCCTGCGACGTGCCGCCGTGGGAGGCTCCGGGACCGTCTTTCGCGCCCACGATCACGAGACCGCGCGCGACGTCGCGCTCAAGATCGTGCACCTCACGGGAGTGGCGGAGCACACGCGTTTCGAACGTGAAGCGAAGTGGCTCGCCGCGATCGATCACCCCCACGTCGTCCGCTTCGTCGCGCACGGTGTGCTCCGCGAGAACGCGCGCTTCCTCGCGATGGAGTGGCTCTCGGGCGAGACGCTCGCGGAACGTCTGAAGCGGTCCGAGCCCACGCCAGCCGAATCCGTGCGGCTCGTGTGGGCGGTCGCGCGTGCGCTCGAAGCGCTGCACGCGCGTGGCATCGTGCACCGCGATCTCAAGCCCTCGAACTTGATGCTCGTCGACGGCGTCCCGGAACGCACCAAGCTCTTGGACTTCGGCGTCGTGCGCAGCGCCGACGAAGGCGTCACCGAAGCGGGCGCGTTGGTCGGCACCCCCGGCTACATGGCGCCCGAGCAGATTCGAGGAGGCGAGGTCTCGCCCGCCACCGACGTGTTCGGTCTCGGCTGCGTGCTCTACCGATGCCTCGCGGGACGCGCGCCCTTCGCCGCGACGCACGTCTCCGGCGCGCTGACCCGCGCGCTCTTCGGTCTCGTCGACTCGCTCGCGGAGCGTCGCCCGGAGTTGCCCGAAGCGCTGGTCGAGCTCACCGAACGCGCCCTTCGCTCCGCCCCCGAGGCGCGCTTCGCCGATGGCCGGGCGATGCGAGAAGCGCTCGAGGCGATCGACGACGCGGCGCTCTCCGTCGCGCTCGCTCGAGGCGGCGTCGGGGACACGGAGCGACACCTCGCGACGTGGATCACGGTCGAAGGTTTGCCGCCCCTTCGACCGCCCGACGATCCCGACGCCACCCACGCGGAGCACGATCCCTCACGCGAGGCTTTGGCACGCGAGCTCGGCCGTTTCGGCGCCGTCGTCGTTCATCGCGAGTCGACTCGCCTGCACGCGCTGGTCGAGGGGGGCGCCGACACCAAGGACCTCGCGAGCATCGCCGCGCGGGCCGCGCTCGCGCTTCGCCCGCTCTTTCCCGAGGCGGCCATCGCGCTCCGCACCGGCCACGTGGACCGTGCCCCCGTCGACGATCCGCTCGCGGACGGCATCACCCTCGACGCGACCACGGCACGCCTGCTCGAAGGCGCGTTCGACGTCACGCTGCACGGCGAGACCTGGCACCTGGAAGGCGAAGCCGACCCGCTGCGCACGCCACCGCCTTCGCTCGCCGATCCCTTCGTGGGGCGCGGCCGCGAGCTCCGTTGGCTCGAGAGCGTCGTGGAGACCTTCGACGACGAAGGCGTCGCGTGCGCCGCCGCGCTCGTCGGTCCGGCGGGCGTCGGAAAGACCCGCCTGCTCCGGGAGCTGCTCGGGCGTCACCCCGCGGCGCATGCGCTACGGGCGCAGGGCAACCCGGTCGCCCGCCGCGAACCGCTCGGCGTCGTGGCGGAGCTCGCCCGTGGGGCGCTCGGGCTACGCGCGACGGATGACGCCGACGTACGGCGCGTCGCGGTCGATCGGTGGGCACGACGAAACGCGGAGACGACCGTCGACGACATCCGCGTGCACCTCGGCCGCCTCGTCGGCGCCACGCCCCCGACCGAAGGCGCGGCCGCGCGGCGCTTCGCGGAGGTCGTCGACGATCCCGGACGCTTCGCGAGCGCCGGGCGCGAAGCCTTCGTGGCGTTGCTCGAAGTCGCGACGCGCGAAGCGCCGACGTGGCTGATCGTCGACGACGCGCATTGGGTCGACGCGGCGTCGTGGCGCGCGCTTCGCGAGTGCGTGAGCCGACTCGCCGAACGCCCCTTGGTGGTCCTGGCCGCAGGACGAAGCGCGCCCGAAGGCGTGACGTGGGCTCAGCTCCCCCTCGGTGAGCTCTCCGCGCGGCACGCGACGACCCTGGTGCGGCGCCTTCGCCCGACGCTGCCGGACGCACGCGTGGAAGAGCTGGTCGGGCACGCCCACGGCAACGCGCTCTTCCTGCGCGAGCTCGTGCACACGAACCCCGACGAGGCGTTTCCGGAGTCGCTGCTCGCGCTCGCGCAAACGCGTTTGTCGCGCCTCTCGGCGGACGCACGCCGCACCGCACGCGCGCTGTCGATTCTGGAGG
The DNA here is from genome assembly GCA_020633125.1 of Sandaracinus sp. Lineage (GTDB taxonomy): Bacteria > Myxococcota_A > Polyangia > Polyangiales > Houyiibacteriaceae > JACKEH01. The sequence continues at coordinate 88,101 of JACKEH010000006.1, read as the reverse complement.
TGAGCACCACCCGGCCGGCCCTCGAAGCCCTGCTCGCCGCCGAGGTGGACGTCGACGAAGCCGTCGCCGAGTTGCAGGCCGCGCGCCTGCTCGCCGATCGTGAGCTCGCGTTCGCCTCGTCCCTGATGCGTGAGGCCGCGTACGCGACGCTCTCCGACGAGGACCGCCGGCTCGGCCACCGGCTCGCCGCCGAATGGCTCGCGCGACACGGGGGGTGTTCCCCGCTTCACCTCGCCGAGCATTGGTCGCGCGCCGAGCGCCCGGAGGAGGCGCTCGCGCACCTCGAGAAGGCGACCCACGAGGCGTTCGCGGCGGGAGATTGGGACGCGACCGAGGAGCTCGTCGCTCGCGCGAAAGCGCTCGCGACGGAGCCCGAGCGTGTGTTGTCCCTCGAGCTGCTCGCGCACGAAGCGCTCGCCTGGAACGGGCGCCACGTCGAGCTGGTCGAGGTCGGCGAGCAGCTCTTGCCCCGGCTTCCGCGCGGAGGCGAAGCGTGGTCGCGCGTCGCCGCCGGTCTGCTGCTCGCGGGGGGCAACGCCTTGAGCACTCGACGTGCGTTCGGGCTGCTCACCGAGATCGCCTCGTCCCCCTTGCCCGCCTCCCCGACGCTCTCGCACGTTCGTGCGTACGGGTGGACCGCCGCGGTCTGCTGGCGGGCCGGCGGGGTCTCGATCGCCCTCCCCTTGGACGACCAACTCACCGCCGTGCTCCCCCACCTCGACGATCCGGCACGCATCGGCTGGGTCGAGATCGCGCGTCTGTACCGGAGCCGCTTCTACGACCGCGACCCGGCCGCCGCGTTGGAGCACGGAGAGCACGCGGTCCTCGAGCTCGAGCGCAGCGACGATCGATTCGCCGTCACCCTCGCGTTGGCCGAAGTCGGCTACGAGCGACTCACGCTCGGACGTCCCGACCTCGCCATGGGTCGCCTGGTCGACTCGCGCGAGCTGAGCCGCCGCATGCGTGTGGGCTCCATCGAGGCCTACGCCGCCGCGGTGGCCGGCCTCGCGGCCTCACGCGACGGTCGCGCCGAAGAAGCCCGCGAGCGCGCGAGCGAAGCCATCGGGCTGGCGGACGCCACCAAGGGCGCCATCGCGCGGGCCTACGCGCGGCACCTCGACGCGATTCGTGCGGTCGAGGCGCACGCCCCCGCCGAAGCGATCGCGCGCATCGACGACCTTCGGGCGATCGGAGGGGATCTTCCGTTGCCGCACCGACCGTGGATCGACGCGACTGAAGCACGTGCCCGGCTCGGGCTCGGCGAACGAAAGCAAGCGCTGGAGCTCGCGCGCCGCGCCGTCGCCGCGCTCGAATCGCATCACCCGCCGCACCTCGCCGAGCTCTGGATCCTTCGCGCGCACGCCGAGACGAGCGCGGCCTCGGCCATGGGCGACGGCGCGTTCGCTGCGGAAGCCGAAGCGGCCGAAGAGGCGCTGCGCGAACGGGCGCGTGTACGTGCGGCCGCGTTGCCAGAGACCTTTCGCGCGTCGTTTCTCGCCCGCCCCGAGCTCGCTTGAGCTCTCTCTTCCGCGCAGCACTCGCTTTCACGTCGCAATCGTTTTCGCGCAGCGCTCGCTTCCGCGTGGAGCACGCTTCCGCGTCGAGCACGCTTGCGCTTCGCGGCGCCGAGCTCTGGCTCACTCGAGCGAGGCGAGCTGCGCACGCACGTACGCGTCGGCCTCGTCGCGCGCCTTCCGGTACGCCTCGGTCACCGAGACCCCGACGTGACCGACCTCCGCCGCGACCTCGCCGGAGGGTCCGAGAAACGCGGCCGCGAGCGTCTCCCCGAGCGCGACGCTCTGCGGCGTCGGAGGCGGGATTCGCGGGTAGTCCGCCGCCAGCAACGCCTCGAAACGGGTGCGGTAGGCCTCGCCACAGAGCCACGTCGCCGCGTGCAACAAGAGCGCGCGCGCGCCGCCCTCGCCGGCCCACGCATGCCCCAGCTCGGAGAGGTTCTCCGTCCCGTCCGGCGCGTGCGTCGGGAACGCGCGCGTCCGACACGACGAGCGCGACGAGAGGAAGCAGTTGTCGACGATCGCGTCCACGATCGCGACGTGGTTCCACGCCCGGGTGCCGCGGTCCTTTCGCACGGTCACGAGCGAGAGCTCGGAGCGCTCGACCGCTTCGGCGAGATCGGGGCGCGGGCGGTGGCAGAGCGCCGGCAACGCCGCGAGCCAACGCCGATCGAAGGGCCGGTACGCGATGGGCTTCAGCCACGTCGTGCCCTCGGGATCGACCCGCAACGCCTCGACGACCGCGCGGCGCGCACGCTCGGGGTCGAAGTGATCGCGCGCTCCCACGCCGGCCCCGAGCCGTGGGTCGTCGAGCGCGAGGCCGAACGCCTGCAGACGCGCGAGCAACGCGTCGCGATCGCCATCGATCACGACCGCGTCTCGGTTGGTCTGCACGCCTTCGCGATGAAACGGAAAGAGCGCGTCCAGCGCCACGAAGGACTCGGGCCAAGACGTCGCGCCGCCCCGCGAAGCCTTCCACACCGCGCTCGGCGCGATGGCCTCGAACGTCGCTTCGCCGAGGCTCGCGAGCTTCTCGTCGCGCGTACCCTTTCGGGTCGCGATCTGCACCTCGCGCGCCGGCGTTTCGTCCGCGCCCTTCGCCGCGATCAGCACCGACACCGAAGGGCGCACGCCGAACACGTTGTCGTCCCGCTCGCCGGAGCGCCGCGCGACGAGCGCGCTCCCTCCGAGGTCGAGCACCTTCAGCGTGCGGAACCAACGCGCCAACGCCGCGCGCATCCCACGGTGCACCGGGCCGTCGAGGTAGCTCGCGTTCGTCACGAGGCCGAGCACCCCGCCGCCCGGCGCGCGCCGCACGAGCTCCGCGCCCCAGCGCACGAAGCGCACGTACGCGTCGGACAACACGCCGATCTTTCGCTCCCGCAGCGGCTCACCCTGCGCGTCGCGACGAAAGTCCTCCAGCAACGTGTCGAGCAGATCCGTCCGCGACTCCGAGCGCCCCGCCCAAGGCGGGTTGCCCACCACGACCACCACGTCGACCTCGTCCGCGAGCGCCAAGCTCTCGAGCGTGTCTCCCCGCACGAGCCGAACGCCCTCGGGCAGGAGCGCCCGCGCTTGGGCCAGCGCGGACGCGTCGCGATCCATGCCGACGAGCGCGGCGGGACGCGTGGCGCGTCCTTCGATGCGCGCGCACGTCGCCGCGAGAAACGCGCCCGGCCCGCATGCCGGATCCACCACGGTGACGCGTGGGTCAGCGAGCCCCGCCGCGAATCCCGCCGCGACCAGCGCTTCGTCCGCGCACTCGATCACGTAGCGCGCGAGCTCGGGCGGCGTGTGGACGACGCCATGCGTCTTTCGCTCGGCCGCGTCGACCTGCGCATCGCGGGCCCGGCCGGCGTCGGCGGCGGCACGCTCGAGGGAGGAGAGACGGCGCGTGGACACGGGCGCGGACCGTAGCAGCCTCCCGGGCCCGCGGGTGCGAAGCCGGTCTCCGAGCACGCATCGCCCCAAGTCTCGCGTGGCTGGAAGACGCGCCTCCCCGACCGGCGAGGGCCCGTTCGGCTCCGGTGGCGCAACGGAGACTCGCGGCGGAGCGAGAGGCACTGGCGGCCGTTCTCCACGCGCGTTTCGAGGCGCGAGGGGCGTGCGACCACCCTTCGCGGCAACGTCCGCAGCGAGAGGCGACTCACACCCGTCGCAAGTGCAACGGCCCACTGGTAGCGATGCGCCGAACGTTCGTGGTATGTGCCGCGACCGTGCGGCCGGCCGTAGGGGCGGCCCGCCGCGGAGGTAGCATGACTCGGAACAAGATCGCTTGGTTGAGCGCCGCGCTGACCCTTCTCGGGGCGGCGACGGCGAGCGCGCAATGGGACCCCGAGAGCGGTGACACCGGCCAGGGCTGGCAGCCGCCCCCGGCCGAGCAGACGCCGCCTCCGCAACAGCAGACGCCGCCTCCGCAGCAGCAGACGCCTCCCCCGCAGGGTGGCGGCTGGGGCCAGCCTCCGGCGGAACAGCAGCCCCCCGCGGGTGGCGGCTGGGGCTCCGAGAACGAGCGTCCGCCTGGCATGGGTGGCGTCGCGGCTCCGGCCGACCAGACGCCCGCCGGCGAGACCGACCACGACCAGGTCGGCGCGGGCATCTCCTTCTTCGGCGTGAACTCGATCAACATCGCGCCGAGCAACTTCGGCGGCTCGCTTTCGCTGACGCTCCCGACCGTGGGCGCGCGCATCTGGTTCGGCGGCGTCGGTCTCGACGTCGGCTTGGGCCTCGGAACCACCACCCGCCAGACCTACAACTCCTGCGTCAGCGGCGGCGTGCCGGGCTCGGGCGACTGCACCGGGGGCGGGGCCACCGACGCAGAGGTTCGCAGCGGTGGAATCGACGGCGGATTCGGCGTCGGTCTGCACGTGGGCGTGCCCATCGCTGCCGCGGTGAGCCGCCACGCGGCGCTCCTCATCATCCCCGAGGTCGGCTTCGCGTACGGCAAGGCCACCATCTACAACCCCTCGGGCTCGATCCCGCCGGGGCCCGCCGAGAACGACGTCGACCTCTCGGGCATCCAGCTCGACGTCGGCGTCCGCGTCGGTGGTGAGCTCCACTTCGGCGCCATCGGTTTGCCGAACCTCTCCCTTCAGCTCGCGGTCGGTCTCGGCTTCCGTTACGCCAGCCGCACCGCCGCGAACAACGTCGCGTACGGCGACCCGAGCCTCGTCGACCTCTCGGAGAGCGACGTCTCGATCCGCACGATCGCGAACGACCTCATGAACGGCACGATTCGGGTCAACTACTACTTCTGACCCTCGCCGTTCCCACGTGACGAAAGGCCGAGCCTCCGGGCTCGGCTTTCGTCGTTTTCGGGCCCGAACCCTCACGGCGTGACCGGACGCCCCTTTGACATCCGGGCTCCCGGCCCCCAAAAGCACGGGTCGTTTCGCGGCCTTTCGGCCCGAGCCCTTCGAGAGCGAGCCATGTCGTCCACCACTGCCACCGAGCACCCCTACGCCCCCTTCCTGCGCGACGTGAAGAAGCCCGCGCAATACGTGGGCGGCGAGCAGGGCGAGAAGACGAAGCCGTGGGACTCGGTCTCCGCGCGCATGTGCCTCGCGTTCCCCGACCTCTACGAGATCGGGATGAGCCACCTCGGCTACAAGATCCTCTACGGCATCCTCAACGCGCACCCCAAGCTCCTCGCCGAGCGCGCGTACGCGCCGTGGGTCGACATGGAGGCGAAGCTTCGCGAGCACGACGTCTCGCTGCGGTCGCTCGAGAGCGCGCGTCCCCTCCGCGACTTCGACGTGGTCGGCTTCTCGCTGCAGTTCGAGCTCACGTACACGAACGTGCTGACGATGCTCGACCTCGGCGGCATCGCGCCCCTCGCCGCCGACCGTGACGACGACGCCCCGCTCGTGATCGCGGGCGGTCCGGTCGCCACCCACGCCGAGCCGCTCTCGGACTTCGTCGACGCCTTCCTCATCGGCGACGGCGAAGAGAAGCTTCCCGAGCTCCTGCTGACCTGGGCCGCCCTTCGCGACGCCGGCATGCCGCGCGCGCAACGCCTGGTCGAGGTCGCCAAGCTCGGCGGCTGGTACGTGCCCTCGCTCTACGAGCGCGCGATCGATCCGGAGACCGGCTTCCTCGTCGTCACCGGCCCGAAGCATCCCGACGCGCCCTACCCGGTCGAGCGCGCGATCGTCCGCGACCTCGCGAAGTTCCCCTTCCCGGTCGACGGTCCCGTCGCCGCCACCGAGACCATCTTCGATCGCGTCTCCGTCGAGATCGCGCGTGGCTGCACCGAAGGCTGCCGCTTCTGCCAAGCCGGCATGATCTACCGCCCGGTCCGCGAGCGGCCGCCCGAGCAGGTGCTCGAGACGCTGCAGAAGGCCGTGCGCGAAGGCGGCTACGACGAGGCCTCGCTGACCTCGCTCTCGACCGCCGACTACAGCGCCATTCAGCCGCTCGTGCACGAGGTGACCAAATCGCTCTCGAGCGAGCGCGTCAGCGTCAGCGTCTCGTCGTTGCGCGCCTACGGCCTCTCCGAGCAGGTGCTCGACGACATGAAGAGTCAGCGCGCGGGTGGCCTCACGTTCGCGCCCGAGGCCGGCACGCAGCGCATGCGCGACGTGGTGAACAAGAACGTCACCGAAGAGCAGCTGATGACGACGGCCGAGCGGATCTTCTCGCGCGGTTGGTCGAAGATGAAGCTCTACTTCATGATCGGTCTGCCGACCGAGGAGGACGAAGACGTCGTCGGCATCGTGCAGACCGGCGCCCGCGCGCTGCAGGTCGGACGCAACGTCCGCGGTCGCCGCAAGGACACGCGCGTCACCGTCAGCGTCTCCACCCACGTGCCGAAGCCGCACACGCCCTTCCAGTGGTGCGCGATGGACGCCTACGAAGAGGTCGTGCGCAAGCAGCGCCTCCTGCGCGACGAAGTGCGCCGCACCGGCGTGCAGCTCCGCATGCACGACAGCAAGGGCAGCTGGCTCGAAGGCGTGCTCGCGCGTGGTGACGCGCGCCTCGCGCCGGTGCTCTACGACGCCTGGAAGAACGGCGCGCGCTTCGACAGTTGGGACGAGCAGGTGCGCCTCGACGTGTGGCGCGAGGCCTTCGAGAAGGCCGCGCTCGATCCACAACTCTGGCTCGGCACCATCCCCGTGACCGCGCGCCTTCCGTGGGACCACCTCGACGTCGGCCTCGAAGAGGGCTTCCTCGCCAAGGAATATCGCAAGGCGCTCGCGAACCGTCTCAGCCCGCCCTGCGGCAAGGTCGCCGGCACCTTCGTGCACCACACGAACCTCGAGGACGCCGAGGCCGATCGCCGCAAGCTCGTCTGCTACGACTGCGGCATCGCCTGCGACATGGGCAAGATGCGTGGCGACCGCCTGACGCACCTCGACACGCTGAACGCGCACAAGCCGCGCCTCGCGGTGATTCGCGACGAGGCCGAGGTCGCGCACGACATCGACCGCCGTCCCATGCGCGACACGCAGGGCGAGCCGCTTCGTCTGCGCATCGGCTTCGAGAAGGTCGGCAAGATGGCCTACGTCGGCCACCTCGATCTCGTCCGCCTCTTCCCGCGTTGGTTCCGCCGCGCGGAGCTGCCGCTCTGGTACAGCGAAGGCTTCCACCCCAAGCCGCAGATGACCTTCGGCCCCGCCCTCGCGCTCGGCATCGCGAGCCTCGGTGAGCACGTCGACCTCAAGGTCCGCAAGGACGCCTTCGACCCGAGCGTGCTCGACGATCGGCTCGCGGCCCTCGCCTTCGAAGGCGCGAAGGTGCTCGGCGTGAAGGTTCTCGGTCCCCAAGACCCGGGCATCAACAAGCTCGTCGACGTCGCCGATTGGGTCATGGGCGTGCCGCGCTCGACCCTCGCGGAGCTCGGCTTGGCGGACGTCGCGGCATTGGACGCCCACGTGCGCACGCGCCTCGAAGGCAAGCTCGAGGTGATGCGCGACGTGAAGGGCATCGGCAAGAAGGTCGACGTCGGCACCTACCTTCGCGACGTCGTGGTCGGCGAAGGCGCGAACGAGCTGTCGCGCGCCGGCCTCGTCGGCGAGCTCGTGCCGCTGCGTTTCTCGACGAACCTCGTCCAGGGCGGCTCGGCCCGGCCCTCCGAGGTCGTGCAGGCGTTGCTCGGTCGCGACTTGCCGGTGCGCCTCGTGCGCGTCGGCCTCTTCGCGCTTCGCGACGGCGAGCGCATCGACCTGCTGGATCTCGAGCGCCTGCGCCCGATGCGGTCCGTCGTCGAGCCGGTCGAAGCCGACGCCGTCGCCGAGTGAGCCCGACGCGATCACGAGGTCGATCGCGCCGCGAAACGGCACGAAACACCGTGGTTCCGAGTCTCTCCGCCTCGACGCTCCGGAAGCGGAACTCCGCGCACCACCCGTAAGTTGGAGTGTATGATGCGGCGTGCTCCAACGCGCCCGAAAGCTGCAGCTCGGCCGCTACGAAGTGCTCTTCCGGCTCGCTGGCGGAGGCATGGCGGAGGTCTTCGTCGGGCGACTGCTCGGCGAAGGGGGCTTCGTTCGTTACGTCGCCATCAAACGCATGCTCCCGCACCTCGCGGAGGACGCGCGTTTCGTCGACATGTTCCTCGACGAAGGTCGCCTCGCCGGTCACGTCTCGAGCCCCCACGTCGTGCAGACGCTCGACGTCGGCCGCGACGACGACGGCGCGTTGTTCATCGTGATGGACCTCGTGCGAGGCGCGAGCCTGCACGCGTTGCTCTCGGCCCACGCCAAGCGCGGCACCCACGTCCCGCTGCCGGTCGCGGTCGCGGTCCTCGTCGACGCCGCCCGCGGTCTGAGCGACGCGCACGAAGCGACGACGCCGACCGGGGAGCCGATGCATCTCGTGCACCGCGACGTCTCCCCGCAGAACCTCCTCGTCGGCGTGGACGGCCGCGCGCGCATCACCGACTTCGGCGTCGCGCGTGCCGTGCAACGCAACACCGCCACCGCCGTCGGCGAGCTCAAAGGAAAGCTCGGCTACTTCGCGCCGGAGCAGGCGCGGGGTCAGGTCGATCACCGGACCGACGTCTTCGCGCTCGGCATCGTCGCGTGGGAGGTGCTGACCGGCCGACGGCTCTTCGACGGCGACGATCCGATGCAGAAGCTCGAGAAGGTGCGGAGCATGCCGATCCCGCCGCCGTCGAGCCGGCGTCCCGACGTGCCGCCTTCGCTCGACCGCGTGGTCGCGCACGCGCTCGACCGAGACCTTCGAACACGCTGCGCGTCCGCCAGTGCGCTGGCCGACGGGCTTCGTGCCGCCGCGCGCGAAGCCGGCCTCGAGCTCGCGACGCCGCGCGAGGTCGGCGCGCATCTGCGCGAGGTGCTCGGCGAGGCGGTGGGCACGTTGGAGCGAAAGCTCGCGGACGCCGCGCGCGAAGAGCACCGAGCCGGCACCGAGGTGTTGGGGCCCGTCGCCGTGACGGAGACGCCGAGCGAGCCTCCGACACTCGCCAGCGAATGGGTGACCATCGAGGCGTCCCACACGCGGGCGACCGCGCCGACCGCGCCCGCGAAGAAATCGAACCGCGGTCGCGCCGTGGCGTTCGTCATGCTCGCGTTGCTCGGCGCGGGCGGCGCCTACCTCGCGTTCGAGGGAAACCTCGGCGCCCCCGAGGGCACCGGCCACGCAACCCCGCTCGCGAGCCCCGCGACACCGACGCCCGCACCCGCGCCGGTGCCGGCCGCGGCGACCGAAGCCGTGCAGGAGCCAGCCCCCGAGGTGACGGCCCGCCCGGCTCGCACGCGTCGAGCCACGGTCTCGATGCGATCGATCGAGGCGGCCGAGGGCGAGGGAGTCGAAGCGTCGGTCGCCCCCACGGTCGAGCCCACGGCCGCGACCTCGGCGGCGGCACGTGGGACGCGCACGAGCGCCAACGCAGGCACGAGCGCCAACGCAGGCACGAGCGCCAACGCGGGCACGAGCACCAACGCGGGCACCGGCACCGCACCAACACCGAGCTCTCGCACTGTGACGCCGACTTCACCCGCGGCGCCCTCCTCGCCCTCCGAAGCCACGCCGACCCGCGAAGCGACGCCGCGCCCGACGGGCCGGTTGGTCGGCGTCGACGCGTTCGACCGAGGAGCTCACTGAGATGCGCGCCCTCGTCGCTTTGCTGCTCGCGCTCACGCTCGTCAGCCCCGCCTTCGCGCAGCCCCGCACCTGGGAGGGTCCACGAAACGAACCGAGCGAAGCCGCGGTCGGCGAAGCGCGCTCCTCGTTCGTTCGGGGCACGGAGCTCGCCGCCGAAGGCCGCTGGGCCGACGCGCTCGAAGCGTTCGAGCGCGCTTACTCGCTCTCGGGGGTGTTGGCCGCGCTCTTCAACGTCGCGACCACGCTTCGTTCGCTCGGGCGCTACGTCGACGCACGAGACGCGTTCGATCAGGTGCTTCGCGCGAACCCCGACGACGACCTGCGCGACGAAGCCACGCGCTTGCGGGCCGAGGTCGCAGCGCGGGTCGCCTTGGTGATCGTCGGAGGTGTTCCACGCGACCCGCGGCTCACGTTCTGGATCGACGGCACCCGCGCACCGCTCGACGACACGCGCCCCGTCACCCGCGACGTCGACCCGGGCCCACACACCCTGCGCCTGGAGCTCGAGGGTCACACGCCTTGGCTCTGGGAAGGACACGCCGACGACGGTGCGCGCCTCACGCTCGAAGCCGAGCTCGTCGTGCTGCCTCCCGCGCGTCGTCGTCGCCCGGGGCTCTGGGTGACCGTCGGCCTCGTCGTCGCAGGTGCCCTCGCCACCGGCGCCTACTTTCTCTTCTTCCACGATCGCGGCCTGAGCCCCGGCTCCGATCAGGTGATTCGGCTCTGATGCGTCGTTGGTGCCTGCTCCTGCTCGCGCTCGGATGCGGCGACGTCGACGCCGTGTTGGAGCTCGACCTCGGCCTTCCCGCCGACGCGGACCGCGTCGCCGTCGTGCAAGCGCGGCGCGGCTCGGTCGGCTTCGACGACGCGTGGGATGCGTCCGGCAGCGTCGCGTTTCCGCTCTCGGTCGCCGAGGCTCGAAGCGTGAGCGTCGTGAGCGACGGAGCCTACGAAGAGCCCTTGCTGGTTCGCGTGCGCTATTGCAGCAGCGCCGCGTGCGACGCGCTCGGCGACGAGCGCGCGCCAGAGTCCCGGCTGCGAATCGAGCGCGCGTTCTATTTGGGCGAGCGCACCTTCGCGCGCTGGGACATCGCCACGGTGCCGACCGACTCGGCACCGACGGCCGACGAGCTCGGGCGATGCGCCGTGCGTGGATGCCGCGACGGAGTCGCCGCGAGTTATTGCCGCACCGACGGCACGCATTTCTGCGAGTGACGCCGTCGATCGACCCCGAGCGCTTCGGGCGCGCACGGAGCGTTCGGCGGGTGAACCGGGAGCGTCGACTTCGCTCTGCGCTCCGAGAGCGCGTCCACCCGCGCCACCGGACGCTTCGCTCGCGGCCGTGCGAGCACGGCTTCTCTCAACAGCTGCCGCCGCCCGGCGAGCAGAAGTTGTGTCCCGGGCAATCCCAACAATAGAAGCCCGCGCCACAACCGCCGTTCGAGCACACGCCGTCCGAAGAACACTGGCAGTTGCAGAACGAAGAGCCCGACGTGTAGCAGGTCGCGCGCGAGTCGAGCTCGGCGCGGCATTGATCGTTCGAAGAACACCCTCGGCACGCGTAGCCGTTCGTCGGTGTGCGTGCACAGACCATGGAGCCCGGGCACTGCACACGGCATGCGCCGCAATGCGAGTCGTTGGTGAGCGCCACGCAGTTGTTCGCGCCGCAGCACACCCGCCCGCTGCCGCAGCCCGTTCCGTCGGAAGGCGCCGAACGCGAGCAGCTCTCCGATTGCGTCGTGGTGCGCGCTTGGCAGCCGCCGCTCGCGCACGTGCGTGTCGTCACCGAGCGTGAACGAGTGCCCGTGGTGTCGCACGCGTTGGAGAACCCGCCGCAGCCCGACCACGAGCCCGTCGTCGTCGTTCCACACGAATCGCCGTCGGTGTCGCGCGTGCACGTCTCCTGCTCGGCGGCCGGCGTGAACACGCAGGTGCCGTCCATGCACGTCGGCGTCATCACCGTGCGCGTGCGCGTACCACTCTCACCGCAGGTGGAGCCGTAGTTGCAGGCGCTCCACGCGCCTTCCATCGGCGCGCCGCAATCGCCGTCGCTGATGCACGCGTCGCACGTGCGCCGCATCTCGTTGCAGAAGCTCTCGCAGGGCGGTGCCCCGTGCACCGAGCAGGTACCGTCTTCGCCGCAGCGGTCGTCGCCGTTGCAGAAGATGCCGTCGTCGCAGGCGGCGTCGAGCGCCGTGAAGGTGCAACCGCTCGCGGGATCGCAAGCGTCCTCCGTGCATGCCTCGCCGTCGTCGCACGTGATCGTGCTTCCCGCGCAGACGCCCTCGGCCGAGCACGCGTCGCGCTCGGTGCACGCGCTTGCGTCGTCGCACGCCGCGTCGAGGCAATCGGGGTCGGCGCAATCGGTGAGCCCGTCGCAATCGTCGTCGATGCCGTCGACACACGCGCTCTCCACCTCGCTGCACGCGCCGAGCGCGCACCCCGCGACGACGTCGCATCGTTCGCCCTCGCGGCACCGTGTCGCGTCGGGCAGCAAGAAACACTCTCCGTCGACGCAGATCGGATCCGCGCAATCGGTCGGCGAAGTGCAATCCGACGAGACCTCACACGCGAAGGGCAGACACGACTCCGGGTTCTGTGGGCTGCACGTCGGGGGAACGCAGCGTCCGCTCGCGCATTCGGTGGCGTCGGGATCGTCGCCGCTTCCGGGGCAGGTCACGTCCGCACACAGCGAGCCGATGAGCACCGTCACCGCTGCGTCGCGTTCGAGCTCGATGCGCACCCGCCGCGACGCCACCGTCGCGCGGTCGGCGTCGAGCAAGGAGACCACGACCACGCGCGAGCCGGGCTCGAGCCCTTCGAGATCCGCGACGCGAGCTCCCGCCAAGAGATCCCCTTCCGGCAACGAGTCGACCCGAACGAGCGACATGCCCTCGGGTCCCACGTCCGGCAGGTCCACCGCGAGCAGCTCCACGCGTGTCGCGAAGAAGTCTTCGCCCGCGGCGTAGTCGGTCTTCAGATCGACGCTCAGCTCGAGCGGCTCCGAGCCCGCACAGGCGAGCCCGAAGCCACACAGCCAACCGAGGACGACGCGTCGCACGACGTCAGCAAGCATACCAGTCCAGCGAAACGGCTTCGCACGCGACCCGTCGGTCGCGGCGAAGCGAGGAAGCTCAGCGACAGGTCGGCGCGACCTGGCCGTCCGATCCGGTGAGCACGTAGGCGTCGGAGACGTAGCCCGTGCCGATGTAGTCCCAGAGGTTCGAGGTGCCGTAGGTGCCGCTCACGGTCTGCCCACGCTTCTGGCACGTGATGCGAACCGGCTGGCCGTTCGCGACGCTCCCGACCGCGCGGTAGCCGGTGCCGGGGCCCGAACGCACGGTCAGCGCGGCGCCGCTCGTGCGCACGCGACCCGTGACCGCTCCGCTCGTCGAACCGCCGCCGCTCGAGCCGCTGCTGCAGTTCTGGCTGACGTAGTTCTTGGTGCCGTAGAAGAACGCGGTCGCGCCGTTGAAGACCGGCCGCAGCACCACGTTGTTGCGGCGAAGCTCGTAGTGAAGGTGCGGGCCGCTGGAGCCGCCGGTGCTGCCCACCGTGCCGAGACGCTGCCCACGCGAGACCCGTTGACCGACGCGAACCGCCTGCGAGTTCAGGTGCGCGTAGCGCGTGCGGTAGCCGTTGCCGTGATCGACCTCGACCCAGCGGCCGTAGCTCACCGAGCCTTCGTTCGAGACGCGCGTCACGGTGCCTGCAGCTGCGGCGACGACCGCATCCCCGATGTCGTTCGCGCGGTTGAAGTCGATCGAGAGCCGCGGGCTGTGGTTGGTGCGCGTCTGGCCCGCCCAGACCTGGCCGCACGGGAACGGGAGCTGGAAGCGCGGCGCGCCGCTCAGCGCGTCGCTGGACGAGTCCACGACCCCACCGGCCCCGGCGTCGTCGTCCGCGCCTTCTTCGAACAGGTCTCCGTCGGGAGGTCCTTCGTCCATCCACTCGCCTTCTTCCGCGAGCGTGTTGGCGGGATCCAAGTCGTCGCCCTCTTCCCACTCGCCACCGATCGTGGTCGTGCAGGCCGAAAGCCAGAGGAGCGCCAAGGTTCGAGTCGTCGATCGCATGAGAGAGGTCTTCGCAACCCGTGGACCAACCTTTCACCTCCTGACACAGATCACAAAAACACCACTAAATTCGAACACTTGAACCACGCGCACCTGCGACCACCGTGCTCACCTGCCCACTCCCGCGACGGGGACTCACTCGTCCTCACGTCCAGAAGCTGAGCGCTCGCCGACGCGTTGCGGACTCGAGCCCGCGCCGAGCGCCACGGGGTGCTACACCGAGCGCATGGCGCGCCTGGACCTCCTCCGAAGCCTGCTGCGTGCGGGCGCCGACCGTGCTCGCGACCGACTCGGCGACGTCGCGCCGCTCGCCGCAGTGCAGCGCATGGTGGCGGAGCTCCGACGCCAACGCCTCGTGCTGCACGAGCGCGCGCTGACGCAGGTCGTCGCGCACGTGCCGGGGGTACGCGCCGCGACCGTGACCGCGCGCCACGGCGCGATCCTCGTCGACGTGACCTACCGCGACGACGAGACCGTCTCGTGCCGCTTCTTCCCCGAGAGCGCCCGCTTCGCGCCTCGTGGGGCCAAGGAGCTGGTGTTCCGCGTCGAGCCGACCGAGGCGCTTCGAAGCCCGCGAACCCGCGAGGTGGCGGGCGCGCTCGCGGGCGCCATCGCGCAGACGCTGTGGAGCGTCGCGTTGCCGAAGGCAGAGAGCGACGACCTCTCGGGCGCGATCGTGGATCGCGACGGAGAAGAGCACGTACGCGTCGACCTTCGCACGGTCCCGATGGTGCGGCGTGTCCAGTCGAAGGGACCCGCCGGCATGGTGCTCGAGCTGCTCGAGCTGCGCGGCGTCGAAGCGGAAGACGGCGAGGTCGCGCTCCTCGTCAAGCTCCCGGCGTTGGGGTAGTCGTTCGGGCTAGTCGTTCGGGCTAGTCGTTCGGGCGTCGTTCGGGCGTCGTTCGGGCTAGTCGTTCGGGCTAGTCGTTCGGGCGAGCGGTTCGTGGGCTCACGGGGTGCGTTTGCTCGACGCGGAGCGGTGGCGCCGAACCCAAGCGCGAAGCGCGAGGAGTCGATGCTGGGGACGCCCCCGCGGCGGGCGCGCAGCGCCCAGGAGCGCCCCGAGGTTCGCTCGCCGCAGGCGAGTGGACGAGGAGAGGGGCCGGCGGGGAAACCTCCCCGCCCCCGTGAGCGAAGCGAACAAGACACCGCGCCCAGGAGCGTCCCCGAGGTTCGCTCGCCATGGGCGAGTGAACCAGGCAGAGGGGCCGGCGGGGACACCTCCCCGCCCCCGTGAGCGAAGCGAACAAGACACCGCGCGCCTCCCACTAGCCGACGCGGCGCGTCAAAGCTATGCCTCTGGGCAATGGCGACGCGACGCGAGATGTGGGAACGCCTGGGAGGGGACGTCGACGTCCTCGTCGTGGGTGGGGGGATCACTGGAACCGGCGTGGCGCGAGACGCGGTACGTCGCGGGCTCTCGGTGGCGCTGGTCGAGATGAACGACTTCGCCTACGGCACCAGCTCGCGCAGCAGCAAGCTCGTGCACGGCGGCCTTCGTTACCTCGAGCACGGCGAGCTCGCGATGGTCTTCGAGTCGGTGAGCGAGCGGCGCATCCTCATGGATCTCGCGCCGCACCTCGTGAACCCGCTCGGCTTCCTCTTCCCCGTGTACAAGGGGTCGCGCCACAACCTCTTCGTCATCAACACGGGCATGTGGCTCTACGACGGGCTCTCGCTCTTCCGCTCGCCGAAGATTCACCGGAACCTCAAGCCGAAGGACGTCGCCGAGCTCGAGCCGGCGCTCGACCGTGACGGCCTCAAGGGCGCGCCGCTCTACTACGACTGTTCCACCGACGACGCGCGTCTGACCCTCGAGACCGCGCTCGACGCCGCGGAACAAGGCGCCACCGTCTGCACCGGCGCGAAGGTGAAGCGTTTCCTCAAGGGCGACGACGGCCGCATCAACGGCGCGCTCGTCGAAGACACCCTCGGCGGCCAAGGCACCAAGGAGATTCGCGCGAAGGTCGTCATCAACGCGACCGGCCCGTGGACGGACTCGACCCGCGCGCTCAGCTCGATCCCGGGCCAGGAGCACAAGAAGGTGCTTCGTCCGACCAAGGGCGTGCACATCGTCGTCGAGGCTTCGAAGCTCCCCGTGCAGCACGCCGTCGTCTGCTTCCATCCGACCGACGAGCGCGTGCTCTTCGCGCTTCCGTGGGGCGACCGCACGTACATCGGCACGACCGACACCGACTTCGAGGGCGACCCGAAGGACGTGCACGCCACGCTCGAAGACGTCGACTACCTGATCGACGCCTCGAACGCGTACTTCCCCAACCACCAGATCGCACGCGCCGACGTGATCGCGACCTGGGCCGGACTTCGACCGCTCGTCGCGCCGCCGCAGAAGGCCGGCATGAGCGAGAGCGACGTCAGCCGCGAGCACGAGATCCTCGTCGGTCGCGACGGCCTACTCACCATCGCCGGCGGCAAGCTCACGACGTACCGCCGCATGGCCGGCGAAGTGGTCGACACCGCCGTGAAGCTGCTCCGTCTGCAGGGCGACCGTTGCACGCTCACCCCCTCGCACACCGACGAGAACCCGCTGCCCGGCGGCCAAGGGTGGCCCGAGAACGACGACCACGCCGAGGTCGGCAAGCGCGTGCGCGCGGCGAGCGAAGACCGGCTCGACGAGGACGTCGCGCTCCACCTCGCGAACACCTACGGCATGCGCGCGCTGGTCGTCGCCAAGCTCGTGAAGGAAGACCCGGGCCTCGGCCATCGCCTCGTGCCGGGTCGCCCGGAGATTCTCGCGCAGGTGACCTACGCCGCCACGCACGAGCTCGCCGCGAGCGTCTGCGACGTGATGATTCGCCGCACGCAGCTCTTCTACCGCGACGTCGATCAGGGCCTCGGCAGCGTCGACGCCGTCGCGCACGAGCTCGGCCGCCGCCTCGGCTGGGACGACAAGACGCAGCGCCGCAGCGCGGACGCCTACCGCGCCGAGGTCGCGCTTTCGCGGCGTTGGCGCGATGAAGCGCGCTGAAACGCACAGCGTTCGCAAAAACGCCTGAATGGGGATTCAACTATCCCGGCGCCGACACTATCGTCCGCCGCCATGGATCTCTCGTTCAGCCCCGAGGAAGAGGCCTTCCGCCAGGAAGTCCGCACGTGGATCGCGGAGAACATGCCTCCGCACCTCAAGGCGAAGGCCGAGCACGCCGCGTACTTCGAAATGCCCGAGGTCATGGAGTGGCACAAGCTGCTCTACGCCAAGGGGTGGGTCGCGCCGCATTGGCCGAAGGAGTTCGGTGGCCCCGGCTTCTCCGCCACGCAGCGCTTCATCCTCGGCGAAGAGCTCGAGCTCGCCGGCGCGCCGCCGCTCTCGCCCTTCGGCCTCGTGATGGTCGCGCCGCTGATCATGCGCTTCGGCAACGACGCGCAGCGCGCGCGTTTCCTCCCGAAGATCCTCAGCGGCGAAGAGGTCTGGTGCCAGGGTTACTCGGAGCCGAACGCGGGCTCCGACCTCGCGTCGCTTCGCACGATGGCGGTCGACGCGGGAGACCACTTCGTCGTCACGGGCCAGAAGACCTGGACCACCTACGCGCAATACGCCGACTGGATCTTCTGCCTCGTGCGCACGAGCACCGAGGGCAAGAAGCAGCAAGGCATCTCGTTCCTCCTCGTCGAGATGAACACGCCGGGCGTCGAGGTGAAGCCGATGCAGACCCTCGGCGACACGCCGGCGTTCTGCGACACCTTCTTCGACAACGCGAAGGTGCCCAAGGAGAACCTCCTCGGGCCGCTCAACGGCGGTTGGAACCTCGCCAAGGCGCTGCTCGGCCACGAGCGCACGCTCGTCGCCGCCGTCGGTCAGACGCGCCGTAACCTGCGCCTCGCCAAACGCCTCGCCGCACACCACCGCGGCGCCGACGGCAAGCCGCTGATCGAAGACCCGCACTTCCGCGGCAAGCTCGCGCGCCTCGAGATGCGTCTGCGCGCGCATCAGATGACGAACTACCGCGCGCTCGCCGAGCAGCAGAAGGGTCATCACCCCGGACCCGAGTCGTCGATCCTCAAGCTCGTCGGTTCGATGCTCGTGCAGGAGGCCGACGAGCTCTGCATGGAGATCATGGGTCAGAGCTCGCTCGCCTGGCACGACGACGAAGCGGTCGAGCCCTTCGAGCGCTGGGTGCCGCCGACGTTCTGTTACGACCGCGCGACCACCATCTACGCCGGGTCGAACGAGATCCAGAAGAACATCCTCGCCAAGCTCATCCTCGGCCTCCCGAGCGCCTGATCGAAAAGGACACGAACCATGGATTTCGATCTCTCCGACGATCAGAAGATGCTCGCCAAGACGGTGGGCGATTTCGGCAAGAAGGAGTCGACCCTCGAGCGATTCCGAAAGCTCCGCGACGCGGACGGCCCGGGCTGGGACAAAGCCACGTGGAAGAAGATGGGCGAGCTCGGTTGGCTCTCCATTCCCTTCCCCGAAGAGGTCGGCGGCCTCGGTGGGAGCTTCGTCGACGCGGGCATCGTGCTCGAGCAGCTCGGCAAGACGCTCGTGCCCGAGCCTTACCTCTCGAGCGTCGTGCTCGGTGGACACGCGCTCTGGCTCGGCGGCGCCTCGGCGCAGCACGAGAAGTTCCTCGCGCCGATGATGGAGGGCGACACCACCCTCTCGCTCGCGTTCACCGAGCGAGGCGTGCGCTTCGATGCGCGTTGCTGCACCACCACCGCGCGCCGTGACGGCGACGGTTGGGTGATCGCGGGCGAGAAGTCGTTCGTGCTCGACGGCCACAGCGCCGACCACTTCGTCGTGGCGGCGATGAGCGACGAGGGCATGCAGCTCTTCGTCGTCGACGCCGCCGACACCGCGCGAAAGACCGTGCGCCTCATGGACGGTCACCGCGCGGCGCACGTGACCTTGGCGGACGTTCGCGTCGGCGAGGATCGGCGCCTCTCCGCGCGTCCGGCCACCGAGGTCCTCGAGCGCGTGCTCGACTTCGGCGCGGCGGCCACGGTCGCCGAAGGCCTCGGCGTCGCCTTCGCGATGCTCTGGATGACGGTCGAGTACCTGAAGACACGCGAGCAGTTCGACGTGAAGATCGGCACCTTCCAGGCGCTGCAGCACCGCGCGGTCGACATGTTCGTCGAGGTCGAGCTGCTCAAGTCGATTCACACCGAGAGCGCGGTGCGTGCGAGCGAGGACGGCGAAGAGCGCGCACGCGCCGTGTCGGCCGCGAAGCTTCAGCTCGCGCAGGGCGGACAGCTCGTGAGCCGCCAGGCGGTGCAACTTCACGGCGGCGTCGGCGTCACCGACGAGCACGACATCGGGCTCTACTTCAAGCGCATGCATTCGCTCGTCACGCTCTGCGGCGACGAAGCGACGCACGTCGCGCGCTACGCCGCGTCGATGGACGCGACCTGAGCGCCCACCACTTGCACCCGTGCAAGTGGTCGTGGCGCTCGTTGGTGGAGGGGGCCCGATCCGGCTTTGCCGGTTGGGGGAGGGAGCGCGCCACTCCCTCGAGAGAAGAGAAGAGCATGAATCAGTGCAACGGATTCGTGCTCTGAGAGCCCCGCCCTTCGAACGTCGAGCCCGTGCCGCCCCGTACGCACGGGCTCGTGCGTTTCCGTCGAAGCGCCGGCCGCATTTCCCTCGATGCGCGCCTCGGAAGCCCCTGCCCCCGCCTCGGGCATCCCTGGTAGAGTCCGCCCCCATGAGGGTCCACGCATTCTTGGGGATGTGCGTCTTGGGCGCGCTCGCGCTCGGCTGCGAGCCGAACCTGCGCAACTCCCGCAACCAAGCGTCGCTCGACTTCGGATGCGCGAAGGACCAGCTCGACGTGCGCCGCCGCAGCCGCGACACCTACCTCGTCACCGGCTGCGACCGCACGGGCGTCTACCAATGCCCCGAGGCCCCCGGGGTCACGCAGCGCTTCTGCGTGAACCTCTCGCTCATGGCCCGGCAGCGCGGCGAGCGGGAGTTCCGCTGCGACCTCGAGTCGGTCGTCGTCGACGAGCTCAGCCCCTTCGTCTTCCGCGCCGAGGGCTGCGGCCACGAGGCCGTCTACCACTGCGAAGCGAGCGACGGTCGGCCGCGCTGCCTGCTCGAGCGCACCGAAGATGCGCCGGTGCCCGGTGCGACGCCGGCCCCCGAAGCCACGACGGAAACATCCGCCGACCCGAGCTGAACGTGGTCGCCGTTCGAGACGCGCGAGAGGACGAGCTCGACCGAGTCGTCGCGCTGCTCGACCTCGCGTTCGCCGACGATCCCTTCGTCGGTTGGCTGACGCGACGTCGCGCCGACGCGCGTCGTCGCTACGTCGAGCTCGTCACGCGACGTCTGATCGCGCCACGCGGCCGTGTGTTGGTCACCGACGACCTGCAGGCTACCGCGCTGTGGATGCCGCCGGGCGGTTGGCAGCTCCCACTTCGCACCCAGCTCGGCATGTTGTGGCCGCTCACCCGGGTCGTCGGTGCGTCGCGCCTCTTCGAGATCGCGCGTGTGTCGGCCGCGATCGAAGAAGGCCGGCCCGACGCGCATTGGTACCTCGCGCTGGTCGGCACCTCACCCGAAGCACGCGGACGTGGGCTCGGCGCCGCGGTCGTGAACGCCGGGCTCGATCTCGCGCGAAGCGACGACGTGCCGGCGCTGCTCGAGACCAGCAACCAGAAGAACGTCGGCTGGTACGAGCGCTTCGGCTTCGAGGTGCGCCGCCGACTCGACCCGCCTCCGGATGCGCCGCCGGTGTGGACCTTGGCCGCGTGAGCGCCAGAGCGTGGTTGCCGCTCGAGAGAAGCTCGGTAGTGGACCCACCGTGGCTCGTCGGCAGAGCGGCCCGCCACGAAGGTGTGGCATCCGTGCCGCGAGGACGGTGCTGAGCCCCGCTCGAATCCAGGTGCTATGGTCCGCGCCTCCGTGCCCCGCGCCGAAAAACGCGCCCGCCTCTCGGTCGACGAGCGCCGCGCCCAGCTGCTCGACCTCGCGCTCACGCTCTTCGCGGACCGCACCTACGACGAGATCTCGATCGACGAGATCGCGAAGGCGGCGGGTATCTCGAAGGGGCTGCTCTACCACTACTTCCCGAGCAAGAAGGCGTTCTACGTCGCCGCGGTGAAGCAGGCGTCGGAGGAGCTGCTCGCGGAGACCGACGTCGCACGCGAGCTGCCGCAGAGCCCGCCGAACGACCCGCTCCTCCTTCGTCGGGGCTACCAAGCGTTTCTCTCGTTCGTCGAGCGGCGCCGCGTCGCGTACGGGTTCTTGCTTCGCGGCGGCGTGGCGGTGGACGCCGAGGTTCGTGAGCTGGTCGAAGAGACGAAACGACGCCTCGTCCAGCGCATGCTCGAAAAGGCGGGACCGGTCGCGCAAAACGCGCAGCTACGCACCACGCTGCGCGGCATCATCGGCTTCGTCGAAGCGGTGAGCCTCGACTGGCTCGACCATGGCGACCTCGAACGCGATGAGCTCGCGGACCTGCTCGCGCGCGTGACGATGGACGCGGTGGCGCAGGCCCTCTCGCCCAAGCGCGTTTGAGCCCGCCTCCCGGCCCGGCGGCCCACGCACCGTGCCCGTGCCCTGCCCGATCCGAGTCGGGTGGCTCTCGTCCCCACGCGAGCACGGGCCCCCGAACCGCGCTTCGCGCTTGGAGGCAGAGGCAAAGCGCACGGCCAAATCCTTGTTTTCATTGAACTTTGACGCACGACAGATTTTTCACCGCCGTTCTATTGACTCCGATTCAACCAAACTCTATTGAATAGGAGTCAACAGCGGCCCGCCCGGCCGCCCTTCCGGTCCAAGGAGGACTCCCATGGTCGACACGACCCCGACGGCACCCCGCACGACGACGCGCGACGAAGCGCGCACCGTGACGACGCGCCCCGTTCGGCTCCCCTTCGACGCCTCGATTCCCAAGCGGTGGCTGGCCGACAGCTCCACCGCGACGCAACTCTCGAACGGCGTCAACCTTCTCTTCCCCTTCGGCGAGCGCTTCTTCGTTCGAAGCGTCAAGCACTACCTCGAACAGCTCAAAGCCCAGGGCGACGACGAGCTCGTCGCTCAGATTCGCGGCTTCTTCGGCCAAGAGGGTCGCCACGCACGCGAGCACGAGCGCTTCTTCGAAATCCTTCGTGGCCAAGGCTACGAGCTCGACGAGTTCCTCACGCGCTTCGAAGGTTCCTTCACGCGTCTCGAGAAGCTCTTCCCCGCCGAGTACCACCTCGCGGCGACGGCGGCCGGCGAGCACTTCACCGCGCTGATGGCCGCCAACGCGTTTCGCGATCGGCCCTTCCTCGATCAGGCCGACCCGATCATGCGCGACCTGATGCTCTGGCACGCCGCGGAAGAGATCGAGCACAAAGCCGTCGCCTTCGACGTGCTCACGCGTGTCGTACCCAACCCGCTCAAGCGCTACTTCGTCCGCGTCACCGGCATGGCGGTCGCGGCGACCTTCCTCGCCTATTGGTGGATCGAAGCCACGCGCATGCTCGCCGAGCAAGACGGCACCACGTGGGAGGAGTTCCGCGCAGACGGCGCGCGCGTGCAGAAGCTTCGGCGCGAGCTCGGCATCGGCGAGCGCCGCATCGGCCGCGACGTCTTCTTGCGCGGCATCGTCAGCTACCTGCGTCCCGACTTTCACCCCTGGGACGACGACGACGGCCACCTGGCCGAAGAGTTCCTGAAAGACTTCGAGGCTCGACGCCTCGCTCGACGTGAAGAGGAGGTGGCGTGATGGACGCCCAGCTCATCGCATTCGCCTGGTTGCTCGCGCTCGTGGCCGCGGTCGCCGCCGGCGTACTGGTCTACGCCTTCGACGGCCTCTCGACGCATCTGTCCAAGCGCATCGTCGCGCAGCGTCCCTCGACTCCGTCGAAGCCGGAGCCGGCCCCCGTGGTGGACGTGCTCCGCGCACTGAGGGCCTGGCTCGCCTGCCTCCGCTGACGAAGCACGCGTGCTCGGGATACGCGACGAATCGACCCAACGAGCGAGAGGTGGTGACGGGGCGTGGGCGGAGCGCCGGGAGGTCGAGCGTATCCCCGCGACCTCCGAAGTGGCCGAGCGAAGCGAGGTCCGAAGGAGGTCGCCCTGCTCGACCGGACAGAGCGGAGCCCGCGCCCCGTCACCGCCGTCCCCTCGACCACCTTCAGTGCGAGTAGGGCTCGCCGCGTAGGATCGAGAACGCTCGGTAGATCTGCTCGGCGAGCAGAATCCGCGCGAGGCGGTGCGGCAGGGTCATGGCGCTCAGGCTGAGCAACACGTTCGCCGCGTCGCTCGTGACCTTCGGCAAGCCGTAGCTGCCGCCGATCAAGAAGACGACGTTCTGCGTGCCCGCGCCCTCGTGCTCGGCGACGAAGTCGGCGAGGCGGTGGCTGCTCCACGACTTGCCGTCGACCTCGAGCGCGACGACCACCGAGCGCTCGCTCGGTACCGCCTTGGCGAAGCGAGCGGCGACCTCTTCCGGGTCGCCGTCCTTCAGCTCGATCTCTTCGACGCGGCAATAACGACCGATGCGCTTGAGGTAGTCGTCGACGAGCTCACGCGCGCCGCGCTCTTTCATCTTGCCGACGGCGACGATCAGGATGCGCACGCGTCAGTCGCGCCAGGGGTCGCGCTCTTCTTCGCGCTCGCCCGCTTCCGGCACTTCGACGCGCGCGGCGTCCATCCACAGCGCCTCGAGGTCGTAGTAGCCACGCGTGTCCTGATGGAAGACGTGCACGATGACGTCGCCGAAATCCATCAGCACCCACTGGCCCTGCGTGAGGCCCTCGACGCCGTGGCAGCGCTCGCCGTGCTCGTGCTTGAGGCTCTCTTCGATGCCGCGCGCGATGGCGCCGACCTGACGGTCGCTGCGACCAGAGGCGATGACGACGAAATCCGCGTAGTCGACCTTGCCGCGCACGTCGAGGATCTCGACGTCCTGCGCCTTCTTGTCGAGGGCGGCGGACGCGATCCAAAGCGCGACCTGCTGGCCTTCGGGAGCCCCCTTCGCCTTCGCGGGACGCGGCGTCTTCACGGCCGTGTGGGGGTTCTTCTTCTGCGTCGGAGTCTTCACTTGCGGATCTGCCCTTCTCCATGGGCGACCCACCGAAGCGTGCAGAGCTCTTCGAGGCCCATCGGGCCGTAGGCGTGCAGCTTGGAGGTCGAGATGCCCATCTCGGCACCGAGGCCGAGCTGATAACCATCGTTGAAGCGGGTGGAAGCGTTCACGAGCACGAGGCTCGCATCGACCTCGCGGACGAAACGCTGACCCTTGGCCTTGTCGCGGGTCACGATCGCTTCGGTGTGAAGCGAGCCGTGGCGGGCGATGTGCGTCAGCGCGGCGTCGAGGCCTTCGACCACCCGCACGTTGAGCACGAGCGCGAGATGCTCGGTGTCCCAGTCTTCTTCGGTCGCCGGCGTCGCGCGCGGGACGAGCGCGCAGGTGCGCTCGCAGCCCCGAAGCGCGACTTCGGAGAGCGCGTCGGCCATCGCCGGCAGGAAACGCTCGGCCACGGCCGCGTCGACCAACAAGGTCTCGAGCGCGTTGCAGGCCGAGGGCCGCTGCACCTTGGCGTTGCGAACGATGGCCATCGCCATGTCGAGGTCCGCGTCGTCGGCGACGTAGACGTGGCAGACACCCTTGAAGTGCTGGATGACCGGCACCTTCGCGTTCTCGGTGACGAAGCGGATGAGGCCCTCGCCGCCGCGGGGAATCACGACGTCGACCAGACCGCTCGCCTGGATGAGCGCGAGCGTGGCGCGGCGGTCGGTGGTGCCGAGCGTGGAGACCGCGGCCTCTGGAAGGCCCTCGGCGCGAAGCGCTTCGCCGACGAGCTTCGCCAACGCAGCGTTGCTCTCGAAGGCTTCCTTGCCGCCGCGGAGGATCACCGCGTTGCCGCTCTTGAGGCAGAGCGCGGCGGCGTCGATGGTCACGTTCGGGCGCGACTCGTAGACGATACCGATGACCCCGAGCGGCGCGCGCACGCGCTGCACGCGTAGACCGTTCGAAAGCGTGCGGTCGTGCACGACGTCGCCGACCGGATCCGGGAGATCGACGATCGCGCGAACCCCGTCGGCCACGCCCGCGAGCCGTTTGGCGTCGAGACGCAGGCGGTCGACGAGGGCGGGTGCCAGGCCAGCCGCTTCCGCGGCCGCGATGTCCTTGGCGTTGGCGGCGAGGATCTCGTCCGCGGCCGGACCGTCGAGCAACGCAGCGACACGAAGCAGCACCGCGTCCTTCTGCGCGGTGCTCGCGCTGGCGAGGACACGCGACGCGTCCCGCGCACGCTGGGCGAGCGCACGAACCTCGGCGACGAGCTGCTCTTGATCGACGTCCTGCATCGGGACCGCGGACCTTAGCAGTCTACCTCACGCGGTCACGCCGGCGTTTTGCGGGCTGCGGTGCTCGGCTCCCTGCAGGGCTGCGGAACTCGAGGCCGAGCACCGCAGCCCTTCACACCCTCAGGGGTAGCGGGAGACGACTTCGCGGACGGGGCGCTCGATCGCGACGATCGGGCTGGTCACGAGGTCGCGGCCGTCGGTGACGAAGAAGAGCGACTCGCCGAGGGCGGGCAGGCCTTCGTTGGGACGAATGCCGCCGTTGTCGGTGAAGCGGAGGCCACCCGAGACGCGGCTCGACAGGGCGAGGTGTCCCGAGATCCAGTCGCCGGTGCGGCGGTCGCGCACCGCCACGCAGGTGTCGCGGCGGACGTGGTACTCCGTGTTTCGCGTGACGAAGACCCGGTGGATGCGGCGTTCCCTGCCTGCGTAGCGCATGGTTCTGCTCCTTGGCGTCGAAAGTCGGCTCTGAACCGACCGGCGAAACCGAACGTACATGTCCTACATCCTCGCACCAAGAAATCGGCCTCTGCGCCTTCGGCCCGACAACTTCACGCCGCCGGCCCGCACGCCGTGGGGCGGCCAGCGCATCGTCGAGCGCTACAAGTCGGCGCACGGCGTCTCGTCCGAGGGGGTGGTCGGCGAGAGCTGGGAGCTCGGGGTCGAGCCCGACTTTCCCACGCGTCTGGCCGATGGCCGCACGTTGGCCGACGTGATCGCCGAGGACCCGGAGGGTCTCGTCGGCGACGAAGGCACGTCGACCGCCCTGCTGGTGAAGCTCCTCGACGCGGCCGAACCGCTCTCGGTGCAGATTCACCCCGCCGACGACGACCCCGCGCTCGCGGCCGACGAGAGCGGCAAACCCGAGAGCTGGTACGTGCTCGACGCCGATCCGGGTGCCGGCCTCTACCTCGGGCTCGCGGACGACACGGACGAAGCGACGATGCGAGCGGCGCTGGAAGCCGACGGCGACGTCTCGGCGCTCCTGCGTTTCGTCCCGGTCTCACCGGGCGATTTCTTCGTGATCGAGGCGGGTACGCCGCACGCGATCGGGCCGGGGCTGACCTTGGTCGAGCCCCAGCGCGTGATGCCGGGGCGGCGCGGCCTGACCTACCGCTACTGGGATTGGAACCGTCGCTACGACGCGAACGGTCGCCCCGATCCCGACGGTGCGCCGCGCGCGCTTCATGTCGAACGCGCCCTGGCGGTGACGGCCTGGGAACGGTGCCGGGGCGAGGCGTGGCTGCAGAGCATTCGGGTACGCGCCGGAGCGCCGGACCTCCCGGGCGCACCGCAGCTCGACGAGCTGACCCGCACGCTCGACTTTCCCTGGCTCGGGGTCGCCCGTTGGGCCGGGACTGGAGACGCCACCCTCCCCTCGTTGGGCCGCCTCCGCGCGCTCACCGTGATCGAGGGGTCGGTCACGGTCTTCGGCGAAGGCTTCTCGGAGCGCTTCGAGCGAGGCGAAACCGCGGCGTTGCCCGCAGCGTTGGCCGCGGACGTACGCCTCGAAGGGGCGCACGCCCTGGTGTCCTGGATCCCGCGCTGACCGGCGACCCTCACCGGGGATGGCTCGGGGAGACGGACGCATCGCACGGGCCCGGCCGGCCTTCGCTTGACGACCCTCTCCGCTCAAGCAAGGTTCGCGGCCTCGATGTCCAGCGATCGCCCGCAACCGCGCGTCTCCATCGTCATCCCCATCTACAACGAAGAGGGGATCCTCCACTCCGCGGTGATCGACCTGATCGATCGCCTCAAGGACTTCGACTGGCCCTACGAGCTCTTGCTCGCGGAGAACGGTTCGAAGGACCGGACGGTCGAGATCGGACAGCAGCTCGCGGAGCGTTTCCCGCAGGTGCAGATTCACAGCCTCGGCGAGCCGAACTACGGCAAGGCGATGCGCGAAGGCATCTTCCGCGCGCGCGGTGAGTTCGTGCTCTGCGACGAGATCGATCTCTGCGACACGGACTTCTACCTCCGCGCGATGGAGATCCTCGAGAGCAACCGCGCCGACCTCGTGGTCGGCAGCAAGGCGATGGCCGGCGCCAACGACGACCGCCCGATGTTCCGCCACGCCGCGACGCTCGTGCTCAACGGCATGTTGCGCGTCGCGCTCGGCTTCAAGGGCACCGACACGCACGGCCTCAAGGCCTTCCGTCGGGCGCCGCTCACCGAAATCGCGCGTCAGTGCCTGGTCGACAAGGATCTCTTCTCGAGCGAGCTCGTGATTCGCGCCGAGCGCGCGGGCGTGCGTATCCAAGAGATTCCGATTCGCGTGCTGGAGAAGCGCCCGCCTTCGGTGAACCTCTTCAAGCGCGTCCCGAACGTCATGAAGAACATGGCGAAGCTCTTCGTGGCGATTCGCGTGAAGGGCTGATGGAGCGGCTCGCGGCGCTGAGCGTCGATCTCGACGAGATCGGTTGCTACGCGGCGATTCACGGCCTGCCGCCTCCGAGCGGCGACGCGGCGCGTGCGATCTATCGCCGCGCCGTCCCGCGTTTCGAGCGGCTCTTCGACGCGCTCGGCGTGCCCGCGACCTTCTTCGTGATCGGCACCGACGTCGACGACGAGAACGCCCACGCGCTGCGCCGGCTTCACGCCGCAGGACACGAGCTCGCGAACCACTCGCTCTCGCATTTCTACGACCTGACGCGCCGTGACCGCGCGACGCAGGATCACGAGGTGCGCGAAGGCGGACGGCGCATCGAAGAAGCCACCGGGGCGAAGGTCGTCGGCTTTCGCGCGCCCGGCTACACGATCACCGATTCGCTCTTCGAGGTGATCGAGGGCGCGGGCTACCGCTACGACTCGAGCGTCTTCCCCTGCCCCGCGTATTACGGCGCGAAGACGGCGGCGATCGGCGCCTACGCGCTGCGGGCGCGTCTGGGACGCGGACGCGCGAGCCGCAGCGTCGTGGACGACGCGCGGGTGCTCTCGGCGCCCGCGGACCCCTACCGCGTGGGGCGACCGTATTGGAAGCGCGGAAGCGGCCTGCTCGAGCTGCCGATCGGCGTCACGCGCGGTGCACGCCTTCCGTACATCGGCACGAGCGTCGCGCTCTCCGGTCCGACGGGCGCGGACCTGCTGACGCGGCAGATGCTCGGGCGCCCGCTCGTGAGCCTGGAGCTTCACGGCATCGACCTCTCGGACGCCGACGAGGACGGCCTGCAGGCGCTGCGCGCGCATCAGCCCGACCTTCGAAAGACGGCTGCGGAGAAAGAAGCGGCGCTTCGAGCGGCGGTGTCCCGGCTGGCGCGGGCGGGCTACCGCTTCGTGACGCTGGCCGAGGCCGCCCAAGCGTTTGGCTGAGGGAACAAGCGGCGGCCTCGCGTCGGTTCTGCGGGTCGCCTCGGGGCGCGCGACTTCGTGTCCCGAGACAGGCACGCGACGATTGCTCGCGGCCTGCTATAGCTCCGGCCGGCGACGGCTCCGCTCCCACACGGGACGCGAGCCGCAGGAGACCCCCGTGGCTCAGGACGTGACCCTTCATCCCAAGGACGTGAAGCAGGCTGCTACCGCCGTGGCCGAGGCGTCGCCCGCGCTGGCGGCGTTGGCGCTCGACGTCCTGTCCCGCCAAGGCGAAGGACGCGTGCTCTTCGCGGGGCGCGAGTTCGTGGACGCGCGCGCCAAGCACCACGGAGTGAACGAAGACGCCGCGAAGCTCGGTGCGGTCGACGTGCTCGGGTTGCTTCGCGAAGGTCCGTCGGATGCCCGCGGCTTCGCGACCCTCGCCGCGCTCGCGGTTCGAGGGTTGAAGGCACACCTCGACGACGAGGCGCGCCTCGCGCGTTTCGTACGCCACGCGGATTGGCTCGAGCTCTCGACGCCCTACGCGCCCTACGGTTTCGTGGCGCCCGTGCTCGGCGACGACGCCGACGCGGTCTGGGAGGCGGTGCGAAAGGCGACGGCGGCGCTCGGCGACTCGCCGAAGGATCGCGCGCATCGTGCGCTCCACGAAGCGACGCTCGCGAGCACCGGAAAGCCCGCGCCGGTCGCGACGAGCTCCGAGCTTCAGGTCGAGGGCGATCTTCGCCATCCGCCGCGCGGCGGATTCTTGGGCGCGCTTCGGCTCGCGACGGGCCTGGCGCTCCTGCAGTGGCTCGGACGCGGCGCCGCGTTCTTGCTGGGCGTGCGGCGTCGCGCGGTCTTGTCGTTTCACGGTGGTGGGCTGCGGCTTCGCAAGCGCGTGACCTTGCTCGGTCGGGTGGTTCGCGAGCGCGACGAGTCCTTCACCCTCGCGGCGGTCGCTTCGGCGGCGCGTTGCGCGAAGCGCCCTGCCCTCGGGCTCTTGGTCGGCGCCCTCACCTTCGCGCTCGGCATTCTCGCCGGCGGCCTCTTCTTCGTCGAAGGCGTGCGCAGCGGCGAGACCTTCTTGTTGCTCTTCGGCGCGGGCCTGATCGCGGCGGGAGCGGCGCTCGATCTCGGCCTCTCCGTCTTGCTCCCCGCGCACCGAACGCGACGCGCACTCGAGCTCGCGGTGCTGCCGAAGCGACGCTTCGGCCTGCTGGGCGACGACGAGTCGAACATCGAACGTTTCGTCGACGAGCTCGAGCGTCGGCTTCCGAGCCGTTGAGCGGACGGGCTCCCAGGCGCGGCGTTCGCTCTTCCGGGCCGGAGCTCGAAGCCCTTCTCGACGAGGCGTCGGAGATTCCGATGGCCGCGCCGGCGAAGCCGTCGATCCCGATCAGGGCGCCGGAGCCTCGGTGCTCGGCGCTTCGGTGCTCGGCGCGTCGAGCACGGGGCTCTCGGTCCGGGGGCGACGCCGGCGCCGCTCGGGCCGCTGCAACATGCGTTGCGCGAGCTCGACCAGACGCTCCGCCAACGACTCGTCGAGGTCGACCGCGAGCACGACCTCGCTGCCCTGCCCTTCGACCGCGACGCGTCGCAGCGCCGGCCCGGCCGCGGTGAGCCCGAGCAGCGGGTCGTCGAGGAGCGCGTCACGCTGCAATCGAGCTTGTTCGACGAGCGGCTCGACCACCGACGCGTCTTCGAAGCGAACCCGCACCGAGAGCGCGAGCCCACGGCTCACCCGCGCCGACGCGGCGAGGGCGCGAAGCTTCTCGAGGGCTTCCCCGAACACGCCGGGCGCCTGCACGCGCTCGCGAATCGCGCGACGCCATCCTTCCGGGAGGACCGCGACCGCGACGACCTCGGGCGGCGTCTCGCCAGCCCAGACCGCGTCGTGAAGCTCTCGAAGCGTGCCGCCGACGTGCGGGCGTTCTTCACGTGCGATCGCGATGACCTGCCGCACGGACCGCTCGTTGCCGAAGGCGGCTCCGTCGCGCCCGAGGAACGCGATGCGCGAATCTCCACGCGCGCCCGCGACGCCGGGAACTCCGTCGATCTCGACCCGGCGAAGGCCACCACCGTCTTGTTCGACGATCTGCCGCATGCAGTCACCGAGCGAGTCGTGGTCGAAAGGCCCGCGCGCCAAGAAGGTCACGTGGTCGAGCGATTGCCCTTCGGCGCCGACGTAGGCCGCGAGCTCGGCGAGCTGGTCGCTCGGTTCGATGCCGCATTGCTCCCGCATGCGCTGCAGCCCTCGATCGCCTCCACGCTCGGTCACGAAGCGTCGCCACCACGACGAACGCAACAATGCCTTCACGTCGACACGCGCGTAGGCGGCGGCTTCTTCGGGGACGTTCTCGACGAGCGGCTCGCGAAGACGCGGACCGGAGAGCAGCCAGAACGCCGCCGCAGCGACGCCGCCCAGCAGAACGAGCACGAGGAAGATCCGGCGCCCACGCATGGCGCGCAGGGTGCGCGAGCCGCCGCGCCGCGTCGAGGGCCGCACTTCGAGGCCACGCGCGCGGAGGTTCGTGCTACGTCCGCGCGATGGCCTGGCGACGGATGAAGCTTCGAGGCGGGACGGTCTTCGCGCGTTGCGACGCGAGCGGTCAGTTGGTCGCGGAAGGCGGCCGAGTCGAGATTCGCTACAAGGCCAACGACGGGCGTGCGTACGCGGCCGCGGCGCGAAACCTCGAGCCCGTCGACGACGCGATCTTGCCCGACGAGACCTGCGGCGAAGCCGAGCGGGTCGCGAAGGCCGCCGCCAAAGGGGCCACGAAAGGCGGCAAAGGCGGCGCGAGCGCCAAGGGTGGCGCCGCACCGAACGCCCCCGCCGAAGGCGAAGCGCTCGCGTATTGCGATGGCGCCTGCAAGGGCAACCCGGGCCCCTGCGGCATCGGCGCGGTGTTGATGCATGGCGACGAGCGGCGCGAGCTGTCGGAGTACCTCGGCCAAGGCACGAACAACATCGCGGAGCTCACCGCGATTCATCGCGTCGTCGAAGCGTCGCCCCCCGGCGTACCGCTGCAGGTCTACACCGACAGCAGCTACGGCATCGGCGTGTTGCAAAAGGGCTGGAAGGCCAAGGCGAACGTGGAGCTCGTGGCGACGATTCGTGCCGCGCTCGCCAAGCACGGACAAACGACGCTCCACTACGTGAAGGGGCACGCCGGCATTCCGTTGAACGAGCGCGCGGATCAGCTCGCGGTGGCCGCGGTCGAAGCGCGTGCGAGCGCGGGTTGGGTGAAGCCGCGGCGCTGAGTCGCGACGCGCGGCGCCCATGGGCCGCGCGAGAGGAGGGATCACGGGCACGCGCGGGCACGGGCGCGGGCATGACGACGACGCTTCGCGCCCTCTTTCGCGGGACGTCGCGCCTCCTCGGCTCGTGATACCAATCCCGACCATGGAAGCGCGCCAGCCTCTCTTCCCGCGATGGGTGGTCGCCACCGCCGCGCTCGTCGGTTTCACCGCGTTGGTCTTCGCGCTGCGCAACGTGCTCGCGCCGATCTTCTTCGCGTTCCTCATCGCCTACATGCTCGACCCGCTGGTCGACCGGCTCGAGGCGCTGAAGATGCCGCGCGCGCTGGGCATCGTGGTGCTGCTCGTCATGGTGCTCGGCGCGATCGGGCTCTTCCTCCTGCTCGTCGTTCCCACCGTCGTTCGCGACGTGGCGGGCGTGCTCAAAGAGCTTCCGGGCAAGTCGCGGGATTTGCTCGCGGCGTGGGAGCCGGTGCTCGAGGACTACGGCGTCATGGTGCCGCATTCGCTCAGCGAGGCGTTCGAGCAGCTCTCGGCCGAGACCGAAGGCGTGGCGCGGGAAGCGGTCGGCCCCTTGGCGGCCGTGGTGCGTGGCGTGGTGGGCGGCACCGCCAACGCGCTGGCCGCCGTCGCGGGCCTGCTCATCGTGCCGGTCTTCGCGTTCTACCTTCTCTACGACTTCGACCGCATGACGGCCGCGATTCGGGAGCAGATCCCTCCACGCCACCGCGAAGCGGTCGTGGACCTCTTCGGAGAGATCGACGAGGTCATCGCGCAATTCATCCGAGGGCAGGTGCTCGTGATGGTCGCGCTCGCGGTGCTCTACGCCGTCGGATACAAGCTCGTCGGCGTTCGCCTCGCGGTGCCGATCGGCATCGTCGCCGGCTTGTTGAGCTTCATCCCCTACGTCGGCGGCGCGACGGCGCTCGGCCTCGCGCTCGCGATGTGCGCGTTCGACTACCACGGCCTCTCGCAGCTCGGCGGGGTGGTGATCGTCTACGCCGTCATTCAGCTGCTCGAGGGCTTCGTCATCACGCCGAAGGTCGTGGGCGACAAGGTCGGCCTCTCGGCGGTGTGGGTGCTCTTCGCGCTGATGGTCGCGGGCGAGCTGCTCGGCTTCCTCGGCATCTTGCTTGCGGTGCCAGCGGCGGCGGTGGTGAAGATCTTCGTCGTGCGTGGGGTGCGTGCCTACCGCGCGAGCCGGTTCTTCGTCGGCGAGCCCGCGCTCGCGACCACGGGGCCGCTGGACGTGGAGTCCGAGTCCGAGCCAGCCGCCCTGCCCCTGCCCGAGTCCGCGCCAGCCGCCGTGCCCCTGCCCGAGTCCCTGCCGGTGCCCGTGCCCGTGCCCGAGCCCAACACCGCCGACGAGCCCGGCGCCGACGAGCCCGACGCCGACGAGCCCGACGCCGGCGAGCCCGACGCCGACGAGCCCGACGCCGACGACCCCGACGCCGACGAGCCCGCCGACGAGCCCACCGCCGACGACCTCGACGCCGAGCCCACCTCGAACGAGCCGAGCGAGAAGCCCTGATCCCGCGGTCCCAGGTTCCGCGACCCACCCCCGCGGACGCCTGACACCCTCACTCGAACGTTCCGCCGCGAGCACACGTCGAGTAGCATCGCGCGCGATGTTGCGGATCGACTTCTACGTGCAGCACCTCGTCCGTCACGGGGCCACCGGCATCGAGCTCGTCTCGGGAGAGGCGGTGAAGTTTCACTTCCCGACCGGCGAACGACTCAGCAACAAGCCGATCGAGCACGCGCAGATCGCCCAGCTCGTGCAGGAAGCCGCGCCGCCTCGTGCGCTCGAAGCGCTGCGCCTCGCGGGCAACACGCAGTTCGTCCACGACTCTCCCGCGGGCATGCGAGTGCTGGTGAAGCTCGAAGCCTCCGCAGGCGCCTCCTGGAAGGTCACGATCCTCCCCTCGACCGAGCCCGCGTCCGGGACGGCCTCGCTTCCGGAGATCGAAGGCAACACCACGCCCATGGGGGGGCAAGGGCCGCAGGGCGGCATTCCGGTGCCCGCGGCCCGCCCCGCCGCTCCGCAAGCCCCCGCCGCCGCGCCGGCCCAGGTGAGCGGCGGCACCAAGCCGCGCCCGGCCATCCAGCTCGAGCCGGGCGAGCCGAGGCTCAACTACTACCTGCGGCTCATGAAGGCGATGAAGGCCTCCGACTTGCACATGAGCTCGGAGGTGGCGCCGATGGCGCGCGTCGACGGCTCGATGCAGATGCTCGAGGAAGGCGCCAAGGTCCTGACCCACGAAGACCTCTTCCCGATCTTCATGGAGGTCACGCCGGAGAAGAACCGCGAGGAGTTCGACAAGGTCAACGACACCGACTTCGCGCACACCATCGAAGGCCTCTCGCGGTTTCGCGCCAACCTCTTCATGGACCGACGCGGCATCGGCGGCGTGTTCCGTCAGATCCCCTTCGACATTCTCTCGGTCGAGCAGATCGGGCTTCCGCAGAAGGTGCTCGATCTCTGCTGGCTCTCGAAGGGCCTCGTCCTCGTCACCGGTCCGACCGGCTCCGGCAAGTCGACCACGCTCGCGACGCTCATCGACTACATCAACCAGAACCGCGAAGACCACATCATCACGATCGAAGACCCGATCGAGTTCGTGCATCCGAACAAGAAGTGTCTCGTGAACCAGCGCGAGATCGGCACGCACACGAAGTCGTTCAAGAGCGCGCTCCGCGCCGCGCTTCGTGAGGACCCCGACATCGTGCTCGTCGGTGAGATGCGTGACCTCGAGACGATCTCGATCGCGGTCGAGACCGCCGAGACCGGCCACTTGGTCTTCGGCACGCTTCACACGACGAGCGCGCCCAGCACCGTCGACCGCATCATCGACCAGTTCCCGCCGGACCAGCAGGAGCAGATTCGCGTGATGCTCTCGGAGTCGTTGCGCGGCGTGGTCGCGCAGGTGCTCTGCAAGAAGAAGGGCGGCGGTCGCGCGGCGGCCTACGAGATCATGGTCGCCAACTCCGCCGTCGCGAACCTCATCCGCGAGGGCAAGACCTTCCAGCTCAAGAGCGTCATGCAGACCGGTCGTCGTCTCGGCATGCAGACGATGAACGACCACCTTCTCGAGCACGTGAAGGCGGGCCGCGTCGCGCCGGAAGAGGCCTACATCAAGTCGAACGACAAGGCGCTGCTCAAGCAGGCCTTCACCGCCAACGGCATCAAGATGGACCTCGTCGAGGACTGAGAGCACGAATCCGTTGCACGGATTCATGCACTTCTCTTTTCTCGAGGGAGCGTCGCGCTCCCCCCCAACGGGCAGAGCCGGATTGGGCCCCCTCCCACCACCGAGCGCCACGACCACTCGTGAGGATTCGCTCCGTGCAAGTGGTCGGCGCTCTGAGCTCAACCGAGCACGGCGCGGTCGTCGCTGACCAGCAAGCCGTCGCGACTCGGTTCCAAGACGAAGCGGTAGGGACGCACGCGGTAGCTGCCGTCCTGGCTCGGCCGCTGATCGGGGCGCTCACGCACGCGGCCATACACCGCGACGCGCGCGCCAGGCACCAACAGACCTTCGTCGCAACGCACCGCGCCGCTGGAGAGAAACGGCGCGACGTGGGGACGCAGCGCGCGACGGACGCGACCGCGCTTGCCTTCGTGGCTGCGCGCCGCGGTGCAGAGCTCGATGCGAACGTCCTCGTTCCACGGCACGAGCACCGCGCCGGTTCCGTCGTCGAGGTAGAAGCCACGCCCCTCGCGGGTGCGTGCGAGCGGCAACCACCGCAGCCAGCCACGCCGCGCGAGACGAAGCTCGAAACCGGCGCACAGACGTCCGCTCACCGGCGCCCGCAGCGGCTCCCCTCCGTCGCTCTCCTCGAGCAGCTGCACCGTGCCGACCAGCTTCGCTTCCTCGCCGTCGTGAAGCGCCTCGACGGCCTTCGGACGCACCTGCATCGGCCCGGCGCGCCGCCACGCGCGGAGATCCACGAAGAGGATCGACAGCCCGATCGAGATCCAGAAGAGCCCGAACGCGACCATGCCGGCGGTCATCATGGCGCACGCCTCCCCAGCGACTCGCCCACGCGGGAGGCGGTCACGGCGATCGTTCGACCGAGGTGTGCCTGGCCTCAGCCGAACGAAGAACCAACGAGTCTCCAGCGTAGGGGCACGATTCGAGGCGGTCAGGGCCTCGGACGAGGTCGGCACATTCTCTGGCGACGACGCGTCAGCCTCGTCGCTCGAAGCAGGCGTCAGCGACCGGCAGCTTTTTCCGCAGCGCCGCCGTGCCTTCCACGAACGAACGCGTGACCGGGTCGTGGTAGCCGCTGGCCGCCGGCAACGAGTCGTCTTGCGCGCGGTACCAACCGACGAGCCGCGCCATCGCCACCTCGCGGACGTATTTGCCGACCATGGAGGCGAGCCCCACCGGCAGGTGGCGGTCGTCGGACTTCACCTCGAAGTCGACCCGACCGAGCTTCGGCACCTCGTAGCGACTGGCGCCCTTCACTTCTTCGACGATGGACACCGCACCCAACCCGCCGAGGTGCGGCGCGTAGCGGCGAAGGCCACCGACCATGCCGCAGATCGCGTGCACCGGTCCGCGTGTCGCACCACGCGCGTCCAGGATGAGACGCTCGAAGAGGTGCAGGTCGAGGGTGAGCTTCGTGCGACCGCTCGCGAGCCATGCGTTGAGCACACCGGCGCACGCCAAGGTCGTCCGCACTCGACGCAGCTTCACGCCGGCGCCCTTCAGCTCGGCGAGCAGCGCGCGGCCGGTCTCGACGTCGCCTCCGAACGCCGGCAAAGGCAGGCGGGTCTCCCAGCACGGTCGCGCCGTGATCGGATCGGGACAGGGCGACCTGAGCGCGAGGATTCCGTCGAGCGAGAGCGCCGCCAGGAGGTCATCGGCATCGGTCGGCGGCTTGCCTCCCTTCGGCGTGGCCAGCGCCAGCGCGAGCCCTTCGGCGTGCTTCATCTTGCCGAACGCCGAGTGCCGCTTGCTGTCGCCGATTCCCAACGTGTCGCCGACCTCACGGAGCTTCTCGGCGTCGTAGCGCGCCACCTCGATCGTCGCGGCGGTCGCCACCAGAGGCCCCAAGCGAGGCCCTAGGCCGTTTTCGTCCACGCCGACGATGCGCTCCATGGGAGCCGGGTACTCCGAATCGCCACACGACGCGAGGCGAGCGTGCCGCCAATCCCACGCGAACTGGCGGACACGACCCCGGAGACCACGCGCCAAGACACGGCAGAACCAGGTCTCTCACGTCAAAACGCCACACGTGTACCCAATTTCGAGGACAGGCGCCCCCTGGCCCTGGTTTCATCCATGGCGCATACTTTCGACGTGGCACAAACCCCCTCGCGCAAGCCGGAGGTCGGCGGCGCTTCGCCCGCCGCCCGGATGGTTCGAGAGGCGCTCGGCAGCGTCGCCGCGCCGACGGTGGCTGCGCGTGTGCTGCATCGTGCGCTCCACCTGGCCGCCGAGGCAGAGATCCCTGCGGGTGGCGCGCGACTGCGCCGCTTCGTCGAGAAGCACCTTCAATCGGCCGCCACGTTCGCCTTGGGCGAAGAAGTCGCCACGGAGATCGTGGGGCAGCTCGCGCCGCTGCTTCGAGCCGTTCCCTCCCACCGTCCGGTCGAGCCCAAACGCGGGCGCGCGATGCTGGAGTTGGAGGCTGCGGGGTTGGTCGAGCCCGGCCTGAAGCTCGCAGCGCCGAGCTCGCTCGAGCTCGAGCTCGAGCCCTTGGAGCTCGAAGAAGATCTCGAGGGCGAGCCCCATCCGCTCCCCACCCGGGCGACCGATCGCGCGCCCCACCTTCCCCTCGTGCTCATCGCGAGCCTCGACGAAGACCTCGCCGGCGCGGTCAAAGACACGCTCGGCCGCGATGCCAACGTCGTGCGCGTCGACGACGTGGTGATGCTGCTCGATGCCGTGCAGCAACACGGCGAAGAGGGCTGCCTCTGCGTGTTGCTCGACGGCCACCACCCGAGTGTTCACCCGGCCACGCTCGCCACGATCGCCGACGACCTTCCGGAAGACGCGATCTTCGTGTCGTGGGGCGTCGCGACGAACGAGCGGCGTGACTCCTTGCAGCTCTCGGGCAGGCCACAACGCTGGCTCGACATTCCGACCGAGCTCGACGTCGTCGGCGCGGCCGACGAGCTGAAGCGTTTGCTCGGTCTGCCGCTCTCGGGTGTCTTCGTCGCGCGCCGAAGCGATTCTCCGAGACGCTGACGCGAACGCCCTCGCGGCTCGAAGGTCGCTCGAACGAGTCGGCGGCGCGGCTCAACCCAGCCAGGGCGCGACGGCTGCCATGAGCGCGGCGAGCGTGGTCACCCGCGTCACGACGCGACGCGCGCCCGGGCGGGTGAGCAGACCGAGCAACGCGAGCAAGACGACGACGACGCCGAGCGCGAGCGATGCGAGGGGACCTCGACGCGCCACACGCTCGGCGGCCCCGTCGTCCCTTCGTACGCCCTCGTCGTCGACACACGTGCACACGGCACGCTCGTCACGCCCCACGCAGAGCTCGCGTGTCGTCGCCCGCCACGACCAGCGGTCGGGGGCACCGAAACCCGTACGCACGAGGCCGGCGCCCCCTCCGTCGGCGACCTCGATGACGAAGCCGTCCGCGTGTGGCGTGACGACGAACGCTCCCACGCGTGCGGGCCCGTCGAACGTTCGTGCCTCCGCCAGAGCGCCGGGGGCCGCGGCGCTCGGGATCAAGACGACCGCCCACCACGACCCGAGCGTGAGTAGCAGCGCGGCGAGGCAGACACCCGACGTGGTGGAGCTGGGTTCCGCGCGGCCGCGGGCAATCGCGGCCGCCCAGGCTCCGAGGAGCGCCGCGAAGACGGCGGCGCCGAGGAGAAGTCCGACGAGCGGGGAGAAGGCCACGAGGGGCACCAAGCTGCCGAGCACGCCGAAGAAGCCCGCGAGCCGAACCCGAGGAGCTCGGGCAGGTTCGGTCTCCACGAAGGGCGCCAGCATGACGGGCGCGACGAACGCGGCCAGCGCCGCGAAGGCGATCCCCCACGCCGGAGAGGCTCCGTCGACGCACCACCAGGCCGCGAGCCACCAGGTCGTGATCGACGACACGGCGAGTGCAGCGGCCACGCCACGCGACGACTTCGGCGCCGCGACCCCCGCCCCGACCGCGATCAGCGGCAGCCCGAGAAAGACGAAGGGCGCACCGACGAGGAAGAACGTCGCGGCAACCCACGCACGACGTCGTTCGTTGCCCGCGACCTGCACGCGGCGAAGGTTGCCAGCTCCTCACCCGCGCGTCTCGCGGGACGGATCGAGCCCCACGTTTCGAAAGCACGTGCGCGTTGTTTCCATCCGATTTCCGCGAGGAAAAAACCTCGCGAGCAGCCCTCGCGTCCGCGTCGTTGGAGCTAAGTTCTTCCATCGGCTCTCCGAGTCGACCGCGCATTCATGGCAGCTGCCGCACCGCCCGTCGTCCCCTCTTCCCCGACTCCCTCCCGCTGGGCGACGTCCGCCGCGGATGAAGCGCTCCGACGCTGCGACGAGCTGGCGGAGTGCTCCGAGACCCCGCAAGGCCTGCTGCGTCGCGCGCTGACCCCGGCGATGCGCGAGGCGCACGTGAAGACAAGGGCCTGGGCCGAAGCCGCGGGGCTCGACGTGCGCATCGACGCGCTGGGCAACCTTCGCGCGCGCCGTGAAGGCCCCGCCGGCAGCCGAACGCTGCTGATCGGCTCGCACCTCGACACGGTGCGCGACGCGGGCCGCTACGACGGGCCGCTCGGCGTCGTGATCGGGCTCGCGGTCGCCGAAGCGCTGCGCCACGAGAGCCTGCCTTTCGGGCTCGAGATCGCAGGCATCTCCGACGAAGAAGGCGTGCGTTTCGGTCGGCCGTTCTTGGGCTCACGGGCGTTGGCGGGCACGATCGACGCCGACGACCTCGCGCTCCGCGACGCAGACGGCGTCACGCTCGCCGAAGCCATCGCGCGTTTCGAGGGCGGCGGCAGCGTCGAAGCCTGCGCCATCACTCCGGCCGAGCTGCTCGCGTACCTCGAGGTGCACATCGAGCAGGGCCCAGTCCTCGAGAGCCTCGATCAACCGATCGGTGTGGTCAGTGGCATCGCCGGTCACGTGTGGCGCAGCTACGTGCTCGAAGGCCGGGCAGGCCACGCCGGCACGACGCCGATGGGCCTCCGACGCGACGCGCTCGCCGCGGCCGCAGAGCTCGCGCTCTTCGTCGAGCGGCTCGCGACCGAGACGCCGGAGCTGGTCGCGACGGTGGGCCAGCTCGTCGCGAGCCCCGGCGGCAACAACGTGATCGCCGGTCTCGCCGAGGTGCAGGTCGACGTCCGGTCGGTGGACGCGAGCGTGCTCGCGAAGGCGCTCGCCACACTCGACGCGGAAGCCAAGGCGCTCGCCTCGCGACGCGGCGTGCGCATGAGCGCGAGCGACCGCTTCGCCTCGCCGCCGGTGGTCTGCGCGCCGGCGCTTCGCAACACCCTCGAGGCCTGTGTCCGTCGCGTCGGTCTCGACGCCCACACACTCGCGAGCGGCGCCGGCCACGACGGCCGAATCCTCGCGACCCTCGGCCCGGTCGGCATGCTCTTCGTGCGAAGCCCCGAGGGGCTCTCGCACCACCCGGACGAGCGCGTCCACGCGACGGACGTCGCGCTCGCCCTCGACGTCACCCTCGACTTCGTTCGCGCGTTGGGCGCGCGAATCGCCTCGGAAGGAAGACTCTCGTGATCGAGACCTCGTCATCCCGCACGCGCGTCGCGCGCGACCACGCCCTGCTCACGCCGGAGAGCCACGTCCCCGCCCCGCTTCCCGGTTGGACCGGCACCAAAGCGATCACGCTCATCGCCCCGGTGATGGGTGCGGGCTTCGTGCAATGCCTCGTGACGATGGAGGCCGGCGCGCGCAGCGGCATGCCGCTCGACGGAGTCGAGCGCTTCGTCTTCGTGCTCGAAGGCGAAGCCTCGCTGCGGGTCGCGGGTGCCGACCACGTCCTCGGGGTCGAGTCGTACGCGTTCCTTCCCGCGGGCACCGAGCACGCGTTGGTCTCGGCGTCCGGCGCGCGCTTCCTGCTTCTCGAGAAGCGCTACGTCCCGCTCGCGGGTCACTCGGCGCGCGTGATCGTGAGCCGCGAAGCGGAGGTGCCGACCGTCGACTTCCTCGGCGATCCGGCGGCGCGCCTTCGCACCTTGCTCCCCGACGAGCCGGGCTTCGATCTCGCGATGAACACCTTCGAGTTCGATCCCGGCGCGACCTTGCCGATGGTCGAGAGCCACGTGATGGAGCACGGCCTGCTCTTCCTCGCGGGCGGCGGCGTCTACCGCCTCGGCGACTCGTGGTACCCGGTCACCGCCGGCGACACGATCTGGATGGCGCCCTACCTGCCGCAGTGGTTCGGCGCGCTCGGCAAGACGCCGTCTCGCTACATCTACTACAAGGACATGGCGCGCGACCCGCTGCTCGAGGCGCGGCGATGAAGACGCCGGCGTCCATCGACGCCGAGCGGCTCGACGGGTGGTCACGCGAGCTCGCGCGTTTCTCCGACGACCCGGCGCCGGCCGTGCGTCGCGTGCTCTACACGCCGACCGATCTCGAAGGCCGCGCGTACGTGCACGGGCTCGCCAAAGATGCGGGCCTCTCGCTCCGCGTCGATCCGATCGGCA
Organism: Sandaracinus sp.; assembly: GCA_020633125.1. Lineage (GTDB taxonomy): Bacteria > Myxococcota_A > Polyangia > Polyangiales > Houyiibacteriaceae > JACKEH01. The sequence continues at coordinate 47,013 of JACKEH010000006.1, read as the reverse complement.
ACGCCTTCTACCGTCTCGAAGGCACGGACCCGAGCCTTCCGGCGGTCGCGACCGGCTCGCACCTCGACGCGATCCCGAACGCAGGGCGGTTCGACGGGACGGTCGGCGTCCTCGGTGGCATCGCGGCGCTCGAGTCGATCGCGCGCGCCGGCCTGAAGCCGAAGCGGGCGATCGAAGTCATCGCCTTCACGAGCGAGGAGCCCACGCGCTTCGGCATCGGCTGCGTCGGCAGTCGTCTGCTCGCGGGCGCGCTCACGCCCGACGCAGTCCGCGCGCTTCGCGACGGCGAGGGACGTGCGTTCGAAGCGGTTCGCGCGGAAGCGGGCTTCTCGGGCGCGCTCGAAGAGGTCGTGCTCAAGCCCGGCCATTTCCACGCCTTCGTGGAGCTTCACGTCGAGCAGGGCCCGGTGCTCGAGCGCGAGAAGGTCGCGATCGGCGCCGTCACCGCCATCGCCGCGCCCGCGTCGTACGAGATCACGATTCGGGGCGAAGGCGGTCACGCCGGCGGCGCCTTGATGCCGACTCGTCGCGACGCGCTCTGCGGCGCCGCGGACTTCGTGCTCGCGGTCGAACGTTCCGCGAAGCGTTCGGCCACGGGAGACACCGTCGGCACGGTCGGCGTCTGCCGCGTCTTCCCCGGCGCGGTCAACGGCATCCCGAACCGCGTCGAGCTCACGCTCGATCTTCGCGACACCGCGCTCGAAGCGCGAGACGCGGCCTTCGCGCAAATCGAAGCGGCGATCGACACGATTCGCGCCGAGCGCGGGCTCACGGTCGAGCTTCGCACGCTCAACGCGGACCCTCCGGCCACGGCGGACGCCGGCATCGTCGACGCGGTCGAGCGTTCGGCGGCGGCGCTCGGTCTCTCTTCGATGCGGCTGCCCAGCCGCGCGTACCACGACGCGCTCTTCCTCGCGCGCGTCGCACCGATGGGGATGGTCTTCGTCCCCTCGGCCGGCGGCCTGAGCCACCGACCGGACGAGCACACCGACCCGGAGGAGGTCGCCCGCGGCGCCGAGGTTCTCGCGCGCACGCTCTTGCATCTCGCGGAGGGAGACGATGCCTGATCACGGAGTGGCCCGCGCCGGACGGACGGCCGAGGTGGTGCGCGAAGAAGCGCTCGTGCAGCTCGAAGAGCGGGCGCGACGCGAGCTCGCGATGTTGGCTTACCCCAAGCGCGAGTGGGTTCCCCCACGCCGCACGGCGAGCGGCGAGCCGATCCTCGACGTGTTGATCGTCGGTGGTGGCCAGGGGGGCATGGCCACCGCCTTCGCGCTTCGTCGGGAGCGCGTCGAGAACGTGCTCGTCGTCGACGCCGCGCCGGCGGGACAAGAAGGTCCGTGGCGACGCTTCGCGCGCATGAAGACGCTGCGCACGCCCAAGCACGTGCTCGGTCCGGAGCTCGGAGTTCCGTCGCTCTCGGTGCAGGCGTGGTTCGAAGCCCAGCACGGCGAAGGCGCCTTCGAGAACTTCGCGTTCATCGATCGCGAGGAGTGGGCCGAGTACCTCGTGTGGCTGCGGCGTGTGTTGGACCTCCCGGTTCGCAACGACACTCGGGTCGGCGCGATCCGGTGGGACGCGGCCAACCAGTGCTTCCTCGTGCCGATCACGACGGGCCCGGGGCCGCTCGGCACCGCCGACGTGGTCTACGCCCGCAAGGTCGTGCTCGCGACGGGCATCGAAGGCAGCGGCCAGTGGTACGTGCCCGAGCTCGTGCGCGACGCGCTCCCGAAGTCACGTTGGGCGCACACCTGCGAGCGCATCGACTTCGACGCGTTGAAGGGCAAGCGCGTCGCGGTGCTCGGCGCAGGCGCCTCCGCGTTCGACAACGCGGCGGTCGCGCTCGAGCACGGCGCGGCGCGGGTCGATCTCTTCTTCCGCCGCCCCGACCTCGTGCGCGTCAACGTCTACCGCTGGGCCGAGTTCACCGGCTTCCTGCGTCACCACGCCGACCTTCCGGACGCCGAGAAGTGGCGCTTCGTGAAGCGTTTCTGGGAGGCGGGTCAGCTTCCCCCGCGCACCACCTTCGAGCGCGCGGCCGGACACCCGGACTTTCACCTTCATCCCGGCTCGCCGTGGACGTCGGTCGAAGAGCGCGACGACGAGCTCGTGGTCACCACACCCAAGGGCGAGAGTCGTCACGATTACGTGATCTGCGGCACCGGCTTTCGCACGGACCTCGCGACCCGTCCCGAGCTTCGCTCCGTCGAAACGCACGTCGCACGTTGGGCGGATCGCTTCGAGCCTCCCGAGGGCGACGCGGTCGACGAGCTCTTGCGTCACCCCTACCTCGGGTCGGCGTTCGAGCTCACCGAGCGTTCGAGCGGCGAAGCGCCGTGGCTGCGGGGCCTCTTCTGCTTCTCGTTCGGCGGTCTGCTCAGCTGTGGCCTCGGCGGCGCGAGCATCTCGGGCATGAAGTACGGCGTCGACCGCCTCGTGGCCGGCATCACGCGCCAGCTCTACCTCGAAGACGCCGACGTGCATTTCGCGGCGCTCGACGCCTACGACGTCCCCGACCTCGATCCGATCGCGCGCGAGGACTGAGATGCACGCGCTGCGCAGCCGTCACGTCGTCACCCCGGAAGGCACCCGTCCGGCCACGGTCGTCGTCGAAGGCGAGCGCATCGCGGCGATCGAGCCCTACGACCTGGCGCTCGACGGGTGCCGCGTCGAAGACCTCGGCGAGCTCGCGCTCCTCCCGGGTCTGGTCGACACCCACGTGCATCTGAACGAGCCGGGGCGCACCGATTGGGAAGGCTTCGCGACGGCCACGGCGGCCGCGGCGGCGGGCGGGATCACCACGCTCGTGGACATGCCGCTCAACTGCATTCCCGCGACCACCGACGTCGCGGCGTTGCGGCGCAAGCGTCGGGCGGCCGAAGGGCAGCTGCACGTGGACGTCGGGTTCTACGGCGGCGTGATTCCCGGCAACGCTGACGCGCTCGAGCCGCTGATCGACGCGGGTGTGTTGGGCTTCAAGGCATTCCTCATCGAGAGCGGTGTCGACGAGCTCCCCCACGTGGGCGAGAGCGATCTGCGCGCCGCGCTTCCGCGTCTGGCGGCGCGCGGCGTGCCTCTCCTCGCCCATTGCGAGCTCGACCTCGGCGCACCGGAGCCTCGGGACCCACGTCGCTACGTCGAGTACCTCGAGTCGCGACCGCGAAGCTGGGAGCTCGAAGCCATCGCGATGCTGACGCGCCTCGGCGAAGAGTCGGGCGCGCGCGTTCACGTCGTACACCTCGCATGCGCCGACGCGTTGCCAATGCTGGGCGAAGCACGAAGTCGCGGCGTGGCGCTGAGCGTCGAGACCTGCCCGCACTACCTGAGCTTCGCGGCGGAGACGATTCCCGACGGCGATCCGCGCTTCAAATGCGCGCCGCCGATTCGCGAGTCCGACCAACGCGAAGGGCTCTGGGGCGGCTTGCGCGAAGGCGTGGTGGACCTCGTCGTCAGCGATCACTCGCCGTGCGCGCCCGCGCTCAAGCGTATGCACGAAGGCGACGTCGCGGGCGCCTGGGGTGGCATCGCCGGACTTCAACTGAGCTTGTCGGCGACGTACACCGAAGCCCACGAGCGTGGCTTCTCGCTCGACGACGTCGTGCGTTGGATGGCCGAAGCGCCGGCGCGATTCGTCGGGCTCGCGAACAAAGGACGCATCGCGGTCGGTTGCGACGCCGACCTCGTGGCCTTCGACCCGGACGCTGCGTTCGAGGTCGAGCGACGCGCGATCCTGCACCGTCACGACCTCACGCCCTACGAGGGCCGAACGCTTCGCGGCGCCGTCCGCGCGACTTGGCTTCGAGGAGAGCGCGTCTGGGACGCGCGCAGCGCTTCGTGGACCTTCTCCCGCGTACGCGGGCGGATGCTCGGATGACCAACGATCGAGTGAGCGAGGACCGAGGACCGACAGGCCCCTCGGAGATGGAGTCGATCGCAGTGCACACCTCGGACCCCTGGACCTCGGTGGCCGCGACGCTCGACACGATGAACGACGACGACGCCCGCGTAGCGCTCTCGCGATGTTGCGGCGCGAGCGCTTGGGTCGAAGCGATGGTCGCGTCGCGCCCCTTCACGGACGCGAGCACGCTCGAGCGCGCCGTGGACCGCGCGTTTGCGGATCTCTCGGCCGAAGACTGGCTCGAAGCCTTCGCGGCCCACCCACGCATCGGCGAGTCGAAGGAGCGGCTGCAGAAGTTCGCCCACGCCACGGACTCCGCGCGTGAGCAAGCCGGCGTCGATGGCGCCCAAGCCGCCATCTTGGCGGCGCTCGCCGACGGAAACCGACGCTACGAAGAACGCTTCGGGCACGTCTTCTTGGTCTGCGCGACGGGAAAGACCGCCGAGGAGATGCTCGCGATTCTCCGATCGCGGCTGGCGAACACGTCGGAGGCCGAGCTCGCGGTCGCCGCGGGTGAACAACGCAAGATCACCCGCTTGCGGCTCGAACGCCTCGCGTGAGACGCGGAGTGCTACACCCTCGATCCTTCACGGCGCGCACGGCGTGCACGTCCCGGGAAACCCCATGAGCCTCAGCACACACGTCCTCGATCTCGCCTCCGGATTGCCCGCCGCAGGGGTGCGCGTGGTGGTCGAGACCCAGCGCGACGGCCTCTGGTGCACGCTCGGCGAGCACCGGACCGACGACGACGGTCGCGTGAAGACATTGCTTCCCGACGGAGAGACGCTTCGAGCGACCCTCTACCGGCTGACCTTCGACACGGCCGGCCACCTCGGCGCCGACGCGTTCTTTCCCGAAGCGACGCTGACGTTTCGCGTCGCGGACCCGAAGCGGCATCACCACGTGCCCTTGCTCTTGAGCCCCTACGGCTATTCGACGTACCGCGGCTCGTGAGCCGTATCACCGAGGCCGACCCTCGCGGTCGTCGCCCGACCTACCGCGGCTCGCTGGAGCCGCCATCAAGGAGCCCCACATGACCCTCCCCTCCCCGCTCGTTCCGCCTGCGCGCGTTCTGCTGGGCCCCGGCCCGTCCGACGTCGCCCCGTCGGTCTCGCGTGCGCTCGCCGCGCCCACGGTCGGTCACCTCGATCCCTACTTCCTCGGCGTGATGGACGAGGTCCGCGCGATGTTGCGCGAGGTCTTCGGCACGAAGAACGTGCTGACGATGCCGATGAGCGGGACCGGCTCCGCGGGCATGGAGACCCTCTTCGTGAACCTCGTCGAGCCGGGCGATCGCGTCCTCGTGGGCATTCACGGCGTGTTCGGCGGACGCATGGCGGAGGTCGCGCGTCGTTGTGGCGCCGAGGTCGTCACGGTGAACGTGCCTTGGGGCCAGCCGCTCGACGTGGAGAAGATGCGTGAGGCCGCCAAGGGGCAGTCGTTCGACGTCGTCGCGATGGTGCACGCGGAGACCTCCACTGGTGTGCTCACGCCGCTCGCGCCCTTTCGCGCGCTCGCCGACGAGCTCGGCGCGATGCTCCTCGTCGACGCGGTCACGTCACTCGGTGGCGTCTCGATCGGCGTCGACGAGCACGGCGTCGACGGCATCTATTCGGGCACGCAGAAGTGCCTCTCGTGCCCGCCTGGTCTCGCGCCGGTGTCGCTCTCGGAGCGCGCGTGGACGAAGTTGAAGAACCGCAAGACGAAGCCGCAGAGCTGGTACCTCGACCTCGAGCTCATCGGCTCCTACTGGGGCAGCGAGCGCGCGTACCACCACACCGCGCCGATCAACATGCTCTACGGCATTCACGAGGCGCTGCGGCTCGCGCTCGAAGAGGGACTGCCCGCGCGGTTCGAGCGCCACGTGCGCCACGCGAAGGCGCTGACGGCGGGTCTCGAAGCGTTGGGCCTCGAGCTGCCGGTGCCGGAGGCTTCGCGTCTCCCGCCGCTCACGCTGGTGGCGATTCCCGAAGGCATCGAGGACGCGCCGGTGCGTAAGGCGCTGCTCGAGCGCTATGGCATCGAGATCGGCGGCGGCCTCGGCGACTTCAAGGGGCGCGCTTGGCGCATCGGCTTGATGGGCACCGGCTCCACGCCGCGCAACGTCTTGCTCTGCCTCGGCGCGTTGCACGAGACGCTCGCGGGCATGGGTTGGAAGGCGAAGGGCGATCCGATCGCCGCCGCCGCCGCCGTGCTCGGCTGAGCGGCGCGGGCTCTGTCGTCGACCCACCGCGCGGGCGAGCGTCCCGCGCGGTCGTCGTTTCGCGGCTCAGGCACACGAATCCGTGCCCTCTCGAGGGGCGGCGCGCCCTCCCCACCAAGCTGCACGCGCCCGGGGTGAATCCGTGCACGCTGCTCAGCGCGCGCGCCACACACAGAAGCGTTTGTCGCGCGCCACGACCTGCACGTCGCGAAACGTCTCCTCGAGCACCTCGGGCCAAGGCAGGAACGTGTTGGCGACGAGCCAGAGCTCTCCGCCCGGCGCGAGCCGCTTCGGCGCGTCCCGCACGAACGCGCGCGTGATCTCGTATTCGGTGCCGACGCCCCGATGAAACGGGGGATTCGTCACGATGCGATCGAAGCGCTCGGACGCGACGGCGCCGTATCCATCGCTCGCGAGCACCCGCACGTCGAGTGAAGCCGCCGCCGCGCCTCGGCGCGCGGCTTCCACCGCGTAGTCGTCGACGTCCACCAAGGTCACGTCGAGCGCCGGCACCCGTGCCTTGGCGTGAAGCCCGATCGGTCCGGCCCCGCAGCCGAGGTCCAGCAGACGTCCCTTCGCGGGAAGCTCGAGCACCTCGAGCAACATGCGCGTCGCATCGTCCAGGCGCCCTTCGGCGAACACGCCCGGCAACGAGACGAAGGTCAGCCCCTCGTGCTCGAAGCGTTTCTCCACCAGACGCGGCGTACGCGGCGTCAACGACCCGACGAAGAGCTGGCAGTGGTTGCCGTGCTCGGCGAGCACCGGACCTTCGGCTCGCGCCGTGAAGACCTTGCGCGCCGACTTCACGCCCGCGTCGTTGCGGCCCACCAGCACCACACGCGGCGCGACACGGCTCGCGAGGTCGAGCACGTGATCCCGCCGCGCGTTGCCTTTCGGCAAGTAGACCAACGCGACCTCGGCGTGCGCCTCCACCGTCAGCCCTTCGTCGAGCGCGAACGGGGACGCCGCGCGCTCCGCCGCGTCGGGGTTCCAGCCGCGCGTGATGCCCAACGCCGACAGGTCGGAGCCCGGCGCGCCGAGCGCGTAGATCTCCCCTGCGAAGCGTTCTCGGTGGCGGAGTAGGAGCGAAGTCTCGGGACGCACCGCGCAAGCCTACTCGCCTCTCGACGACGCTCCAGTCAACGCCGCGCCGTTCTCTGCTACTACGCCGCGATGGCAGGCAGCGGCGAAGGACGAGGCTGGCTCTACAAAATCGGTGGTGGTGGGGCCGTCGTCGCGGTCGGCACCTTCGCCCACGCGGCGCTGCCCACCTGGCTCGCCGCCGCGTGCATGGGGCTCGGAGGGCTCGCGGTCGTCTTCGGCAGCTGCGAAGCGATGATCAAGAGCGTCGAAGGCATCGGAAAGCGCGTCGGTTGGAACCCCTTCGTCGCCGGCACGATGGCGGGTCTCGCGTCGAACGTTCCCGAGCTCGTGATGCTCGGCTTCGTGCTCGCGGCCGCGCCCCGCGTCGGCTTCATCGTCACGTGCCTCACGCTGCACGTCGGCGCGCTCGCGTTCGGGCTCTACAGCGGCTTCTTGCCCCGCGACGCGACGGGCCACGCTCGCTTGCCCGACGCGCTCGTGAAGATCAGCTCCGATCTCTTCGCGGCGGCCGCAGGCGTCTTCCTCGGCACCGGGTTGATCATGCTCATGCTTCGCGCGTTCGGGGCGGGCGACCACGGCGGCGAGGGTCTCGGCGTGGCCGACCTCTACGTCCTGGGCGGCGCGCTGCTCTTCGTGCAGGTCGTCGCGACGCTCGAGCTGGTGAAGCGGTTCAGCGGCTCGGAAGAAGAAGAGGCGCACGTGGGACCTCCGCCGGAGCCGCCTCCGAGCTGGGCGACCATCGCGGGCTTCGGCCTCATCGGCCTCGCGACCTCCGTCCTGGGCGGACACGCGGTCGGTGATTTCGCGGACGTGTTGGTCGAGAGCCTCGACGCCGCTGGATACCCCGAGATGGTCGGCGCGCTGCTGTTGAGCGTGTTCGCGAGCGCGGGCGCGTTCGCGATGATCGTCACGTCGCACCGACAGAAGCTCTACGACGTGGCGCTCGCTTCCGCGGCCGGCCAGGTGAGCCAGGTGCCCTTCGTGGTCCTCCCCGTCGCGCTCCTGCTCTTGGCCGTCTTGGCACAGACCGGGATCATCACGACGACGTCGAGCGGTGCGGTCTTGCCGATCGATCTCGAGACCACGAGCGTGATGCTCTTGGCCTTCCCGCCGATGCTGCTCTTGTGGAAGGCCGTGCAGGACGACGGTCAGGTGAGCTGGGTCGAGACCGCGGCGATGATCTGCGTGTTCGGCATCGTCGTCTACCTGCTCGCCGCACACGGCTGAAAAACGGATCCCGCCTCACGTGGTCCTCGTGCGAAGCACGCAGACCTCGCCACGACGAGCGCGGTCGCCACGTCGCTGAAGGAGGCTCGCTTCTCCGACGACGCGACCTTCAGCTTCCGGGGGTGCTCGCACACGGGTGTGGACGAAGCCAGCCAACGACTGCTCGACGTGTGGGCTGCGACCTGAACGCCCCCTCCTGGACGTGGGCTGTGGCTCGCCGCCAAGGGAGCTCATCCCCGGCGGTATGCGCCATTGGCGTCTGCCCGCTCGACGTGGACGACCATCCCCGACGCAGCGCATCACACGCCCACGTCGTGTCGGGTGATCTCCATCAAAGCACCAGACACGCGCGCTGCGGACTCTCGCGCGCCTTCGGCCGGTGCCGGGAGGTGACCCGAGATCTGGTCGCGGGACACCTTCGGAGGGTGGGGAGTCACCCGCAGTCTCAATTCGAAGACGTGTCGGTCATCCACGACTCCCGGAGCTTCCGCGTCTGCCAGCATGACGAACAAGAGAGCGCTCTAAACTTCTTTGCGAAAGCGCACTAAAATCTCTTGCACCTACTGCTGCGCCAGCCACTCTTGCGGAGCCTCGTCCTCGTCGCGAGTCGAGGTCCTCTTGGAGGGCGATTCGTGGCGGAGCAGACGGGCGCAGGCACCCTTCCACTGGACGACCACGTCTCGGTGAGGCAGACGGCGGACGCGGGCGCTCCGCCTTCGACGGCTGTGCCTTCGACGCCGTTTCCCGACGTCCCTGCGCTGGCCCCCTCGGTCCCCTCAGCCTTCCCCTCCCTCGCCGATGCGAGCCACGTCGCGGAGGGTCTTCCGGTGGCGGGCAGCCCGCCGGTCGCGAAGGCGCGCAACATCATCCACGGATGGAACGCGCTGCGGGTGGTCGCGATGCTCGACATCGCGTCGTTCCATCTCACGCACGAATACCTCTTTGCGGGGATAGGGTTGCCGACTTTCCTGCTGCTATCGATGTGCCTCCCGTCGATGGCACCAGATCCTGGCAACCGTCGGGCAATGCTTCGGCGCAGAGTCGAGCGGTTGGCGGGTCCGTGGGCATTCTGGACCGCTGTGCTGGCGACCATCCACATCGTCCGGGCGGTCAAGCATGGAGAGCCGCCCTTCGGGTGGTTCGAGCCGAAGATGCTACTCGAAGGTGTCGAGACCCATTTCTGGTACCTCCCCTTCGTCACCGTCGCTGGCTGGCTCGTCTACGAGCTCGACCTCCTCGCGCGGCGCAGCTCGAGGCCGGCGGCCTGGCTCACCATGTGCCTCGGGGTGGGTCTGCTCGCGTGCTACCTCGACGCGAGCTTCGTCTACTACGACCCCTTCTCGCAGTGGGCCTTCGCCGCCCCGGCGATCCCTTTGGGGCTCGCCATGGGGTCACTGATGCGAGACTCGCAACGGGTCGCCACCGTCGCCTTCGTGGCCGTGTTCAGCGCCGCCGCGACCCAACTTCGCGCCGGAGGTTTCGCGGGTGGAGATGGCGCAACGCGCTTCGCTTTGGCGAGCTGCATCCTCGTGGTGATTTGGCTGCTGCCCTCCCGCCGCTTTCGCTGGCTCGCGGTCGTCGAACCGTTGATGCTGGGCATTTTCATGCTCCACGTGACGGTGGGCTACGTGCTCGTGGACCACTGGCTCCCTCGCGGAACCCTGCCGAACATCCCCTACCTGCTCAGTGTTGTGACTCTCACGGGGCTCGCGGTGTGGACGATGCGGAAGACCCGACTCAAGCGGTTCCTCTGAACTCGCCGTCGAGGGCCACCCACATCTCGGCTGGAGACTCGCCCAAACGGGTCGAACGACGAGTCCCGGTCTCACACGGCCGCGCAGCTTCCGCCCAAAAGGAACGGCGCCCGCGTGGGCGCCGTTCGAAATCGGACGCGTGGGTCTGACTCAGACCTCGAGGATGTCCTTTTCCTTCGAGGCGACGATCTCGTCGACGCGCGCGTTGCCCGCCTTCGTGATGTCCTCCATCTCCTTCTTGCCCCGATCGGCCTCGTCGGCGCCGACGTCGCCGTCCTTCTCGAGGCTGTCGATCATGTCCTTGCAGTCGTGGCGCGCCTTGCGAATCGCCACGCGGCAATCCTCGCCCTTCGCCTTCGCCACCTTCACGAGCTCCTTGCGGCGCTCCTCCGTCAGCGGCGGCATCGGGATGCGGATGAGCTCGCCGTCGTTCGAGGGGTTCACGCCGAGCTGCGCCATCATGATGGCCTTCTCGACGACACCGATCTGCGAACGGTCGAAGACCTTCACCGTGATGAGGCGTGCCTCGGGCACGCTGATCGACGCCATCTGCCGCAGCGGCGTGGGCGTCCCATAGTACTCCACACGAATCCCATCGAGGATGTCCGCGTTCGCGCGGCCGGTGCGGATCTTGGCGAGCTCGCGCTTGAGCGAGTCGTGCGCCTTCTCGATGGCGTCCTGCAGCTCGGCGAGGGTCTCTTTCAGCATCGTTTCCTCCGGCGCGGGACTCTATGGCGCCCCTCGCGGCTTGGCCAGCCAAGACGACCTCGGATCTCCATCCGGGCCGCGACTGGGGTTTGTCGAACGCGTTGGGTTCGTCGATTGCTCGAAATCGTGTGAGCGACGAGGAGGCGCGCCCCCCGTCCGATTCCGGACTCCGACAAACGACGGTTCACGCGCACGAGCGGGTGCGACGGCGAATCGTTCACGTCCAGGCGACGAGTATCGCGTGAAACCGCCGCTCGCTGACGACGCGGTCTCACGCCGAGGAACACGCGAGGGCGTTTTCTCCTGGCGTCCGGGCCCGCTTTCGACGAAACACGCGACGGAGCGCCTCGTGGCGCGGGAGGATTGGAAATGGCGGAGCTGGCTCATAAACGCGTGTTGCTCAAGCTCTCCGGCGAGGCGCTCTGCGGGACCGTCGGCGGCTTCGGCATCCAGCCCGAGACGATGCGCGCGATCTGCGGCGAGATTGCCGAAGTTCACGCACTGGGCGCGGAGATCGGCATCGTGATCGGTGGCGGCAACATCTTCCGCGGGCTCAAGGGCAGCGCCTCTGGCATGGAGCGCGCGAGCGCCGACTACATGGGCATGCTGGCCACCGTCATCAACGGCGTGGCGCTGCAGGACGGGCTCGAGAAGTTCGGCGTGCCGACGCGCTGCGTGAGCGCCCTCGAGATTCGCCAGGTCGCCGAGCCCTACATTCGTCGTCGCGCGGTGCGGCACCTCGAGAAGGGTCGCGTCGTCATCTTCGTGGCGGGCACGGGCAACCCCTACTTCTCGACCGACACCGCGGCCGCGCTCCGTGCGATGGAGATTCAGGCGTCGGCGCTCATCAAGGCCACGAAGGTCGAGGGCGTCTACGACAAGGATCCGATGAAGAACGAAGACGCGACGATGTACCGGCGGATCAGCTACGACCGCTTCCTCGTCGATCGCGTCGGCGTCATGGACTCCACCGCGGTCACCCTCTGCCGCGACAACAAGCTCCCCATCCGCGTCTTCGCGCTGCACAAGCGCGGCAACATTCAGCGGGTCGTCATGGGCGAGGACGTGGGAACGCTCGTCGCCGAGACGGAGGACTGAACCCCCGCCGTACGAGGGCCCGAGCGTGAAAACGTGCGGGCTCTTCCGTGTGTGAGCCCGAGCGTGAACACGTTCGGGCTCTTTCGTGTGTGCTCGTCGAGCACGAAGCGCGCGAGACCGTGCCGCGAGAGACCGCGTGCCGTCTGCGTTGGCGTCCGTGTGCGTTGGTGGAGACCCATGCCGCGCGCGACCGCGCGACGCGCGAGACCGTCTGCGCGACCACGTGCTCTCGAGACACGGCCCCGAGGAACGCCCTCGCTCGGTCAGCGACCGCCGCCGCTGAACACGACCGGGAACTGCGCGCGACCGCCGTTCGACGACGGCGGGAAACGCCAACGCCGCACGGTCTGCTCGACGCAGCTCGAGAGCTGCCCGACGCTGTCGCCACGCGCCGTCGCGCGCGTCACGGTGCCCGAGGCCCCCACGACGACTTCGACGTCGAGACGCACCGCCGGCGCCTCCGGCATGCCGCGAATCGCGACCTCGTAGCAGCGACGAAGCGCGAGCTGGTTGCTCTGCGCCGTGACGACGCGACGCACCGCGCTGTCGTCGAGCGCCTCGCGCGCGGTGCTCTCTGCGCTCGTGCCCCCCAACGCGATCATGCCCGGCGTCGCCCCGCTCGTGGAGCTCATCGTGAGCAACTCCAGCTGACGTCGCTGCTCGTCGGTCAGGTTGTCCGTCATCGCGGTGGGCGTGCCGCCCGTCGCGACCGCACGCATCGTGCTCGTCGAACGCATCGTCGAGGTCTCGGTCGGCGTCTCCGCCTCCGGCACCTCGGTCTCCGCGGTGGGCGGCGTCTCGGGCTCGGGCACCTCGAGCTCCAGCTCCGGCTCCGGGGTCACCTCGGGCGTCGGCTCCGGCGTGGGCTCCATCGCGGCCACGGGCTCGGGCGTGTCGTCGAAGAGCTTCGGCACGATCGCGAGCGCGAGCGTGATGCCGAACGCGCCCGCGCCGACGATCGCGATCCACGCGCCCACCGGAATGCCGCGCCGGGCCGGTGTCGCAGCCGCGGCCGGAGGCGCCGAGAACGTGGGCGCCGGGGCGGGTGCGGGAACCATCGCCGCGGCGGCCGGCAACGCGAAAGGATCGTCGTCCTCGTCGGGGGGCGGCTCGGGAGCGGGGGCCGGCGCGGGAACCGCCACCGGCTTCGGGGTCGGCTTCGGCGCGGGCTTGGGCTTGGCCACCGGCTTCGGCGCGACCACGGGTTTCGGCGCTGCGGCCGGGCGACGCACCGGCTCGGGCTCGGCCATCGGGGCCGGCGCCATCACCGTGCGCTCGTCTTCGAGCTCGCTCTCGTCGAAGGCCGGCGCGGCCGCTGCGCCGAGGCGCCCACCGATTGGAACCACGTTGTTCGGCGGCACCGAAGGCCGGGCCGGCGGCGGCGTGCTCGTGGAGCCCGGAGGCGGCGGAACGCGGCGCTGCTGCAGCAACGAGCTGAGCTCGGCGACCTGCGCGACCGGCCGCCAGTCGTCGAAGCCTTCACGCCAGCAGAGCGACTCGCCCGTGACTGCGCCGAGGCCGATCTTCCGGGCGACCTCGTCGCGCTTGATCGGCCCGACTGGGACGTCGTTGATCGCGACGTACCACTCGGCGGCGGGCGCCTTCGCGGACGGCGCTTCCGGCGCGAGCGATCCCTTGCGGAAATCGGAGCCGAGCGCGGAGCCGGGACGTTTGGCGGGCGCGGGACGCGGGCCGGCGTGAGAACCGCCGCGGCGCGCGCCCGGGCGCGGCGCGGGCCCGCTGCTCGACCCGGGACGCTTCTTCGTCGCGTTCGAGCCTTCGGTGCTCGCCTCGTCCTTCGGGCCCTTCAGCACGATCTCGTGATCGCACTTGCGGCATTTCATCCGCAGGGTCCGCCCGGCGATCTTCTCGTCGGGGATCTGGTACTTGGCCTTGCAGTTGTCGCAGAGGAACTTCATCGGCGGCCGACTCGCGGGGACTATAAACGAAGGGGTCCCCGCGACGCACCCACGGAAAACACGGGGCGCGCGAACGAGGGATCAAGCAAGCGGCCGAGGCGTGGTGCCACGGCGGACCGAAGCGCGACGGGGATGTGGGCGCCGGGCTCCGAAGCGGGTCTTCGCCGTCCTCGTGAGCGGGGCGTCCAGCGGCATTAGAGCAAGGTCATCAGGTGATCTTTGATCCCCTGACGCGTTTCGTCGTCTGGGGCAGCGGCCAGGGCCCGCTCCCACATCTCGATGGCTTTGTGTTTGAAACCCGCGCGCTGGTAGAGAACCGCGAGGTTCTTCAGCGCGGAGAAGTTCCGCGGCTGCAGATCGACCGCCGTCTCGAGCTCGTGAATCGCCTCGAAGAGGTCGTCGCGTCGCCCGCAGAGCAATCCGAGGTGGTAGTGAAGCTGAAACGAGAGGGGATCGATCTGGATGCCCTCCCGAAGCCGAGCAATCGCGGTCTCGAGGTCGCCCGCACGGTACGCCTCCATGCCCGCGTCGAGCGCCGCGCTGGCCTCACGGCTGAGCACGTCGTCCTCTTCGTTCGGCACTTCCGAGCGCCGACCTTCGATCGCGCGTTCGACGTGGAGCAACACGTCCGCGACCTTGAAGGGCTTCTCGAGGAAGGCGTCCACGCCGTACGAGGTCTTCAGGTCCTCGGCGACGCGCCAACCGCGGTAGATGGCGCTGACCATCACGATGGGGATGTGGCCGTAGCGCTTGCTGCCCTTGATGCGCCGGCAGATGTCGAAGCCGTGCACCTCGGGAAGCATCGCGTCGAGCAGGATTACGTCGGGCTGCTCGTCACGAACCTTCTGAAGCGCTTCGAGACCCTTCGAAGCCTCGACGACGACGTAGCCCTTCTGAGCGAGCACGCGGGTGAGGAGCTTGCGGATGTCGTCCTCGTCGTCGACGACCAACACCTTCGGCTGCCCGCTGGTGTCCCGTGGGCGGGTCGGCAGCGGCGCGACCTGCGAGTGGAAGGGCTCTCCGTCGCGGGCGCGATGCTCGAGCTCGCGGAGCCCGAGCTCGTCGTCCTCGAGGCGCCCGAGGTCCGCGTGCGCATTCGGCGCGACCTCCTCGACCACCACCCCCGCGGGTGAAGGCGGCGGCGCGGCCTCGACCGGCGAAGGCGCGATGCCCAGCGACGCGAGGTAGTCGGCGGGCACCTGCGGGCCCACGTAATGCGACTCGCCCTTGTCGAGCAGCCGGTAGGCCTCCTCGATGACCTCCTGAAGAAGGTCGTGAAGGGCGACGTACGGGAACACGCGGCGCCCGGTGACGAACTCGATCTCGTCGATGACCCGGCGGTCACGCGGGTCGGCCATGGCCAAGAAGATGCGGTCGTCCTTCACCAACACGGGGAGGATCGAGTGCCGCTTCGCGACGTCCGCGGGAATCCAGCGGAGGTTCTCGGTGGGCACGACGACCTGCGCGAGGTCGATGCCCGGCAGGCCGTGCTGCTCCGAGAGCGCCTTGAGCAACTCCTTGCTCGAGACCTTGCCGGCACGCTCCACCGTCGAGGCCAAGCGTGACCCCGGGTGCGTCTTCTGCTCCTGCAAGAGCGTCTCGAGCTCGTCTGGCGTCACGAGCCGCTGCTTGAGGAGAATCTTGCCGAGCTGCTTCTTTTCCTCGGACATGCGGCATACGTCGCCGACACGACGTGTCCCGAGATTAGCCGACCGGGAGGCCCACGTTCAACGACGTTCGAACTCGTCCGTCACAACGGAAAGATTCCGGCCGAGGAGGCCGGAATCCGAACGAGTCGCGATTCGAACGAATCGCTCACATGCCCGCGAGAATGCGGAGCTCGCCTTCCGGCGCCTCGCCTTCTTCGCGGGTGAGGATCAGGCGGTGGTCGCCGAGGCGACGCGCCCAGCGTTCGCCGCCGTCACCCGTGGCGACGCGGAAGCTCGCCGTGTAGCGGAACTCCACGAAGATCCGGGTCGTGTCGTAGGAGACGCGGCGGTACTTGATCTCGTAGCGCACGTCGGTGACGCGGTTGCTCCAAAGCGAGAGCTTCTCGCGGAGCGTGTCGAAGTCGAGATCGTCCTCGCCGCCGGGCGTGCCGTTGTCGTCGAGGTAACGCGGGCTCGCGAGCTCGAGCAGACGGCGAACGTTCCGCTCTTCGACCGCGTGGCGGTATTCCTCGACGAACGAGACGACCTCGCGGTTCTCCGAGGTGTCCTCGACGGTCGTGTTCGGAATCATCGAGGAGCAACCGACGAGGAACGCGAACGGGGCCAGAATCGTGAATCGGGTCATGGGCGACGTCGGAACGAAGGGTCGGGGCGCCTTTGTTCCCGGCGCTCCGATTTCGGAGCGGCGCGGGCGCGGCGCGAGCGCGCGGAGGTGTACCGCGCGCCCCCGATTGTGCAAAGCCAGACCGCCAGCCACCAATTTCCGGACGTTTCTGGCCCAGACGTGGCGCAGCCCGAAGGACGGCGCGGCACCCCGACCACGGTGGCGGCCAGGCGTCGGCTCCGTCCGTTCGGCGCGAGGGCGAGGCCCTGGAGCTCGGAAGACTCCATCCAACGAAGGCCCACCTCGAGCGGGCCGGTGCCGAACGCCGAGCCGTCTTCCTCCCATGCGAGGGCGAGCGCGGTCCCCTCGGGGGCGCCCTCGAGCGCGACCTCGCCGACCCCTCCGGAAGAGAAACGTTCGGGCGTGCGGAGGCGAACCTCGAGCGCGCCCGACGCCACGACCTCGGGCACCACGGCGCCCGAGTCGGCACGCAGCGCGACCACCACGCTCGGGCGCAGCCCCGAAGGTCGCACCGGGGTGGCCGGCCATGCACCGACGACGGTGGCGCCCTCGGCGCGAACCTCTCGGCCTTCCGGCACCAGGTACCGAAGGGTCGCAGGCCCGAAGACACGCGCGGTGCCGCCTTCGACCTCGACGCGGCCTTCGAAGGGCTCGACCGAGGTTGGGCGCCGGGCACCCAAGAGTCGGTCGGCAGCGGCACGAGGCTGGAGCAGATCGTCGCAGCGCGTGCCGTCCCACACCGCCGCGTCTCCGACCGCCAAGACCGCCCCGACCTCCGGGTCGAGCCACGGCAACCCCTCGCCGGCGAGCGGACGTCGCAGCGCATCGGGCACCTCGGAGGCAACCCACACGTCCACGTCGAGCGGCGCGAGCTCGCGAGGCGAAACGTTCGACGGGAGCGCCGCGAGCCGCGGTTCCCCGACCACCACCCGGACGCTCGCCACGCCGGCCAAGGTCTCTCCCCCCGGCACCCGAATCACGAGGTCGTAGGTGCCGGGCGCCATCCACGGAGGTAGATCGACGCTCGCCCGAAAGACGGTCGATTGGCGGGTGTCGGGCCGCACGTCGGCCACGCGGAGGGGGTAACGGTGCTCGGCGCCTTCGACGCGCCACGTCGGGCGGCCTTCGAGCTCCGCCGCCCAGCCCCGCAGGGCCTTCTCTTGCTGCACGCCCGGAGGCGGGGTCAGCGGCGCCACGAGGCGTACGCGGGTGGTGAGCCGGTCTCCTGGGCGTGCGACCGCCGGGAAACCAGGGCGTGGGTAGAGCAGCTCGGAGCGACCAATGCGCTCGGGCGCGAAACGCTCCTGCGCGCAACGAGGCCACCACACGAGCCAGTCGTGCACGTGGCCGTCGGGGTGCTCGGGGGCCTGCGCGGTCGCGGTCTCGAGCCAGACCCCGCTCACCCCGAGCAGCAGCGCGCAGAGCGCCACCATCACGAGCGGCGCCGACGCTCCGTACCGCCGAAAGCTCCGCCGCATCGCGGGGCGAGGTAGCGCAAATCGCCCCGAGGGCGCAACGGAGGCCGTTGCTCGGGGTTCGCTCGGAAGCCTTTCCCCATCCTCGAGCGTCTGGGCGGACGCCATGGCCGGATGCTCCCTCGCCCCTGCGCCTCGTTTCACCACGCAGCGCCCGACATCCGTTCGCGCGAAAGGTTCGGTCGGCGCATGAGCCGGCCCGCGAACGAGGGTGAAAACGACGGGACGTGCGCGACCGCTCCGAGGTCGGCATACTGTCCAGCCGTGCCGAATCGTTGGTCGGTGGCGCTCAGCCTCGCGCTCTGTGGGTTGCTTCTCCTGTTGGCGAGTCCCTCGTCTGCGGAGCGTGTCCACACGGTGCGCCAGGGTCAGACGCTCGCGCAGATCGCGAGGCGCTACCGGGTCGAGGTGGACGACCTCGCGGCCGCGAACCGGCTTCGACGCACCAGCACCCTGCGTCCGGGCCAAGAGCTCACCGTGCCCTCGCAAGGCGAGATCTACGTGCGGCAGGGGGACAGCCTCACGGAGATCGCGGCTCGGCACCGCGTGAGCGTCGAGGACCTTCAACGCACCAACCGGCTGCGCCGCACCAACCTGCGGGTCGGTCAGAAGCTGCTGCTCCCTGGGTTCTCGCCGGACGAGCAGGCCGATCGGGATTGGGGTGAGCCGCGATCGGCGGGCGTCGTCACGTTGGTCCGACGCGACGAGCGGCGCAGCATCGCGTTGGTCGACGGCGACGGGCGGGTTCGGCGCGAAGGCCTTCGCGAGCTCGGCGCGTTGATGCTCAAGAACGAAGACGACGCCGTGCGGGAGCCCAACCCGCGCCTCGCGGCGTTGCTCGCGCACCTCTCGGATCATTTCGGCGGACGCGCCATCACGCTCGTCAGCGGCTTTCGCGAAGCCGGTGGGTACACCCGCGAGTCGAGTCGCCACACGAAGGGGCGCGCGGTCGACATTCGAATCCAGGGCGTGCCGCATCGCGCGATCTGGGAGGTCTGCCGCCGCATCGGACACGCGGGCTGTGGCTTCTACCCACGCAGCACCTTCGTCCACGTGGACGCGCGCCTTCGACGCACGCAGTGGGTGGATTGGTCGGGGCCCGGTCAATCGCCACGCTACGGAACGTTGCGTGGTCCGGTGCGGCGACGCTCGTCACGCAGCCGCTCGATGCCCTTCCCTCGCCTTCGCAGCGACCTCGCGATGGAGATCACGATCGTCGAGCCGGACGGCTCGCTGACGCCTTGGACCGACGCGCCGGAAGAAGAGCCGCAAGACACGGAGGTCGAACCGGACGCGCCCGACGAAGCGATCGAAGACGACGGCTCCACGACCGACGACGACACGTTGCCGGGGGGCACGAGCTGGCTGCCCTTCCGACTCGGTGGGTCCCGCAGCGCGACCCGGGAAGAAGCTCCGGCGGCCGAGAGCGCCGACTGATGCCTTCGACGTGCGATGGCGCGTCGGGCGTCAGTCCAGACCGTAGTCTTTGACCTTGTAGAGCAACGCGCGGTGGCTGATCTCCAGCAGCTTGGCCGCCGCCGTCTTGTTGCCGCCGGTCTTCTGCAGCGCGCGCGCGATCAGCTCGCGCTCCATGAAGCTCTGCATTCGTTTGATGGAGAGGTCGCCGCTCGCGAGGAAGACCTTCGCCGGATCACTCGGCGCGTGCAGGCGCTCCGGCAGGTCACCCTCTTGAATCTCGTCGCCTTCGGCGAGCACCACCGCGCGCTCGATCACGTTCTCGAGCTCACGCACGTTGCCCGGCCACTCGTATCCCAAGAGCCGCTCCATCGCGGCGGCGCTCACGCGGCGCGCGCGGGTTCCGAGCCGCTCGTGAAGCCGTTCGAGGAAACGCGCGACGAGCAGAGGCACGTCGTCGCGCCGCTCGCGCAAGGGCGGCACCTCGATGCGCAACACGTCGAGACGGTAGAAGAGGTCCTCGCGAAACCGACCTTCCTTCACATCCTTCGCGAGGTCGCGCACCGTGGCCGCGACCACCCGCACGTCGACGCTCTTGTCCTGCGTCGTGCCCAGCGCGCGAATGCTTCCTTCTTGAAGCACACGCAGCAGCTTCACCTGTAGCTCGGCGGGCAGCTCACCGAGCTCGTCGAGGAAGAGCGTGCCCCCGTCCGCGACCTCGAAGAGCCCACGCTTGTCCGCGTGCGCGTCGGTGAAGGCGCCACGCTTGTGCCCGAAGAGCTCGCTCTCGAGCAACGCGCCCGGAATCGCGCCGCAGTTCACCGCGACGAAGGGCGCGCCCTTGCGATCCGAGAGCTCGTGCAGCGCGCGCGCGACGAGCTCTTTGCCGGTGCCGCTCTCGCCGAGCACCAACACCGTCGTCTTGTAGCCCGCGACCTTCTCGAGGGTCTTGAACACGTGCCGCATCGGATCGGAGCGTCCGATCATGCGGCCGAGACCTTCGCTGCCCGCCACCTCGGCGCGAAGCCGCGCGTTCTCCTTGCGGAGCTGCTCACGCTCCTCGGCTTTGCGCAGCGCGAGCAACACCTCGTCCTGCTTGAAGGGCTTGGCCACGTAGTCGTACGCGCCGGCCTTCATCGCTTCGAGCGCGAGCTCCACCGAGCCGTACGCGCTCATCACGATCGCGACCGCTTCCGAGCCGCGCTTCTTCAGCTCCGCCACGAGCTCGATGCCGCTCATGCCCGGCATGCGCACGTCCGCGAGCACGAAGTCCGGATCGAACTGGCCGAGTCGCGCCAGCGCTTCTTCCGCGCTCGCCGCGACCTGGACCTCGTAGCCGTGCTTCTTGAGCAAGGTGCGCAGCACCAGGCGGAGGTTCTCCTCGTCGTCGGCGACGAGCACGCGGGTCATCGGGCGGTAGCCTACCAGCCCGCCGAAACGTTCGACCGCACGATTTCGCGCTCGTCCTGGCACCTGCGTCGCGAGGAATCGCAAGAATCGTCGGAGGCTTGGAAACGGCGCCGCCCCGCGACGACGACCCTCACGAACGAGCCCGCGTTGCCTCCACGTCGGAGGGCGAGGCTCTCGGAGGTCTCATGCGTCGAGCCCGTCGCGTGTGTGCGCACACGTCCGTCTTGTCCGTGCTTCTCTCGCTCGCGGGTGCCCTGCCGCTCGTCGGCTGCGCCACGCGCGATCTCGGCCCCATCGATCCGAAGACGAGCCGCTCGATCGTGATGGAGGTCGGCGGCGACGCGGTCGTCAACGTCGACCTCCTCTTCGTGATCGACGACTCCGGCTCGATGGAGCAGGAGCAAGACAGCCTTCGTCGCGAGATTCCGCAGCTCGTCCGCGACCTCACCGATCCGCCGCTCGGCGACGACGGGCGACCGCTCTGGAACGCGGCCGAGTCGATTCGCGTCGCGATCGTCACCTCCGACCTCGGCACCAACGGCCACCTCGTTCCATCGAGCCGGGTCGGCAGCTCCTGCGCGGCGAACGCCAACTTCGGCCGCGACGGCGCGCTCTCGAGCCCCACGGCCTGCGGGGGTGATCCGATCGCGAGCTGGGAAGAAGGCGACGACATCGAGTCGTTCGTGGACGAGGTCGGTTGCCTCTCGAACGTCGGCCTGACCGGTTGCGGCCTCGAACAGCAGCTCGCCGCCGGCGTGAAGGGCCTGCAGCGCACCGCCGAGCTCTCGGGCGATCTCGCGTTCCCGCGACCGGACGCCGTGCTCGCCGTCGTGGTGATCTCCGACGAAGAAGACTGCTCCCTCGCGGACGCCGCGGGCTTCTTTTCCGGTCCGGAGGCGGGGCGTCAGCTCAACCAACGCTGCACGCAGCGTCCGGACCTCTTGGTCGGCCTCGACGCGCTCAAGGCCAGCCTCTTGAACGGACGTGACGATCGCGACGTGATCTTCTCCGCGATCATCGGCATGCCGGAGGACCTGGTCGGCCAGAGCCCCGACACGATCCTCGCCGACGACCGCATGCAGTACGTGCTCGACGGGACCAACGAGCTCGGGCTCGAGCCGGCCTGCGAGCGCACGGGTCAAGGCCAAGCCGCCCCTGGTCGTCGCTACGTGGAGCTCGCCCGCAGCTGGCCCGGCTCGCTCGTCAGCAGCATCTGCGCGGCGAGCTTCCGCCCGGCGATCGAAGAGCTCGCGATCCGAATCGGGAGCCGCATTCGAGGCATCTGCTCAAACCGCTCGCTCACTCCCGACGCCGAAGACGCGGTCGAGTGCAAGGTCCGCGAAACCCTGCCGAGCGGCATGCGCTGCGACGCGCTCGTCGGTCGAACCTTCGTGGAGCTGGACGAGAGCGGACGCGACGTCTGCGAAGTGGCCCAGGCCGTCCGAGGCGTCACGAGCGGGTGGCGCTACGACGTGTCCAACCCCGAGTGCGAGCAGATCGCCTACTCGGACGACACGGTCCCGCCCCTCGGCACGGAGGTCTCGCTCTTCTGTCTGGTGGAGGTCGAACGACCGGTCGACGATCCGACCGGCGGTCCCTGAGGTCGATGGCCCGGCCGAAAACCAAGTAACCACCGAGCCAAGACGTCGCACTCCAAAGACCCCGCCAACCCCACGGTTCGGCGGGGTTTTTCGTCGCCCTCCCCCAGTTCGGTCGTGGCACGTCCATCGCTAGACCAACCCCGGTCGACGAAGGTCGGCCGTTGATTCGGGGACGGGCTCTGGGCTAGGGTTCGGCGGCTCGTCCCGAGAAACCGACGTTCGAGGCTTCGTTGCGTTCGCACGAAAGACCGAGAGCGGGGACGAGGTGGGCTCCTTCGCGAGGACACGGCGCAGCCGAACCGAGTGCAGGAGCCGGGTGGAAGATCACGGGGTGGGACGACGAGTCCACCGGATGAACTGGGTGGGACGACGAGCCCGCCGGATGAAGAGGGAAAGAAGATGCGAAGGAAGCAGCGCCACCTTCTTGCTTCGGTCGCCGCGATCGCCGGCCTGGCCGCGCTCGTCGGCTGTTCGGATCGCGAGCTCCGGCCGCTCAACCCCTGCACCGTGCAGGGTGTCGCCGAGTCCGTGAAGGTCGACAACATCGAAGAGGTCGACCTCCTCTTCATGATCGACAACTCGAACTCGATGGCGCAGGAGCAGAACGCGCTCTCGCGTGAGCTTCCGAACCTCGTCCGCGTTCTTGCGTCGGGCGACATCGAGGGCGACGGAACGCAGGAGTTCCCGCCCGTCCGTAGCCTGCAGGTCGGCGTCGTCACGTCCGACATGGGCACCGGCGGCTTCATCGTTCCCACCTGCTCCAACTCGCGCTTCGGCGACGACGGCGTGCTTCGCGATCGCGGCAACACCGCCCGTCCCGGCTGCATGGCGATGTACAGCCCGCGCTTCTTCAGCTTCGAGCCCGCCGGCGGCGGTGACCCGACGGCGTTCGCCAACGAGGTGACCTGCGTCGCCGCGATGGGCACGAACGGCTGCGGTTTCGAGCAGCAGCTCGAGGCGGTCCTCAAGGCCGTCACGCCCAGCACCTCGGGCATTCGCTTCGTCGAGGGCAGTGTCGGTCACGCCGACGGTCAGAACGCGGGCTTCATCCGCCCGAACTCGCTGCTCACGGTCATCGTCGTGACCGACGAGGAAGACTGCTCCGCGGTCCAGCCCGAGGTCTTCGACCCGGCCAGCACGACCTTCGGTGGCGACCTCAACCTTCGCTGCTGGACCTACGGCGATCCGGCGATGGGCATCATCCACCCGGTCCAGCGCTTCGTGGACGGCCTGCTCGCGACGCGTGCGGACCCCGACCTCCTCGTCGTCGCGGCCATCACGGGTGTTCCCGAGGCCGTGAACCCGACGCCCGGCGCGCCCATCGACTACGCCGCGATCCTCGCGCACCCGGACATGGTGGAGATGGTCGACCCGACCATGCCCTCGCGCCTTCGTCCCTCGTGTGACCGCACCGACGAGGCCGGCGAGCGCTCCATCGCGTTCCCCCCGCGCCGCATCGTCAGCATGCTCCAGGGTCTCGAGGCGGGTGGCGCCAACGCCATTCTCCAGACGATCTGTCAGGACAGCTTCACGGGCGCTCTCGAGGCCGTCGTTCGCAAGATCGCCGACGTTCTCGGTGGCACCTGCCTTCCGCGCGCGCTCGTTCGCGGCTCGGCCGGCATCGTGAACTGCGACGTCGTCGAGCAGCTCGCGCCCGGTCGCTCCTGCGCGGAGTTCCCCGGCCGCACCCTTCGCGAGACCATCACGGACACCGTGACCGGCATGGCCGTCGAGGTGTGCGAGGTCGAGCAGCTCGCGGTCTCGGGCGACGTCGTTCCCGGCGGCGACGGCTGGTACTACGACGACTTCAGCAACGACGTGGTCGGCGCCGACGCGCGCTGCCCGGCGGAGCGCCCGCAGCGCATCACCTTCACGCAGCCGCCGGCGACGGGTACGACCGTTCGTCTCGAGTGTCTGCAGACGGTCGGCAACACCACCGAAGGCGTCGGGGCCGAGTGTCCGGCCGACGGCTGCGCCCGCTTCGTCGAGCCGGTCACTGGACGTGCGTTGGGTTGTGATCCGGGCACCAACACCTGCCAGCCCACCTGCGAGACCAACGCCGACTGCGCGGGCGGCTTCGTCTGCTACGCACCCGAGGGGGCGACGACCCCGTTCTGTGTGAACCCGACCTGCGACTCCTGACATCCCGCCGCCTGGAACGCAGGCGACGTGACGAGAGCGGCGACCTTCGGGTCGCCGTTTTCGTTTCCGTCGTGTCGGCGTGGCGGCCGCGATACTGAAAACCGCTTTCGAACTTCGCGGTTTTTCCGCCTTCTCGCGCGAAGGCCGAGGCGCTAGGGTCGGCCGCATGAAGGGCGACGCCGACATCCTCGAGCTACTCAACGAGCTCCTCACCCACGAGCTCACGGCCATCAATCAGTACTTCATCCATCACAAGATGCTGAAGAACTGGGGCTTCGAGAAGCTCTCGAAGAAGAAGCGCGCCGAGTCCATCGAGGAGATGGAGCACGCCGACGAGGTCATCGAGCGCATCCTCTTCCTCGACGGCACGCCGAACATGCAGCGCCTCTTCCCGGTGAAGGTCGGCGAGGACGCGATCGAGCAACACGAGCTCGACCTGCAGCTCGAGCTCGAAGCGCTCGAGCGCCTCAAGCGCGGCATCGACCTCTGCTGGAAGAAACAGGATCACGGCACGCGCGAGCTGCTCGAGAAGATCCTCTCGGACGAAGAAGGCGCCGTCGACTGGCTCGAGACGCAGCTCGCGCTGGTCAAGACGCTCGGCAAGGAGAACTACCTCGCCCAGCAGCTCGGCGACGAGTGATCACGCCGCCTCGTCGCGAGGGCGACGAGTGATCCATCCGCCTCGTCGCGAGGGCGCCGAGCGATGACACGCCGCCATGCCGCGACAAAGGCGCCAGACGCCTCGACCCGTCGGCACCTTGAGACGATGCGCCCGAGCCCCCATGCTCGGGCGCATGGCGTTTCGGGACGTGGTGCGCATCGAGAAGCTGGCGGTCGATTGCGTCGTCGGGCTCTACCCACACGAACGCCACGCGTCACAACCGCTTCGGGTCGACCTCGAGCTGGTGCTCGACACGGAGGAAGCCGCGCGTCGCGAATCCGTGCACGACACCGCCGACTACGCGGCCACCGCGTCGCAGGTGGTCTTTCTCCTTCGCAGCGGACGCTTCCGCCTTCTCGAGACTGCCGCACACGCGATCGCGAAGCTCTTGCTCGCTCCGCCTCCGCCCGGCGAAACGCGCGCACCAATCGCCGAGGTGATGGTGCGCCTGACCAAACCCGGCGCGCTCAAGGGTTTCGCGACTCCGTCCCTCGAGATGCGACGACCCGCGTCGTGGTGCGAGCTCGGCCTCGAAGAGAAGGCCTGGGGCACGGTCGACGTCGTGCACGAGACCCGTGACGCCGGCATCTACCGGCTCAACGTCGCGCCCGGCAAAGGCATCCCGCTGCACGTGCACCGTGTGATGCGCGAGAGCGAGATGGTGCTGAGCAAGGGCCTGCTCTGCCAGAACGAGCCCGTGCCTCCGGGGACCGTACACCGCTGGCCCCGCGGCGCCGCGCATCGCTACGACAACCCCACCGATCGCTGGCAATCGATCCTCTGCGTCGACCTCCCGCGCTTCATGCCGGAAGACGAGATCGAGGTCGAAGGCGAGCCGGCCGACGTGCCGCCCGAGCCGCCGTGGGGTCCGATCGTCGGCGGGTATTGAGCTCCCCTCTACGCGACGAACGCAGGGGCAAACCCCGCCACGGGGCCGACGTTCTTGGTACCCTCCGGGGCTCATGTCCGTCGACGCGGCGACCCTCGAGCGGTGGGAAGGTCTGCGGAGCGTTCGGCTCGCGCGCACCGTCCTCGAAGAGGCGTGGGGGCTCAGCCTGATCCTCACGACCGACGAGGGGCCGCTCGCGCACCGACGGGGTGGCGTGGTGCGTTCGAGCGGCCCGAGCTGCCGTGCCGCGCTCTTCTCCCGCGAAGGCTTCACGCGCTGCGATGCCTTCTACCGTGGCGTGCGCGAAGGCGAGTCTCGCTGTCACCTCGGCCTTCAGGTCTGGACCGAGCCCGTGGTGATCCGCGAAGGCGACCCACCCGTCGCACACCTGGTCGTCTCGGGGTTCTCGAGCCCGGCCGAAGAGGTCGATCGCACTCGGGTCGCGCATGCGTTGAGCGCGCTGGGCGTCGACGATGCGACCACCGCAGACGCCGCGCGAAAGCTCCCGGTGGTCGATCCCGCGTCGCGTCGACCGGTCCGCGCGGTGCTGCGTGTGTTGGCGGAGGAGCTTCGCCAACACGAGCGCGGACGCGACGACGAGCGCCGCGCGCGACCGGTGGGTCTGTGGGGTCTGGTCGGTGGTTCGCCGCAGATGGAGGCCGTCTTCGAGCTCTTGCCGAGGCTCGCCGCGAGCGATGCGACGGTCTTGGTGCTCGGCGAGAGTGGCACCGGCAAAGAGCTCGTGGCGCGCGCGCTTCACGATCACGGCCACCGAAAGAGCCGGCCCTTCGTCGCGCAGAACTGCGCCGCGATGCCCGACGATTTGCTCGAGAGCGCGCTCTTCGGGCACGTGCGCGGTGCGTTCAGCGGCGCGTCGCGAAGCCAAGAGGGCCTCTTCGGGGCAGCGGACGGAGGCACGCTCTTCCTCGACGAGGTGGGCGAGATGTCGGCGGCCCTGCAGGTGAAGCTGCTGCGTGTGTTGCAAGACGGGTCGTACCTTCCCGTCGGCGCCACCGCGCCTCGAAAGGCCAACGTGCGCATCGTCGCGGCGACCCATCGCGACCTCGCGCGTGGGGTCGAAGAAGGCACGTTTCGACAAGACCTCTTCTACCGACTTCACGTGCTGCCGATTCGACTGCCACCGCTGCGCGAACGGCTCGGTGATCTGCGCTTGCTCGTCGACGCCTTCGTCGCGGACCTCCCTCCGACGGTGCCGCGACGTGTGGCCGAGTCGACGTGGGAATGCCTCGAGCACTACCGGTGGCCGGGCAACGTGCGCGAGCTTCGCGCGGAGGTCTTCCGGTGGCAGATCACGGCCGCCGACATGACGGAGCTGCGTCCGGAGCATCTCTCGCCGGAGATCGGCGCCGCGGCGGGCTACACGCCGGTGGGCAGCCCGACCGTGCGGGCCGCGGTGCGTGGCGAAGCGACGCTCGCGGAGGCGGTGGAGTCGCTCGAGCGCGAGATCATCTCCGAAGGGCTGACGCGCACCGGCGGCAACCGCACGCGGCTCGCCAAGGAGCTCGGCATCAGCCGCACCACGTTGGGCGAGCGGCTCAAACGCTACGGCTTCGAGTAGACGTTCACGCGTGAGGCAGGCCCGGCGCGCCCGATTGCAGCCAGGCGACGAGCACCTCGGCCGCGGCCAACGACGCGCCCCGATGGAAGCGACGAAAGTCTTCCGCACCGACCGAGCCCACCACGTGCGTCACGCCGAAGACCGCGGCGCACGGCACCTCGCCGAGGTGGGCGGCGTGGGCGACGGCGAAGGCTTCGAGCTGCTCGGCCTCACAACCGTGATGAGTGCGTACCGCCGCCGCGGTCGGATCGTCGACGGTCGCGGCCAAGGGCGACGCGACGGTGCCGGTGCGCCCACGAACGCTCGCGAGCCCCGCGCTCATCGCGCGATGAAGCTCGACCCGGGTCGCCATCGGTTCGGGAAACGCCGCGCGCCGCGTGTCGACCTCGAGCGCCAACAAATCGATGCGGCTCGCGACCAAGACGTCGTGGGGTTGCCACGCCGGTGCGCCACCCGGCGTCGGGTAGACGCCGCAGGTTCCGACGAGCACCACCGCGGCCGGGCTTCGCGTGAAGATGCGCTTCGCGGCACCGACACCGGCGGCGGGAAGGCCCACGCCGACCGCCTTTCCGACCACGTCGACGCCACGAACGCGGCCTTCGAGTCGGTCGCCGAGGAGATCGCGCAGACCCCGCAGATCCGGCGCGGTCGGGGCGAGGACGAGCAGCTCCGCCATGAGACCCGAGCATAACGCGAGCGCCGCTCGATTCGGCGAGCGATTCGCGCTTCGCAACTCTCTTCGGACATGGATCGCGTTGTAGGATTCGGCCGTGCTGGAGCAGGTCCGAATCGACGAACGCACGTGGAGCGAAGGCTCCGACGCGCGACGCATGGAGTGGGACGCGGTGATTCGCGAGATGCTCGTGCCGGGGGAAGCCTCGACGCGCGCGGACCTTCACGCGCTGCACGTCTTGGTCACCCAACAAGGCTTCACGCTCGACGGTCTCGACGAGGCGGGGGCGAAGCTGGCGACGATCGAGATCCCCCACGACGCGCTCGCCGAGCTCGTGCACGAGTACGTCGACGTGGTGCGCGAGCTCGCGCGCGCGGACGTGCAAGGCGGCCTCGCGCGGCTCGAGGCGCTCGACATGGCCAAGAAGGTCACCCACGACAAAGCGGGCCGGCTCCTGCAGCGCCGATGCGTCGATCTCGAGATCGACCACCCGACCGCGCGCCGGCTCTTCTCGTTGCTCTTCGCGCTTCGCGTCGACACCACGCGTCTGCACGGCGTGCACGGCCACCGCCGCATTCGCTGAGCGTCTGCGCGAGCGCGTTCGAGCGACCGGACGGAGCGGAGCCCGCGCCCCGCACACGCTGTCGCCTCGCCTGCGTTTCAGCTCACGACGTCGTCGTTTCGGGCTTGCTCGACGTCACGGGTTCTCTCAGCGCCGAGAGGTCGCGCGCGCTCGGGCGGCGCGTGCACGGGCCTTGTCGCGGCTGAACAAGTCGACGTAGTCGATGGCGAGTGTCTCGATCTCGCCCGCCTCGCCGAGCTCCGGGAGGCGCCTCTGAAGACGCTCCGTGAGCTGACGAAGCGCCGGCGCGGCCCCCGCGTAGGTCGGACCGTCCACGTCGATCGCCGCACGCGCGATGCGGTTCGCCACGTCGCGACCGACGTAGCGACGGCGCGCGAGGTCGAGCACGCTCGCGGCCAAGGCCTCGCCGCCGAAGCCGTGCCCCAACACGAGGTCGGCCGCGACCCGCAGCACGGCGTTCACGTCGATGCCTCCGTCCTGAAGGAGCACGACCGCCGGCTGGAAGTAGTTGAAGAAGGGGCAGACCCGGAGCCCGAACTCCGCGAACACCTCCGGGGCCGACATGCGCTCGAGGTGAATGAAGATTCGGCGCACGTGATCGCGACGTGGGATTCGCGCCGCCAGCCGCACGATGTTCGGCACCTCGTCGCGGTAGACCTGCGCGCGCTCGAGCACCTTCATCAAGGTCTCGGTGCCCACGCGCCCGGCGCCGAGGTCGGCGTAGAGCGAGTAGATGAACGCGTCGGCTTCGGCGTCGTCGCCGAAGAGCACCTCGTGGGTGTCGGGCGGCGCGTGAATGCGAGAGTCGAGCAGCGCTGCCAGCTTGTACGAGACCTGGTCTTTGAGGAAACGGACCTTGCCGCGCAGCAGCTTCGCCACGCTCGGCTTGAGCACGAACGAGTCCCAACGAATGCCGTCGAGACGAAGCTTGGCTTCGAGCACCCGCCGCATCTGTTCGGGGCTGCCGCTCAGGATGGCGATGCCCGCCGGCCCCGTCGCCCGGAGCTCCCGTAGCAACGTGCTCGCGCCCGGGACCGTCCGCTTCTCCGCCGGTCGCTCGAACGCGGTGCGAAGCAGGTCCCGCACGGTGTCGAACTCCGTGCGGAGGTAGGTCTTGTCGAGGTCCCACCGGTAGATGGTGCGACCCGGGACGAGGAGCGACTCCACGGGGCGAGCTTACGCGTGTCTTCCGTCCACGCCCACGCTCAGTGCTGCGCGGCGGTGTTTCCCGAGTCCCCGGTCTGCGAGAAGTGGTCGTTTCACGCTCCGCGAGGCCACGTTTCGCCTCGATTTCTCGGTTCCCGCGTGTGTTTCGCTCGTGTTGGGGTGCCGATTCGGCCCCCACTCTCGACGCTGCCGAAGGGCGACGCTACGATCCGCGCATGAGGTCGCATTCGCGTGTGCTCCTAGCTTTCGTCGTGCTCGCGACGACGGTGGGTTGCGGCGCCAAGACCGGCCTCTACACGCCCGACGGAGGCGAGAACGCCCCGCTCGACGCCGGCGTCGATGCGCCCATCAGCGACGCCGCGGTCGATTGCCTCGTGATCCCCTTCGACGGCGGTCCGGTCGAGGTCGACATCGCGGTCGAAGCCGAGGTCGGCGCCGCGGACATCGCGTTCGTGATCGACACGACCGCGTCGATGGAAGACGAGCTGACGCGGATTCGCGAGCGACTTCGCGACGTGATCGCCCCGGCGATTCGCGACGCGATCCCCGATTCGCGGCTCGCGGTCGCGAGCTTCGAGGACTTCCCCGTGCCCGAATACGGGGCCGCGACCGATCGGCCCTACGAGCTCTGGACGACCGCCACCTCCGACATCTCGCTCGTGCAGGCCGCCGTGAACGGCATCCGGCTCGGCGACGGTCGGGACCTCCCGGAGTCGCAAGTCGAGGCGATCTACCAGCTCGTCACGGGAGCGGGGCGCGGCTCCTACGTGCCGGTGTCCGCGGGTTGTCCGGGCGGAGGCTTCGGTTCGGCGTGTTTCCGCCGAGACGCGCTGCCGGTCGCGCTGCTCTTCACCGACAACGACTTTCACAACGGCCCACGCAACGCGAACCCCTACGGGTCGGACGTGCGCCCGGCGCCGGCCACGTACGCCGAGATGGTCGAGGTCGCCAACGGGGTGGGCCTTCGTGTCATCGGCTTCGACTCCACGGGGGGCGCACGCCGCCACGTCCAGCAGCTCTCGACCGACACCGGCGCGCTCACCCCGGACGGCCGGCCGCTCTACTACAACGTCGGAGCCGCGGCCGAGCGCCTCGACACCAGCGTGGTCGACGCGATTCGCACGCTCGCGAGCAACTTCGTTCAGGACGTGGACGCGGTCATCTTCGACGGCGATCCGACCGACGGCATCGACGCGCTCGATTTGGTCGAGTCCTTCCTTCCCTCACGCGCCGAGCCGATGGACGGGATCGAGCGCATCGACGGCTCGACCTTCGTCGCCGCGCGAGCTGGCACGCGGCTCTATTGGGTGGTGACGATTCGAAACGACGCCGTGGTGCCGGGCCCACGACCGCGACGGGTTCGGCTCGAAGTCGTCTTCCGCGGCGACGAGCGACGTCGCATCGGCCGCACCTTCATCGACCTCGTCATCCCTGGCGCCGACGGCAGCGCGTGCGAAGAGCTCGACCCATGACATGGACACGTGCGCTGTGGCTCGCCTTCGGCGTGCTCGGCGTCGGCTGCGGAGCCAAGACGGGGCTGTACACGCCCGACGCCGAGCTGGACGCCGGCGTCGACGGTGGCCTCGACGCGGGAACCGACGCGGGCATTCCGTGCATCGAAGTGCCGCGCGACGCGGGCCTCGTCGAGGTCGACTTCGAGCTGCCCGTGCGGCTCGCGGTGGTCGACGTGATGTTCGTGATCGACGCGACCGCGAGCATGATCGACGAGATCGACAACGTGCGCCGCCGGCTTCGCGACGTGGTGGTGCCCGGGGTGCGCGCGATCATTCCGGACGCCGCGTTCGGGGTGGCGTTCGTCGGCGAGTTCCCGGTCGATCCCCACGGCCCGAGCTCCGTGTTGCCCTACGAGATGCGCTCGCCGATCACGACGGACACCTTGGTGGTCGAGTCGTCGCTCGAAGACCCGCCGAGCTGGGGCAACTTCGACGAACCCGAAGCGCAGGTCGAAGGCCTGTATCAGATCGTCACGGGCGAAGGGCTCGGCCCTTGGATCCCTCCCTCCGCGGGTTGCGCGACAGGCGGCAGCGGCGCCGCGTGTTTCCGACGGGAGGCGCTTCCCATCGTGCTCGTCATCACCGACGCGCCCATGAACAACGGCCCCCCCGGCGTGCGCCCCGAATCGCGCTACCGCTTCACGCGGCCGGCCACGCCCCACACCTACGACGAAGCGCTTGCCGCGCTTCGCAGCATCGACGCGCTCACGATCGGGCTCGGGGCCCGCGACAGCTTCGCGATGTCGCCCATGAACCACCTTCGGCAGCTCGCACGCGACACCGGGGCGGTCGATGGGAGCGGGCCCCTCGCCTTCGACATCGGGGGCAGCGGCGAAGGCGTGGGTCGTGGGGTGGTCGACGCGATTCAACGGTTGGCGGCCGGCACCCCGCTGGACGTCGACGCCATCGTCGAGGACGTGCCGGGCGATCGTTTCGACGCGACGTTGCTGGTCCGGCGCGTGATCGCGCGATCGGCGACCCCGGCCGACGGAGTTCGAGAGATCTCGGGCGCCACCTTCTTCGGCACCCTCCCCGGCACGCAGGTTCGATTCGCCATCGAGCTCGATCCGAGCGCGTTCCCGGACACCACCGAGACCTTGGTCATCCCGGCGCGCGTCTCCTTTCGTGCCTTCGAGCGCGCGAGGCTCGGCCGGGAAGACGTGGTCTTCGTGATTCCCGGGTCGGGCGGCGGGTGCGACGACGTCGTGCTCCCGTGAAGGGAGCGGGAATCACACGCTCCGGCTCCGTCCTCCCACGCGGCTCGGATCGAAACGAAATCGGAGTCGTTCACACCCCGTGACGGAAATCGGGCCCTCGAGCCACGACTGCTCCCAGGGCTCGCTCCCCGTGAGCCCGAGAACGGGGTCGCTCGCTCGACCGGCCCTCGATGAGGCACGATTCGGCACGGGTACGTGCTTTGCGTAAGCGCCGGCCCGACGTGCTTCTGCGAACGCGCCCCTCGAGGTTCCCGTGACGGATTTCCCGACCGCTCCGATTCGCTCGCTCCGATTCGCCACGCTCGTGACCGTGCTCGCCGTGCTCGCGGGGTGTGGCTCGAAGAGCGGGCTCAAGGTGCCCGAGCCACGGGAGGACGCTTCGATTCCTGACGGAGGTCCGCCGCCCGTCTTCGACGCCGACGTCCCGCCGCCTCCGGTGGACGTGTGCGTCGAGCTTCCCCCCCGTGAGCCGCCCGAGTTCGTCGACGCTCGCTTCGTGGCCCGCATCGCGAGCGCCGACGTGCTCTTCCTCGTCGACGTGACGGGGAGCATGGTCGAGGAGATCGAGCAGATTCGCCGTTCGCTGAGCGAGGTCATCGCCCCCGCGTTGGCGGCCGAGATTCCCGACGTGCATCTGGCGGTCGCGGAGCTCGCGGATTTCCCCGCGTCGCCCTACGGCGATCCGGAGCGGGACGTGCCCTTCCGCATGATCACGCGCAGCACCGCGGACGTGCGCGTCGCACAAGCGGGCGTCGCGGACCTGGCGAACCGAAGTGGCAACGACGTGCCCGAGTCCCAGGTCGAAGCGCTCTTCCAGGTCGCGACCGGTCGGGGCATTCGAGGCTTCGTGAACCCCGCCTCCTGCCCCGCCGGCACGGTCGGCTACCCCTGCTTTCGCGGCGACGGAGCGCGCATCGTGCTGCTCTTCACCGACGCGGAGTTCCACAACGGACCGGGCGACTACGCCCCCTACGAGCGCACGTTGCTCGGCGTGCAGCCGGCGTCGTATCCGCAAGCGGTGGAGGCGCTGAACGGCATCGGCGCGAAGGTGCTCGGTTTGTACAGCGGCGGCGACTTCCGCGGGTCGACGGCGTTGCGGCACCTCGAGCAGATCGCACGGGACACCGGTGCGGTGACCGTCGACGAGGCGGGGGTGGAGACACCGCTGGTGGTCGACATCGGCATGAACGGCGAGCGCCTCGGACGCGGCGTGGTCGATCTCGTACGGACGTTGGTCGTCGAGGTGCCGATCGACATCGACGCCGTCGTGGAGGATTGGCCGGGCGACGCGATCGACGCGGGCGAGCTCGTTCGAAGCATTCAGACGACCGGTGCGCGGCCTGCCGACGGCGCGCAGGACCTTGGCGATCGCTACGCGCGCGTTCGGCCCGGGACCGACGTGGGCTTCCGGGTGTTCCTCGCGAACGAGCGAATCGAGCGCGGGCCCGAGCCGCAGGAGTACTACCTCACGGTGGTCTTGCGCGGCGACCTCGTGACGCGCTTGCGTGAGACGAACGTGAAGGTCGTCATCCCCTCGATCGACGGTCGCGGCTGCGAAGAGACCGTGGACTGACGGCGTCCGACGAAGCCGTTGCCCGAACCACGGGGCGCTCGAACGAAGCGGCCCGCCGTGCCCTCCGTTCGAACCGCTGGAACGAAGCGGCCACGCGCACGCGAGCCATCCGTGCCAACGGCCACTCGAACGAAGCGACGCTGGAGCGAAGCGGCGAGACGCGGCCTGTGCGCGAACGAAGCCGTCAACGAGCGACGACGCAGCCCGCGTGCACGGTCAACGAGAGCGGCCCGCCCCCGTGGTAGACGTCGAGCGCGCGTTGCATGCCCGCGAGACGGCGGTCGGCGTCGGTCTCGCCAGCCGCTTCCCGCCAGCGCGGCGTGCCGACGAGACGGACGAGACGATCGGCGAAGAGCTCCGCGGCGCTTCGATACGAGAGCCGGAAGGTCTCTTGGCGCACCTCGACCTTGGCGAAACCGGCTTGGCGAAGCGTGTCGGCCAAGGTTTCGGGCGTGGGCTCGCGCGCCGCGTCGGCCTCCACGCGGGCGGCCAAGGCCGCGTCGTCCTCGGCCACCGCGCCCTCTCGCAACATGTCGAGCGCTTCGACGAAGGTGCCGCGCAAGGGCGTGGTCAAGAGCAGTGGCCCGCCCGGCACCAAGACGCGCCGAACTTCGGCGAGCATACGCGCCGGATCCGGAAGCTCCGGGTAGAGCAGGTTGCTGACGACGGCGTCGAAGACCCCTTCGCCGAACGAGAGCGACTCGGCGTCCTCGACCTTGAAGAAGAGGCGTCGGCCGATCTCTTCCCAACCGCGACGGCGCGCGAGATCGACCAAGCCCTCGTCACGGTCGACCGCGATCACACGCCCGCCGCTTCCGAGGCGCGAGAGCACGTGGAACGAGAGGTGTCCGGTGCCGCACCCGACGTCGAGCACGTTGCGTGCGTCGCTCGGTACGCTGGCGAGGAGAAGGCGCGCGAAATGCGCCGCGTAGCGAGGGACGACGACGGCGTCGACGAGACGAGCGTCCTGCTCCGAGCTTCGGCGCTTGCGGACAGGACGCCCTTCGCTCATCGCCCGCGTCCCTTCGGCGCGCGTCCGAGGCCTTGGTCGAAACGCCCGTCCGGCTCGGGGCGACCGCGAAGCGCTTCGAGCGCGTCGGTCGCGAGATCCCCGAGCGTGGCGGCGGTCTCTTCTTCGAAGTCTTCTTCGGCCACCTCGCGCTCGTCGCCGGCGAGCGATTCGAGCGCGCTCGCCAACTCCGGATCGCCGAGCTCGACCGCCGCTTCGATCGCGGCCGCGACCACCGTGGCGTCCGGGTGCGCGAGGAAACGACGCAGGAGCGGGGTCGCGCTCGGCTCGCCGACCTCGGCCAGTAGGAACGGGAGCTCTGCCAACGCACGTACCGCGCGACCGTCGTCGAGGGTGCGGTCGATCGCGCGCGCGACCTCGGCGTAGTAGTCGTAGGCGACGTCGAGCAACGCCTCGCCCGCGGAGACGCGAACGCGCGGCTCGTCGTGATCGAGGATGGCGATGAGCGCGTCCGCCATGCGCGGACCGGGCACTTGAGCGCAGAGGTCCGCGAGACGCTCGAGCCGCAACGTGGCCTCGTCGAGGTCCTCGATCGACTTCGCTTCTTTCACCGCGGACTCGAGCGCGTCGACGACGGCCTTCTCGGGCTCGTCGAGCAACGCCGCTTCGGCCTCGCGCAACGCGCGCTCGGCGTCGAGGACCGCCTGGAGATGTTTCTGCGCGCTCATGCGCTCACCTTCGCGTGCACGGCGGTGCCGTTGGCCAACATGTCGATGTTGCGGAAGACGACGAAGGCCTCTTCGACCTCGCCCTTCACGCGGTCGGCGACCGCGATGATCTTCTCGACCGCGTCCTCGTCGTAACGCGAGCGGTGACCGGCCGGCCCGGGCAAACGCAGGTAGGCGAAGTCCTTGTCCTTCGGCGGCTCGTCCTGAAGTGGGTCGTACGCGGCGACGATCTTCTTGCCGCCCGCGGCGACCACCTCGGCGGGCTTCCACGAGGGCAGATCGAGCACCACACGCGGACCGCCCGCGCTGCCGAGCTTTCCGGGGAGCCAGGAGACGAAGGCCTTGAGCGCGGTCTTCGACGCCTTGGTCGGCTTGAACTCTTCGGGGGCCTGAAAGACGACCGCGCGAGCGCCGAGCGTCTCGGCGAATTCCGCGAACGCTTCGAGGACGGCTTTGTTCTCCTTGGTCTTCGCGAACCCGGAGACGCCGATCTCTTGCGGCGCGAGCGCGGTGAACGCGTAGCCCTCGGGAGACTCGCGCAGCCAGCGACGCACGGTGCCCGATCCCGGGATTCCGAGCTCGGTGTCGGAGATCTCCACCGCCGGGAAAAGGGACCAGTACCGGCTGACCGGAACCGGGAAGCCCGAGCAAGCGACGTAGAGCATGGCGGCGGAGTATACCGATTCCAGCCGCCCCGCGGAGCACGGCATCGCGGTGGCGATGATTCCCGGCCGGGAGGGCGAGAGACCTCACGCGGCCATGGGCGCGCCGAGCTCCTCGGGTGGGAGGAAAACAAAGTCTCGCGCGGCATTTGCGGGGGCTGATAGGCTCGCCCCGTGCGCCGATTGGTCGCGGCCCTCGCTTGCTTGTTCCTGCTCTCCCCGTCGGCGCGTGCGCAGGACGTCAGCGACCAATTCGACACGCAGCTCTTCCACCCGACGGTGGGTCCGGGTGCCACGTTCACCCTCGACCGGCCCACGGTGCCGCGCCACGGCACCTTCTCGGTCGGCCTCGCCGCCAACCTCGGGACGGGCACGTTCCGTCGCGCCGAAGACGACGAAGACATCGTCCCCTGGCGGTTCGACGCCGAGCTCTTGGCCAGCGTCGGCCTCTTCGAGTGGATCGAGCTCGGGCTCGCGATGCCGGTGGTGATCGCGTCGACGACGAACGATCCCTTCGCGGCGGACCTGCAGCATCAGACCACGGCGCGCCCCGGCGACCTGCGGCTTCAGGCCAAGGTGCCGATCCTCCGTGGCGACCTGGCCCTCGCGGCGCGCGCGATCTTCTCGCTGCCGACCGGCGACGGCTCGCAGTTTCTCGGCACCGACTATTGGACGATGCAGCCCTCGCTCGTCCTGGGCTGGAAGTCGGGCATCTTCACGCTGAGCGCCGACGTCGGTTGGCGCTTCCGCCGACGCGTCGTGGTCGGCGCCTTCGAGTGGGACGACGAGCTCTTCACCGGGCTCGGCGGCGCGCTACAGGTCCACGAGAAGGTCGCGATCATCGCGGAGGCGCAGGCGCGCTTCGGCTTGGCGGGGCGCAGCTTCGGCACCGACGAAATCCCCGCCGAAGCCGACCTCGGAGCGCGCGTCCAGCTCGCGCGCGGGTTGACGGTCGACGTCGGCGGCGGCACGGCGCTCTCGTCCGGCTGGGGCTCACCGCGGCTGCGCGCGTTCGTGATCCTTCGCTACGCCAGCGAGCGTGAGCCCTGCGCGGCCGGCCCGGAGGACTACGACGGCTACGAGGACGGCGACTTCTGCGCCGACCCGGACAACGACGCGGACGGCCTCGAGGACACCGTGGACGAGTGTCCGAACGACGCCGAAGACGTCGACGGATTCCTCGACGCTGACGGGTGCCCCGACGTGGACGACGACGCGGACGGCATCCTCGACCCCCAGGACACGTGTCCGCGGCAGTCGGAAGACGTCGACGGCTTCCAGGACGACGACGGTTGTCCGGACCTCGACAACGACGAAGACGGCATCCCGGATGGCGTCGACCGATGTCCGATGGAGCCCGAGGATCGCGACCAATTCCAAGACGAGGACGGTTGTCCGGAGCCCGGCCCGCAAGCCGCGGTGGTGACGGTCACCGACACGCGCATCCTCATCAGCGAGCGCATCTACTTCGACTTCGACACCGACACGATTCGCTCGGTGTCGCTGCCTCTGCTCGATCAGGTCGCGGCGGTGATCGCGGACATCCCGGCTGGACGAAAGATTCGCGTCGAGGGCTACTCGGACTCCGAGGGCATCGACCAATACAACCTCGACCTGAGCTACCGGCGCGCCCGTGCGGTCGTCGAGTACCTCTCGGGTCGTGGCGTGCCTCGCGAGCGACTCGAATACGTGGGGTACGGCGAGGCGAACCCGGTGGCGCCGAACGACAGCCCCGAGGGCCGGGCGCTGAACCGCCGCGTCGAGTTCACGATCCTCGAGCCGACCGATCGCGCGCGTCCGACGACGCCGCCACGTCGGCGCTAGGCACGTCGGCGCTAGGCACGTCGGCGCTAGGCACGTCGCCGCTAGGCACGTCGGCGCTAGGTCGGCGCTAGGCACGTCGTCGTCGCCAGGGCGTCGCCGCTCTTCGCGAGGCGACCTCGTGACGACGTCGTCCCCAGAGCGCGGACGTCGCGACGAGGCTCGCGTGCCCGCGTCAGCTCGTGACGGTCCCGCGGAGATTCTGGCGCTCCGTCGGGCTGGGCGAATCAGGTTCGACACCTGCGTTTCGCGCGCGACCCCGCTCGACGCGACAGGCGACGATCGCCGAACGGAAGGCTCAGTCCGGATCTTCGATCTTCCAGAGCTCGCCTTCGCGAACGAGCTGCACCGTCGAGCCTTCGCCGTAGGCCATCGTCGCGCGGTCCCCGACCACCTCGATGGGCGCGTCCAGGCTCTCGCGAAGCGTCGCGACCAGGCGCTCCACCTCTTCGCGCGCCTCGCCCTCGAAGGCTTCGCGCATGCGCTCCTCGCTCATGCCTTCCCGGTCCGCGGTCGGGACCAGCCGGAGCACCACGTCGTAGCGACGGCGCTGCATCGCCCGCACGAAAGCCCGGACGGCGTTTCGTGGCGTCGATTGGTCGTAGAAGTCGATCGTCGCGCCTTCGACCCGCCAATCCCCGTCGTCCCGGCGAAGCGTGAGCGCTTCTTCGCCCGCCACGGGCACCACCGCGGTGATCTCTTCCGTCTCGACCGCGTTCGAGAGCAGCCCGACCAGACGTCGAACCTCCTCGGGGTGGGCCTCGAGGTGCCGGCGAAGCTCGGCGGGCGCGACGCGGCGGCGGTACCCCTCGTCCAAGAAGGCGTAAGCGTCCTCGTAGCGGCCCTCGCGCAACGCCTCGGCGAACGCTCGAAGCGTGTCCTCGGGCCCCTGACCCCGCGGGCCACACCCCGTCACGCCGGAGGCCGCCAGCAAGACGAGCACGACGATCACGCGCATGGCGGCCCTATACCACGGGCGCCCCCCTCCCCGGGAGCGGAGCCCCGAGAACCGACACGTACGGGACGTGCCCGGTTTTTCCCCGCCACGTGAGGCGGACTGGTAGGATGCCCCCCGCATGTCCGCCGGGAACCTCGATGCGAGGCTGCTTCGCTTTCGGTTGGACTCGAGGAGCGAGGACGCGAGCACGCTCGCGTCGGAGCTCCTGACGGCCGAGCGCGCGGGCGAGGCGCTCGAGGTCGTCGGAGTCCACCTCGGAACGCAGCCGAAGGACGTAGACGCGATGGTCATCGCCGGCCGCGCGTGGATGGCGCGGGGTGACCTCCTCCGCGCCCAAAAGACGTTGCTCCAAGCCGCGCGAATCGACGCGGGCCACCCCGATCCCTACCGCTGGTTGGGCGAGGTGCTCCTGCGTCGCGGCGATCCCGATCGCGCGCAGAAGGTGCTCGCTCGTGCGCGCGCGCTCGGGGCGATGGATCCGGAGGTGCAGCGTCTGCACGAGCGCGCGACGCGTTTGGCGAAGCTCGCCCAAGACGCGGGAGGCGGTGGCGTCGACGACGACGACGACGACCTCACCACCTCGGAGCGTCCCGCGCCCCCACCGGAGCGGCCGCGAGGTCCCGAGCCGGCCACCGTGAAGGCCCCGGTCCCCGAACCGCGGGTCCCGCGTCCGGCGCCCGTGCCCGCCTCCGAAGCCCAGACCGTCGCGCGCGCGCCGGTGCCGGAGCCGCGCGTCCCGCCGAAGCCCGCGGTGCCCCCGCGAAAGGCGCCCGTGTTCGGCTCGAAGGCGGTTCCGCCCCCCAAGGCCGCGCCGCCCCGAGCGTTCGTCGACGACGACGAAGACGACGAGTCGACGGTCGTCGCCTCCGACCTCTCCGCGAAGATCGCCGCGGCGGTGCGGAGGGAGGACGACCTCTCGACCGAGGCGATCGACGACGACGCACCGACGTCGATGCTCGATCGCCAAGGCCTCGAGGAGGTTCAGGCCGCGCTGGCGGCGAAGAAGAAGGCGCCCTCGCCTTTCGGCGCCGATCCCTTCGGCGAAGAAGAAGGTCCGACGCGCTCGGTGGTCGGCAAGGGCACGAACCCCTTCGACGACGAGCCGCCGACGCGGGTGCGCAAAGCCTCGGAGCCGCCGGTGGTGCGTCCCGCGCCCGAGCCGCTCGCGGCTCCGCCACGCTCGATGACCCCCATGTTGGATTCGGCGGATCTCGAATCCGCAGACTCGTCGATGGCGGAGCTGGCGTCCGACGACCTCGCCGCCGTGGCGACCCCGAGCCCCGCGTTCCTCGACGCGGCGTCCGACGATTTGGCCTCGATGGACTCCGACGGTGCATGGGCCGCCGGCGAGCCCCCGGCGCGCGTCCGCGACGTGAGTGGCGGCGAGCGCGCCGGCCGCTCCGAGGACGTCGACGCGATCCTCACGATGCTCCAGAAGGAGCGCCTCTTCGAACCTCCCGACGAGGACGCGGCGTCGGTCGTCTGGGCCGCGAAGAAAGACGCGCCGAAGTCGGGCACGAAGGTCGCGGTGCCGCTCGCGGTGTTGGGCGTGCTCGTCGTCGGGCTCTCCGTCGGTGGCTGGTTCGGCTACCAATGGTGGGTCGGCGAGCAAGATCGCGAGGCCGCGACCCTCGTGACCGAGGCGACCGAGCTCTCGGCTCGCGGCACGCACGAAGCGTTGGTCGATGCGGAGCGTATCCTTCGGCAGGCGCGCGAGCTCTCGCCGACGAACGACGACGTGCCGCGCACCCTGCTCTTCGTGCACACGCAGCGAGCGCTCGAAGACGGCGCGTTTGAGCCCGGCTTCCTGCAACCGACCGTCGATCGCGCGATGCGTGCCGAGCTGACCGGTCCACGCGTCGACGTCGCGAGCGCCATCGTCGCGTTCGCGCGTGGCGATGGCGAAGAGGGCGAACGAAAGCTCACCG
The DNA here is from genome assembly GCA_020633125.1 of Sandaracinus sp. GTDB lineage: Bacteria > Myxococcota_A > Polyangia > Polyangiales > Houyiibacteriaceae > JACKEH01. The sequence continues at coordinate 5,840 of JACKEH010000006.1, read as the reverse complement.
CGGCGACCGAAGGCGCGTCCGACGATCCGACGGTGCTCTACGCCGTCGGTCGTCTCGAACAGCGGCTCGGCCGCGACGCGGCGACCGGCCACCTCGAAGCCGCGGCGGCGTCGGACGCGGGGCTCGCTTCGGCGGCGATCGCGCTCGCCGAAGGCTCCACCGACGCGGGTCAGCCCGAGGAAGCGCTCGCGCGCCTGCAGGCGTTGCTCGAGCGACACCCCGATCACCTACGCGCCACGCTCTGGGTCGGCTACCTCCAGGCGACCGACGAAGAGCCCGAGCCCGCCCTCGCGCGCGTCGACGGCTTGGCGGAGCGCCTCGAGCGCGGCGCCCCCGCGGACCACGTGCTTCACGCGCTGACGCGCGCACAGCTCCTTCGACGGCTCGGCCGCTCCGAAGAGGCGCGTGCGGCGCTCGCGACGGCCAGCTCGGCCGGCGCCACCGAACCGCGTTTGCAGGCGTTGCTCGCGTCGGCCGCGCAATCGCTCGGCGACCTCGCGCGCGCGCAACAAGCCGCGATGGCCGCGGTGGCCTCGGCGCCCGCCATCGCCGAGTACCGCAAGCTGCTCGCGGAGATCCTCGTGGCCCGCCGCGACGGCGTGCGTGCGCTCCGCACCCTCGCGCAGCTCTCGGCAGACGATCCCGAGGTCCTCGCGCTCTCGGCGCGCGCGGGGCTCATCGTGGGCACCGAAGAAGCCTTGCAGGCGACCGCGCAGGCGCTCGATGCCTACCTCGAGGCCAACGAAGAAGACGCCTCGGTCGAGATGCGCTCGCTGCGCATTCGCGTCGGCGTCCGGCTCGGACATGCCCAGGAGATGCTCGGCTTGGCGCGACGTCTGTCGCGCGACGCCCCCGGCGATCCCGAGGTCGGCCTCGCGGTCGCCGAAGCGGCGCTCGAAGCACGCGACGCACGCCTCGCCACCGAGACCCTCGAGCGTGTCGTGCAGGCCTCGCCCGACGACGCGGAGGCGCAATTCCTCCTCGGCCGGGCGCGGCGCATGGGCGGTGACGGCGAAGGTGCGGAGACCGCGCTGCGACGTGCGATCGAGCTTCAGCCCACGCACGGTGAAGCGCAGGTCTTGCTCGGTTACCTGCTCCTCGATCTCGGGCGCTACGCCGAGGCCGACACGCTCTACCAGGAGCTCGGCTCCCGCGTGGGACAGAGCGGAAGCGGCCGCTCGTATTCGCTCGTCGGTCGCCTCGGTCGCATCGAAGCGCTGCTCGGGCTCGGTCGCAACGACGACGCGCGTGTGCAGGCGGAGTCCTTGCGCGACGCCGACCGTGAAGCCACCGGGACGAAGCTCGTCTTGGCCCGCCTCGCGCTCGCGCAGAATCGCCCCGGCGAGGCGCTGCCGATCCTCCGTCCCCTCGCGACGGAAGAGACCGCTTCGCCCGACGTCGTCGCGCTCTACGGCGACGCCCTCTACGCGGCCGGCGAGACGGCCAGCGCGGCGGAGACTTACGAACGAGCCCTCGCGTCCGACGGGTCGCATCCGGAGTCGCTCCTCGGGCACGCGACGGTGTTGGTCCGCGGCGAGAAGTGGCGCGACGCGGCCGAGGTGATCACGCGCATCAAGGCGTCGCTCGACACGCGCATTCGCCCGCCCTCGTTGGGCGCGCGCGCCTTGACGCTCTCGGGCCGCATCGCCCTCGAGCGTGGCGAGCGCGACCTCGCGTTGCGTGAGCTTCGCGCCGCGACCGAGATCGAGACGGCGCCAGCCGAAGCGTGGTTCTACCTCGGCGAAGCGCTCGCCGGTCGCGACTCGCCGGACGCCCGTGCCGCGTACGAGACCTATCTGGAGCGTGCGCCGGCCGGTCCGCTCGCGGCACGCGCGCGCAGGGCGATCCGATGATCGGAACGGGGCTCCGAGGCAAGATCGCCGTCGTCACGGGCTCGAGCCGTGGCATTGGCTTCGCGATCGCGGAAGGCCTGGCCGCAGGTGGCGCGAAGGTCGTCGTGAGCTCGCGGGATGCCGCGAGCTGCGCGGCGGCCGCGGAGCGCCTCGGGGGCGTTCCCATCGCGTGCGACATGGCCGACGACGCCCAGGTCGAGGCGCTCTTCGGGAAGGTGGCAGAGCTCGGAGGCGCGGATGTCTTCGTGAGCTGCGCCGGCCTCGGTGGAGGCCGCCTCGCCGCGAAGACCGATCGAGCCGAGCTGCAGACGATGCTCGACGTGCACTACCTCGGCGCCATGACGGGGGCGCGGGCGGCCGCCGCGCAGATGCGGGGCAAGGGTGGCGGCGCGATGCTCTTCGTCACGAGCATTTGGGGCCTCGGCGGCGCGACGGGCACCCTCGCCTACGGGGCAGCGAAGGCCGCGCTCGCGCACTCGGTGAAGGTGCTGGCGCTCGAATGGGCGCGCGACGGGATTCGGGTCAACGGGCTCGCGCCGGGCTACGTCGAGACCGACATGACGTCGGAGCTGCCGGACGCGGCACGCGACAAGATGCTCTCGCGCATTCCGCTTCGTCGCGCGGCGCGGCCCGAGGAGATGGCCGGGCCGGCGACGTTCTTGTGCAGCGACGCCGCGAGCTACGTCACGGGGCACGTCTTGGTGGCCGACGGCGGCGAGCGCGCGCGCTGAGCTCGTCCCCGCCGATGGCTCTCTTCCGAGGGGCCGTGCCGTCACGTCGCTCCGGTCGTTTTCGTCCCGCAACGAGCTTCGGCCACGGGGACTGGGGTGTGAGCCACGGCAGGGGGCTCTCGCGTCGTTGGGGCGGATGCTGCTAAGTCCGTCTCGGGATGGACGAAACGAGCTCGCTGCCCGACGGGTACCGGGCGCTGCGCGAATTGGGTCGCGGCGGCGTCGGCGTGGTGCTCGAAGCGCTCGCTCCCGACGGGCGCCGCGTCGCGCTGAAGATCGCGCACGCGGACGTGATGCCGTGGCGCCACGAATGGCTGCGTCGCGAGGCATCCTTGGCGGCGCGCCTTCGTCATCCCCACGTCGTGGAGCTGCTGACCTCGGGTGAGCTCGACGACGGCCGTCCCTTCTTGGTGTTCGAGCACGTGCAGGGGCGCTCGCTCGAGGAATGCGCCGACACGCTCGACGGGCCCGCCATCGTGCGCCTCGGACGCGAGCTGCTCGGCGCGTTGGGCTACGCGCACGACGCGGGCGTGCTGCACCTCGACGTGTCGCCCTCCAACGTCTTGTTGCGCGACCGCGACGGCGCCGCGCAGCTCACCGACTTCGGTCTGGCGATGCCGCGCGACGGACGCGCGGGGCTTCCCGTCGTCGTGGCCGGCACGCCGGGCTACCTGAGCCCCGAACAAGCGATCGGCTGCGGCATCGGGGAACGCTCGGACCTCTACGGCCTCGGGGCGGTGCTCTACCGCGTGATGGCCGGCCACCCTCCCCACGGCGGCGCGGACAGCACGGAGATTCTGCGCCACACGCTCTACGGCGAGGTGCTTCCGCTGCGCCCCCGGGTGCGTGGTGTCCCGTGGGGCATCGTGCGCCTCGTCGAGGCGCTCGTCGCACGCGACCCGGAGCGCCGCCCCGCCTCGGCCGCGGCCACGCTCGCGTGGTGGCGCTCCGCCGAGAGCGGACCCGAGAGCCCGCCGGAAGCGTTCGAACCGACGCCCTTGGTGCCCGCGCGGCGTGACAGCGTGCTCGCGACGTTGGCGGTGCCGGCCGGTCCGACCGCGCCGAGGCGTGGGCTCGGTTCCGATCACGACGAGCGAACCGAGTGGGTCGCGGCCCCGAGCTTGCCGCCTTCGCGTGAGAGTCGCCTCGAGCACACCCTCGAGGGGGAGCGCGCGACGGCCGCCGAGCGCGTGGCGGCTCGCCTGCGCGAAGGCGGTCTCGTGCGCGCGCACGGTCCGCGCGCGAGCGGGCGCAGCACGTGGGTTCGAGGGTTGGTGGACGTGCTCCACCGCGACGACGCGCGCGTGGTCCGAGTGGTCGGTCGACGGGGCTTCGCGTCGCCTCCGCTCGAAGGGCTCGCGGCGCTGGTCGCGCGTTGGCTCGACGCCGAGGTAGGCCCGCCTTTCGCGGTCGCCGAGCGGCTCGCGCTCGAGCTCGATGCCCGACTCGACGGCGTGCTTCCGAACGACGCACGCCGCACGGTGCGCGACGCGTTGGTCGAGGGGCTGCTCGCGAAGGCGCGCGCGACGCGGGTCGGGAGCGCGATTCCACACCTCGTGCGCGCGCTCGACGCGTTGGCGGACGGCCCGCGTCCCGTCGTCTGGGTCGTGGACGACGCCGACGAGCTGGACGCCTCGACCCTCGAGGTCTTGCACGGCGTGCGTCGGCTCGGAGTTCTCTTGGTCGGCTCACGAGGCGACGAAGACTCGATCGCGCTGCCGCCCTTCCCCGTGACGGCGCCGACCACGGAAGGCTTGGACGACGAGGCGCTCGCGGTGCTCGAAGCGTGTCGCGCGTTCCCGGGCGAAGCGCCTCGTCGTGCGCTCGCTCCCCTCGCCTCGCTCGCGCTGGGTCGCCCCGTCGCGGTGGAGCGTGTGGACGAGCTGGTCGCCCGCGAGCTGCTCATCCCGGTCGAGCCCGCCATCGCGCGTGCGGAGCGTTGGGTGCGTGCTCGGACGAGCGGCGAGGCGAGCGGCGAGGTCGCCGGCCATGCCGCGGCGTGGCTCTGCCGCGAGTGTTTCGATCCGAGCCCCTCGGTCCAGGCAGCCTCGGCGTCGCTCGCCGAGCGCGCGGGCGATCGACGCCGCGCCGCGTACGCGTACGCCGAGGCCGGTCGCCGTGCGGCCGCGATGCGTCTGCCGAACGCCGACGCGTTGCTGAACCAAGCGCTCGCGCTCGGCGAAGACGACGTGCTGGACCGCGCCGCGCTCGAGGTCGAGCTCGCGCAACGACACCTCGACGGTGGACGCGTGGAAGACGCCGCGCGACTCGCGCTCGGCGCCGCGGGCCTCGCCAAAGAGCAAGCGCGTCCGGTCCTTCGCGCGCGTGCGCTTCGCATCGCGGCCACCGCGCGGTCGGCCACCCGTCGCACGATGGAGGCCGTGGCCTTGCTCGAAGCCGGCATCGAGACGCTGGGCGACGACGGCGACCCGACCGAGCTCGCGCTCGCGCTCGCGAGCTTGGGTTGGCAGCTCGGCTACGTGCTCGACCGCAACGCGGAGGGCATCGCGCTCGGCCGTCGGGCGCTCGACGTCGCCGCGCGCATCGACGCGCCCGCGTTTCAAGCGAGCCTCTGTGGTCGTCTCGGCGCGAACCTCCTGCGGGCCGGCGATTGGGACGGTCAGCTCGGCACGAACCTGCGCGACCTCGGGCTCTCGTTGCTCGCCGAAGATCCGCTCGGCGTCGCCCGCGCGCACGTGAACCTCGGCGTCTGTTACACGAACCGCGGTTTGCTCGCGCTCGCGCGGGCGCACACCGAAGCGGCGCTCGAGCTCGCGAACCTTCACGGCGCCGCGCTCGCGGGCCTGGTCGCCACGAACAACCTCGCCGCGTTGGCATGCGACGAAGGAGACCTCGATCGCGCCGAACGTTTGGCGGAAGAATCGCTCGCGCGCGCCGAGGCACGGCAGGTCAGCGCGTCGGCCGAGACGTGGGCGACGTTGGCGCGCGTACGTTTCGCGCGCGGCGAGCGGAACGAAGCGCTCGACGCGTTGCGCGCGATGGAAGAGGTCGCGCACGAGTCGGAGCGCCCGCTCGTGGCGCGCGTCGCGGCGATGCTCACCGCGCCCGACGACGCGTGTCGGCGGCTCGAAGAAGCCCTCGCCGCCGGCGTCGACGACCCCTACGACCTCGCGACGACGCGTTTGGCGCTCGCGTTCGCGCTCGAACGCGCGGGACGACCGAACGACGCGTTGCGTGCGGACGCGTCCGCGACCCTCGATGCGCTCGGCGCGGACGTGGCGATCGAACGACGACG
>JACKEH010000059.1 GCA_020633125.1 Sandaracinus sp. | reverse complement strand
CTCGCAGGTCAGACGGATGCCGTCGCCCGGTTGCAGCACGATCGGCGTCGCGAGCGTGTAGGACTGCTGCCAGTTGAAGTCCCAGTCCGGGATGTGCAGCCCACACTCTTCGGTGCCGTCCGCGCGCACCACTTGGCCTCGGATGCTCTTGCCGAGCAGGTGCATGTGGCCCGTGAGACCCTGAATCGTCATCGGGGTCGACCGCGAGTTGCGGAAGAACTGCGTCTGCACCGCGCTCGCTTCGCCGGGCGGGATGGCGAGGTCGAGCTTCGGCAAGGGGTGCGTGTCGATGGCCTGGGTGACGGGGGTCGTCGTCAGGCGCATCGCAAACTGCGTCGCGTCGGGCACGGGTTCGGCGCTGAGCAGGTTGTAGTGCAGCTGCATCACGACGCGGCTACCGGCGCGAATCGGAATGCCGACGCCCTCGGGGTAGATGGCCGGGAGCAGACCGGGCACCCAAGCGCCGAGCTGCGTCGGAAGACTCGAGCTCGAGGCGGCGCTCATGCCGCCTTCCATCGGGAGCGGTCCGCCGAAGCAGGTGTAGCCGGGGCCTTCTTCGGCGGCGTCGAGCGCCTCGGCGGCGGCGACGTCCTCCGGCCCGAGGGCGTAGACCAACACGTGGTGAACCAGGGCGCTCGCGTCGGGCACGACCGTGCTCGCGGTGAGGTACGAGTCTTCGGTGAACTCGAAGTCGAGCACGAAGCAGCGGTAGTCGTCGGGAAGGTCGGCGTTCGGCGTGTAGCTCGGCGCCGCGGCAGTGTGCGTCGGCGTGAAGATCGGCGGGTCGGTCGGCTCGATCGGCGTCGCGGTCGCGGGGTCGCCACGCAACATGCCGCCGCGCACCCACGCCGTGAAGACCTCGATCTCGTCGTCCGTCAGCAGACGTTCGTTCGCGAGGTCACCGCACTCCGGGTCCGGCATCCACGGCGGCATCTGGCGGCGCGAGACCGCGAGGCGTGCTTGGGGACCGACTTCACGCACGCCTTCGAAGGTGTCGAGCGGGAAGGGGCCGATGCCGCCTTCGACGTGGCAGGTGAGGCAATGCCGCGCGACGATCGGCGCGACGTCTTGGTGGTAGGTCGGTGCGCCACCGCCGTCCGGTGTGCCGCCGTCGCCTGCCGGTCCGGCCGGGCCGTCGTCGTCGCCGCAGGCGAGGGTGAGGGTGAGCAGGGCGAGGCAGAGTCGGCGCGGCATCCCCCGAGGATGACGGGCAAACGTGGAGAACGTGTGGAGGGCGGCGCCGGACACGGGGCGTGTCGTGAGCGCACGGTCGCCTTCGAGCGCGGCGCGCATCCACGAACGAGGACGGGACGTCCGCGCGCGCAGAGCCGTTCGCATCGGGACTCCGAGCGTCCCCCACACGGATTCCATCCGCGCGTGTGGAAGGGATGCTCGGTCGTGGGGCCCCAACTCGGCCTTTTCCGGTTGGGGCCCCTCGGAAAAGGAGAAGAGAGAAGCGCAGGAATCGGTACGACGGAGGCTCGCTCTCAGAAGCTCGCGTCGAACGCGACCTCTCCGGTGAGACCGATCTGGTACGCGCTGACCCGGCGCTCGAAGAAGTTGGTCAGCTCCTGCACGTCTTGAAGCTCCATGAAGGGAAAGGGGTTCGGCGTGCGGTAGCGGACGGGCAGCCCGAGCGCGACGAGGCGACGGTCCGCGCAATGCTCGAGGTAGCGACGTACGTCCTGCACCGAGAGGCCCGCGACGCCGCCTTCGAGCAGGTCTTCGGCGAACTGCACCTCGCACGCGATCGCTTCGTCGAGCATCGCCGCGACCTCGTCGGCGAAACGCGCGTCGAAGAGGTCGGGCTCTTCGCGGCGAATCGTCGCGATGGCTTCGAAGGCGAAGGCCATGTGCGCGCTCTCGTCGCGAAAGACCCAGCTCGTGCCCGCCGCGAGGCCGTGCAGGAGATTTCGCGAACGAAGGAAGTAGACGTAGGCGAAGGCACCGAAGAAGAAGAGGCCTTCGACGCACGCGGCGAACGCGACGAGGTTGAGCAAGAAGCGGCGCCGGTCGTCGCGCGTGCGAAGCGCGTCGAGCTGCGTCGCGTCGTTCGTCCAGCGGAGGCAGAACTCCGCCTTGCGACGAATCGAGGGGATGTGCTCGATGGCCGCGAACGCGCGATGGCGTGCGTCGGGGTCGGGCACGTAGGTGTCGAGCAGCGTCAGGTAGAACTGCACGTGCAGCGCCTCTTCGAAGAGCTGACGCGAGAGGTAGAGCCGCGCCTCGGGGGCGTTGAGGTGCCGGTACAAGCTCAGGACGAGGTTGTTCGCGACGAGCGAATCGCCCGTCGCGAAGAAGGCGACGAGCCGCTCGACGAGGTGCCGCTCGGCGGGCGAGAGCTTGTCGCGCAGGTCGACGAGGTCGGTCGCGAAGTCGACCTCCTCCACGGTCCACGTGTTGCGAATCGCGGCGCGGTAGCGCTCGTAGAAGCCCGGGTAGGTCATCGGGCGAAGCGTCAGGCGAAAGCCCGGATCGAGGAGCGCGCTCATTGGCAGGCCTCGCAGGTTTCGGGGTTCTCGAGCGAGCAGATCACGGCCGCGACGTCCTCCGGTGCCGACGTGGTGCTCGGGAGCGTCGTCGTCGCCTTGGCGATGCGCGTCGCCGGACGCGAGCGCAGGTAATACGTGGTCTTCAGCCCCTGCTTCCACGCGTGCAGGTACATCGACGAGAGCTGGCCGAGGGTGGGGCTCTCGAGGAAGAGGTTCAGCGATTGGCTCTGATCGACGTAGGGCCCGCGTTCGGCGGCCATGTCGATCAGCGAGCGCATCGGCACCTCCCACGCGGTGCGGTAGCGCGTGCGCAGCTCCTCGGGCAGCTCGGCGAAACCTTGGACCGAGCCCTCCGCTTCCTTCAGGCGCGAACGAAGGCTCTCGTTCCAGAGCCCGAGGTCTTGAAGCTCGCGCACGAGGTAGCGGTTGATCTGCAGGAAGTCGCCGCTGAGCGTCTCGCGCCGAAAGAGGTTCGAGACCTGCGGCTCGATGCACTCGTAGCAGCCCGCGATCGACGCGATGGTGGCGGTCGGCGCGATGGCGACGAGCAAGGAGTTGCGCAGGCCGTCGCGCACGATCGCGTCGCGAAGGGCGGTCCAACGCGCGTCGTCGTGCGCCACGCCCCAATGCGCCCACTGCAGCTCGCCACGCGCGGCGCGGGTCTTCGGGAACGCCTCGTGAGGGCCACGTTCGACCGCGAGCTCGTGCGAGGCCGAAAGCGCTGCGAAGTAGATCGCTTCGGCGATCTCGCGTGAGAGCGCGCGTGCTTCGGGTGCGTTGAAGGGCAGGCGAAGTCGGAAGAAGACGTCTTGCAGGCCCATCACGCCCAGCCCGACCGGGCGCCACGCGGCGTTGGAGGCGGCCGCGGTCTCGAGCGGGTAGAGGTTGCGATCGATCACCGCGTCGAGCTGCCGCACCGCGAGGCGCACGGTGCGGGCGAGCTCCTCGAAGTCGAAGCCGAGGTCGTTCACGTGCCGCGCGAGGTTGATCGAGCCGAGGTTGCACACGGCGGTCTGCGCTTGGTCGGTGACCTCGACGATCTCGGTGCAGAGGTTCGAGAGGTGCACGACGTGCCCCGGCTCGGCGGTCTGGTTGCAGGTCGCGTTGCAGCGATCCTTGAACGTCATCCAGCCGTTCCCGGTCTCGGCGAGGCAACGCATCATGCGCGCGTAGAGCTCGCGAGCCCGCACGCTTGCACGCGCGAGCCCGGCGGCCTCGGCGGCCTCGTACGCGGCGTCGAAGTCCGCGCCGAAGAGGTCCGGCAACGAAGGCACGTCCTTCGGATCGAAGAGGCTCCACACCCCGTCCGACTCGACGCGACGCATGAAGAGGTCGGGGACCCAACACGCGAGGTTCAGGTTGTGCGTGCGTCGCGCTTCGTCGCCGGTGTTGTTGCGCAGCTCGAGGAAGTCGAGGACGTCGGCGTGCCAAGGCTCGAGGTAGACGCAGCACGCGCCCTTTCGTTTGCCGCCTTGGTTCACCGCGGCGACGCTCGAGTCGAGGGTCTTGAGCCACGGAACGATGCCGTTCGAGCGGCCGTTCGTGCTCGCGATGCGCGAGCCGCGCGCGCGCACCCGATGGAAGGCGAGGCCGACGCCGCCCGAGAGCTTCGAGAGGCGCGCGACGTCCTTGTAGCGGTCGTAGATCGCGCCGAGGTCGTCTTCGGGCGAGTCGAGTAAGAAGCAGCTCGAGAGCTGTGGGTGGTGGGTGCCCGAGTTGAAGAGCGTCGGGGAGCTGGGCAGGTAGCGCAGCGTCGAGAAGAGCTCGTAGAGCGCGATCGCCTCGTTCGGTTCGTCGCTCAGCGCGCACGCGACGCGCAGGAAGAACGTCTGCGCGCTCTCGAGCACGTGACGCCCGCTCGGGTCGCGGAGGAAGTAGCGGTCGTAGAGCGTGCGAAGCCCGAAGAGCTCGAGCTCGCGATCGCGTTCGGGCACCAACGCGTCGTCGAGCTTTCGTGCGTGGCGACGGACGAATTCGGTCAGACGAGAATCGAGAATGCCGAAGGAATCGAGCCGTTCGATGCTTTGACTGAACGAGAAGATCCCGCGTCCGCGAAGGTCTTTGTCGACGTAGACCGAGAGCAGTCGCGCGGCGAGACGCGAGTATTGTGGTTCTTCGGCGATGAGCGACGCCGCGGTGCGAATCGCCAGCTCGTCGAGCTCACGCGTGGTCGCGCCGTCGTAGAGGCCGCTGATGGTGCGGGTCGCGACGCGCAGCGGGTCGACGCGATCGAGCCCGTCCGCGCAGCGTTCGACCGCCCGCACGATCTTGCCGACGTCGACCGCCTGGCGGGTTCCGTCGCGTTTGGTCACCTGCATGCCGCGCGGACGGAGCTCCGCCGCGCCTTCGCTCGTGAGGTCCATGTCGAAAGCCCCGAATTCCATTGGGAATCGGACCTGCGAGCCCGGACTTGGGCCCGCAGACCGATTCGATGCGTGGAAGCGAAACCGACCCGCGCGGGTCGGTCGTGGTGGTGAAGAGCCGACGACACGTCGGCTCCGGCTCGCGACCGCGTCGACGACGCGACTCGGTCGAGGTCCGGTGCGCCCTCCCTCGAGGCTCCCGGTGGATCCGCACGGCACCGCCGTCCGGAGTGTAGGTAGGTCTTCGGGCTCTCGAGCGCTCCGGTCTCCCGGCTTCCTAGTCCCACCGCTTCCCAATTCGCCCGAAGGTGAATCAGTGCTCGTCGTGGTTTCGTTCTCGAATACCGCTGCGGGGCAGCCCCGGAATCACACCGGGTTCCCTGTTCGTCCGAGCGAGCTCGGACACCGACACGAGCCCTAGGTATCGTGGTTCGAGGGGTCGGTCAACCACGACGGATGGTGGAGGGGCCGTTTTCGCGGGGGGCTTCGCGCGGCGTTCGGAGGGTGCGTGCGACGGATGTGGCGCGGACCAGGCCGCGGGGTGTCACTCCGGGGTCGCGACGGCGGCGCGGAAGGCCTCGAAGCGTTCGTTCGGCACGGTGACCGCGAGGTCGTAATGCGCGATCCGCCAGACCCCGTCGTCGTGCACGAGCACCCCACGACCACGGGCCGGGCCGAGGTTCACGGCGTCGAGATCCTCGTCGACCCACGCCACGTCGCCACGAACGACCACGGCGCGACGCACCGCGCGCATCCGCCATCCGCGACCGGCGGCGAAGGGCGCTTCCGCGTACGCGCGGAGCTGGTCGACGGTCCAACGCTCCGTGGCGTCGGTGCCGAGGAAAATCGCGTCCGGCGTGAGGTGGCCGAGGTAGCGCGGCAGGTCCGACTCCGCGGCCGCGGCGTGCCAATCGTCGAGCACTGCTTCGACGGCGGCCTCGGCGTTCGATTGCGTCGTCGTCGCGGTGGCCGGCGTCGTCGGGGCAGGCTCCGGGCACGTGGCGCAGGCGGACAGGGCGAGGAAGAGCGCGAGACGGACGGTCGGCATGCCCGTGTCGTACGGGCAGGCGGCGTGGGGCGCCAGGGCGTCGGCCCGCAGACCTCAGGGACGCGCGCCGATTCCGCTCGGCTGGAAGACGACCGCGACGCGAGCGCGAGTCGACGTCGGCTTCGCTTCGAAGCGCATCGCGGCCACGTGACGCCGGACGCAGGGCACGTAGCTTCGAATCTCCTCGTGCGCGCGTACCTCGTCGATCGACGCGTGGCCCGTCGGATCGATGGTCAGGACGAAGCGCAGCGGATGGCCCATGTGGGTGTGTTGGCACTCGCGGAGCACTCCCGCGTCGAAGGCCTGAACGATCGTGCGTCGTGGGAGTGGGCCCTCGACCCGCGTGACGTGAACGTCGGGCGGGGCCTGTGCGGCGAGGAGAGAGGTCGGAAGGGCGAGCGCGAGGAGGAGCGGGAAGCGCATGCGGAGGGTGGACGCGTGGAGGAGTGGGACGGTCTGAGAGCTCGGTGTCGGTGTCGATGTCGATGTCGGCGTCGGTGTCGGTGTCGGTGTCGATGTCGGTGTCGATGTCGGTGTCGATGTCGGTGACGGTGTCGGTGTCGGTGTCGGTGTCGGTGTCGGTGTCGGTGTCGGTGTCGAGACGGAGACGGAGTCCGAGACGGAGACGGAGTCCGAGACGGAGACGGAGTCCGAGACGGAGACGGAGTCCGAGACGGAGACGGAGTCCGAGACGGAGACGGAGTCCGAGACGGCGACGGTAGCGGAGTGCGCTCGGTCTCTGCCTCGGAGGTCGCGAAGCGACGGTGGCGCGAAGCGGTCTCGGTCTCTGCCTCGGAGGTCGCGAAGCGACGGTGGCGCGAAGCGCGGTCTCGGCCTCCGTCTCGGTCGTCGCGCAGCGACAGAGGCGCGAAGGTTGAAGCGCCGACCCAGCCACCGCCCACCGATCGTGTCCACCCACCCACATCCTCCGCGTCGCCCCACCCACACCCCGCAGAACTTTCCCCCGCCCGAGGCGTCGGACCGACCGCTGGCACCCACCGTGCTCAGCCCGCCGGGAGCGACGGGCGAGCCGCCAAAGGGCGCCTCGGCTCGAAGAAATCACGGGGAAGCCGACGCTGGCGTCGGCCGTAAGACGTCCGGTCGGACGCGTTGAGGGAGGGCTGCGATGGCGCGCGAGGAAGCGGCGTGGACGACGATCGTGGAGCGCGCGCGAGCCCGTTTGGCTTCGCGCCGTGCACGACAGGCGCTGTCGCGACGTCTGCGCTTCGTCTTCGTCGTGGCCCTGGCGGTCGCCGCGAGCCGCGCGCTCGTGTGGCCTTCGAGCGACGCCGAGCCGCTCTGGATCGGCGCGCCGCGCGCGCTCGGTCTCGGGCTCGCGGCGCTCGTGCTCGGCATGCTCGCCGTGTTCTTCGTTGCGCGGCGCAAGCCCACCGCGCTTCACGCGGCGCGTGCGTTGGACGGCGCCCTCGGCCTCCCGGACGTCGTCGCGAACGGCGTGGTGCTGCGAGAGGACGAGACCTTTCAAGCGCTCGCGCGAGCCCGGGCCGACGAAGCGCTGAAGGGTGCGTCGTTGCCCGCGCTCCTGCCGCATCCCCGGGTGCGACCCTCCGCGCTTCGCCTCGTGCTCGGCACCTTCGTCCTGCTTCTCGCCGCGCTCGTCGGTGGTTACGACGCGGCGGTCGGTCAGGCGTTGCAGAGCCCGCCCACGCACGCCGAGCTCGCGGCGGCCGACGCGCTCACCGACGCGGCCCGTGCGCTCCGCGAGGACGTCGCCCGCGACGAGACGCGGCAAGAACGACCCGACGCGCAACCCGAGCGCTCCGACGAATCTCGCGCGGAGTCTCTCGCCCGCGCCGCCCAACGCGCCCTCGCGCGAGGCGACCGCGAACGCGCGCTCGAGCGTCTCGCCGAGCTTCGCGACGCGGTCGGAGAGCGTAGCGCCGCCGCGCGGGGCCTCGACCGCCTCGCGGACCGCCTCGCGCGCCACCTCGAGCCGACCACGCCACCGCCTTCGACCCCCTCGTCGCCCGGAGCCGCCGGCAGCCCGACCTCCAGCCCTCGCGCGCGCGCCGAGAGCCCCGAGGAACGCATGCGCCTGCTCGCCCGTCGCCTTCGCGAAGAGAGCGGCTCGGCCACTTCGCCCGAAGAACGCGAGCGCACCCTCGAGCGCCTCGCGCGCGCCGCCGACGAAGCGCGTCGAAGCGGACAAGGACGCGACGCGGAGCAGCTCGCCGACGCCCTCTCGCGTGCGCAGTCGGCGCTCTCGGATGGCCGTTCGGAAGACGCCGCGCGGGCGCTCGAGGAAGCCGCCGCACGCTCTGAGCGCCTCGCTGCCGAACGCGAGCGCGCGACGCGGGAGGCCGAAGCCCTCGCGCGGCTGCTCGAGCGCGCCGGCGTGCTCGAGCGCGCGATGCAGCTCGCGCGGCTCGGCGAGTCCGGCGATCCCGCCGCGATGCTCCCCATGGCCATGGGCGAAGGCGAGAGCCCCGGCGAGGGCCGAGGGCAAGGCGAAGGCGGCACGCGTGGTCTCGCCGAAGGGCTCGCGGCCCGCCTCGCGGCGCTCGGTCTGGCGGAAGGTCCGCCGGGTGTCGGCCACGGCCCGGGTCAGCGTGGAACCGATCGCCGCACCGAACGCAGCGGCCTGCCCGTGACCCGCGACCTTCACGCGCACAGCGACGTTCGCGAAGGCGAGCGCGCGGTCACCGTGTTGCAGGGTCTCGGCCGCAACGCGGACGCCGAGCAGGGCTACGCGGACGTCTACCCGAGCTACGGCGCCGTCGCCGAAGACGCGCTCGCCGACGAGCGTGTGCCGGCCGCCCGCCGTGAGGCCGTGCGCCGCTATTTCGAAGCCATCCGACCCGAATGAACGCGCGAGCGACGAAGCGAACGAGAGGAGCCCGACGATGACGACCAGTGCCGAGAAACTGCCGATTTCAGCGAGCGACCAAAGCGAGGGAGCCCGACGGCACGTGAGGTCGCCGTCAGGAGACCGAACCAACGAGACGACCGAGCTTTCCTCGCCCGATTTTCCGGTGGACGACGAGGGCAGCGGTCCGCGCGCGCGCCACGAGGAAGCCGAGCTTCGCCTCGAGCACGCCTGTGGCGTCGGCACCCGGCTGCTCGACGGATTGCGCGAGGTGATCCTCGGCCAAGACGTGATCCTCGAGCACGTCGTCACCGCGCTCTTGGCGCACGGTCACGTCCTGCTCGAAGGCGCCCCCGGTCTCGGCAAGACGCAGCTCGTTCGCACCCTCTCCGCGCTCGTCGGCGGCAGTTTCTCGCGCATTCAGTTCACGCCCGACCTGATGCCGAGCGACGTGCTCGGTACCTCGCTCGTGGTCGGAGTCGACGGCGGCAAGGATCTTCGTTTTCGTCCGGGACCGATTTTCGCGGGACTCGTGCTCGCCGACGAGATCAACCGCGCGACGCCGAAGACGCAGTCCGCGCTGCTCGAAGCGATGGCCGAAGGAACGGTCACCGTCGAAGGCCAGCCGCGCCCGCTGCCCAAGCCCTTCTTCGTGCTCGCCACCGAGAACCCGATCGAGATGGAGGGCGTCTTCCCGCTTCCCGAAGCACAGCTCGACCGCTTCCTCATGAAGCTCGTCTTGCCGATGCCCGACCTCGACACGCTCGCGGCGATCGGCGCGCGCGCGGACGAGCCGAAGACCCCGAAGGCGGTGACCACGCCCGACGAGCTGCTCGCGGTGCAAGCGACCGCGCGTCGCATCGCGGCGGCCGAGCACGTGCGCCGCTACGCCGCGCGCTTGGTTCTGGCGACCCACGAGCCGAGCGAAGTGCGCTTCGGCGCCGGCCCTCGTGCGGTGCAGGCGCTCATGGCGTGCGCGCGGGTGAAGGCGATGCTCGCCGGTCGGCCGGCGGTCGGCATCGAGGACGTGCGCTCGGTCGCGACGCCGATCCTCGCGCACCGCATCGCGCTCTCGTTCGAGGCCGAAGCACGCGGCAAGAGCGCCGCGCAGGCGATCGCGGAGCTCGTGGCGAAGCTCCCCGAAGAGGAGGCCGGCCGATGACCCTCGACACGCACGACCAGGATGTTCGCGAAGACAGCGGCGTGCGTCGCCTCGAGGCCGAGCGCTACGCCGGCGAAGATTCGCTGCTCGCGCCGAGCTTCCTGCAGCGCCTCGATCGTCTGCAGCTCGTCTCGCGTCGTCTCGCCGAAGCACGTCGTCGCGGACGTCGTCGCACCCGTCGCGCAGGGAGCGGCATCGAGGCGATCGATCAGCGCGCCTACGTCCCTGGCGACGACGCGCGTCGCATCGACTGGAAGGCCTACGCGCGTTTCGAGCGCCTCTTCGTGCGCGTCGTCGCCGAGGAATCGCCGCTTCGGCTGGCCCTCGTGCTCGACACCAGCGCCTCGATGGGCTTCGGCGCGCCGACGAAGCTCCTTCAGAGCGCGCGTCTCGCGGCAGGCTTCGCGGCCGTCGCGCTCGGCGGCGAGGATCGCGTCGCCGCGTTGGCCACGAGCGAGTCGGCGAAGCTCGTCGGTCGTCCGGGCTCGGGTCGTCGAGGGCTGCTGCAGCTCTGCGCCGGCATGGACACGCTTCGGGCCGAGCGTGGCACCAGCCTCGCGAGCGCTGCGCAGGTCGCGACCAACGCGCTCGGTGGGCGCGGGCTCTGCGTGATCTTCAGCGACCTGCTCGACCCCGATGGTGCCTTGGCCGGCGCGCGCGCCTGCCGTCTTCGCGGCCACGAGGTCGTGCTCGTCGAAGTGCTCACGCCCTTCGAGCTCGATCCGCCCGACCTGAGCGGTCTCGAGCTCGAAGACGCCGAGACCGGCGCCATCGTCGAGCTGCCGCCCGAAGGCGCGCTCGCCGCCTACCGCGAGAGCCTCGCCGTGCACCGCGCGGAGCTGGACGCGGAGGCCGCCGATCTCGGCATCGGCGTGCTTCGTGTGAGCACCGACGAGGCCTTCGACGAGGTCCTCGTGAAGGCGCTCGAGTCCGGAGTCCTTCGTCACGCCGCGTGAGCCCACCATGACCTTCGTCGCGCCGATCTTCTTGCTCGTGCTCGCGCTCGCCGTCCCGGTGATCGTCGCCTTCCTCGTGAAGCGTCGACGCCAGATGGTGGTCGTGCCGTCGATCCTGCGCTGGCAAGCGCTGGCGATCGCGAAGCACCGCAACCGCCGGTTCAAGAACCTCGTGCGTCTCGTCGCGCTCCTGGCGTGCGTGGCCGCGGTCCTCGCGCTCGGCATGGCGGCGGCGCGCCCGAGGTTGCTGGGGGACGGCGCGCTCACGGTCGTGGTGGTCGACGTTTCGCCTTCGATGGGCACGCTCGAGCACGGTCCCCTCGCGGACGCCGCCGACCGCATTCGTGATCTCGCCGCGTCGATGGGACCGCGTGATCGCGTCGCGGTCTTCGCGGCGGGTGAGGCGCCGCGTCGCCTCCTGGCGCCGACCAACGACCCGGCCCGTGTCCGAGAGAGCGCGTCGCTCTTGGTGCCCGAAGCTCACGCGACCCTCGAGCCCACGCTCGTGCTCGCCCGCGCGCTCGCGGACGACGCCGGCAACGCGCGGGTGGTGCTCTTGCACGACGGTGGCTCGCACGTCGCGATGAGCGGCGTCCGCGAAGAACGCTTCGGCACCGACCGTCGCGCCAACGTCGGCCTCACACTCTTCGCGGCGCGCCCGGCGCCGAACGCGAGCTCGGACGACGAGCGCGACGTCTTGGTCTCGGTGGCGGCGGCCGGCGACGCGACCCGTCGCGTGCGGGTGCGCCTTCGCGCCGGCGACGTCGACCTCGGTCACCGCGATCTCGACGTGCCCGCCGGGGAAGAAGCCGACGCCCGCTTTCGCCTGCGCCTTCCGCTCACGCACCTTTCGGCCGAGCTCACGCCCCTCGACGGTCGCGGCGACGATCTTCCGAGCGACGACCGCGCCGAGCTCGTGCTCTCGGCCGTGAGCGCGCCGCCCGTGCGTTGGATGGCCGCGCCCCTCGAGGGCGACGAGCCGCACGCCACGCGACGTCATTTCGCCGAGCACGCGTTGCGCGCGGCGGGGGTCACCGAGATCGAAGCGCTCGAAGGCGACGCGCCGGACGGAAGCGTCGTGGTGTCTTTCGGCGCGCCCGCCCGTCGCGTGCAGCGCCCGATGCTGATCCTCGGGGGTGTCGAGCCGCCACCCGACACCTCGCAACGCATCGCTGCGCCGCGTGCGTTCTGGCCCGAAGGGGTGCGTGGTCTCGGCGCGCTCGAGGGCGTGGCCACCACGCTTCACCGGGTCGACGACGACCACCCGCTCTTGCGCGGCGTGGAGCTCGACGGAACCACGATCGTGCGCGCCCACGCGATCGACCCGGGCGAAGGCGTTCCGCTCGTCGAGCTCGACGGCAACGTCGACGAGTCGGGGGCGCGCACCGGCGGCGTCGTGGTCGCGGCGGGCGGCGAAGGCCCGGGGCGTTGGGTCTACGTCGGCCTCGATCCGGAGGGCTCGGACGTCGTGCTTCGCGTCGCCTACCCGCTGCTCGTCTCGAGCGCGCTCGCGTGGCTCTCCGGCTCGTCGCGCACCGAGCTCGCGTCGACGCCGACCCGCGCGGAGGTCGCGCTCGAGGTCGACGAGACTTCGCACCCTCGCTTCGAAGCGCCGGGCTTCGGACTTCCGCCCCTGCCTTGGATTCTCGCGGCGCTCGCCGCCCTCTTGTTGGCCGCCGAAGGCTTCGCGTACGCGCGTCGCCTGGTGACCTGACGTGAGCGGAGCTTCGAAGGAGACGATCATGATCGCCCGCCGCCTCGCCCTCTTCCTTCGCGCGCTCGCCATCGGGCTCGTCGTGCTCGCGCCCGTCGTCCCGGACCGCGAAGTGCCGTCGACCCGCCGCACGCTCGCGCTCGTGGTCGACGAGTCGGCCAGCGTCGGAAGCTCGACGCTCCGCGAGGGGTGGGTCGACGAGGCCCGCACGCTCGCGACCGAAGCCGGCGTCGAGCTTCACGTGGTCCGGGTTCGCGCGACCGCGCGGCTCGCCGATCGTCCTCAGCCTGACGAGGCGCCGCGAACGATCGAGGACAAGGGCCTCGAAGCGTCCGATCCCGAGAGCGTGCTCGGCACCGACCTCGAAGCGGGCGTGCGGCTCGCGCTCGCCGCGTTGCCCGACGAAGGGGCTCGCCGCATCGCGCTCCTGACGGACGGTCGTGAGACGCGCGGGGACGTGCGCGCCGCGATCGCCGCCGCGCGTGACGCGAACGTGCCGGTGGACGTGGTCGGGGTGGGGGAGTCGCCGAGCGAGACCGCGTCGTACGGCCTGCGCCTCGGCACGCTCGTGGCGACCGAGACGCGCCTGTCCTCCGGCGAGCCGGCCGAGCTTCGGGTGCCGCTCGAGGGGCCGCCCCACGCCAGCGTCACGCTGCGCTGGACGCGCGACGGGCAACCCATCGGCGCGCGTTGGGGAAGCTCCGCGCGGACCGACGAGAACGGGCACGGCGAGGCGGTCTTCGTCGACCCCGCGCCGCCGGGCGGCATGCACCTCTACGAGGTGTCGATTCAACGCGCCTACGGACGTGGTCTGAACCAAGGCGCCTTCGACCGCCGACCGCGACGCTCGGCGGTGCTCGTGGGTGGCAAGCCGCGGGTCCTCGTGGTCACGCTGCTGGGCGATCAGCCGACCTTGCTCGTCGACGCGCTCCGCCAGATGGACGCCGACGTCGAGCACCTGCCGCTCGTCGACCGCGACCTCGACGCCGCGCGCCTCTCCGGCGTCGACCTCGTGATCCTCGCGGACCTCCCGCTCGCCCGCGAAGGCGAGGTCGCGCTCGTCACCGGCCTCACGCAAGCCTCGCAAGAAGCGCTCATCGCCTACGTCGGCGAGCAGGGCGGTGGCCTCGTGGTGACGGGCGGCGCGTTCGGCTTCGGCCCGGACTACGCGAGCACCCCGCTCGCGCGCATCTTGCCCGTCACGGTCGAGGACCGCGGTCAGGTCGACGACCCGCCGGTCGCGCTCGCCATCTCGCTCGATCGTTCGGGCTCGATGGGCTCGATGGTCGGATCGCACACCAAGATGGAGCTCGCGATCGAAGCGTCGCTCGCCGCCGCGGCCGCGCTTCGGGCGACGGATCGGATCGCCATCGCGAGCGTCGACGTGCGCAGCAACTGGCACCAGCCGCTCGCGACCGTCGACGTGCTCGCGCAGAACCGCGGCGCGGTGCGCGCGGTGACCGCGGGTGGCGGTGGCATCTACGTCTACACCGCCTTGGTCGACGCCTACGCGGTGCTCAACCCCGCGGGCGAGCCGGTCCGCCACGTGATCCTCTTCTCGGACACCGCGGACAGCGAAGAGCAGTGGCAGGGCTGCCCCTTCCGCCCGTGTCGCCGCAACCTGCCGCACGCCACGGCCCTCGCGCGCGACGCTCGCGCGGCCGGCATCACGACGAGCGTGGTCGGCATCGGAAACGCGAACGACTCGGACACGGCGTTCCTTCAAGAGCTCGCCGCAGCGGGCGGCGGCCGCTTCTACCTCACGAGCCAAGGCGCCGACCTCCGCCGCATCTTCGTCACCGAGACCCGCGCCGCGGCGCTCTCGAACCTTCGCGAAGAACCGACGCCCGTCGCGCTCGCCGACGCGCACCCGATGACCGACGGCATCGGCAACGTTCCGACCGTCGCGGGCTACGTGCAATCGCGTCGCCGGCCGACCGCGGACACCCCGCTCGTGACCTCCGAGGGCCATCCGCTCCTCGCCGGGTGGCGCTACGGGCTCGGTCACGTCGTCGCGCTCACCACCGACGGTGGCGGCCGCTGGACGGATACGTGGAACGAGTGGCCGGGCGCGGGACAGCTCATGCGTCAGGTCGCGCGCTACGCCCTGCGTCGCGAAGCGCCGACCCAAGCCGACGCGCGCCTCGTGCTCGATGGAGCGCGTTTGCGTGGCGAGCTCGAGACCGCGGAAGACGGCGAGCCGCCCGCCGAGGTCGAGGCCTTCGTCTACGGCGCGAACGCCGAGCCGCATCCGGTGCCCGCGCGTTTGGTTCGCGTCGGCCCCGAGCGCTGGACGGTCGAGGCCGACGCGCCGCCCGATCGTTTCCCCGCGGGCGCGCCACCCTACGCCGTGCTTCGCGTGCGTGACGCCCAAGGTCGTCTGATGGCCGAAGCCATGGCCGAGCAGAGCGGCGCGGGGGAGCTTCAAGCGTTCGGCGTGGACGATGCGGTGCTTTCGGCGCTCGCGGAGCTCGGCCGAGGACGGCGTGATCCTTCGCCGTTGGCCGTGGTCGACCATGACGACGCGCCTGTGCCGACACGCGAGCCGCTCTGGCCCTGGCTCTTCGCGCTCGCAGCGCTCTTGGTCGTCGTCGATCTCTTCGTGCGACGCCTCGAGAAGCCGAAGGCGCGTGCCCTCCCGGCGGGGTTGGTGCGGTCGGCGCCGAAGGCAGTGCAGGAGTCGCGATCCGACTCGGCGTCGAGCGTCCGACCCGCGGCGTGAGACCCGAGTGGGTACTCGCCGTCGAGCGCGCGCGCCGCTTTCGCGCTTCAAAGCTCGAGATCTTCCCCGAGTGAATCGTCGGGACATCTCTGCTTGGGGACGCTTCGATTCGCGCTCGAGCGAAGGGGCGACGCCCGCACGAGAAGTCGAAGAAAGTGACGCGAAGTGAGTTTGTTCGCGGGTATGGTCCGGCCCGAGGAGAGCCATGGCCCGTACGCCCCTGTTTCGTCTTCTTCGTCGCGGTCTCGCCCGCGCGGTTGCATCGTCGAACGTCGAGACGCCACCCGCGGCGCGCTTCGGGCGTCGTGCGCTCCTTCGCGCGGGCGCCGTCGGTGGCGCGGGGCTCGCGCTGGGCTGTCGGCCCACCGTGACGGCTCGCGACGCGAGCGACGTGGACGCGTCGGTCGTGGTCGTCGGGGCCGGCCTCGCGGGGCTGACCTGCGCGCATCAGCTTCGTCGCGCGGGCATTCGAGCCACGGTCTACGAAGGGCAGGAGCGCGTCGGAGGCCGGGTGTTCTCGGGCCGTGGCCTCTTTGCGGGCGACCTCGTCTGTGAGCTCGGCGCCGAGCTCATCAACAGCGACCACGGGGTGATGCGTGGGCTCTGCCGCGAGCTCGAGCTCCCGCTCGAGGACTATTGCGACGATCACGTCGGCACGACCGAGATCCTCTACGCCGGAGGGCAGCGCTACACCGAAGCGGATGCAGACGAAGCCTTTCGTCACCTCGCCGCGGCGATGGAGCGCGAGCGCGAACGCCTCGGAGGCTTCGATCTCTCGTACCAATCCGGCACGCCGGAGGCGGCCGCGATCGATCGCATGACGCTCACCGAGTGGCTCGACGCGGCCGAGGTCGCGGGATGGTTTCGCAGTGTCGTGAACGTCGCGTTCACCACCGAGCTCGGGCTCGAGTGCGACGCGCAATCGGCGTTCAATCTGCTCTACCTCTACGAGCCTTTGTTGGCTGAAGGGGAGCACTACAAACCGGTGGGCGATAGCGACGAGCGTTTCCACGTTCACGGCGGCAACGACCTGGTCCCGACGCGGCTCGCGCAAGGGCTGGACGGTCAGATCGAGCTCGGCGCGCGTCTCGAGGCGCTGAGCGGCGGGGAAGGCGCGTACACGCTGACGTTCCGCCGAGGGGAGAGCCGCTTCGACGTGACGGCCAGCCACCTCGTGCTCGCGATGCCGTTCACGAAGCTTCGCGAGGTCGACCTTCGCGTCGAGCTTCCCGAAGCCAAGCGACGTGCGATCGCGGAGCTGACCTACGGAACCAACGCGAAGCTGATGATGGGCTTCGCCTCGCGTCCGTGGCGCACCGCGCACGACTCGAACGGCGTGGTGGTCTCGGACCTGCCGTTTCAGACGAGCTGGGAGGGCAGCCGATTGCAGCCCGGAGACGCGGGCTTCCTCGTCGCGTTCACCGGCGGCCGGGTGGGCGAGGGGCTCACGCGGGAACGGTCGGGCGAGGCGCTGCAGAGCTTCGTGTCCGCGCTCGACGGCGTCTTCCCGGGCGTCGCGGAAGCGCGAGACGAGCACCACGCGACCTTTCATTGGCCGGGCTTCGCGTGGACGAAGGGCAGCTACGCGTGCTTCGGGCCCGGTCAGTTCGCCGCGTTTCACGGCGCGGAAGCGGAGTCCGTCGGCCGGCTCTTCTTTGCCGGCGAGCACACCTCGGACGAGTTCCAAGGCTTCATGGAAGGCGCGGCGGAGTCGGGAGTGCGCGCGGCGAACGAGGTCGCGGTCGCGTTGGGTCTCGCCGAGATCGAGCGTCCGCGTGTCGTCGACGAGGGCTGCGCCGCGGCGGAGTGACGCCTCGGCCGGGGTTCGGGGCCACCGAGACTCCCGCCGCTGGTACCGTCACTCGTGTGAGCCAAGCCTCGAACAAGAACCCGCTGGTCGGCCTCGGCATCGCGGCCGTGGTCCTCGGCATCGTCCTCGCCGTCGCCGCGCACCTCTCGCACGAGTCGAAGAGCGAGGTGCACGGAGAGCTCACGCTGGGCGAGACACGCTTCGCGCCCACGCATTGCCGCTCGGGCAACACCTCGCGCGACGAGCTTCGGTTCAAGGGCGTCGACCTGCTCGGCGATCACGGGCTCGTCGTTCGGGTGCTGGAAGACCCACGCGACGGACGGCAGGTGCTGACGATTCGCGACGACGGCGACCCGACGCTGGTTCCACGCGAGAGCTGCACCACGCACACGGTCGAGCTCGTCGACACCGAGACCTCCATCAACGGCATCTGGGGGCTCGGGGGCCACGTCGAGCTGGACTGCCCGGAGGTGCGAGGCCGCGTCGACTTCGAGCGTTGCTATTCCGGGAGCTGAGGGTGTGAGAGCAATCCTCCCGACGTGAACGGCGTCGTGGTGGCATCGCCCGCATGACGAACGAATCTCTCCGTCGCGAGCTCCCCTTCGGTTTCGACGAGGCCCTCGAGCGCCTGCCGGCCGCGCTGCAATCCGAAGGCTTCGGCGCGCTGACCGAGATCGACGTGCAGGCGACGCTGAAGAAGAAGCTCGACGTCGACTTTCGTCGCTACCGCATCGTCGGCGCGTGCAATCCGAAGCTCGCGCACGCCGCGCTCGGGGTCTCGCTCGACGTCGGCGTGATGCTCCCCTGCAACGTCGTGCTCTACGAGACGGACGACGGGAAGACCGTGGCGCTCGCGGTCGATCCGATGAAGCGCTTCGCGGCCGAAGGTCCGCCCGGTCTCGAGGGCGTCGCCGCCGACGTCGAGGCGCGTTTGGTGCGGGTGCTCGACCACCTCGCTGGCTGAGCTTTCGGGTGTCGACTTCGACTCGACACCCACGGCGAGCGGACTTCGCCGTGACGCGAAGGGAGCGATTTCGCGAGTTTTCGGGGCGATTGGCTCGGGCGTCCCGGATCGCGGATTCGCAAACGAACCCGTGGTGATCGCCCAGAGCCTGATCTACGCTCGGCGCCCCATGAGCACCGAGCCGATCACCTTCCTCAAGGACACCTTCCCGAAGCTCTTCGCCAAGGGCGTCGAGCGACTCCAGGCCAAGGCGGCGGGCGGCGACGCGCGCGCCAAGAACAAGCTGCAGGACGTCGAAGGCGCGACGGGCACCGTCTACCTCGAGGTCGAGGGCGAAGGCGAAGTCTTCCTCGCGCTCGACGGCGGCAAGATGACGGTCCTCGACGCCAAGCCGGACGCGTCGAAGATCAAGCTCGCGGTGGCCGCGCCGGGCGAGGCGATGCGCATGCTCCTCGGCGAGGCCGAGGCGGCGGGCGAGCTCGAAGAAGACAAGGCCGCCAAGCGTGCGGTCGGCACCGCGTCGAAGAACCTCCAGGAAGCGCTCGGCACCGACAGCCTGCTCTTCCACGTCATCGTCGAAGACGCGCCCGACGTGGGCACCGTCACGGTTCGCATCGGTCTGAACGCGCCGGAGCCCCCGGCGGAGCCGAAGTTCACGGCGACGATCAAGTTCGACGACCTGGAAGCCGCGCGCTCGGGCGACATCAACCCGCAGATGCTCTTCATGGGCGGCAAGCTCCGCATGGCCGGCGACTACTCGCGCGCGCTTCAGCTCGCGATGCAGCTCATGCAGAAGGCGCAGGCGGGCCAGCTCTGAGCGAAGGAGGTCCTCGAGACCTTCCAGAACGGACGCGCGACTCGATTCGGGTCGCGCGTCGTCGTTCCGTCACTCGCACGTGTAGTGGCGCAGCTCGATCGCCGAGTCGTCTTCGCCGACTCGAAAGCCGGTCGCGGTCACGAGGTGCGTGCCGTGCCGCGCGACGTCGAACCCGCGTGGCAGACCGGGAAGGTCAGGTCGCGCGCGTTCGTCGAAGACCAGCGACGCGCCTTCGGGCGCGAAGTCGACCAACACGCCCTCCGCGTAGACCAAGCCGCGGTCCTCGAAGGCGACGAGATCGGCCTCGCTCACCCCACCGACGCTCGCGAAGAGTGCCGCGCTCGCCACACGAACGTCGAGAAGTGCTCCGGCCGCGTCGAGCACGTGAAGCGACGGAGTCCCGGCGACGTCGACCGCGGCGAACGCACCGCCGTCGAACCGTGCGAGATCCACGAGCCGACGAAACGCGTCCGGCGTGTCCAACGCGACCGACTCCACGGGCGCGGTGGCGGAGACGAAGTAGAGGCGGTCCGTCGAGAGGGCGTCGCGCACCTCGCCGACGAGAAACACCGCGCGTTCTCGCTCCGCGTCGAAGAGCGCGCCGAGCACTTCGGTCGGGAAGGGCGTCGGAACGGTTCGGCTCGCGATCACCTCTTCGGTCGTCGGGCGAAGCGCGAGCGTGTCGACTTGCGCGCCGGTCGCGGCCGGCAACCAAGCCATCGCGAGGTCGCCTTCGCTCACGAAACCCAGACACGGCACCGAGTAGACGAAGCCGAAGCGCTCGTCGTCCGGACGCACCACGTAGCCGCCGTTGCACAACGTGCTTCGCGACGACGTCGGTCCATGCCGCGCGAGCCCGCCGGGAGATCGGAAGCGGCCTGGGTGAACCTCGAGCGTGGGTGTGAACGAGTCGTCGAAGCGCGCGTACGCTGCGCCCTGGCGGTTCACTTCGGCGAGCACGTAGAAGCCCGCGTCGTACGCCACGAGCTGTACGTCCGTGACCGTTTCCCGCGGCAGCTCCAAGAACGTCGGCGGAACCAGCGCGCCGCTCGCGTCTCGAAGCGGTCCGAAGCGGCAACTCGTGCCTGCGTCGAAGGCAACCCCTGCGTCGAGACCGCCATCCGTCGACGCGTCACGCCCACCGCCGTCGAGCACGCCCCCGTCCGGTGCTTCCGCGTCGCGCGGCGGTCGCCCCGGATCCACTCCCGTACGCGAACCACATCCCCACACCACGACCCAAAGCAAGATCGAGCGTCCCACCGCGGGGAGCGTAGCGGTCGGACGCGATGCTTGCCCACGTGGGCGAGCATGCGCTTCTCGCCCACGTGGTCTTCGGCCGAGCTCACTCGCAGAGGTGGATCACGCGAATCTCCGCCATGCCGTCCGCCGCGACGTCGTCGCAGGTGTCGGGGCAGAGCTGCACCTCGCTCCCGTTCACGAAGAAGCCGTCGCCCGCGCACGAACCGGCGTCGGCGACTCGCGGAACGTCGAGCGTCGAGGCGTCGCCGAAGGTCACGACCGCGCGAAGCGTGTCGAGGTCGCTCGTCTCGCCCACGGGCGCCGCGGGGAGGTCGAGCTTGCACCGGGTGTCGACCACGAGCTGCTGCGCGAGGTGCGCGAAGTAGGGGCCGTAGTTCGTCGTGTCGCACACCGAATAGCGCGAGCCGCCGCTCCGCACCGCCAGTGTCTGGTGCGTCACGCCGCCATCCGCGGTCGTCGTGCACTCGAGCAGGTCCACCGGCACCTCGGGGCCCACCGGCGCCGTGCCGGGAAGACCGACGAACGCGTCGACGCGGAAGTTCGGTACCTCGGCGGTGCCGAAATGCTCGGGCCGCGCGAAGAGCGCGTTCTCGATGCCCATCGCGGCGGTCAGCCCTCCCGCGAGGGTGTTGCTCGAGTTGTAGGTGACGCCGTCGAAGACGCAGCTGACGTCGTCGTCGGAGACGATCACGAAATCCTTGAGCGCACCGGCACGCAAGAGCGCGCCGTAGCCGGCGGGATGAAGGTTGAACTCGTCCGTCGTGGTGAGGTGCTGCAGCGCGATGCACCACGCGTTGTGGCTGCCGACCTCGATGCTGTGGTGGAAGAAGCGCGCGGTCTCGATTGGCTGCGTGGGCGGGGGCGTACAACCGCCCGTGGGGATGCCGCTGAGGGGCGCTTCGATGCAGACCGATTGGCCGGCGGTCGCGAGGCCGTGACGCGCGACCAGGATCACGCGGTAGTCGACGTTCGCCGCCGTGAGCACGTCGGCGAAGCTCGCGTTGATCGCGTCCTGCATCGCGACGATCTCCTGGGTCATGCTGCCCGAGTTGTCGACGACGACGATGACGTCGACGACGCGCTGGGTCGGGGACGCGGAGCCGTCCACGCAGGCGTCGACGCAGCCGAGGTCGCTGCCGTCGCAGAGGGCGGGCGCCGCGCAGCTTCCCGCCGAGCCTCGGGTCGCCACGGTGCACGTGCCGTCCGCCGTCGCACCTGCCGCGACGGAGCAGACGCCGCAGCCCCCGTCGCACGCGGTGTCGCAACAGACCCCGTCGACGCAGAAGCCCGAGTCGCACGCCGCGGCCTCGTCGCACGCCTCGCCGGCGCCGACGGTCTCGACACACGAGCCCGCATCGCAGAAATACCCGTCGGCACAGTCGTCGTGCATCGTGCAGCTCGAACCACACGCGTCGTCGACGCAGACGTAGGGACCGCAGCCGGTGGCGAGCGGGGTCACGCAGGTTCCGGCGCCGTCGCAGAGCGAGGTCCCGGTCGCGTTGCCTTCGGTGCACGCCGCGGGAGCGCAGACCGTCGCGTCGTCGTGCATCACGCAGCCCGGCGCGTCGGCGTCGCCGTTGCAGCCCATGCCGACGGCGCCACAGCTCTCGGGCGCTTCGGCGGAACACTCGCCTGCGGGATCGGTGCCGCTCGTCACCGCGGTACACGTTCCGTCGGAGCCCCCCGTCGACGAGGCGACGCACGCGACACACTCGCCGTCGCACGCGGTGTCGCAGCAGACGCCGTCGACGCATTGGCCCGACGCACACTCCGCCGCGTCGTCGCACGCCGCGCCGAGCCCGAGGCGGCCCGCGTCGAGGGCGGCGTCGCCGCTCGAAGCGTCGCGCGACGCATCCGGAACCGCGCCGTCGGACGCTCCGGCGTCGGTGTCGGGCGAACCCGAAGATCCGCAGGCGGCGAGCAGCATCAAGGCGGGGAGGGTGAAGCGGCGCATCCCAGTAGGGTCGTCGTTTTCCGTCTCGACGGGAACCTGGTTCGCGGTTTTTGGGCGAACGGCGGGTTCGGGTCTCTCCACGAAAGGGGGATCGGATTTCTGAACGAACGGAGGTTCAGGGCTTCGTGAGGCAAGCCGCGACCCGCGCCGCGAGCTCGGCGTCGAGCGCCACCTCGGCCGCAGCTTCCGCGAGCCGCGCGCGCTCGCCGTCGACGACCACCTGCGGCGCGCTCAGCTCGAGCAAGCGTTCGACGCGCTCGAGCAGGTACGACACGAGCCGCACGGGCGCCCCAGCCAGCGCGTCGTCGAGCAGACGAAGCGCTTCTTCGTCGAGACCTGCACGCGCCGCGTCGACGTCGTGGTGCTCGAGGTTCGCGACCTCGAGCTCCGCGAGCACCTCGTGGCCGGGCCGAAACGAGAACGCTTCGTCGAGGTGATGCCCCGCGTGGGCCAGGTCACGCGGGAGCCCATGGCGACCGCCGAGGAAGTCGAGCGCCACCCGCCAATGCGCCGCGCGTCGTTCGCTTCCCGCGTCGTCGAAGCGGAGGTCGCTCTGTTCTTCGAGATCTCCGAGCAGGTCGTCGGCGTCGTCGTGCCCGAGGTCGAGCGCGACGTGAAGCCAACGGTAGAGCGCGCGCGACGCCGGCTCGAGCGCGACGAGGGCGTCGAGCTCTCCTGCGCGGGCGACCTCGGCGCAGCGTGCGTCGTGCGCGAGCTTCGCCTCGAGCAAACGCCTCACGTGCCCGAAGCCCCACAGCCCCAGCACGTAGCCGCGCCGAACGTCGAAGCCGTGCTCGGGATCGCGCGCATGTCGCCGCAGCGCGTCGAGCGCTTCGTTCACCAGCTCCCGCGTCGGGTCGAGCCCCATGCGCGTCGCGACGCTCGACACGCCGCCGCGGTGAGCCTCGAGCCACGTGCGCTCGGCGTCGGCGTCGCCCTCGGCGGCGCGGCGGGCGAGCGTGTCTTGTTCGGCGACCGAGAGCGTGCACGCGAGGCGCATGCGAGACGCTACCACCGAAGCGCGGAGCTCGACGTCCGAGCGTACGGGCCTCATCCCGACCGGCGAAGGGTGTCGGCGAAGCCGTGAGGCCGCGAAGCGCCGTCTCGGCCTCGGTCTCCGGGGCGCGAAGCGCGGTTCTGGTGCCCGTTCTCGCGTCCCGACGAGAGCTGCACCCAGGCCGAGGTCGAACGCCAACGACACGCGTGGCCTTGACGTCGGCTGGGGCGCGATCGATAGTTGGTTGGTCGACCAACCAATCAACGAGCACATGGCCCGCCCCTCCAACCGAGACGAACGTCGCGCCCAGATCGTGGATGGCCTCCTGCGCGTCCTTCCCGAGACCGGCTACGAGCGCGCGACGATTCAGCGCATCGCCGAAGCCGCGGGATTGAGCCCCGGTCTCGTGCACCATCACTTCGGCTCCAAGCTCGAGATCCTCCTCGCGTTGGGGGAACGCCTCGCGACCTTGGTCGAGGCTCGAGCGAAACCTTCGTCGACCCCGCGCGGTCGCCTCGACGCGTGGATCGACGCCCACCTCGCCCAAGGCGACGACGCGTCGCCCGAAGCCGTCGCGTGTTGGGTCGCGCTCGGCGCCGAGGCGCTCGTGCATCCCGAAGTGCGTGCGCTGCATCGCACCTTGGTCGAACGTCGACGCACCGCGCTCGACGCGATGCTGCGCGACGTCTGCCGCGACGAAGCCCGTCGCACGCGTGGCCTCGACGTGCTCGTCGCGAACGTGCTCGCCACGGTCGAGGGCTACTTCCAGATCGCGACCACCGCGCCCGACCTCGTGCCCCGCGGCTCCGCGGCCGGCGCGGTTCGCGCGATGACCCACCGTCTGCTCGACGCGCTCCCGACGCGCGACGAAGCGAGCTCGAAACGAGGAGCGTCGTCATGACCAACACCGACTCGACCCATCTGCCGCAGGGCCTCTCGTTCCTCACGCTCGGCACCGGCGACGCCTTCAGCGCCACCCGTTACGGCGCGTGCCTCTCGGTCGAGCATCGCGAGGGCGAGACGGTGCACCGCGTGCTCGTCGACTGTCCTCACCCAATTCGAAAGATCCTGCACGAGGGCCGCGACACGAAGGACCTCGACGTCGGCTCCTTCGACGCGCTGGTCCTCACGCACCTGCACGCCGACCACGCGAGCGGTCTCGAAGGTTGGGCGTTCTTCCATCGCTTCGCCCTCCAGCGTCGCGCGGTGCTCCTCACCCATCCGCAGGTCGCGCGAGACCTCTGGCCTCACCTGCAACCGAGCATGGGCGTGCTCCTCAACGCCAAACGCGAGGGCGTCACGATGCACGAGCACGACTACTTCGACGTGCGGACGTTCGTCGACACGATCGAGCTCGGGCCCTTTCGCATCGAAGCGCGCACCGCGTGGCACCACATCCCGACCATCGCGCTGCGCATTCACGCGGGCGGGCGTTGCCTCGGCTACAGCGCCGACACCGCCTTCGACCCCGCGCTCTTCGAGTGGCTGTCCGAGTCCGACTTGCTCGTGCACGAGGCGAACCTCGGTCCGGCGCACACGCCCTACGCGGAGCTCGCGAAGCTGCCCGCGGAGCTCCGCGCGAAGATGCGGCTCGTCGCGTTCCCGGACGACTTCGTGCCGACCGACGTCGAGCCGCTCGTCGAAGGAAGGCGGTACGTCGTATGACCTCCGCGACCTCACGAACCCTCGAAGCCGGAGCGCCATCACGCGAGGGCTCGTTCGAGTCCGTGGCCGCGCACGCTCCGACCCGGGGCGCGCACGCTTCGAACCACGAGCTCGCGACGCTCGAAGACGGGACGCGTGTCGTGCTCACGCGACCCGAGGTCCCGGGGGTCGACGAGTACGTCGTCCTCCACCTCGATCCGCCCGACGACGCCCCTTCCTCCGAGGTGCTCGAGAGGCTCGTCGGTCAGGCACACGCGTTGGCGCGCACGCTCTCCTTCGCGCGCTTCGGACACGCCGACGGTTGGTCGTTGTTGATCAACGGCGGCGCCACCCGACGCACGCGCGGCATCCACGTGCACGTGGTGCTCGCCGGCAGCGTGAAAGAGAAGCGACGCGCGTTCTTGGCGCTGCAGGCGAAGCTCCTCACGCGTCCGATCGCGCGGTGGTGGAAGGCCCTCGGGGCGTCGACGAGCCCCGCCAAAACCTGAGTTGGGGTAGGCGACGAGGGCGAGCTTGGCGCCTGTGTAGGGTATGGCGTGCCAGATGAGGCTCCAACGCACGGGGCGTAAGCCGGATCGTGTGAATCGTCATTCAGCTTCCGTTGACCGCGCTTTCTGCCTGTGGCGTCCTGTTCGCGCGTCGACGTGGGCGATCGGGTGACCGCGCGACGACTCTCGGGGTTTCGTCGGCGCGTCGCGTCGACCTTCGGCAAGGGGTGAATCGATGAGCGGAGAGCTTCGCTTCGACGGGCGTGTCGTCGTCGTCACGGGGGCGGGAAACGGCCTCGGCAAGAGCCACGCGCTCGCCTTCGCTGCGCGCGGCGCGAAGGTCGTCGTCAACGATCTCGGCGGTGACATTCACGGCGGCGGCGGCGGCTCGCGCACGGCGGACGTGGTGGTCGACGAGATTCGCGCGGCGGGCGGCGAAGCGGTCGCCAACTACGACTCGGTCACCGACGGCGACAAGATCATCCAGACCGCGATCGACGCCTTCGGCAAGGTCGACGTGGTCATCAACAACGCCGGCATCCTGCGCGACGTCAGCTTTCACAAGATGACCCGCGACGATTGGGAGAAGATCTACGCGGTGCACGTGCAGGGCGCGTACGCGGTGACCGCCGCCGCGTGGGAGCGCATGCGCGAGCAGGGCTACGGCCGCGTGATCCTCACCGCGAGTGCCGCCGGCATCTACGGCAACTTCGGCCAGGCGAACTACGCGATGGCGAAGCTCGGCCTCGTCGGTTTCTCGAACACGCTGGCGATCGAAGGTCGCAAGAAGGGCGTGCACGTCAACGCGATCGCGCCGATCGCGGGCAGCCGCATGACCGAGACGGTGCTTCCGCCCGAGCTGCTCGCGGCGCTCAAGCCCGAATACGTCACGCCGCTCGTGCTCTGGCTCTGCCACGAGAGCTGCGAGGAGACGGGCGGCCTCTTCGAGGTCGGCGGCGGCTTCATGGGCAAGCTCCGTTGGGAGCGCGCGGCCGGCAAGTCGTGGCGACTCGGGCGCGAGATCACGCCCGAAGACGTGAAGACGCAGTGGAAGGCGGTCGCCGGCTTCGACAAGACGACGCACCCCGAGAACATCGCGCAGTCGATGGCGCCCATCATGGACAACGTCGAGCGTGGGCCGAGCAAGGGCGGCAACCAGTTCATCGACGTCGACGAGGCGCTCGGCTACCGCTTCGAGAGCGCGAAGTCGAGCTACGACGAGCGAGACCTCGCGCTCTACGCGCTCGGCGTCGGCGCGGCGAAGGAGCCGAGCGGCGAAGAGCTCAAGCTCGTCTACGAGATGAGTCGTGACGGCTTCGTCGCGCTGCCGACCTACGGCGTGATTCCGGCCATCAACTGGATGCTCGACATGGGCAAGCGCGGCGTCACCGCGCCGGGCATCAAATACGGCATCGATCGCGTGCTGCACGGCGAGCAGATGACGAAGCTC
>JACKEH010000058.1 GCA_020633125.1 Sandaracinus sp. | reverse complement strand
CGAACTCGAGCGCCTCTTCGGCCGTCGCGCACGAGGTGACCGAGTATCCGGCCTTGCGCAGACTGACCTCGAGCACGCGTAGGCTGCGCGAATCGGCGTCGACGAGGAGGAGGTTCCGTTTGGCCACGTGAACGGGAGAGTGCCGTTCCGAGGTGAACCTTGGCAACGTCGGCGCGCCAAACGAAGGATGCCGGGCCTTTCGCGACGTGCGTGTCGACGGAAACGAACGACCCGCCGGGGCAAACCGCGGCGGGTCACGAACGAAGCAGGTCAGCTCGAAAGACCGAGGCGGCCGAGAGCCGCTCAGTACGCGAGCCCGCCGCCCTGCTGCTTCTCGGGGCCTTCGCCCATGCGGTCGACGATGCCGCCCGCGATGGCCTGGTACTCGAACGCGTCGTGGATGATGAACGCGTCGCCGTTGTCGGCGCGAATCGTGATGTCGACGACGCCCGGATCGTCCACCTGCGGCGCGAGCACCACCATCGTCTCGGGGTCGATCAGGGTGACCTGCTCGCTGCGCCGAGTGCCGAAGAACACCGTGTACCCGATGTCGGTGCGGAAGTTCCGCCCCTCGATCTTGATCGGGCGTCCCTGCGTCGCGCCGTTCGGCGGGTCGATGTTGAGGATCGCCACCTCGCCTCCACCATCGCCGCACGCGACGAGGCCGAGGGAAAGACAAGCGCTGAGGACGATCGAGGCGGAGAGCCGAATCATGACGGCGGGACGATAAATGCAGGGCTGCCGTGGGGTCAACGCCGATCCGGTTCCGCCGTGTGGAGACGGGGGGCGAAGGCACTTCGCCCGGCCGAGCTCGGGAGGTGCCGAGCGCCGGTCGACCTCTACCGCGGCGCGCGGCGGGGGCGGGCCGAGGAAGGCGCTTTGCCGAAACGCTGCCGGAATGCCTGTGAGAACGCGGTGAGGCTGTCGTAGCCGACCTTCGCGGCCACCTCGCCGACCGAGAGGCCGCCGGTTTCGAGGAGCGCGAGCGCCTCGTCGAGCCGCCGGGCCCGCACGTAGGTCGTGGGCGCGCAGCCCATCTCGCGCTTGAACGCGCGAAGCAGCGTGCTCTCCGACGCACCGGCCGCCTGCGCGATGGCCGGCACGCCGAGGTCGCGGTCGAAGAGCCGCTCTTCGACGAAGGTGACGGCGCGCTGAACCGTCGGGCCGTAGCCCCGGACCAGCGAGGTTCGTTCGTCGTCCGCTTCGCGGTCGCGCAGCAAGAAGAAGATCTCTTTGACGATCTCGGCTTCGAGGAATCGCGACGCTTCGCTCTCGTGACGGGCGCAGGCCTGTCGTTCGAAGAGGTAGCGGTGGGCGATCTCGTGGACCCAGGTCGTGCGTGCGAGCACGTGAGGGTCCTCCAGCCAACGGCGCAGGCGCCCCGGATCGAAGCCCACGTCGCGGTAGAGCGTCGCCACCCGGTCGACCAGTGCATCCGAGATGCCGAGCACCAAGAGGCGCACCGTCGGACTGACCACCCGGGCGGCGTGGCGCCCCACCGGCCACACCACGAAACGCGCGCGATCGACGAGCTCGCGGGACTCGCCGCCGAGGGCGATCACGCCGACTTGGAGCGGAAGCACGACGGACGGGCGCCGAAGCGCGAGCGCCAGGCGGTCGTCCGCGGCGGCGACGTGCACCGAGAGCGAGAGCGGCTCGGCTGACGGCTTCGCGACGACCTTCGCCGGATGCGAGGTCGACGTCGCCTTCACGAGCGTGTTCACTCTCCTCAGAGTCATGCGGTCCACCATCCTACGCGTCTTCTTGGCGATCGCCACCGCGTCTACGGGCGGGGCGTGTGGCGACGACGGCGGCTTCGAGCTCCCGCCGGTGCCTCCCCCGCGTGATGCCGGCCGAGACGCGGCCCGAGATGCGTCCTTCGATGCGAGTCGCGACGCGGGAAACGACGCCAGCCCCGACGCGGCGCGCCCGGACGTCGGTGTCCCGGACGCGAGCACGTGGGAGGACTCGGTCCTCTACTTCTTGCTGACCGACCGCTTCGAGAACGGTGACCCCACCAACGACGCGCAGGACGACGACTGCTTCGACCCGAGCTCGCCGACCCGTTTTCACGGCGGGGACCTCGCCGGCCTTCGCGCGCGTCTGCCCTACCTCGAAGAGCTCGGGGCGGATGCGGTGTGGATCACGCCGGTCCAAGCGCAGATCGGACGACGCGGCGATCAATGCGGCTACCACGGGTATTGGGCGAACCTCGACGACCCGCTCTCCCCTGCCCACGCCGCGATCGAGCCACGGCTCGGTGACGACGCAGCGATGGACGCGCTGATCGAGGCGATGCACGCGCGCGGCATGAAGCTCGTCGTCGACCTCGTGGTGAACCACGTGGGCTACGACGCGCGGCTCACGCGCACGCGACCGGCGTGGTTTCATCCGCGGAGCGGCTGCGAGGCGCTCGGTCCGAGCGAGATCTATTGCGCGCTCGCGGGTCTGCCGGACCTCGCGCACGAGCGGGCCGACGTGCGGGCGTGGCTCGACGATTACAGCGCCGCCTTCACCCGCCGCTTCGCGTTCGACGGCATTCGCATGGACACCGTGAAGCACGTGCCGGCGTCGTATTTCGCCGACCACTGGATCCCCACGGTCCGGGCGGAGCGCGAGAACCTCTGGCTCGTGGGCGAGCTCCTCGACGAAGGGAGCTACGACCCCTTCGAGCCCTACGTCGCCACGGGCTTCGACGGGCTCTTCGACTTCCCGTTGCGGCGCGCCCTGATCGAGAGCCTCGGCAAAGGAGGCTCGCTCGACGACGTCGCGGTGCGCGTGCAGGAGTACGTGAACCGCTTCGGTCAGGTCGCCGCGCGTCGAAAGAGCCAGCTGCTCGACAACCACGACGTGCCTCGCTTCTTGACCGAGTCGGAAGGTCAACCCGAGGCGCTCCGATCCGCGCGATACCACCTCGCGCTCGCGTTGCTCTTCACGGTGCCGGGCATTCCGCAGCTCTACATGGGCAACGAGCTGGGCATGACGGGTCGCTACCCCGACAACCGCGCGACCTTGCCGCGTTGGGCCTTCGACGCCGCGTCGCGTCGCGGTCCGCACGAAGGCGTGGTGGGCGACGCGTTCGATCATTTCGCGCTCGTGCAGACGCTCGCACGCACGCGCCGCGAGGTCGTCGCGCTGCGTCGTGGGGACTACGCGGAGCTGTGGCGGCCGAACCGCACGTCGCGAAACGTCTATGCCTTCGCCCGTTTCGTGGGCGACGAGGTCGCGGTCGTGGCGGTCAACGCGGGCGACGAAGCCGTGAACGAGCTGTCGATGCCTTGGCAGAGCAACCCTGGCGTTCCGGGGACCAGCGCGGCGGCCTTGAGCGGCGCGCTTCGTGAGCGCATCGGCGCGTGGGCGGGCGGCTCTGCACGGGTGGAAGGCGGGCGGCTCGTCGTGAGCTTGCCGCCGCGCTCGGCGCACGTGTGGACGCGCTGAGGTTTCAGTCTTCGCTCTCCGTCCGCAGCGACTTCAACCCGAGCTTCGCGAGCTCCGGTACGTCGGCCCCCACGAAGTCGTTGAAGCGAAGGTCGAGCTGCTGGAGCTCGGTGAGCTTCGCTTGCACGAAGAGCTCGGCGACGGCGGCGCTCAGACGATTCTCCGCCAGCGAGAGCACCTCGACGGCGTGCATCCAGGGCGCGGAGAGCAAGACCCGCACGCCTTCGTCGCCGAGGCGATTGCCGTCGAGGCAGATCCGCACGAGGTTCGGGTAGACGCTCGCATCGACCAGCGCACGGACCTCCTTCGCGCTCCAACTCCGGTTCGCCACCGTGAGCGAGCGGAAGAGCGGTGCCCAGCGATCCGGGCTCACGAGATCGCTCTCGACCACCTCACGCATCGCGGCCGGCCAGCTCGCGAGCGAAGCCTCGAGCTCCGCGATCCACGCCCCGTCGTCGAGCGCAGGCGCGGCGCGAAGCAGGCGCACGAGCTCGGTCCACGCATCGAACGACGGCTTGCCCTTCGCGAGGGCTCGAACACGCTCGGCATCGAAAGCCGACGAAGTGTCGACCTCGCCCACGCCGACCGCGTCGATCGCCTTCTGCAGGCCGTAGGCGTTGGGCAGCCGCTTCGCGAGCACGGCGAGCGCGGGCGCGAGCTTTCGTGCGCGCGGGCCCAGCAGGGCGATCACCTCGAGGGCGCCACCGCGCGTCCCCTGATCCTGGCTCTCGAGCGCGGCTTCCAAGGCGCCGAGGTGCGCTTCCGCGAGGTCCGCGCGGCCCATCTCGCAAAGCCGCCCGGCAGCGTTCGTCGCGAACGCGCCACCCCCCCGAACGATCTGGAGCAGCCACTCCGCGCCACGCTGGGGCGCGACCGACGCCGCGGCCACGGTGAAGTTGAAAGCGCGGCGCTCGTCGAGCGTGGGCCGCTTGGCGAGCAACGCGTCCGCGAGCGCATCCGCGCCGGCCCCCACCAAGCCCGGCGCGTGTTCCTCGGCGAGCTGGCCCAAGCCGTCGAGCACGCCGGTGTGCTCGACGAAGCCGAGCTGTTCGACGAACACGCCGACGGCCGCGGCCGGGAAGAACTTCGCGTAGCACCTCAAGACCTCTCGGCGCAGGTCGGGCGACTTCACGGGCAGGAGCTTCGCGAGCGCATCCTCGAGACCTTCCCGAGGCGAGTCCTCGTAGGAGAGATTCGCGAGGATGTCGGCTTGCCGGCTCGGGTCCAGCTTCAAGAGCTCGCTGATCTTCTCGTCCATCGTTCTCCGAGGTCCGCCCCAGCGGACCGAAGGTTCCGTACGCGCGGTCGTCGCGAGTCTACCCGAGGTCACTCGCGCGCGTGGCCCAAGCGCGCGCGGCGTCGAGGCCGTGATCGACCAAACGTGGGATGACCACCGAGCACATCGTCTCCTCGAAGAGCACGCGTCCTTCGACACCGAGCAGGCAACCGAGCGCTTCGAGCTCCTCGCGCGTCGTGTCGTCGACGGGCGAGTTCGGCATCGCGCGATGCATCTCGCGCTCGAGGTGCGCGAAGGCGATGCGGAGGTAGCGGTTGGTGCGCATGCGTTCGTCGTCGGTGAGCGAAGACGCCAGCTCACCGAGGTAGCTCCAGCCGAGCTTCGCGTGCAGGACCTCGTCGGCTTCGAGCTGCGCGACCACCGCCGCGATCGCCGGCTCGCGCGTCAGCTCGCGTTCTTCGGCGAGCAAACCGAGAGCGACCGTCTCGCTGAGACACCCGACGAAGAGCAGATGGCGCAGCGCGGCTTCGCGCGGCGTCGCGTCTTCGTGCTCCGGCAGCGGCTCGGTTCGAAGATCCGTCTCGGCCTCGGCTCGCCCACCGAGCAGCTCGACCACGCGCCCGCAGAGCGACGCGTGCCGAAGCTCGTCCAGGCTCATGCGCAACACCGTGGTGCGGTATTCGAGCGGTGCCTCGGCGAGCATCAAAGGCGGCAGCAGCCGCGCGAAGACCGCCGCCGATCGGTGCTCGTGTACCATGCGGGCACGCCACGCTTCGCGCGCCAAACGCATCGCGCGTTCGGAGTAGCTTCCCTGCAACGACGCCCCGTCGAGCACCGACTCGGGGCTCGGATCGCCACGGCGCAGCGCGCGCTCCACGAGACGCTCGTGCTCTGCCCGCAGGGCCGAGCCACCGACCTCGAGCCGCAGCGTGCCCACGTCAGGCCATCCGCGGCGGGACGAAAGGCCCCGGCACCGCGACGATGCATCGTTCGCCGTCCCAGAACCCACCCGGCTCGGCCTCGCAGCACGCCTGCGTGGTGGGCGGGAAAATCGGTGGGCACACGAGCCCGGAGTCGCTTGCCGCGTCGACGAGGACGGTCGCGTCCTCGGGCATCGTCGCGTCCTCGGGCACCGTCGCGTCGCGCACCGTCGAGGCGTCACGGCCGGCGTCTCGTGCCACGGCCGCGTCGCGTCCTCCGTCGAGAGACACGGAGCCGTCGACCTCGCCCGGCGTGTGGCTGCTGCCACAGGCGACGAGCGCCGAGCCGAGGGTGACGGCGCGAGCGGCACGAAGGGCACGGCGGCGGGCGCGAAGGCGAAGCTCGGAGCTCATGCGCGAAAGCATAACGGAACCTCGAGCGCACCGTGAGCACGCCTCGAGCGCGAGAATCTGCCAGCCGAGGGGTCGCCGCTGCTACGGTCCCGCCCAGGAGGGTCGAGATGCAGCAACCGCCGCAAGGAGGAGGGTTTCCGCCGCAGGGAGGTGGCTATCCGCCGCAAGGAGGCGGCTACCCGCCGCAAGGAGGCGGCTACCCGCCGCAAGGAGGCGGCTACCCGCAGGGCCCGCCTCAAGGGTTCACGAACACGCCCGCGCCTTCGGGCGGCACCAACTGGCTGAAGATTCTCGGCATCGGTTGTGGCGTGATCGTCTTGATCGGCCTGCTCTGTGGCTTCGGCATCTTCATGTGCTGGCAGGGCGTCACGGCGTCGAAGGATCACGCGCACGCGTTCCTCGGCGAGCTGCGCACCGGCAACACGACCAGCGCCTACGCGCGCATGGATCCGACCTACCAGGCCACGCACGACCAGCCGACGTTCGAGCGCTCGGTCGCGGCGATGCCCGCGCTCTCGTCGAACACCGATGCGACGTTCAACAACTTCAACGTGAACAACGGCGTGCACTCGCTCCAAGGCGTGCTGACGACGCCCAACGGACCGGTCGAGATCCGCATGACGATGCGGGAGGCCCCAGGAGGCTTCTACGTCACGAGCCTCGTCGTGGGCGGGAGCCCGTTGATGTAGCGACGCGACGGCGGGTTCGAGTCGGGCGGCTTCCTCGGAGGTCGCCCTTCTTCGTTGAGCCATTCGAGGCTCACGCGAACCTCCCTGCGTGCCAATGTCGCCCCGTGGGAACCTCCTTCGGCGATGAATCGTCCAAGGTGTTCCCGTGGATTGGCTCCGCCGCTCGTTGCTCGCGCTCGGAGGGCTCGCGCTCGTCGCCGCCGCAGCGGCCGCCGTCTGGGTGCCGGCGCGTACGGATGCCGAGACGCGAAAGGAAGCCGAGACCGCCGAGCCGGCGCCCGAGCTCGCCGAGGCGCCACGGGCCGAGCTGCCCTTCGTCGCCCCGAGCCGCGACCTGCCGCCCGCCACCGAGGCGGCCGCGAAGGTCCTCGAGGTGCTCGCCGACGTGCGCGGCAACCTTCGCGACACGCGCTACCAACACAACACCGTCGTGAACGAGCGGCTCGGTCGCTACCGATGGGATTGTTCGGGCATGGCTGACTGGGTGCTCGAAAAGGCCCGACTTCGGCGCGCGCGGGCCGCGCTTCAGCGCTCACGTCCGGTCGCGCGCACCTTCTTCGAGACCATTCGCCGCTCGCCCACCGACCGCGCCTCACGAGGCTGGGAGCGCCTCACGCGCATCGAGGATGCCCGGCCGGGCGATGTCTTCGCGTGGTTGCGCCCGCCCGATTGGCCCCGTCGCAACACCGGTCACGTGGGCTTCGTGATCGCTGCACCACGGCGGGTGAACGCCTGGCCGGGCGCCTACGTCGTGCGCATCGCCGACGCGACGTCCGTGCCGCATCAAGACGACACGCGCGCTTGGCCCGGCGAAGGGGGCTACGGCGAAGGCACCATCTTGTGGATGACCGAAGCGGGGCGCGCGCTCGGCTACGGATGGCATGGGATTCACAGCCGCGGGTGGGTCGCGACCGAAGCGCTCTTCGGGCGACTGCACTGAGCGCGACGCGCCGACTCGACCGAAGACGTGTGCGATCCGGGTGAGGTCGCTCGTCTCTTGCGCTCCTGCACCGACGTGGCCACCGTCGGCCGCCATGGCCCGCAAAGAAACCTACGTGAGCGTCGACGTCGAGACCGACGGCCCGATCCCCGGTCCGTGCTCGATGCTCTCGATCGGCGCCGCGGCGTACGACGAGCGGGGCGAGTTGCTCGGCACCTTCTCGGCGAACCTCGAGACGCTGGACGGCGCCGTTGGCGACGAGAAGACCCTGGCGTGGTGGAAGACGCAGCCGGAGGCGTGGGCCGCCTGCCGAACGGACCTGCGCGATCCCGCCGAAGCGATGCACGACTTCACGCGCTTCCTCGACGCCCTGCCCGGCTCCCCCGTCTTCGTCGCGTACCCCGCGGGCTTCGATTTCACGTTCGTCTATTGGTACCTCGTGTGCTTCACGGGAAAGAGCCCGTTCAGCCACTCGGCGCTCGACCTCAAGACGCTCGCGATGGCGGCCATGAAGCGCCCCTACCGAGAGTCCGTGAAGCGCAACATGCCGCGCGGTTGGTTCTCTCCGACGCGCCGCCACGCGCACGTCGCCCTCGACGACGCGCTCGAGCAAGGCGAGCTCTTCGTGTCGATCGCGCGCGAGCTGGGCTTGATGCCTCGGTGACGCGCGGCACGTCAGGTCGCGAGTCGCACCGCGAAACGCCAATCCCACGGGTCGTAGACGATGGTTCGTGCCCCACCGAGCGCGGCTGCCAGCGGCGGCTCCGCGTGGGCTCGCACGAGCTCGAATGCGCCTTCCTCGCCTCCGAAGTCCGCCGCGTAGTGCCCGAAGACGAGCGGCAGATGGGCGCGTCGGCCTTCGACGCGCACCTGCGCGTTCACGAAGTGACGCATGGCGAGGTCGAGCTGCGCGTCGAGACGCGTGGGCTCGTAGAACGCGATCGGCGGGCAGCTCTCGCTCGCACACACGAGCGCGGCGTGAATGCGTGGCTCGACCCTCGAAGGCGCGAACGCATGCGCCGGATCGCTCGAAGGGAGCGTTCGGTGCCCGAGGTGCACGGCGTTCTTGCGCAGCAAACCGTGCTCGATCCGATCGGGCGTCAGGATCGCGTCGCCCACGCGGTAGGCGATCGCGGAGAAGAAGCTCGGCTCTTCGAGCACGCTCGACCGCACGCCGAGCGCCGCGGCGCCGTGCAGCACGAGCACGTTGTAGAGGTTGAGGAAGAACGCGATCCGCGTCGCGTCGTCCTGCAGCTCGTTCGGCATGACGTGCCAGAGCGCGCGCGCGGCCTCTTCGATCGGCGCGACGGCCTGGGACGTCGGCACTCCTTCCACGGCCGCGAGGGCGAGCGCGTGACCGAGCGTTCGAAGGCGTGTCGCGAGCGCCGTGGCGGGCCAAGGCTCCTTCGAAGCGACGGCGTTGAGGACACGCGGCGGCTCGGGTCGCAACGCCCGCATCCACGCCGCGGGCGAGCGGGTGTGCCGCAAGAATCCGACGGCGTCCCGAGCCGTCTCGAACGCCCGGCGGCGTCGCGATCGACGCGGCATCACGCGGACTCCTCGGGCGTGACCACCATCGAGCGCGCGACGAAGATCGCGGAGAGCCCCGCGAGCGAGAAGAGCTCGAGGTGCCACTCGGGCCAGAACCACGCGCCGATGGCCGCCGGAAGATGCGCGAGCGGAAGGCCGATCCAGGACTTGCCGAAGTCGAGCGACGCGAGCGTCCAGATGGTGCCGTTGATCAGCGCTGCGAGCGCCGTCGTGTGCGCCAACGAGACGCCCGCGAGCCCGAAGAGCGGCCAGAGCAAGGCGCCGAGCCCGAAGACCACCGCCCCGGCCCACGCCAAACGTCGGTTCTTTGCGTGGCTCAGGATGATCTCGCGTTCGCGGTACACCCACGCGAGGTCGATCGCCAAGAACGCGACGCCGAGCACCGCGAAGCCTGCGTGGTCGATCTCGTAGCGTCCGCTGCGCGCGAGCCAACCGAAGAGCAGGCAGACCGCCGCCCACGCGCCGCCACCGTAGGCACCTCGAAGCACCCGTTGCCGCGCACCGACGCTGGGGTCGGCGTCACGCTCCAAGCTCTGCAGTCGCCGCGCCTTCGAGTCGGCTTCCACCAGCGCGCGCTCGACCCGCGCGACGAGCTCGGGCGGTGGTGCGTCGTGCTCTCGAAGCCACGCCGCGGCGACCGCTGCGGCCCCGTCCAAGAGCGCGTCCTCGACGCGGACCTCGAAGAGCGCACGTAGCTCGCGACGCGCGCGCTCGTTCTGTGGCCACGAGCGCAAGGCCTGCTCGAACGCGAAGCGTGCCTCGCGCAGTCGCTCGTCGCGCGTGGCGCGATCCTCGGTCGAAGCGAGCGCCGTCCGATGAAGCCCCTCGGCCACCAGATCCCGAGAGCCTTCGTGGGTGAGAAACGCTTCGAGCGCCTCGTCGAGCGCCTCCGCGTTTTCGAATCGGGCGTCGGGGTCACGATGCATCGCGCGATGCACGATCGCGACGAGCTCTTCGGGCACGTGCCCGCCGTATGCGCGTGGCGTCGATAGAAACGCCGACACGAGGATCGCGTGAAGCGTTCCTCCTTCGTGCGGCGGGGCGCCGCAGAGCACGTGGTGCAACGAAGCGCCGAGCAAGTAGACGTCGGCGCGCTGGTCGATGTCGCGTCCATCGCCCGCGGCCATCTCCGGCGCCATGTAGACCGGCGTGCCTTCGATCGCGCGCACGTCGGCCACCTTCGGCAGGTCGGCGTCGATGGGGTGGTCCGTCGCGAGCTGCGCCGCGATGCCCCAATCCATCAGGTACACCTCGCCGAACGCGCCGATCATCACGTTGTCGGGTTTGATGTCGCGGTGCAGGACGCCGCGCGCGTGCGCGAAACGCACCGCGCGCACGACCGCGCGCAAGATCTCGACGTGCCGCCGGAGCGACGCTGGGCTCGTGTCGCCGTCGATGCGCTCGGTCCACGGCACCCCGTCGACACGCTTCATCACCAGCAAGGGTCGACCCGCCGGGTCTCGCCCGAGCACGTGCACGGGCACGATGTTCGGGTGCTCGAGCCCTCCGATCGCGCGGGCTTCGCGCAACAACGCGTCGGCGCGACGCACGTCCGGTCGCATCGCCTTGACCGCGACCTCGCGACGAAGCGCGCGTTGCACGCCGGAGCGCACCACGCCCATCCCGCCTTCGCCCAGCACCTCGCCGAGCACGACCTCGGGCGTCGGTTCTTCGAGCAAAGGTGCGAGCTCGTCGGGCTCGACATCCCGCCCCATCTCCGCGGTGGTGCGCAGACGCTCGCCCTCGTAGCTCGAGTCGGTGAGCGCGATGCCGAGCGAACGCCACGTTCGCTCGAGCTCCACCGGGAGCGCGGGAATGGTCTCGACACCCACGCCAACGTTGTCGCGCAAGCCGAATGGAGTGTCGAGCACGTCGGGAGTGAGCCCCGTTCGAACGACGTGAACGTCAGTCGACGAAGGCGCGGGGATCGAGCAGCGTGACCTCCGGCAAGTCGCGCAGGGCCTGCTCGAGCACCCAACGTCGTCG
The DNA here is from genome assembly GCA_020633125.1 of Sandaracinus sp. Classification (GTDB taxonomy): domain Bacteria; phylum Myxococcota_A; class Polyangia; order Polyangiales; family Houyiibacteriaceae; genus JACKEH01. The sequence continues at coordinate 16,797 of JACKEH010000058.1, read as the reverse complement.
CGCATCGAAGACCACGACGATGCGACGGCCTCGGTTCTCTTCGACCGCGCGGACGACACGCGCCACGTGACGCGCGTCTCGAAGCCGAGGCGCCGCTTCTCCCATCGCCTCCCCGACGTGGGTTTGCTCGCAGCGGTCCCGCCACGCGTGAAGGCGTGCGTAGCTCGGCGAAGCCAACCAATCCGGGTCGAGTCCTTCGTCGTCGTCGCGACGGTCGACGTGCTCCTCCGAACACGCGACGTGGTGGTCGGCCGGGCCGCTGGGATAGGCCGCTCGGTACGCGCGCAGATCACGTGCGTAGGCCGAGCTGTACCCGCTGACCGGGACCACCTTCGCGTCGAGCGTCGCGGCAGCCGGAAAGACCGCGTGCACGAGCTCCGGAAACGAGGTCATCCAGGCTCGTGTGTCGTCGCTGACCGCCGCGTGCTCATCGCGCACCGCATCGCGGACCTCCTCGAAGAGAACCGGAGGCACCTCGGCGAGGATCACGTCGGGCCGTGCACGTTCGATTTGCGCCCGCAGCGCCTCGAACGGAAAGTCGTCGTCGACCAAGTGGCGACCGTGAAGGTTGCCCATCACGACCACCTCGGTGCGCCCTTCGACTCGGTCGTCCCTCATCCAGGGGTCGGTGCCGCACGCCACGCAGAGCCAGAGCATCAAGAAGACGCGCACGGCGGGACGATAGCGCGTCGCGAGGTGAACTGACCTTCACGAACGCGCACGGTTCGAGGTTCGAATGCTCGAAGCTCCACGACGACGCCGGGCTGAAGACGCCTAAAAACCCATATTTCTCGATTCTTCGCCCGCGCCCGTGAATAGGGCGACGCCGGGTCGCGGGGGGCTTCTTGCCCTCGTTCCTCGGCGTTCCTCGCGTCACACGCGTCGTGAAAGAGACCACGCACTTTCCCCCGCGAGAGAACCCTCGACCCGGAAGAGCTACCTCGAACGCGGTAGATTCGCCCGTTGCCAGCGGGCAGAGGGGAGTCCATGGTGGCCGAATCTTGATGGGGGAAAAGGTTGGCATCGACGCCGATCTGCGCCGGGTTGCGTCCGCGACCCCGGATCGCATCGCGTTGATCGACGGCGCCGAAGCGACGACCTTCGGCGCGCTCGAAGCCCGTGCGGCTCGCGCTGCGGGCGCCCTGCGAGAAGCGGGAGTTCAACCCGGCGACCGCGTCCTGCTCTTCGCGCGCAAGAGCACCGCGACCGTCGCCGCCCTCTACGGGGCCTGGCGTGCGGGCGCCGTGGTCGTCCCCGCCAGCCCGGAAGCCCGAGGACGGCAGCTCGAGTACCTCCTCGAGCACTCGGACGCGCGCCTCGCGTTGGTCGAACCTTCGCTCGTCGACCGACTCGATCGACCCCTGCCCGGGCCGACCCACGACGTCGAGAGCTTGGATGGCGCGCCGCTGGAGCAGGTCGAGCACACCGACTTGGCGGCGCTGCTCTACACGAGCGGCTCGACGGGCATGCCCAAGGGCATCGTCATCACCCACGACAACCTGATCGCCGGCGCGCGCATCGTCTCGACCTACCTGCAGATCACGGCTGACGATCGACTCCTCTCGGTGCTGCCCTTTCACTTCGACTACGGGCTCAACCAGCTGCTGACCACGGTGCGCCAAGGCGCGACCTCGGTGCTGCAGAAGAGCACGCACCCCGGCCACGTCGTGCGCGCGTTGCACGACCACGCGATCACCGGGTTGGCGGGCGTACCGCCGCTCTGGGCGCAGCTCTTCGCCGACGCGTCGCCCTTGCTGCGTAGCGCGCCGCCGAGCCTTCGTTACCTCACCAACAGCGGTGGCGCGTTTCCCGTCGAGCTTCTGCGTCGCGCACGCGCCGCGCTGCCCGAGACACGCATCTTTTTGATGTACGGGTTGAGCGAGGCGTTTCGCTCGACCTACTTGCCGCCCGAAGAGCTCGACACCCACCCGACCTCGATGGGTCGTGCGATCCCCGAGACCGAGATCCTCGTCTTGCGCGACGACGGTACCCCTTGCGAGGTCGACGAAGCCGGCGAGCTCGTCCACCGCGGGCCCACCGTCGCGGCGGGGTATTGGAAGGATCCGGAGACCACCGCGAAGGTCTTCCGTCCCGACCCCGACGACGCCGCGCGCCGCGTCGTGCACAGCGGTGATCAGGTTCGTCGCGGCTCCGACGGCTTCCTCTACTTCGTCGGCCGCCGCGACCAGCGCCTCAAGAGCTTCGGCCACCGCGTGAGCCCCGAGGAGGTCGAGCGCGCGCTTCAAGACAGTCCGCTCGTCGCCCTCGCGGTGGTGGGTGGCGAACCGGACGAGCACGCCGGAGACGCGATCGTCGCGCACGTGGTGCCGGCGAACGAAGACGTCGACGTCGACGCGATCGCCGCGTTCGCGCGCGAGACGATGCCTCGTTACCTGCAGCCCAAACGCATCGTCCTTCACGCGTCCTTTCCGCTGACGAGCTCTGGCAAGGTGGACCGAAAGCAGGTGCTCGCGTGACACGGGCGAGGGAGACGTCGTGCCGCTGACCGGGCTCGAGCGATGGATCGAAGCGCAAGAGCGTTTCGACGGACTTCGATCGACCGCGCTCGCGGCCGGCGGCGCGCGCTTCTGCGACCTCGCCTACGCCAACGCCTGGGGCGGCCCGAACGACGAGGTGCGCGCCATCTTGCGCGCCGCCGCGGAGAGCTCCGGCGAGCTCGACCTTCAATACACGCCCTACGGCGGTGCGGTGACGTCTCGCCGACACGCCGCCCAAGCGCTCGCGCGACGCACGGGCCTGCCTTTCAAACACGATCACGTGGTGCTGACGCCCGGCGCGATGAGCGCGCTCAGCCTCAGCGTTCGGGCGTTTCGCGAGGGTGGAAACGTCGTCATCCCGACCCCGACCTGGCTGGACCATCCGCTCTACGTCGCGATGCATCGCCACGAGCCGCGTCTGGTGCCGCTCCGCGACGACTTCGCGCTCGACTTGGAGGCGCTCGCCGCCGCGATCGACGAGGAGACCCACGCCGTCATCCTCACCTGCCCCGGCAACCCCACGGGACACCTCTTCGGCGAAGACGAGCTGAGAGCCCTCGCCGAGGTGCTCTGCTCCGCGCCACGCGCCGCGAACGCACCACCTCCGCTCTTGGTCAGCGACGAGTGCCATCGCGACTACGTGCCTGCGGACCGCTCGTTCCTGTCGCCGGCGCGTTTCTACGATCGCACGGCGGTCATCTACTCGTACGGCAAACGCTTCTTGGTCCAAGGGCAGCGGCTCGGCTACGTCGCGGTCTCACCACGCCACCCGGAGGCGGCGGCGCTCGTGGCCGCGCTTCGGCGTCTCGCACGCGCGGGAGGGTTCGGCACGCCGACGGCGTTGATGCAGCTCGCGTTGCCGGATCTCGAAGCCTTGGCGCCCGCCGTCGAGGGAGTGCTCGCGCGAAAAGAACGCACGCGCGCCGCGCTCGTCGAGGCCGGCCTCGAGACGCGCGGCGACGCGACGATGTTCCTCTACGTGCGATGCGCGGACGATTGGGCCGCGACCACCGCGCTCGCGAAGCGCGGTGTACTGGTGCTCCCGGCGGCGATCTTCCACCACCACGGTTGGCTCCGCATCACCGCGAGCGCCCGCGACGACATGCTCGAACGCGGCATCGAGCATCTCGTCGCGGTGCTTCGTGAGGAGGTGGCGTGATGGACCTCTTGGACGCGAAGCACGAACCGCGTGATCTCGCGTGGCGCGAAGGCGTGCTGGTGGACGAGCCCGCCCCGGCGGACCTGCTCTCGCTCGAGGGGCACTACGCGTTTCACCTTCGCGAAAGGGCGACCCACACGCTCGTCCGGGATCCGCTCGGCGTGCACAAGCGCTTCTTCGCGCGAACCCCGGACGGCGAGGTCGACGACGATCGCCTGCTCGCGCGGCTCTTGCGGCGTCACTCGGCCGCGGAGGTTCATTCAATACCGAGCAGCGGCGTGTTGCGCCTCGGCCCCGAGGGCGTGCAGCTCACCGAGCGGCCACCGCTCGATCCGACGAAGGACGGGGAGCACGCGGACGTCGCGAGCGTTCGACGTGCGCTCGCCGCGATCTTCGATCGACTCGAACACGCGCTCGAAGGGCGCGAGGTGTGGGTCACGCTCTCCGGCGGCCTCGACTCGAGCACGATTGCGGCGTTCGCGGCCGAGCGTTTTCCGAAGCTTCGCGCGATGACCTTTCGGCTCGACGACGGGCCCTTGGACGACGCCGAGGACCTCGTGGCGGCGCGCAGGGTGGCCGCGCACCTCTCGCTTCCTCTTCACGAGGTCGTCGTTCGCCCCGAGGAGGTCTTGGGGCTCGTCGACGAAGCGTTGGTGCACGGCCAGGACTGGCGAGACTTCAACCTCCATTGCGCGCTGGTGAACGTTGCCCTCGCGCGCTCGCTCGACGCCTCCTCCACCGGCGCGGCTCCGGTGGTGCTGACGGGCGACGGCGCCAACGAGCTCTTCGCCGACTACTCGCCCGAGCAGCTGGAAGGCCGGACGTACTACGAGCTTCCGAGGCTTCCGCGCGGCCGTTTGCGACGTTTCTTGATTCGTGGCCTCGACGCGGGCGACCGCGAGGTCGGCCCCTTCGCGCGCCACGGCGCCGAGGTCGTGCAGCCCTACCTCTTGGCCGCCGCTGCGTACGCCGCGTTGCCCGACGCGTTCGTCGAGGACCGCGCCGCGAAGCAACGGCTCGCCGAAGGCTTGGTGTCCGACCGCCTACCTCGCTTCGTGCTCGAGCGCCCGAAGGTGCGCGCTCAATGCGCGCGTGAGGGCGCACCCGGCGGCACCCTCGCGTTGTTGGACGGGCGCGGGCTCGACCAAGCGTGGCTTCTCAATCGCTTCGCCGAGCTCCTGAACGTCGACACCGAGTGGGCGAAGGGCCTGATTCGCGCCGGCGTCTATCGAACCCTGCGGCCCGGGTCGGCGGCCGACACGTCGCCTTCCTGACCCCCGAAACGAGGATTGGTATGCTCCCTTCGCACGAGTCCCCTTCCGAAGAGCTGCGCATGCTCGACGCCGAACAGCTCGCCACCGATCTCGAGGGTTTCATCCGCCAGCGCTTCCGCGTTCGGGCAGACGACGCCGGCTTCACACGGAAGACGAACCTGTGGGAAGAGGGCTACGTCGACAGCGCGGGGGTGGTCGAGGTGCTCGCCTTCCTCGAAGAGCAGGTCGGCGCACGCCTTCCGGACGACCTCCTCTTCGAGCCGGAGTTCGCCACCATCGACGGCATGGCGCGCATGAGCCTCGAACGTACATGAGATGAACGAGACGCTCTGGTCGCGCTTGCGAGACGACGTGCGTCGGCACGAGGGGTGGTCGGATCCCGCGGTCTGGCCACTCTTGGTCCACCGCCTGGGGCGGGCCGCATGTGAGCTTCCCGGGCCGCTCCGAGGGGTCGGGTCGAAGCTCTACGGCGTGACGGCGCTCGCGGTGCAGATGGCCACGGGCTCGCATCTTCATCGAGAGACGGCCCTCGGGGCCGAGCTGCGCTTGGTCCACGGTCGCAACGTGCTCGTGCACCCGGCCGCCGTGATCGGGGACCGCGTGACCTTGATGCACGACGTGACGCTCGGTACCGGGGCGGCCGACGAGGGCGCTCCGGTGCTCGAGGACGACGTGTTCGTCGGCGCGGGCGCGAAGATTCTCGGCCCGGTGCGCGTGGGGCGCGGCGCGCACATCGCGGCCAACAGCTTGGTCGTGACCGACATCCCCGCCGAGGCGCACGTGATGGGGGTGCCGGCCCGACCGCTCCCCAAGCGCGGCGCTCGCTGATCGCAGCGTTCGGTCTCACCTCGCAGGCCCCGCTCGACGCCGCCGCGGACTCGCCCTACACCGGGAAGGTGAGCGAATTCGACGACGGCGGTAAGCACCGTGGCCCGGCCCACTCCTCTCCCTACGGCCTGAGCCGGCTGGCGCCGTCGATCACGCTCGTCGACGTCGCCAAGGAGATTGAACGCGCGGACGAGATGATCGGCGCCGTCACGGCCTCGAAGCTCGAGGTCATCGCGGAACAGATCCGTCAGCTTCAAGAGCGTGCCCGCGCCATCCTCGACGACGCCAAGCGGGACCTCGAGCTTCACCGCGCGACGTGCGCGTTTCCGCGGCTGGTCGGCAAGACGTACCACCTCTACGAGAAAGCCACCGGCGCGCTCTATTGGTCGATGGTCTCTCCCGACGAATGGGGTGGCGCCCCGCCGCACGCGTTTCGCGGCAGCTTCCGCCTCGAAGGCGACCAGAGCTGGACTCGGGTCGATGAGGACGAGGGCGAGGGCGAGCGCGTCGACGCGCACGCGGTGCTGCGGCAGCTTCGGGGTTGAGCTCACGGACCGCGGGCGCGCTCCTCGTTCGCTTCCGCTGTCGGCGCGTCGTCCGGTCAGCAGATGCGGTACCCTCACCAACGGTGCGAATCCGACGCTCCCGGTCTGACACGACGCCGCGGTCGTGCGGCGATTCCCCCGCACGTTCGCGGAGCGGGTGGTGGGCGTGGTGGCTCGGGCTCGCGCTCACCGTCGTCCCGGTCGGAACGGTGCACGCGCAGGACGACGCGGCTCGGGAGCTCTTTCGTCGGGGCGCCGAGGCTTACGGCGCGGAACGCTACGCGGAGGCCCTCGAAGCCTTCGAAGCCTCGTACCGACATCGCGAGGTGCCGGTCGTTCTCTTCAACCTGGCGCAGACGCTTCGCGCGCTCGATCGGCCCGCCGAAGCGATCGAGGCCTACCGACGCTACCTGCGCACCGACGAGACGCTGGACGACGAGCGGCGCACGGCCGTCGAGTCCGTGATCGCCGAGCTCGCGCCGAGCGTCGCCCTCGTGCGTTTGGAGGTCACGCCCGAAGGAACGGCCTTGAGCGTGGACGGTCGAGCGCTCGGCGTCGCGCCCTTCGCCGAGCCCGTGGCCGTGGATCCGGGCGCGCGGCGATTCGAGGCGACGGCGGAGGGGCACGTGGACGCGACACGCACGTTGCAGCTCGAAGCCGGACGGCCGGCACGGCTGCGGTTCGCGCTTCGTCCCGCCACCCCGGCCGGCACCTTGCGCCTCCGCGCCAACGTCGAGGGCGCGACCCTTCGTGTCGGCGGGGACACCTTCTCGCTCGGCACCGAGCCCTTGGAGCTGCGACTCGACGTCGGGCAGCACGACTACACCGTGGAGGCCGACGGGTTTCGAGACCACGAAGGCGTGCTGGACCTCGAAGCGGACCAGACCCGCGAGCTCGCGATCACCCTGGAGCGACGGCGCTCGCTCGCGCACCAGTGGTGGCTGTGGGCGGGCGTCGGTGGCGCGGTGCTCCTCGGAGTGGTGATCGCGCTCGCGGTCGCGCTGCCCTCCCGCGTCGATCCACTCGAAGGCAACCTCCCGACCGTCGAGGCGTTGTGGGCTCGCTGATCCGTGCGGGCTTGGTGCTCGTGCTCTGCGCGAGCTGTGGCGAGCCGGAGCTCACGCAGCTCTTCGCCTGCTACGGCATCGACGACAGCCTCGTGGACACCGACACCGTCGTGCGTCTCTGCATCACGGAGGACGGCGGGGGTCGTGTGTTCGGGTGCGAGGACACCCGCCTCTCGATCGCCCAGAACGGCGGCGTCGTGAGCCAGGCGATCGTGCGTGGGAACGCCGACGCGGTGTACCTCCGGCTCGACGGAGAGGTGCCGCGCCCCGGAGGCGGCACGGCGTCTGTCTCGCAAGAGCTCGTCGTGCCGTTCGCGCGCGACCGCATCGTGGACGTGTCGCTTCGCCTCGACCCGCGGTGCCTCGATCGAGAGTGCCCGAGCAACGAGACGTGCGTCGAAGGCGCGTGTTTGCCGATCGAGGTGAACGCACGCTGCCTCACCGACCATGGCGCCGTGCCGCTCTCCGACTGCACGGATCCTCGTCTCGCCGACGGTTGTCCGGCCCTCTGATCGTCGCCGACCGAGCTCGGCGTCAGAACTCGGCGGGCGCCTCGCGCGGTCGACGCTGGCGCGTGGTCACGAGCGAAAGCACCGCGGCGAGCACGAGCGAGCGCACCACCAGACCCATCGTCCCGGCGAAGAGGCCCCACATCGCGAGCGAGGTCGCCATCTCGGAGGGGGCATGCGTTCGGCTCATCCACATCGGGACGAGCGCGCCAGCGATTCCCCCCAGCACCTCGAGAGTGCAAGCGACGACGATCATCCAGCCCGCCCGAGGGTCCACGCGACGCACGGTGGTCGCCCCGAGGATGCCGAACGCGATGGTCAGCAGCCAACCGAGCAACGCGGGAACGGCCGGCAACCAGAACCACTCCATCTCCGATGCCATGTCCGCAGCCTACGCGCGGTGATCGCTCGAATGTTCCCTGTCGCGTGTCTTTCGCGGAACCTCACGAAGACCGACGCCTTTCCGTCGCGACGCCCTGGGTGTGGCGCGCTTGTCGTCGCGCCCTCGAGCGGAGATGCTGCGCGCGGCGCGGTGCGGCGCCGGAGGTGTGGGATGGATCGGGACGACGAGCGACGCGCGTTGACGCGGCGCGAGCTGCTGCGTTTGGCGGGCGCGGGCGCCACCACGGCGCTGCTCGGATGCGGGGACGACGACACGTCGGCCGACGCGAGCCTCGGCGACGGGGGCGAGGACGCCGGGCTCTCGGGCGGCGGCGCGAACGACGCGAGCACCGACGACGCCGGGACCGACGCGGGCGAGCGCCCCGCGGGCGATCCCGAGAGCCTCGTCGAGTCGGACGCCTTCGGACTCGGCGTGGCGAGCGGGGACGTTCGTGCGGACGGCGCGGTGTTGTGGACGCGCTACGACGGATCCGACGCGCTGCACGTACGGGTCTGGCGCATGGAGGGAGAGACCTACGCGGCGCTGGTGCACGAGGCCGACGTCACCCCCGCGGACGGCGGGTTCGTGCACGTCGACGTGCCTCTGCCCCAGGCGGGTGCGCGCTACCGCTATGCGTTCGTCGAAGGCGAAGGCGACGCGACGCAGCGCAGCCCAATCGGTCGCCTGCGCGCGGCGTTCGAAGCGACGACACTCGCGCCCTTGGTGATCGGCGCGGTGAGCTGCACGCGAAACGGTCGCTCGTTCGGGACGCTCGAACGTGCCGGGATGCGCGACGACTTCGACACGTTCCTCTTGCTCGGCGACACGACCTACGCAGACGGCGCGGTGTCGCTCGCCGACTACCGCGGCAAATGGGCCGAGAACCTCGCGACCCCCGGGTACCGCGCGCTTCGAGCCGCGACGAGCGTCTACGCGAGCTGGGACGACCACGAGATCGACAACAACTGGGACCCGGAGACCATCGCGCCTGCGCAGTTCCGTGCCGCGCTCGACGCGTTCTTCGAGCACACGCCAGCCCGCCGACTCTCCGAGAGCCCCGACCGAATCTGGCGGTCGGCCCGGTGGGGACAGACCTTGGAGCTCTTCGTCCTCGATTGCCGAAGCGAGCGACGTCCCTCGACGCGACGCACCGACGACGCGACCTACGTGTCGGCGGAGCAGCTCGCGTGGTTGCAGCGCGGGCTCTCGGAGAGCACCGCGGTCTTCAAGGTCGTGATGAACAGCGTCGGCATCTCCGACTTCCCGCTCCTCCTCGACGCCGGCTCCAACGATCGCTGGGAGGGCTACCCCGCGCAGCGTGAGGCGCTGTTGCGGTTCCTGGACGAAGCGAACGTCCCCGGCTTGCTCTGGATCGCCGGCGACTTCCACTTCGCGTGCCTCGGCCACGTGGGACGCGACGAAGCCGCCCTCGGATGGAACCAATGGGAGGTCCTGGTCGGGCCGGGGGCGCAGGTGGGCAACCCGCTGTCTTCGAGCTGCCGGCCCCCCCAGTTCCCGTTCGCGACCCGCGAGAACAACTACACGGACCTGGCCTTCGACCCGGCGAGCGGCGAGGTGACGATTCGCTGGATCGACGCCGACGGCGCGGCCTTCGCGACCCAGACGATTCGGCCCTGAGGCCCCCCTTTCCCGGATTCGATCCGTGCGACTTCGGGTCGGCCCTCGAAGACGATGAATCCGCGTACGGATTCGTGCCCCGAGAGCAGCGGAGCTCCCGGCCGAAGCGGCCCCTCGGGGGGCCGGTCCGCGGCTTCGTTGACGTCGCGCGCCGAGCCGTATAACCCCAAGCGCGGTGAACGCTCGCAGGCTCCATGCCACGGGAGGCGTGCTCTTCGGAGTGACCTTCGCGGTGGCGTACCTCTGGACGGTCGGAGGCGCGGTCCACGGCCGGGAAGTCTTCATCGCGCGCGCGCCTTCCGCCGTCGGAGCCGGGGTCCTGCTCGGCGTGCTCGCGCTCGGCGTGGTGCTCGCCCTCGCCACGGCGCGAAGCGAGCTCCCCGGCCTCGAGGGGCATGCGCGGCTGCAACGCATCGCGCTGGTGCTCGCGTCGGCGTTCGCGGTGGCCCACGCGGCGCTCGCCTGGTGGCCGCTGGCGTCTGGCCAAGATCCCGTGCTCGCGTACCACCAGCTTCGCAGCACCCTTCCGTACGCGCTCCCGGCCGTCGCGAGCTGCCTCGGCTTGGCGTTCGTCGCCCTTCACCTCGAGCTCTCGCTGCACGCGTTCGTCGACGCCTTCGACCTCGTGCGTCGCCCCGCTTCGCGGCGTTGGCTCCGGGTCGGCCACGCGTTGCTCGCGGCGGGCTTCTTCGCGTTGGCGGTCAACGGCCTCGCAGTCTTCGTGACCGGCACGCCGTTCGTCGGCGGAGAGGAAGCGCCCGCGAGGCTCTTTCCACTGGAGGAAGGCTCGCCGTGATCGGCTCGCTCGTCCGCATCTACGCCATCGCCCTGAACACGTTCCGCGAAGCGGTGCGGGACCGAATCCTGCTCGGCGTGGTCGGGCTCGCGAGCGGCGTGCTCCTCTTCTCCCTCGCGCTCGGAGAGCTCTCGCTCGACCAGCAGCGACGTGTGGTGGAAGACGTCGGACTGGCGTCGATCTCGCTCTTCTCCGTGGTGGTGGCGATCTTCTTGGGCTCGTCGCTCCTCTACAAGGAGATCGAGCGCAAGACGCTCTACGTGATCCTCCCGCGTCCGATCCATCGGTGGGAGTTCCTGGTCGGCAAACACCTGGGCATCGCGCTGACGGGCTTCGTCTTCGTGATGGTCATGGGCGGCCTTCAGCTCTTCGTGATGGGGCTCCAGGCCGAAGGAAGCCTCGCCCTCCTGCTCGGGGTGCCCGTCGCGCTGCTCGCCGCGCTCGGGCTCGTCGTTTGGAAAGCGAAGGACGCGACGACGTGGGGGATCGCGTGGGCCGCGCTCACGCTCGGCGCGGGGGCAGCCTGCGCGGCGACGACGGAGGTGGAGGTGACTCCCGTGATCTACGCGCTCGTGCTGAACGCGGCGGAGGTCACGTTGCTCGCGGCGGTCGCGCTCTTCTTCGGCGCGTTCTCCACGCCCTTCCTCACCGGCGCCTTCACGGCCGGGGTGTGGATGGTCGGCCGCAGCGCGGACACGATGCAGACCATTCACTCGCGCCTCCTCGGTGACGAAGTCGTCGCGCTGCTCCACGGCCTCGCGCGGGTGGTCCCGAACTTCAACCTCTTCGTCCCGGGTCGGCACGCGCTGCACGGCGCGGACGTGCCGAGCTACCTTCTGACGACCCTCGGCTACGGCGTGGGCTACACCGTCTTGGCGCTGGCGTTCGCATCGATGGCGTTCCGAAAGCGAGACTTCCCGTGAGCGGAGCGCGTCGTGAAACGGCACGCAAGGTCATGCGCGCGGTGGGCCTGGCGGGTGTGTTGCTCGCGATGCTGGTGGCCCGCGTGCTGGTCGGTGCGCACGGCGAGCTGCGACGTGGCGACGCCTTGCGCATGGACGACGACCTCGACGCCGCGATCGTGCACTACCGCCGCGCGGCCAAGTGGTACGCGCCCGGCAACCCGTGGAGCACCGAAGCGTTGGAGGCGCTTCGAACCCTCGGCGCGACGGCGGAAGCCGAAGGCGAGACCGAGCGCGCGCTCTCGGCGTGGCGGGGGGTGCGAGGGGCGATCCTCTCGACGCGAAGCTTCTACGTGCCTCATCCCGAGCGGCTCGCGGAAGCCGACGCCCACCTGGCAGACCTGATGGCGTCGCTGCCGCCTCCGCCGATCGACGCCAACAAGAGCGTGGAGCAGCGCCGCGCCGAGCACCTCGCGCTGCTTCGCGACGTACCTCGTCCGCACCTCGGCTGGACGTTGATGGCGCTCTTCGGCTTCGCGGCGTGGGTGAGCGGCGCCTTTCTCTTCGCCTCCCGTGCGTTCGACGAGCACGACCGCTTCGTCGCGGCTCCCGCGCGTCGTTTCGCGGCGGTCTTCGTGCTCGGCGTGGCCGCCTTCGTGATCGGCCTGCGCTTCGCGTGAAGCGCGAGGCCACGCCTCGAAGGCGGGACCTCGCGCTCAACCGAAGCGCGCGACGACCTCGATCGGTCCGACGATGGCGTCGTTGAACGCCTCGAGCTCTTCGGCGGGAACCCAGAGCTCTTCGTGGTGGCGCGCGCCCACGATCTGGTGGGGGTAGCGCGCGACGACGTCCTCCCGAACCGCGAAACGCAGCACGATGCCGGCGCCGCTCTCGGCGACGTTCCAACGCTCCGCGATCTCACGCGCGTAGGCCTCGTTGCAGACCGGGTAGAAGATCGGCTGCTCGGGAAGACGCGGCGGGAAGCGACGGTACCCCGACGCCTCGACGAGCACGAGCTCGGCGGGGCCGACGGGGCGGTAGAGGGTCACGGTGTGCATGGCGGGCCTCGAAGGGCCGGCGAAGATGGGGAGGGTCGCTTGCCAGGCAAGTGCGAGGTGCACTCGCATCCCTAATCGGGTACCAATCTACTGAGGATGGGGGACTTCATGCGACGATGGATCGTTCTCGGGGCCCTATGGGTCGGATGTCAGAGCGGCGGGTCACCTACGAGTGACGCCGCGGCCACCTGCGCGTCCGACACGGAGTGCTCGGACGGCGTGTTCTGCACCGGCTCGGAACGATGTGCGCCGGGAGACGCGAGCGCGGACGCGAGAGGTTGTGTCGCGGGCAGCTCACCCTGCCCCCTGATGGAATGCGACGAGTCGACTCGCACGTGCGGAGAGGCCTGTCGGGACGTGGACGGCGACGGCGCGGCCGACGTCCGCTGCGGCGGAACCGATTGCGACGACTCCGACGAGAACATCGGTCCGGGCTCCGTCGAAATCTGCGACGAGGGCGGTGTGGACGAGGACTGCGACCCGAGCACGGTCGCCGGACCGGAAGGCGACGCCGACGAAGACGGTTTCGTCGCGGAACGATGCTGCAACGGCGAGCACTGCGGCACGGACTGCAACGACTCCGATCGCGCGATCAACCCGGGTTCCGTCGATCCGTGCGGTGGCGGTGACCAAGATTGCGACGGCTCGGTCGATGAGAACCCCGACGAGACCTTCTATCGCGACCGCGATGGCGACGGCTTCGGGATTGAAGGCGACACGATCGTCGCGTGTGGCGCGCCCGGCGGATACGCGGTTCTCCCGGGCGATTGCAACGACGAGCAACGCAACATCAACCCGAGCGGCAGCGAAGTGTGCGACGCGATGGTCGACGACGAGGACTGTGACGACTCGATCGACGAGAACTGTCCCTGCACCCCCGAAGGTTTGTCCGAAGCGTGCGACACGACGTTCGCGGGACGAGGTGTCTGCCGCGCGGGCTCCCGCGTCTGTACGTTCGACGGTTGGACGAGCTGTCTGGACAGCGTGTTGCCCGGCACCGAGCAGTGCAACGCCGACAGTCGCGACGAGGATTGCGACGACACGGTGGACGAAGGCTGCGAGTGCATCAACGGCACCACGCGTCGCTGCGGCATGGACACCGGCCGTTGCCAGAGCGTGTTGCAGACCTGCGTCGAGGGTGCCTGGCCGCGCTCGTGCGCGGAGCAGGCGGGCGTCATCGAACCGACGACCGAGATCTGCAACGGCGGCGTCGACGACGACTGCGACAGCATCACGGACGAAGGCTGCGCATGTACGAACGGCATGACCCGGCCGTGTGGCTCGGACGTGGGGTACTGCTCGGCTGGGACTCAGACCTGTACCACCGGCGCGTGGGGTTCCTGCACGGGCGCGGTCGGCCCGCGCACCGAGACGTGCAACGGAATCGATGACGATTGCGACGGTGTGCCCGACAACGCGGATCTCGACATCGACGGCGTCAACGCCGAGTGCGGTTCCAACGTGGGCACCTGCCGAAAGGGCACGCAGCAGTGCAACGGGTCTTCGCTGGTCTGCTCCGGCGCCTACGTCGGCCCCACCGCAGAAACCTGCAACCACCTGAACGACGACTGCGATTCACGAGTCGACGAGAGCGTGCATCGTGCGTGTGAGTGGAACTCGGCGACGCGCTCGATCGCCAACGCGCGTTCGTCCTTTCACGGATGTTTGCCGAGTGCTTGCTCCACGATTGGTCGTCCCGCGACTTCCATTCAGCGAATGGTGCAAGCCGGCGATACGACTCGCCATGCTCTCTATCTGAACAGCGGGGAACTCGTCGATTGGGGCGGCTCCACCTTCCGGGTCACGTCGACACACCTACTGACGCGGACGTCGATCACGGGTCCCATTCCCTTCCTCACGACCACCATCACTCCCCAGCGAACGGTGGGAACCGCATCGTCCGGTCGCACTCGCTCGTTGCCGACGGTCTCTGCCGGGCGTCGGGGCTACGCGGCGATGTTCGATTACGTCACGCGAAACGCCTACCTCTACCGCCTCACCCCGGCTGGCCCGGTCGAAATCGGCGTTTCCTCGAGAAGCATCTCGAGCAACTGCGTGATGAACGCGACCAACACGACGATGCGCGTCTCCGTGGGACTCGAGAGTTCCGGCGCACAGATGCGTGCCATCATCTCGGCCTGGGGCCCCCCGGGCTGCGACGACTCGTTGACGGTCACCGCAACCGAGAGCGACTGGATCGCCAACCTCTATGGAGAGTCGAGTAGCTACCCACGCTACGAGATCGGCACCATCGTCGACCCGCAAATCGCCAACGGAACCGTCGACCTCGAGGCCGTGTACGTGCAGCGCTACGCTCCCCTCAGCTTCGGAAGCTTCATCGGCGACCGTGGACACTGCGTCCCCTGTCCGAGCAGTTGGCTCTAGTCGATTCCCGCCCAGCGAGAGCAGTTGTTCTCGACGAAGCTCCCGAGCCAACATCGCGACCATGTCGCGTGTGTTCGTTCTCCATTTCGCCCTTGCGCTCACTCTCCTGAGCGCATGTACCTCCAAGCGGAATCTCTGCGGAGACCTCGTCGAGGATCGAGCGACGGGTAGCTGCCGCTGCCCGGAAGGCAGCACCCCGGTCGGAGACGGCTGGTCTTGCGTGCTGGCCGATGGCGGCGTGATTCGGAACCCGAACGGCCCCTACGTGCTGGACGGTGGGCTGGACAGTGGGTTCGCGGACGACGCACGCACGGACACTCCGGACGCCCCCGCACCTTTCGACGGCGGAGTGGACGGTGGGCCCGACGGCCACCTCTTCCCCGAGCGTGACTTCACGTGCGCTCCGGAGACCGACCCGCCCTGCGAGACCACCACCCCGACACGCTCCGAGGAAGAACGAACCGTGTCGCTTGCCTCGACGTTGGATGGCGCCTCATTCGCTTTCGTCGTGGATTCCCTTTCGGTGACCACTCCCGTCGGAACCGACGGGGGCCGCGTCGGGGCGAAGATCGGATTCAACCTCGACGGGGAAGACGCGGGCTTCGGGGCGACCGGTACCTGTCAGGACTTCTTCCCCGACTACCTGAGCCGCGACGGCTCGCGCCAAGGAGTCGACAACGGGTTCGAGGGTCTCGTCCCCGTGCTCGAAGGAGTCGCCGAGCGCACGATGTGTCCCGGCGGAACGACGTCGGGATGCCTCGACGGAACGATCGCCGGGTTCATCGCGGAGCAGGGTTGGTACGTCCTCGTCGAAGTGACGGATGTCGACAACCGGTTCTACGACGACGACGTCGGCGTCGCGCTCTACCTCGGGGCGACGGAATCGGGCGGCGGGCTCACGGGCTTGGACCAGCGGATGACGACCTCGGCGACTCTCGCGGCCGAGGTGCGAGGTGATGTCTTCGGAAACGTCGTCCGCGCCCGTTGGTCCGACCTCGATCTCCAGTTTCCGAGCCACGCGACCGGGTTGCCGCTCCCAGGCGAGCTACGAGAAGTGGAGCTCCGCTTCGAGCTCGACCGGCGCTTCCTCTCTGGAGAGATGGGCGGTCACGTGGGCGTCGACGACCTCGTCGCGCAGATGTCCGAAGCCAACCGCGAGCTCGCGCGCACCATCATCGGCAACTCGGCCGACCTCTCGCCTTCAACGGCAGACCCGCTTGTCTGTGAGCGCGTCTCGGTCGGCTTTGCGGTCGAGGGCGTGCGTGTCGTGCGCGTGCCCTGACGACGGGTTCAGGCACCACGTAGAGGATCAACACGCCCAGCCAGCCGAGGAGCACGATTGCTCCAGTCACCACCAACGCGACGTTCCACGGCTTGCGGGCCTCCTCGGCGACCCTCGTCCCCAGGACGTAGAAGACGAGCGCGAAGACGAGGCCGAGACCGGTGACGCCGAGCTGAATCACGAAACAGAGCGCGGCGAGGGCGCCTTCCATCGAGAGGAACGCCGGCAGCATCTCAGACTCCGTCGTCGTGAAGGTCGAGGGTGTTTCCGCTGCTGCCGCCCGTCACGAGGCGGAGCTTCACGCGGTCGGGCGTGCGAAGCGCGACCACTCCGTCGACGCTCTCGCCGGCTTCGGCGCTCGCCATGATCCCCGCGTTCCACTCGTCGTCCCACGAGTAGTTGAAGCAGTTGCACGCGACGCAGCGCTTCTCGAGGCCCTCGCGCACGATGTCGCGAGCCAGATCGCTCGAGAGG